>JAGZIS010000001.1:0-392172 GCA_018366115.1 Parahaemophilus parainfluenzae | reverse complement strand
AACTCAGAAGTGAAACGCCGATGCGCCGATGGTAGTGTGGGGCTTCCCCATGTGAGAGTAGGACACCGCCAGGTACTGAATGTGAACCCCGAGCTGAATGGCTTGGGGTTTTTGTTTTTAGATTTGATTTAAATGAAGTAAAAGTGCGGTCAAAATCAGAATAGTTTTATTAAAGATGTTTAAATCTTTTAATGAGAAAATATAGGTGGAATGGTACAATCATCAAAATTTTTTATAGGATAAATAACAAAAATGGCTCGTAAAAAGAAAAGTCGTAAAATTAGCGATATTATGCCAATTCGTAAATCGGATAAGAAACCTGAAGCACCGAAGCTATCAGGTAAGAAATTAACACGTTATGAATTAGACGCTAAAGCAAGAGAAGATAAGAAAAAACGTAAACATAAAGGTTTAGCATCCGGTTCTCGTCATAGTAACGCTGAACAAAATAAAAATAACCAAATCATTGAACAAAAAGATCCGCGTATTGGTAGCCGTAAAAAGGTTCCACTGATTGTTGAATTTGTGAATAAGCCTGAGAAAGGGATGACAATTCCAGCCGTCAAAGAACCGAAAAAACTTGCGCCTGAAGTGGAGTTAGAACGTTTAGAAAATAATGAAATTCTAAATGAATTGTTGGATGCCTTAGATGAAGGCAAAACGATTAGTAAAGCGGATCAACAATTTGTGAATGAATGCTTAGATCGTATTGCTCAGTTAATGGAAGAATTAGGTATTCAAGATGAAGAAGAGACAGAGGATGACCTCTATCGAACCTTCGAGAAAATTGATATCAACCAATTCAGATAATTGTCATGTGGTCGATTATTTTAAGTATTATTGCTTTGGGAATTATTGCTGGCGTATCATTTTATGCTTTCAAATTACTTAGGAAGTTATACCATCAAAACACTCTCATTAAACAGGCTAAAATAGCGCGTACAAAACGCCTAAAAGAGAGTATGGTAATTATCGCTAAAGCGATGCAAAATGGAGATTGTAACCATTCAGAAGGGGTAATTCGTTTATCAATGCTTTTACTCCCTTTTGGACAATCTTTGCAGCCATATCAAGCGATGTATGCACTTTATAATATTGTGAAAGAAATGCCTACGCATGAAGCTCGGAAAGCATTGTTAAAAAAAGAAAGAATGAAACTCGATCTTGAGCGAGAAAGTGCAGAAGCAAAATTTGAAGAAGAAATTATGTTGGAGTTACGTCAGTTTTTAAATGACGTAGAGAAATTTGGGGAAGCTTAATGTCTGAAATTATTTGGGATCTTGCGTTAATTCAAAAATATAACCAATCAGGACCTCGTTATACATCTTATCCGACTGCATTAGAATTTAATGAAAGTTACACAAACGAAGATTTTATTGCAGCGGCTAATCGTTATCCGGAAAGACCACTTTCCCTTTACGTACACATTCCGTTTTGTCACAAACTTTGCTATTTCTGTGGCTGTAATAAGGTAATTACTCGTCATCAACATAAGGCGGATATTTATCTTGATTACCTTGAAAAAGAAATCAAAGCGCGTTCAGAATTATTCAAAAATCGTGTTGCGACTCAAGTGCATTGGGGTGGCGGTACACCGACTTATTTGACAGAAGAACAATCTGCTCGTTTAATGAAGATGCTTAAAGATCATTTTACGATTGCGGATAATGCAGAAGTCAGTATTGAGATGGACCCACGCGAAATTGAGCTCGACATGCTTGATCATTTACGCAATATTGGTTTTAACCGAATTAGCATGGGTGTACAAGATTTCAATAAAGCGGTTCAAAAAGCGGTAAACCGTGAACAAGATGAAGAGTTTGTGAATGCATTACTTGTTCGTGCTCGTGAGTTAGGTTTCCAATCGACTAACCTTGATTTAATTTATGGATTGCCACTTCAAAATGTGGAAAGCTTTATGTTTACATTACATAAAGTGATTGAATTAAATCCAGATCGTTTAAGTATCTTTAACTATGCTCATTTACCAAGTCGATTTGCGGGACAAGCAAAAATTAAAGAAGATCAATTACCGCCACCGGAAACTAAATTAGAGATCTTACAGAAAACGATCGAAACCTTAGGTAATGCAGGCTATAAGTTTATCGGTATGGATCATTTTGCTAAACCCGATGATGAATTAGCGATTGCTCAAGAGAAAGGTGTTCTACATCGAAATTTCCAAGGCTATACCACGCAAGAAGAATGTGATTTGCTTGGTTTAGGTGTATCAGCCATTAGTTTATTGGGGGATACATATGCTCAAAACCAAAAAGAATTAAAACATTATTACCATGATGTGGAAAATTCAGGAATCGCATTACATAAAGGTTTAGCGATGACAGAAGAGGATTGCTTACGCCGTGATGTGATTAAGCAGTTGATTTGTAACTTTAAGCTTGATTTTGCACCAATTGAAAAACAATATAATATTGATTTCAAAAAGCACTTTGCTGAAGATTTACAGTTATTACAACCATTACTTGAAGATGGATTAATTTCTGAAACGGAAACAGGCTTACAAGTTTCGCCTAAAGGTCGCTTATTAATCCGTAATATTTGTTTATGCTTTGATACCTATTCAAGAGCTGCGGCAAAACGACAACAATTCTCTCGAATTATTTAGTCATACAAAAACGGTCAAGACCTATATCTTGACCGTTTTTCTTTCAATCTATTTATTTCGCGATGCTTTCTAGTGCCCATAACTCACTAAGATTTTCTCTGCGGCGAATTAAATGAGCCTTGTCCCCATCTACTAACACTTCTGCTGTACGTGGACGAGAATTATAGTTTGAAGACATACTTGCACCATAGGCGCCGGCAGAGCGTTGAGCAATATAATCCCCTTCAGCAATGGCGAGCTCGCGCTGTTTACCTAAGAAATCAGAGGTTTCACATACTGGGCCAACAACATCATAAATGGCTTTTTCACGCTCTAAAGTGCGGTCAATTTCAATTATATTCATATAAGCCTCATAGAGTGCAGGGCGAATCATATCGTTCATGCCAGTATCGGTAATCGCGAAGTTACGGCTTTCATTACTTTTTAAGTATTGAACTTTCGCCACTAAAATCCCTGCATTCGCCGCGATCGCTCGACCTGGTTCTAAAATAATTTCGAGATCTTTATAATTTTTTAATTTATTCAGTAACGCAGCAGCATAATCACTTGGATGAGGTGGTGTTTCATCAGTATAAGTTACGCCTAAACCGCCACCGAGATCTAAGTGTTTTAACGTGATGCCATCTTCTTTTAATTGTTCCATTAAACGAATGAGGCGATCCGTTGCATCTAAGAAGGGTTGTAATTCAGTCAGCTGAGAGCCAATATGGCAATCCATACCCGTAATTTTCACATGAGGTAAGGTTGCTGCTAATTTATATACCTCACGTGCTTCATCTACACTCACACCAAATTTATTTTCCTTTAACCCCGTAGAAATGTAAGGATGAGTATGCGCATCGACATCGGGGTTTACACGTAAAGAAATAGGCGCAATTTTTCCCATTTCACCCGCAATTTGGTTGATGTGATGTAATTCCGCAACAGATTCCACATTAAAACAACGAATACCTACTTCTAATGCTCGCATAATTTCTGCGCGAGATTTTGCCACGCCAGAAAAGACAACTTTTGATGCTTCTCCGTCTGCTGCTAATACGCGTTCTAATTCGCCTTGCGAAACGATATCAAAACCAGAGCCTAATTTTGCCATGACATTCAATATTCCAATATTAGAATTGGCTTTAACGGCATAACAAATTAAGTGTGGATGCTTTCCTAAAGCGGAATCAAAGGCATGCCAATGGCGTTCAAGTGTGGCACGAGAATAAATATAAAGTGGTGTGCCGAATTCTTCAGCGAGTTGTTTGACGGGCAAATCTTCAACATAAAGTTGCTCGTTTTTATATTGGAAAAAATCCATGACGAATCCTTTGAGTGCGGTCAGTTTTTATTGTGTTTTTTGTGTATTTTGAGGTTGTTCTTTTTCAGGGAAATATAATGGCCCTTTTACACCGCAACCTGTCGCTAAAGTACAGAATGCACTGAGTAATAAAATAGAAAGTAATTTTTTCATTTTTCAATCTCTCTAATAAGTAAAATCTGCCTTTGCCAACGAGGCGAAAGGCTTTATAATTCACGGCATTCTATCAGATTTAATCGGAAAATTTTATGAATGTTGCAGAATTTCACCAAAATATTGAACAGGTTTGGCAAAAAATTGAAGAAACGTTAGAGAATCAAGATTGTGATGTGGATTGCGAAACGCAAGGGTCGGTATTTACAATCACATTTGATGATCGCTCACAAATCGTCATTAATAAGCAAGAACCGCTTCTTGAGCTTTGGCTTGCGAGTCGCCTGGGTGGATTTCATTTTGCCTATAAAAACAATGATTGGGTGGCAAATGATGGTAAACGCTTTTGGGATTCTTTAACTGAGGCAGTTGCTGCTCACGGAGAAACGGTAACATTCTAATGGCCGAACTCGCGGAACATGCCCCGCAAAAAACAGACTTAAAAACGACCGCACTTAATACGTTGCGGTCTGTTTTTGGTTACCAATCTTTCCGCAAAGGGCAGGAAGAAGTGATTCATGCTGCATTAAGCGGTCAAGATGCCTTAGTGGTGATGGCCACAGGAAATGGCAAATCCTTGTGTTATCAAATTCCAGCACTTTGTTTTACTGGTCTCACATTAGTGATTTCGCCTTTGATTTCTTTAATGAAAGATCAGGTGGATCAACTCCGAGCAAACGGTATTGAAGCCGATTTTCTAAACTCTAGTCAGACGCCAGAACAACAACAGCAAGTTGAAAATAAGCTGATTTCAGGACAATTAAAATTATTATATGTTTCGCCTGAAAAAGTGATGACAAACAGCTTTTTTCAGCTGATTTCTTATGCTCAAATTTCCTTTATCGCCATTGATGAAGCCCATTGTATTTCACAATGGGGACATGATTTCCGCCCTGAATATACCCAACTTGGCGGGTTAAAAGCGGCGTTTCCAAATGCGCCGATTATGGCATTAACGGCTACAGCGGATTACGCGACAAGACAGGATATTCTCACTCATCTTAAATTAGACCATCCTCACAAATACATTGGCAGTTTTGACCGCCCAAATATTCGTTATACGTTAGAAGAAAAATTTAAGCCAATGGAGCAGCTTACGCGTTTTGTCTTAGCTCAGAAAGGCAAAAGTGGCATTGTGTATTGTAATAGTCGTTCGAAAGTAGAACGTATAGCTGAAACTTTGCGAAATAAAGGTGTTTCAGCTGCGGCATATCATGCGGGAATGGAAACTGCACTGCGTGAACGCGTCCAGCAAGATTTTCAACGAGATAATGTTCAAGTTGTGGTTGCGACGATTGCGTTTGGAATGGGCATTAATAAATCCAATGTGCGTTTTGTTGCCCATTTTGATTTGCCGAGAAGCATTGAATCATATTATCAAGAAACTGGTCGCGCGGGGCGAGATGATTTACCTGCAGAAGCAGTACTTTTCTACGAACCGGCTGATTATGCTTGGTTACAGAAGATTCTGCTTGAAAAACCAGAGACGCCACAACGTCAAATTGAGCAACATAAATTGGAAGCCATTGGTGAATTTGCCGAAAGTCAAACTTGTCGCCGTTTGGTATTACTCAATTATTTTGGTGAATATCGTCAAACGCCTTGCCAAAACTGCGATATTTGTCTAGACCCGCCAAAGAAATATGATGGCTTAATTGATGCGCAAAAAGTGATGTCGACGATTTATCGTGTGGGGCAGTGTTTCGGCGTGCAATATGTGATTGCGGTATTGCGAGGGATGCATAATCAAAAAATTGTAGAACGCCAACATGATAAGTTAAGTGTTTATGGCATTGGTAAAGATAAAAGCAAAGAACATTGGCAATCGGTCATTCGCCAACTTATCCACCTTGGTTTTATTCAACAAGTAATCGGTGAGTTTAATAGTGCAACGCTTCAGCTCACAGAAAGTGCACGCCCTGTTTTAAAAGGCGAAGTGCCGCTTGAATTAGCGATGCCACGTATTTCATCCATTAATAAAATTGTGCATACGTCTCATAAAAATACAGTGGCAAATTATGATAAAGATTTGTTTGCGCGTTTGCGTTTCTTACGGAAGCAGCTAGCGGATAAGGAAAATATTCCACCTTATATTGTCTTTAATGATGCAACATTGCAGGAAATGGCACAGTATATGCCAACAAGTAATATTGAAATGCTACAAATTAATGGAGTCGGGGCGATCAAATTAGAACGCTTTGGGCAGTCGTTTATGGCATTGATTAGAGAACACAAAGCAATTTTAGAAAAGGCAGAAAAAGAATAAGTGCGGTCAAAAAACAAAGAATTTTTCGACCGCACTTTTTTTCTAGCTTGCACTTACATCTTGTTCATCGCGTAATTGGCGGTCAAAGACTTGTGCACAATCATCGGTACCTGAACCATACCAAGTGGTATCACGTAATGCTACTTCACTTTTACGGTATTTTTCCACTTCGCTTTTCTTCACCAAATAACCCGTTACCCGAATCAAATCGGTGTTTTTAAGATAAGTGGTGATATAACGGTAACCTTGCGCAAATGAACCATCGATAATATCAACGACGGCATCTAAATGATCCACATAGGTTTGGTCAAAGGCAAACAAATCTCCCGTACCTGATGGGAAGTATTTATGGAATGGCGCAGATTGTTTTAAATGAGCCAATAACGTTGGTTCTTCACCCACACGAATGCGATGTGCCGGCGCATTACGTTTATCTTCCTCATGATTGCTTGCACCTACTTGTGCATGTAATAAATAACGGTTGCCCGTGCGTTCAGCATACACGCCTTCATGGTTATCTGTGACTTCTTTCAATTTATCCATAATTAAGGTCGCAATTTCATCACCGCGTTGGCTTTTACCAAAGGTTTCATTTAAGCCTTCTTGTTGCAATAAATGATTTGCTGCATCAGCGAGACCAACAATAGCAAACATCCCCGTAAAATTAGTACGTTTGATAAACCCTTCTTTTTCGAGGAATGAGGTATTGAAGAAGTTGCTTTCTTCCACTACAAATTTATGGCGTTTATCCATGGTGGAAAGTGCACATTTTGCTACACGAGGTAAGAGTTCATTGACCATTTCATCCACGGTTTTACAGGCGCGAGCGATGGTACCTAAACGCAAGCGAGTGAGGGTATAAGCGCCGCCACATTCAGGCAGTGCGTTATAGCAGCTTGCAATACCATATTGTTCGCCTAAGTCAGAAATGTAGTAAGCATCATTGGCAAAAGACGGTTTGGAAACCAATAAGCACGCTTTTGCCGCCAATTCTGCAAATTCACGACTTGTTTTACTCTTATCATAACGAATGGTCATATTTGGTGTTGGCGCTTCCAATTCAATCACCGCTTTTAAAATCAAACGCCCTGCTTTAGTGTCATAAGGTCCAATATTGGCATGACAGAATGAATCTGGCACGGTTTTATCCACATGATTTAAGAAACGTTTAATTTTGATGTAGTCTTGTTCTTCATCGGTAATAAACGGGTCAAGTAGCATGTCTAAGCGCCCAATGTAAACCGGGAATGTGGTAATGGAGGGCACGTGGGAATATAAAATCAATAAGCCATCTAATGCTTCATCAAGATTTTTTGGTGCTGGCAATTCAAGGAATTCACAGCCTTTTTTAATATACACATTGTAATCCGGCAAAATATAGCGAGGACGATAAATCGCATAGCCTTCATTTAAATCACAGATCATTTGATTTTGAAGGAATTGCCATTCTTCATCCGTGTAACCTAATAATTCACGAGGATCAAATAATCGCTCGGCAATATTGCCTAAACACATGAGTTTTTGTTGATAGGTGAGCGTGTTGGATTTTACGGTATCCAAAATATCTTGAAGAGATGCAAGCATAATAATGTCCTGATTAAAAAGGGTAGCTTATTTTAAGTCAGTGAATGAGTGATGACAATTTTGACAATGTGATCTGCATCACATTTATGATATTTATCAGTCAATTCGGTTATATCATATGACGTTAAAATGTTTGGGTTTTATAGTGTTTACCATTATGATGTCGGCGTTAAACATAAACAGGAATAATATGAAAAAAGCACGGGTGATTCCTCACACCAGTTGGGCCGCCAAATCGCTATGGTCAGTCGAAGGTAAAACCATGTCGATGCTCTTATTTGCTTTGGCAATACTGGGCATTGGAGATGGCTTGATTGTGCTCGCTAATTTGGGTTCTTCACCTTGGACCGTACTTTCTCAAGGCGTGGCATTACAAGCTGGAGTTAGTATTGGTTGGGCATCATTCGGTATTAGCTGTTTGGTGATGTTGGCTTGGATTCCCCTTAGGTTAAGATTTGGGCTTGGCACGATTTTGAATATTATCGTGATTGCTTTTTTTCTGGGTTTAACCGTGAAAATTATACCTGAACCAACCGCACTTTTGAGTCGAATCTTATTCGGCGGAATTGGGCTTTTGCTTTATGGGCTTGGAACAGCATTATATTTAACCTGTCATCAAGGCGCTGGCCCGCGGGATGGATTAATGGTAGGGTTTTGTCAACGCCTTCATTTAAAAGTAGGCATTGTGAGAACAAGCCTTGAAGTGTCGGTTTGTGTGCTAGGTTATCTCCTCGGCGGCACAGTTGGCATAGGTACCGTTGTTTTTGCCGCCGCAATAGGTTGGATTGTACAGTTATGCCTAAACTCAATTGCCCGTTTGCCACATCTTCCGTACGAAGGGAATAATCTCAATTAAGGCATCATCAATCGAAATTAAGCCTAAATTCATTTCCTCTTTTCCTTTTGGCGGGCAGAAAGCAAGATGTTTATCTGCATCATTAATCGGCTTCCAACGACGAGGCTGAGATGAGCGACTGTTTGGATAGAATCCAATTGTAGGTACATTAAATGCACTGCTTAAATGCAATGGTCCAGTGGAACCCGCAATGAATAAATCCGCACAAGCCAGAGAGTGTGCAAAATCCACTAACCCTTTATTCTTATCGTAAACAATCACATTTTGGCTATCGATTTTTGCTGCTAACTCATGGGCTTTTTCACTTTCACCTGGTCCTGCCGTTAAGATAATCTGACAGTCAAATTCGTTTAATAAACTTTGTATCAATTGAGCATATTGCGACAATGAGAGACTTGTTGCTGAGCCACCTGTTCCACTATGCACAAAGACCCATTTTTTATCTGCCGATAAACCGAATTGTTCTTGAAGAAAAACACGTTGATTTTTAACCGCACTTTCAGGAAATGAAAGGTAAGGTGGTTTAGGTTCTACAATCGGCATGTTGCGTTTCTTTAAGAACGCCCGAGCCAGATCTTGATTGTACTCAGCTTCCGATTTTTCTGAACGTGAACGGCGTTGTGTTAAACGATGGTTATAAAGGATTTGTACCCATTTTGTTGCGGGCGCAAGGCGATAAGGAATCCCACTTTTCCACGCTAATTTACCATTATGGGTATTGGAAAAGAAGCTAATCATGCCATCAAATTGCTGATCTTTGATTTCTTTAACAAGGCGATTGAAATCCACTTTGTCGTTCTTAACACTATCAATGATGACATCATCTAAATAGGGACAAATTTGAGCCAATGGGGCTGTATAAGCTGGCACAAGTGCGGTCAGTTTTAGCTTGGGATTTGAGGCTTTCAACATCGCAAAAGCGGGAAATGCCTGAACAAAATCGCCCAGTTTATCGTTACGAATGACTAAAATTTTCATTATTCTGCCTTCTGGTGTGTTCGTATTGCAGCATAAAACACAATCGTTAAGAAAAAGTAAAAAATAGTACCTGAATTATGTACCAAGAAACCTTGGCTTAAGCCATAAATCATCACAGATAAAATATGGACAACACCTAAAGTGGCTATCAGCTTAACCTCATCGTTCGTGGTGTTTAGCTTTTTCATAAAGGCACGTAGAGGAATAAATAAAACAGCAAGCAAAGCAAGTAATCCGACAATTCCTCGTTTGGAGAGGTCGTCTAAATATTGATTATGAGCATGAGTAAATTGTCCAATATTACCCGTAGCAATTTTTTCTTTCGTTTCTTGCTTACGTTTTTCTGTTGCGCCTTGAATACCCCAACCAAATAACGGCTTTTCTTTCGCCATTGCAATCGCACTTTTCCACATTTCAAAACGAGCACCTAGAGAGGTGTTGCCATTATTTTTGTCTAGATAAAGTTGGATATCTTTTTGAGCAACATTAATTCGTTCCATGATACGGTTACTTGGCATTTGACTAATGCCAATGCCCGCGACCACAATAATTCCAAAGAAAGTCAGGAAAAAACGTTTTGAAAGAGAATGGCGATAAATATAAAGGATAACAATAAGTAAGACGGGTAATGCAACCCATCCACCTCGAGCGGTGGAAAGCAAACTTCCTACGATGCCACATAAACCACTAATAACACTAAGAGTGGTTAACTTTATGTCTTTTTTCTGATGGGCATAGAGGGCAATTATTAGGCTAAATATACCTAATGACATAGAAATATCACCCCCTTGAATATGCATAATTCGAGGATTTTGCTCGGGGCGTAGATTCAAGATAAATTTATCATAAAGTGCTACGCAAAGGGAAATAATACTACCAAGCGGAATAGAGTAACTCAAAACGCAAGTTTTGATAGGGTATTTTAATAATAAAAGTAAAACAGGAACAAAGAAAATGACGCGGCTTGCAGTATCAAGATCGCGCATTTTCCCCCCATTAATACTGAGAGAAAGCACAAAGGTAACAAAATAAAAAAGGTAGCTATAAATTAAATATTTATCAACTTTTGATAAGTTTAAAAGCGGTTTCTTGATTAAAGCATAAACGCCATAACCTAAACCGATTAACATCAATAGAGCAGGCGCAGCATTATATCCACCTTTGACAATAAATATCGAAAGAAAGAAAAGCGTTACCGCAAAGTTTATTAGGGTAACTAACCAATTTTGTTTTGTTATTTGCATAGATAATGGCCGATGTTTAGATTATGTAAAATAAAAAACCGCACTAACAAAGTGCGGTTTCATTTTAGTCTATTTTTATGGATTATAAAACATCAACACAATTTAAGTCTTCGAAAGATTGTTCTAAGCGTTTAGAGGGAGATTCCTCCATTGTCTCTCCAGATAAATGATTGTAGGTCGTACTTAGATAGCAATAGAAATTATTTATGAAAGCGAGTCAATTATCTAGTATAAACTTTTTACTTTATTTTTTATTAAGATGTTTTACTAAAAACTCTTTTCAAAAATTAGATTAATATTCTTTTGTTGATAAGAGTACATTTGAGGAATGTTACTTATTTGCTTTTTCCAAATAAACTGCAGTTTAGGTGTAATTCCCCAAAGATGCCAATCGCGTTTCCAAACTAATAAATTTAGAGAATAAATACGATCTTTACGGTTTTTATTAAAGGAAAAAATATCTAAATTACCTAATTTGGCAATATCTTTATAATTTCGCTTAATAAATGACACGGCTATTTGTGAAGATATTCCTTTTCCCCAGTCTTGTCCCCAACCTAAACGTAGGCCTTTGCTTTTAGAACCATATTGTCTTACTTGAGTTTTTTCATTTATCCAGTCACCTCCAATATAAAAAAATTGTCGTGTATTTGGCTGAAAAATTAAGGTTGGTGTAAGCTGTGTTAGATATCCATTAAGCTCTTTTTCAATAAAATAATGTTGTTTTTCAAATTCAGCAGAATAAGATAGTTGCCAATGTGGGTTAAACTGAAAATCATATTCAGCCTGTATGCCATTATTCCAGCGATAACGATGGTTTCCATACCAACGGCGTTCATAAAAAGGTTTTACTTTTATGATATGTGATGCATTTTTATAGGCATAACCCAAAAAAGTGCGGTTTAAAATATCATCATACTCATGATTATCCCAATACTCTTTCCCCCAAGTTCGATTGCCGAATAAAAAATAGTGAGAATCAAATAAATTAAAATCTCGAGAAAATGAGAAGGAATATCCTAAACCATGTGCTGATTGCGGCTGCATTTTTTCTGATTTCATCAGTACAGCACGATCAGATAATGGTACTCGATTTGCGTCTGATGCATTATTGACATTTTTATCTCGGATATAATTCATCGAAAAATCAATATTCCAACCTTGTCTTTCTTCTAATACTTGGAGGTAATCATTAATAATTAACAGAGAGCCATAAGGCAGATCCTTTTCCATTTTGGCTTTTTCAAATTGTACTCTTGCTGCTTTATCTTGTCTTTGATGAAATAATGCAATCGCTAATTCAATTCTAACCGGATTTAATTCAGGTTTTTCTGTTAATATTTGTCGATATAATCGAATTGCTTCGTAATAGTTTTGTTCTAAAAAGGCAATACGCCCTTGTGCAAATTGAGCTAAATGTTTATTGAAATGAGGAGCATATTGATACAGTTCTATTAATAGAGCCAGTTCTTTTCCAGATAAAGAATACATATTTTCGGATAATAGTTTTTCAATCACTTTAGGATTACTTTGAAGATATGTTATATCTGGTAACGATAATGTGTGAGCAGTCGCAGAAAATGAAAAAGATGAGCAGAATAGCCAAAATAACGCTTTTTTCATATTACACCCAATAAAATAGGCGGAATAATCCGCCTATTAACATATAAAAATAAATTAACGATAGCCACCAAAGGAAGTATTTAATGCTGAATTATTATCAAAAGTTACAATACCAGCAGCTTCTTCGGCATTTGGCCCATATAATGCACCTGTATATTTACCACTGTCATTCAAGAATACACTGGCTTTACCACTAAAGCTATTACCATTTAAACTAGTTTCATGCAGAGTAATATCACGAGCAAGTGGCATCTCAATTTTTCCATCAACTTTTTTAGTATCAAAATTTATATTAAGAGTGGTTTTTCCATTTGCTTGTACGCCATTAATATTTTGAGCAATGATACTATCTCTTGCACGCACTGCATGCCCCGTATAAGTTGCAGAGCCTTTTGGAATACTTGAAGTTGGTGTTACTGTACCTTGATAACGAATTTCTTGGCGAGTTTTATCGTCATTCACCCACACGCCATAAAATGAATGATTTTGGTTATAACCAATTAATGTACCATCTGTCGTCTTAGAGGCAACTAGCCCTTTGTCACTATTATTTAAATCCACTTTTGCGCCATCTGGTGTTTTTGCAGTACCAGAACCACCGCCTGAACCGCAAGCGACAGCTAAGACTGACAATCCTAAAATGGCGATATTGTTTAATTGTTTTAACATAACGATTTCCTTATTGATTTCTAGAAAAAATTCATTTCCATTCTACCAGCAAACCAGATTTGCATCAACCAAACGGTTGATAATTTAAAAACCATTTAGTGAATTTATTATTTGGGTTATCGTTATAATTGCCAAATGCAAAAAATATTTGATGAAAAAGCACTTTTTAGCCAACGGTTGCGAGTTGCTCTTGAAGCAGCTTCTTACGGTACATTTAAAGTATCAGAAATTGAGAGGGAATTTAACTTACGTTATGTTTCAGGGTCTGTCACACCCCAAGCAATCTATAAATGGTTAAATGGCCAATCAATCCCTTCTTTTGACAAAATCCAAGTACTTGCGGATTGGTTAAATGTTTCTGCAGAGTGGTTAAAAACAGGGGCAAGTAATACCACCTTAAACGCACAATCACTTATTGAAAAACAAGGTTTAGAGAGTTTTCTTCAATTAAATAATGAGCATAAGTATTTAATTCTCAATTTGATGCAAGCACTTCTTAAAACCTACCCATAGCCTCATCTCCTTGTGTTAAGAAACTATATTTAAAAATAATCAATAAAATACTTGCTATAATCAAGCTATCTTTATAGGTTCCATTAAATTTATTTTCTGTTAAACAATAAAAATAAAGACATGATAAAAATAACATTGTGTATTAGTTAGTAGAATTCAATATAGAAGCGTTAATCCATTACTGCTATTTAATAAATTCGAAGATTAATTCCTAAATTAAAAGAAAAAGTGCATAAAATTAAAGTTACTATTTTCACCTCTAATTCAAAACAAAAGGCTAAATTCTATTAGAATTTAGCCTCAATAATTTTAATATAATTTACTAATTATAAAACATCAACACAATTTAAGTCTTCGAAAGATTGCTCTAAGCGTTTAGACATTGATTCTTCCATTTTACGTAACCAAACACGTGGGTCGTAGTATTTTTTGTTTGGTGCATCAGGACCTTCAGGGTTACCTAATTGACCTTGAAGATAAGCTTCATTTGCTTTATAGAAGTTTAAGATACCATTCCATGCAGCCCATTGAGTATCAGTATCGATATTCATTTTGATTGCACCATAGCTAATTGCTTCACGGATTTCTTCGCGGCTAGAACCTGAACCACCGTGGAATACGAAGTTGATTGGTTTAGCAGGAAGATTGCGTTCTTTTGCCACGAATTCTTGTGACGCACCTAAAATAGATGGTTTTAATTTTACGTTACCTGGTTTATAAACACCGTGTACGTTACCGAATGCTGCTGCAACGGTAAAGTTAGGGCTTACAGGGTTTAATTGATCGTAAACATAAAGCACATCAGATGGTTGGGTATATAAACGAGATTCATCTACATCTGAGTTATCCACGCCATCTTCTTCACCACCGGTGATACCGATTTCGATTTCAAGGGTCATGCCTAATTTATCCATACGAGCAAGGTATTCACGGCAGATTGCCATGTTTTCTTCCATAGGCTCTTCAGATAAGTCAAGCATGTGAGAAGAGAATAATGGACGACCTGTTTCTGCAAAGTGTTTTTCACCCGCTTCAAGTAAGCCATCAATCCATGGAAGTAATTTTTTCGCTGCGTGGTCAGTATGAAGAATAACTGGCACACCGTATTCTTTGGCTAAAGTATGAACATGTTTCGCACCTGCGATCGCACCTAAAACGTCTGGACGTGCACCGCTTGTTGGTTTGATACCTTTACCCGCGTAGAAAGCTGCACCACCGTTTGAGAATTGGATAATTACTGGTGCTTTCACACGAGCAGCGGTTTCCAATACAGCATTTACGGAGTCTGAACCCACGCAGTTTACTGCAGGGATCGCGAAGTTGTTTGCTTTGGCATAAGCAAAGATTTTTTGTACATCTTCACCTGTTACTACGCCAGGTTTTACGATATCTAATAATTTAGCCATAGTTGTGTTTCCTTTTGTTTTGGAGGGTTTATCCTCCGTTTGAAGAATCAATATTTATCCCCTCTGTGCAGAGGGGATAGAAAGCATTTAATTAACCGTTCGCACGTTTTTCAAGAATTTCTACTGCTGGTAATACTTTACCTTCAACGAATTCTAAGAATGCGCCACCACCGGTAGAGATGTAAGAGATTTTATCTGCAATACCGAATAAATCGATAGCTGCTAAAGTATCACCACCACCTGCGATAGAGAATGCATCGCTGTTTGCAATTGCGTGAGAAATGATTTCAGTACCTTTACGGAAGTTAGGGAACTCAAACACGCCAACTGGACCATTCCATAAAACGGTTTTAGCATTTTTGATGATTTCTGCTAATTGTTCTGCAGATTTGTCACCAATATCGAAGATAGATTCATCATCTTTCACTTCGGTCACTGATTTTTCTGTTGCTGGTGCAGTTTCAGAGAATTCAGTACCTACACGTACATCAACTGGTACTGGAATGTCAGTGCTGGCTGCTAATTCTTTTGCTACAGGGATTAAATCTGCTTCATATAAAGATTTACCTACATTGTGGCCTGCTGCTGCGATGAAAGTATTTGCAATACCACCACCTACGATAATTTGGTCAGCAATTTTTGAAAGAGAGTTTAATACTTCTAATTTAGTGGAAACTTTAGAACCGCCTACGATCGCAACCATTGGGCGAGCTGGTTCTTTTAATGCTTTACCTAATGCATCTAGCTCAGCCGCTAATAATGGACCTGCACAAGCAACAGGTGCAAACTCTGCTACACCGTAAGTTGATGCTTGCGCACGGTGAGCGGTACCGAATGCATCCATCACGAAGACATCGCAAAGTGCGGCATATTTTTTACCTAATTCGGGATCGTTTTTCTTCTCACCTTTGTTTACACGTACGTTTTCTAAAACAACGATTTCGCCTTCTTTAACATCCACACCGTTTAAGTAGTCTTGCACTAAACGCACATTGAAACCTGCGTCTTTTAAGTAATCAACAACTGGTTGTAAAGAATCTTCAGGTTTGAATTCACCTTCAGTTGGACGACCTAAGTGAGAGGTAACCATCACTTTTGCGCCTTTCTCTAAAGCCAGTTTTAACGTCGGGATAGTCGCACGAATACGCGCATCAGATGTTACTTTGCCATCTTTTACCGGTACGTTTAAGTCCGCGCGAATAAATACACGTTTACCTTTTAAATCTAAGTCGGTCATTTTGATTACTGACATAAGCTTTCCTCTTGGGTTAGTTAAAATTAAACGGGGACATTATACCTAGTTCTTACTAGGTTGTAACGATGTAGATCAAATAAAAAAGCGAATTATGCTTATTTAGGGCAATCGATTACTTGCCATTGGCGATCGTAGCAAATAAATAATTCGTTATGGCTAGCACCTAAATAAGCGCCTTTTAATTGCGGATTATTTTGCTTCATCCATTGAAATAATTCTTTACGGCTTAATTGTTCGTTTGGCAAGGAAAGCGATTCAAATAATGCTTTCTCTTGTTTGAAATAAGCTTCTGCTGAATCAAAAGCGCAGCTACCGTGTTTTTCCCATTCGCCTTGCAATAATTTTGCGCCTGGCAAGATTGAAAGGTAAGGCTTGAGCGTTTCAATTGGAAGAGGCGCTAAATCACCCTTACAAAAACGTGGGTGATCCGTAACAGAACGTGCATTCGCATTTTGTGGCCATAAGCCATGCACTACCCAGCCAAATTGATTTTTTGTACTACATTGATATTGCGCTGAATCGGGTAAATTATTGCCATATTGCGCTCGTTGTTTTTCACAGAATGCCGGCGACCAAGATAAGGCTAACATATAGTAATCAACTGGGGCATTTTTATTTTGTCCAATGGCATCATCACGCATGATGACATCATAATTACCAAAATCTTGGGTATTTTTGACCGCACTTTGGCTTTGTTGTTGTGTGGTTGTTGGGGCTGGTTTTGTATCTTTTTTGTGTTCAGTAAAATATTGCCAAATACTAAATGCAGCAAGGGCAATAAGGGAAAGAGTGGAAACCTGTTTTTTCATAAAAATCCTGTTTAAATTTTGTCAATTTTGCTTTTGTCGGCTATAATTCGCCGCTTTCTCATATAAAGGAATGGTATGGCGTTACTGATCACAAACAAATGCACAAACTGCGATATGTGTCTCCCCGAATGCCCGAATGAAGCAATTTCAATCGGCGAGGAGATCTATGTGATCGATCCTGTACTTTGTACGGAATGTGTCGGTCATTATGACACGCCAACCTGCCAAAAAGTTTGCCCGATTACAAACTGCATCAAGCCAGATCCTGAGCATCAAGAAAGCGAAGAGCAGCTTTGGGAACGTTTTGTGATGATTCACCATTCGGATAAGTTGTAGAATTTACCTGATCTTTTTCTTTTCGTCCAATGACTATGAATAAAACGAAGTTAATTAAAATCGCCATCATTCTGATTTATTTGTTCAGCCCCATTGATATTTTGCCTGAAGCGGTGCTTGGTCCGTTAGGTTTAGTAGACGATGCGGCAGCCATTGCCTTATTAATTCGAATTTTATTGAAAAAATAAAAACTTGAATAAAATCAACCGCACTTTGTTTTTCTCATTCTTGCAAAATTCCGTCAATTTCTCTAAACTACGCGTCGGAAAATTTCTTTCCTCATCATTTCACTTTAAACGCTACCCGTGAGTAGCAAAAGGGACCTCAATCATGACAAACGTCAATCAATATGGCTGGAAAGCCTTGGTTGGATCAGCTGTCGGCTATGCGATGGATGGATTCGATCTTCTTATTCTTGGATTTATGCTTAGTGCCATTTCGGCAGATCTTAATTTAACCCCCGCACAGTCTGGCTCATTAGTCACTTGGACGCTTGTTGGCGCTGTGGTGGGCGGTATCGTATTTGGCGCATTAAGTGATCGTTACGGGCGTGTCCGTGTGCTGACTTGGACCATCGTACTCTTCGCCGTATTCACTGGTTTATGTGCAATCGCACAAGGCTACTGGGATTTATTAATTTATCGTACCATTGCAGGCATCGGTTTAGGCGGTGAATTTGGTATCGGTATGGCATTAGCCATTGAAGCTTGGCCAGCCAAACACCGCGCAAAAGCGGCTTCTTATGTGGCATTAGGTTGGCAATTCGGTGTGTTAGCCGCTGCATTACTCACACCGGTATTGCTTCCACATATCGGCTGGCGCGGCATGTTCGTTGTCGGTATCTTTCCAGCGTTTGTGGCTTGGTATTTACGTACCCGCTTACACGAACCTGAAATTTTCTCACGAAAACAGACCGCACTTTCTACCCAAAAAACATCCAAACTGGAATCTTTCAAACTCTTAATTAAAGACAAAGCAACCACAAAAGTGAGCCTTGGTGTGGTAGTGCTAACTTCCGTACAAAACTTCGGTTACTACGGCATTATGATTTGGATGCCAAACTTCTTATCTAAACAACTTGGCTTTAGTTTAACGAGATCAGGTTTATGGACGGCTGTTACCGTATGCGGCATGATGGCAGGGATTTGGATTTTTGGTCGTCTAGCCGATAGAATCGGACGTAAACCAAGTTTCTTATTATTCCAACTTGGTGCAGTGATCAGCATCATCACTTACTCTCAATTAACTGACCCAACCGCTATGTTGGTGGCTGGTGCATTCTTAGGGATGTTTGTCAACGGTATGATGGGCGGTTATGGCGCATTAATGGCAGAAGCTTATCCAACAGAAGCACGTGCAACGGCACAAAATGTGTTGTTTAACTTAGGCCGTGCTGTTGGTGGTTTTGGACCTGTTGTTGTCGGGGCGATTGTCTCTGCGTATTCATTCAGCATTGCGATTGCTTTCTTAGCAGTGATTTATGTGATCGACATGGTGGCGACAGTCTTCTTAGTGCCAGAATTAAAAGGCAAAGAATTGAGCTAAGTGCGGTTAAAAAAATTCAAGTTTTTGAAAACATCGATGTCAAAGCCGATGTTTTTTATTTGTGAAAAATCAGCCAATTTCAACCGCGCTTTGTGCTAAACTATAGACACTTTTCCCTATGTTGAAGAATTATCGTGTACGCTAAACGTTCAGTTTCTACCCGTATTGCTAAATATTTATTTGTGGTCATTATCTTCATGGGCATTATTAGCTCATTGAGCTTGCTTGTGATGGCTAGTAATAAATCGGATGCGGAAGCGATTAATATTTCCGGTTCTTTGCGTATGCAGAGTTATCGACTATTAACGGAAATGGAACGTTCACCGGATACGGTTGAACAGAATTTAGTGCGTTACCAAGATAGTCTCAACGCTCACGTCTTGCTTACTGTGCAGAATCAGCTTTTTGCGCCTTCAGGGATAAAAGCGTCTTATCAAAAAATCCTTCAACGCTGGATGATGATGTCTGATTTAGCGAGTAGCCATCAAATCGAGAAATATCATGCTGAACTAAAAAGTTATGTGCAAGATGTGGATGATTTCGTGTTGGAATTACAACGTTTTGCTGAAAAGAAATGGATCATTGCGGTTTCGGTGCTGTGTATTTCTATGTTGCTTATTTTAGCCATGGTGTCTTATGTCATTTGGTATATGAAGCGTGAAGTCGTGAAACCGCTAGAGCTGATGACCAAAGCCAGTATGCAAGTACAAATGGGGCAGTTTAATCATATTCCGCTAGATACCGCGAGCAATAATGAACTGGGGGTTTTAGCGAAAGTGTTTACGCAAATGTCCTCGGAGTTAGGGCGACTTTACTCACGTTTAGAAGATGCCGTTAATGAGAAAACACAAAAGTTGCGTCAAACGAACCGCTCTTTAACCACATTGTATCAAAGTTCACAGTTACTTACGCCCACGAAGATTAATGATAAAATTCTCAGCCAAGTGCTCAATCATATTCGTGTTAGCGAACATTTACGCTACATCGAGTTAGAAATTTTCGGCTCAGAACATTGGGAAATTTCTTTTGGTCAAAAAGATCCTAAACAATCACTTCAAGTTGAAGAACTTTCTATTGAAAATGAAAACTTGGCGGTGCTCTCGTGGCAAGCCGGTTTGCCTTGTCCTGATCCACGCATGATGAAAAATTTAGGGCAAATGGTGGCAAAAGCGTTGTATTCACATAAAACGCAACGCCAACAAGAGCAACTTTTGCTGATGGAAGAGCGGTCAATTATTGCGAGAGAATTACATGACTCATTGGCGCAAGTGCTGTCTTTCTTACAAATTCAATTAACTCTATTAAAGCATAATTTGAAGAAAGAAGACGAGGAATCAAAAGAGAAAAGCATTGCGATCATTAGAGAATTTGAGCAAGCCTTATCAGATGGTTATTCTCAATTACGAGAATTATTAGCGACCTTCCGTTTAACGGTACAAGAAGCCAACCTACAGGTTGCTTTGGAGCAAGTTATCGAAAGCTTGCGTTCGCAAACGAAGATGCAAATGACTGTGGACTGCAGTTTGCCATCCCAAAGTTTAAATCCACAAGAATTAGTGCACGTTCTGCAAATTGTGCGTGAAGCAACATTGAATGCGATCAAACACTCAAAAGGTACGTTGATTGAGGTGAAAGCGCATATCAATGCAGAAGGGGAATACGAGATTCTTGTGCAAGATAATGGCGTTGGGATTCCAACGTTAGACGAGCCAGAAGGGCATTATGGTTTAAATATCATGACTGAACGCAGTCGCCAATTAAATGCTCAGCTTACAATTTCAAAAAGGGAGCAAGGTGGTACGATGGTTAAAATCACGCTTCCTCACACGTTTTTTTAAGGAAAGTTAATGCAAAGTTTACAACCGTTTCACACCTTCAATATTCCGGCAAATGCACGTGAAATCATTGAAGCTACATCGATTGAACAAATCCAACAAGCTTGGCAAAAAGCGCAAGCTGAAAATCTCCCTGTCTTATTTTTAGGTCAAGGCAGCAATATGCTGTTTTTAGAAGATTTTCAAGGGATGGTGATTATTAATCGTTTATCGGGTATTCAGCATACAGAAGATAGCGATTACCATTATTTGCATGTTAATGGTGGTGAAAATTGGCACCAGTTGGTGGAGTGGTCGCTTTCACAAGGCATTAATGGTTTAGAAAACCTTGCACTCATTCCAGGCTGTGCCGGTTCAGCACCGATTCAAAATATTGGTGCGTATGGCGTAGAGTTTAAAGATGTGTGCGATTATGTAGATGTGCTAAATCTCAACACAGGCGAAGAATTCCGCTTACAGGCGAACGAATGTGAATTCGGTTATCGTGAAAGTATTTTTAAACATCGCTATGCGCAAGGTTATGTGATTACGGCAGTGGGATTGAAATTAGCAAAAAATTGGCAACCAATTTTAAAATATGGCTCATTAGTGAATTTTGATCCTCAAACGGTAACAGCAAAGCAAGTGTTTGATGAAGTGTGTCATATTCGCCGCAGCAAATTGCCTGATCCAAAAGAATTTGGCAATGCGGGCAGTTTCTTCAAAAATCCTGTGGTGAGTGCCGAGCAATTTGCAAAAATCCAAAAACAGGTCGAAAATCTACCGAACTTTCCACAAGCAAACGGTTCAGTGAAACTTGCTGCGGGCTGGTTAATCGATCAATGCCATTTAAAAGGTTTTCAAATCGGTGGCGCAGCTGTTCATCAACAGCAGGCTTTAGTGCTGATTAATAAAGGCAATGCCACTGGACAGGATGTTGTGAAGCTTGCACATCATATCCGTCAAACCGTGGCAGATAAATTTGGTGTGTATTTACAGCCTGAAGTGCGTTTTATGGGCGCAAATGGCGAAGTGAATTCAGAGCAAGCCATTAGTTAATGTATAGAGGAAGGCAATCATGAACTTTAAAGATATTTTAGAGACCTTACCAAGCATTGAGCATTTAACAGGTTTAGACATATTAAACGGTGAAACGGTGATCCATCATATTCCGGCAGCACCAGGTAAACTTGGCTCGCTCCGTCTTTATAATGCCTTAGCAGAAAAATTTAACGGGAAATTAGACCGCACTTCTGCACAACAAGGCATTGAATGGTTTGCTGAACACGTTGAAGATGCGAAACAAAATCCTGGAAAACACCCGAATATTGATCTATTGTTTAAGGTTGTGGCAGAAGATGTAGTTTATTCGCTTGTGCCATTAAACTAAAATGAAAAATTTTTAGTGATTAATTTGAACTTTTAATCGTTAAAAACTGTCAAATAAATAACAAATAAGTAATGAGTCGGGGCCTAGCTCCGCATGCTGTGAGGAGAAGAATGAATAAAGAAACTCAAATGATGTTAGTACCTCAAGGTAGCATCGAAGGTTATATTCGAGCAGCAAACGAATATCCGATGCTAACTGCAGAGGAAGAAAAAAGCTTAGCAGAACGTTTGTATTATGACGGTGATATTGAAGCAGCGAAAAAATTAGTTTTATCACACTTACGTTTTGTTATTCATGTTGCGCGTGGTTATTCTGGTTATGGATTGCCACAAGCAGATTTAATTCAAGAAGGTAATATCGGATTAATGAAAGCGGTAAAACGTTTTAATCCAGAAGTGGGCGTTCGCCTTGTATCTTTTGCGGTGCATTGGATCAAAGCTGAAATCCATGAATATGTCCTTCGTAACTGGCGTATTGTGAAAGTCGCGACCACGAAAGCACAACGTAAATTGTTCTTTAACCTACGTAAAACCAAACAACGTTTAGGTTGGTTCAATGAAAACGAAGTGGATATGGTGGCAAATGAGCTTGGTGTGTCAAAAGAAGATGTCATCGAAATGGAATCCCGTATGACAGGGGCTGATGTCGGTTTTGATTTGCCAACAGACGATGATGACGAAGCTTATGTACCTTCTTTATATTTAGAAGATAAAAGCTCAAACTTTGCGGCAGAACTTGAAAGTGAAAACTTTGAAGAGCAAGCCACAGAAAAATTAGGTACAGCATTAGCTAACCTTGATGAACGTAGCCAAGAGATTATCAAAGCACGTTGGTTAGATGATGAGAAAGCAACCCTTCACGATCTTGCAGCAAAATATAATGTGTCTGCAGAACGTATTCGTCAGCTTGAAGCCAACGCATTGAAAAAACTTAAAAGTGCGGTTGATTTCTAAGCTGTTTTGATAAAAAGAAAACCTGTCGATTATCGACAGGTTTTTTATTTATTTCTTTTTGGATTTTCCCCACATTTTATCTTCTTGGCCTCGCCATAAGCGCTGAATATTGTCGTGGTGGCGATAAATCAGCAAGCAGCAAACTAAGGCAACAGGGAAGGTAAATTCCGGTTTAAGCCACCAAACATAAAATGGTACGAGAAGCGCCGTAATGACCGCACTTAATGAGGAATAACGGCTAATTAGGAATACTAGCAACCACGTACCTAGTGTTGAACAGGCAACACCCCAAGAGATGGGCGCAATCGCACCGAATGCGGTCGCGACACCTTTTCCGCCTTTAAACTGAAAGAAAATAGGGAAAATATGGCCTAAACATGCGCCTAATGCAACCATGCCTAATTCAAATTGTGTGAGCCCTAAATAATAACCCGCCCAAACAGGTAACATCCCTTTTAAAATATCGCAAATTAATACTGCAAGCGCCGCCCAACGTCCGCCAATACGCAATACATTGGTCGCACCAGGGTTATGAGAGCCATTTTTTCGCGGGTCAGGCAAGCCTGCTATCTTACAAATCAAAATTGCACTGGAAATCGAACCCAGTAAATAAGCAAAAATCATATAAAAAAGGGCAAATAGGCTCATTTCGTGCTCCACAATCTTGATTGTATTTGAAAAACTTGTTCGTTATTTTAACCAAACTTGATAGCATAAGCCCACTATATTTTTACAGGAATGAGAGATGGAGCGTATTTTTATTGAAGAATTAGTGGTCTTCGCACAAATCGGTGTGTATGACTGGGAGCAACAAATCAAACAAAAGCTCGTTTTTGATTTGGAAATGGCATGGGATTGTCAAAAAGCCGCAGAAACGGATGATGTGCAATACTGCCTTAATTATGCCGAAGTGAGCCAATTTATTTTAGATTATGTTCAAGCTAAGCCATTTTTATTGATTGAGCGTGTGGCTTATGAAGTAGCAGAGCAATTACAACAACGTTTTGGGATTTCATGGTTACGTCTCAAATTAAGCAAACCCAAAGCGGTTGCTCAAGCAAGTAATGTGGGGATCATTGTAGAGCGCGGTGAGTTGAAATAATCGCTGAAAATTGACCGCACTTTGGAAATATCAAACCAAAGTGCGGTTAATTTTTTAAGTGTTTTTTAATGCCAAGCGAAATGCTCCAATTCCGCTTTTTAATACTAGCATGCTTAATATCATACTTGCCAATGGGTCAACCCATAACCATCCCAGAAAATAGGTACTGAGACCCGAAAGTATAGCAATAATGGAACCAAATAAATCGGTGAGTACATGTAGATACGCTGCTTTAATATTGAGATTATCATGATCGCTGTTCAACATTATCTTTGCAACGAAAAGATTCACCAATAATCCTAGAGATGCCACGCCAAGCATTGGTAATGCCATCATCTCGATGGGATTTTGCCAGCGTTGAATGGCTTCAACTAAAATCATCAATGCCACAACAATCAATGAGCCGCTATTAAGTAGGGCAATGTATCTTTGTTTTTGAGCAGATAGAAACAACGCTAGCAAGGCTAAAAATAACGATAAACTATCATTTGCCATGTGTCCCGCATCAGCCATGAGTGCCAAGCTGTTAAACCAATAGCCACCAATAAATTCGACAATCATAAAGCCAGTAATGATGGCAAAACTGAGCGCTAAGATTTTTTTATCCTGTGGAATATGCTCATGAGATGAATGATCATGATGTTCATGGGAATGATGTTCGGACATACGGCTCCTTATTGTGTCTTTGATTAACTTAGGATAAAGTATAAAGTCCGTAGCAACTACAAGGTCAAGGCTTAATTTTAACAAGATGAAGATTCACGAATTGAGCAAACAAAGCGGTATTCATTTGGAAACCATTCGTTATTATGAAAAAATGGGTTTAATGCCGGAGCCCAAGCGGCTAGCTAATGGTTATCGAGATTATGATGAAGCCAGTTTGAAGCAATTAAAATTTATTAAAACCTGCCGAGCGTTAGATTTTAGCTTGGCCGAAATTAAATTTTTTAATGAGATGAAAACGCAACAATCTCAACATTGTGAAGTGGATAGTATGTTGGCAAAACATTTGGTTTCAGTCGAAGAAAAAATTGCCGAGCTGACTGAAATTAAACATTTCCTACAAAGTTTAATTACCGAAGATGATCATCAAGCTGCAGATTGTAAAGCCATGGCCCAATTAAAAGCCTATTAAGTGCGGTCTAAAAAATATCAAAAATCCGCACATTGATGTGCGGATTGGTCATTATTCCGGATCATCCGTAAACGCGTTGTTTCGGAATATCGGCACAAAGGTTGCGAGATAAAGCACAAACACAATGGCAATTAAAATAGCCGGAACCGTGATAAAAAATAGCTCGTCCACATACATTAAACAAGCTCGGGAAAGCGCCGCCGTGAAAAGGCAAAGCACGGCAAGGCGACAGAGTTTTGGGTAATCCAGTTTCGTAAAGCCACTATGCCATAATCCCGCAGTGAGCCAAATCATCATCATACTGCCGAGAATGCCACCAAGTGTTACCATGTGTAACGGATCGGCAGTAGGCTCATCAATTAATTTATTTATGCCAATCCACAAATAACCAATCGCGGCGAACAGTTGAAGGAAATAATAAGTGCGTACGTAATGTTTACGTAGCAGTTCGTGATGATGTAATTCGCGTAACTTGGCAAGCAAAATAAAGCCAACGGCAAAGGCTGTAAAAGCGGCTGTTTGTGCAGGCAACCAAAGCTCTGCTGCGGTATGAAGTAATAAAAATGTAATCGCGATATTTTTATACACGACATTTGGGATGAATACGGGATCTTTCAATGTACTTTCTTTCAGTGCCTCTGCGCCTAATAGAATGCTGACTCGGATTGATACAAACATCACTGCTGCCATATTCAAATGCACCTGTGCTCGCAATAATTTCAGACTATCAGTCATGGCGTAAGCTGTCTGACAAACCATAAATGCTGCAAGTAACATCAGTAAAGTAAAATTGTCGGTATTGCGATCCAACCAAAATAGCCAAGCACAAAAGAGTAACAACGCGAGCCAATAAGCTGCCACTAAAAACGAGGCGGTTTGCGGGGAAAATGGCAATAACACCAATCCTGCAAGCAAGAGCACTGCTAAAATCGTCGCAATAGGTTTTAAATTACCTTTGTAATTTGTCCATTCGAGCATGGAGGCTGTCAGAAAGCCGCCGTATGCGGCTGGTAGCATAAATTCTAAGAAAATTTTGCGGTGTAGGATGAGATCATCGGGGCTGATGAAAAAGCTCAATGCACCAACAATCGCAAGAATGGCTGCACCAACAAAGAAGGGTCGCATCGGATGGGTAAAGAAATTATTCATAGTAATGGATTCCTTGAAATTCGCGTGCGACTACGGTTTCTTCAAAGGCTGAATTACGTTCGGATAATGGCGTTGGCAAGGTAATCACATTTTGCACATCCATCCCTTTTGGAGAAAGCTGCATAATCTCTCGGCTTAATCGAGCTGCTTCAAAACGATCGTGCGTCACTAAAATGCAAGCCATGCCTTGCTGTTCAATTTTTTCCACTAACATGGCGGCTAAAATATCCCGTAAATCGCGATCCAAACCGACAAAAGGTTCGTCCAATAAGGCTAAATCACAGCCACATAGCAATAGACGTAAAAATGCTACGCGTTTTGCCATACCGCCTGATAATTCGGTCGGGTATTTATTCAAATCACCCGAAGAAAGCCCGATCTTTTCTGCCAGCGCAATGATTTCATTTTCATTAGGATTATCCATAAAAATGGCGATATTCTGCATGGCAGTGAGATTTTCTAATAGACGATTTTCTTGAAACAGAAACCCCGTTTTACGGAATGTATTATTGATTTCGCCCGATTTTGGCGTTTCCAAACCTGAAATTAAACGCAGTACAGTCGTTTTGCCACAGCCACTAGGGCCGAATAAAGTTTTCACTTCGCCCGGTTGTAAATCCATACTGAAATCGCGCACGATGGGATCGCGGAGAATTTCAAAACGCACATTTTTTAAACTCAGCATTATCTTCTCCACGGCATAAACAGAATTTCCAATGGCTTGGTAATCAAATATTCAAAGAGTGAAACAAACACAATCACCAACAGCACATAAGCCATGACCGTTGATGTATCTAACATGGCTCTGGCATCGGCAATCTGTGCCCCCACCCCCTCATTGGCACCCAAAAGCTCTGCCATAATTACCACTTTTACGCCCATCGCAACCGCGACGCCAATACTGGAAATCACATAGCCTGTGAGATGGGGAACGTACAAATAGCGGATTTTCTTCCACAATCCGAGTTTGTACGCATCAAACAATTCTTCATGTTGTTTGTTTACACTTGCCATGCCCATGGCGGCACTGGCAAAGGTCAGCGGGGCGACTAATACGATAATGGTAAATAGCACGCTAGGATTGCCAAAGCCAAACCAAAATAAGGCCATCACAACCCAAATAATTGGCGGCATGGCTAACAAAATCGTAATGACAGGTTTAAGCAATGCCATAGCGGTTTTAAAGCTCCCCGCAATCAGCCCTGCCGCTAAGCCTGCGACTAATGCAATGGCAATACCAACCACAGAACGCCATAATGAAATACCGATTTCGTTTTGTTGGAAATGATCGAGCAAATCAAGGGCTTTTTGAAAAACATCCGCGGGAGCAGGCAGCATAAATTCACCAAATACTGAGCTGCCCCAAGCCCACAAGGCAACTACCATCATCGCCACACTCAAGCCGGTAAAGCCGCTCCAGAGGTAGTCGATGATGTAAAACAGGACCGGTTGTGGTTTACGGATTTTGTCAGTTTTAATCATGTTATGTGATTCAGTTTCAAATTAAGCCAAGAAGAATTTATCATCTGGTAATTTACCACCTAAGAGTTTTGGATTGAACTCCATCAAGGTTTCATAGAATTGCATGATTTCATTTTTTAGTTCACTGGCTTTGGTTACTGTTAAGCGTGCACCGTCTAAGCCCATTTCAATAGCGGCTTCTGGTGCTGGTAGATAATTAGCGCCAATTTCAGCCGCACTTTTGCGGTTAGCCATAATCCAGTTTAACGCATCACTTAAATCTTGGTGAAGTAGATCAAACTGCGCCTTGTGCGCATGGAAATATTCTTCGTTAGCAATAATGCCCGCCATTGGAATAAGTGGTTTGGTATTAAATGCTTGACCCCATTCTTTCACTAAATCAAAGCCGCGTACAATCTCCGTACCAACAATTTTAGCTTTCAGCACAACGGCACTTGCCATTGGTTCTGGCAAGATGGCCGCATGGAAGTCTTTAAGCAAGAACAAACCAATTGCTTCAGTTGGCGTTGCCGCATAGGTGATCTCCACTTTATTAATATCAATATTCAGTTTTTTCAGTAAAGCTTGCAATACGATGTCTGGCATATCGTTTTTAAATGGCACAAGGATTTTTTTACCCACCAATTCTTGCGGTGAAGTAATAGCGCCACCTTTACACATCAACTGCGTAATCCCATTGGTGAGAATATTCACCATGCCAACTTGTTGCCCTTGATTACGTAAATTCACGCCCACATTACTCGGGCTCATCATCACTTTAAATTGACCACTTGCTACACCCGCGCGCAACTGATCAGGCGAACGCCAAATCTCTAACGATACATCTGCTTGTTTGGCTAATTTACCTTGTGCTGCCGCCACCGCAATGGTCACACTTGGCATCGCGGGTGCACCATAAATGGTAAATTGCTCTTTTGTTGCCGCAAAGAGAGAAGGCGACATGCCCGCTGCCGTAAGTGCTGCGCTCATTCTTAAAAAATCACGTCTATTCATTGTCATGGTTATCTCCTTATAATGAAACAAGTCTAACACTTGTATTTTGATAATGGTTTTCATTTATTATCCTACTAGCGACAATTAAAGTAAAGAAACACGAAAGTGCAGCCATTTGTCCATGTGATTTTTCTATTTTGTTAAATCATAACTCCAATCCAACAACTTAAAGATTTCTTCGGTTTCTACGCCATGATCTAACACAATCGTTAGCCAATGGGTTTTGTTCATATGGTAAGCGGGTAAGAAATTAGGTGATTGCTGTAAGATGCTTACCATATCGGGTGGACATTTGAGATTGATGAAATCTGTTGTGCCTTCTTCTTGTAAACCCAATCTAATCTTCGTAATTTTGCCGATAAGTGCATACCATTTTCCTTTACCATTGCCATGACGCAAGATTGCATATTCTGGAAATTTCGACCAAAGATATTCTGGGTGCGTAGCATATTGTTTGGCAGCATAATCAAATATTTGTTGTACTTGATTCAAGTTTTGCTCCTTGAATAATGAGTTGGTTTGTCATCGTTCTTAGAATAAACAAAGACCGCCTGAAAATTGAATTTCAGGCGGCTTTTTAGACTTAAGTTACCAAATATTACCATTTAAAGTGCAGTCATTTTTGGATATTTTTAATTACTCAGTTACATAGAAAACTTGTTTTTCAAATTCATGTTTTCCAATTTTTACAGTAAGTACATATTTACCGGTAGGGTCCCATCGACCGAATTCCCAGCAATTTGTTACATATTTTCCATTTTCTAACGGTTTGGCAGTATAACTAATGCTGTGAGTTTTTTTATTAGGGGATGATGTTATTTGTCCATTAGTCGCGTCATTGAACTCCATTTGACTTTTAGCCTGTGCTTTGAATGTTTCAGTGACATTGACAGTTTTTCTGAAATCTCCTGTTGCAATCCAACATACTTTCTCATTTTTATTAGAACGAGAAATTTCTTTTTTATGTAAATCAACTGAGGGCATTTGAGTTCTATCAAAGATAGAAAGATAAATATGGGGCTCGTCAGCTTGTTGTTTAGTGTCTTTTGATTGTTCGGTTATAGCTAGGGCTATGATTGGGAACATTGTTGCTAAGAAGAAGGTTAGTTTTTTCATTTTTGATTCCTTTTTATGTAATAAGTTGGTTTTATTGAATAACCATCATTCCGATACATCCCATATCAGCTAACATCAAATTTGATGCACCAAATAAAAAAGGATGGCTATTTGATGAAGGTTGCTCAAATTTTACTAAAATTTGTACTTTCTTTTTCACCCAAACGGTGTCTTTCCAAACAAGTTCAGTGGGACTGATATTGACGTCATCTTGATTTTCAATAACAAATTTTGCACCCTGAATGGTAAAACCGACAGGCAACGAGCTGTTGATAATCCAACGTTCGACAGTACCGACTTTAGCTGAAACATCAACTCGACGCGGATCAAAACGTTGTTTGTTAATTAAGCCGTTAGTCACATCTAGTTCAAAGGTGCGTTCTTGGGCGATTTTACTTTCGAGCATAGCCGTGGCATCAGTATTGAATGACTCATTCATTTTTTTGTTGAATGCAGAGATTTCACCAAGTGGACGAAGTTCTAAAACAGTGTTATCGGCAAAATCATTACCTGAACTGAAGACATTTTTGATTTTATCAAAGAAACCACGTTTTACGCCCGAAATAAGTGATACACCTTCCCCTTCGCTTAAATTGACTAGCACTTCTGCGCGTTCGCCTGGTGCAAGAATAAGAGAGTTAATCGCTTTGCCTTGTGGTAAAAAGCCTAAATCTCTTGCAATGAGCAACATGTCTTGTTCGTTATCTAAACGGAGATCGTAGGCTCTTGCTAATGAAGCATTGAGCAAACGTAAACGTATCCAACCGCGCGGGATTTCAAGATAAGGCGCTTCTTGTCCATTCACAAGAAGACGATTGCCGACAAAGTGCGGTTGATTTTGCTTAAATAATTGCAATCCGTCGCCGTTAAATTCCATGTCTTGTAAGATTAATGGAATATCGTCCACACCGTATTTATGAGGTAGCTGAGATTTTAAGCTTTGATCATCTTCAATCAACCACATCCCGACGATGCCGCGATAGGTTTGATAAGCCGAGTTAGCCAAGGTCGCAGAGCGATACCAACAAGTCGCAGCAGGTTGGTCAATTGGAATGATTGGGGCCCAAGATTCCCCTTTTTTGAGGACTTTTGCGGCGCCGCCAAATAATTCGCCACTGGCTTGTAATCCCTGAATATAGAGAGCAATGCTTTGTGGCAAATTATTGTGATAATTGAGTTTTGCAAAAGAACCCGATTTTATGCGAATAGTGGGTCCAAGATAATTGCCGTTAAAGCCCCATACACTGACAATATGGGAACCATCTAACTTGTAGCCGGTTTCTTCCATATTAAGAATAATGGGACGGCCACGTTTCGCTTCCATCAATGGAGGAATAGTTAATTTTTCACGGGATGCCGCTAATACCGATTGAGGTGTGGCAGCAAGTGCGGTTGAAATTGCGGTAGTTTTTAATAATTGGCGACGAGAAAGACGCAACATATTATTTTCCTTGTGCAATTTCCGCATCGAGTTCGGCAATGCGTTTTTCCATTAAATCATGGCAGTAAGAGGCAAGTTCGCGAACATTGTCTTTTGTGTATGATGATACATCAATCGGGTCCATCATTTCACAAATCACCTTGCCGTTATCCCAGCGATTTAAATCAATTTTGTTATGCGTCGTCGAACACACAACGGGCACAATTGGCACACCAGCCGCAATCGCCGCATGGAATGCGCCTGTTTTGAATGGCAATAAACCACGACCACGGCTACGTGTGCCTTCAGGGAACATCCAAATTGACAGGTTATCTTTATTGATACGACGAGCAAGTTCCGTCATGGTGCTGTGTGCTTTAGAGCGATTTTCACGATCTAAGAAAATATTGCCCGTCACCCAATATAAAATACCGAAGAATGGAATCCAAATTAGGCTTTTTTTACCCACACTTACCGTGCGTGGAAGTACCATGTAAGAGATGGTCACCATATCGAAATTATTTTGGTGGTTACCGATGTAAATACAGCGCGGCATATTCTCTTTATTTTGTGGAAAGCGGTGTTCTACATTTAAGCCAAATAAAGGGAATAAACGTCCAAACCAGCGAGCCATAATGCCCACATTGCTTGGATTTCTGAAACGAATAAAGGAATAGATCGTACCAAGCACACAAATTAAAATACAACAAAGTGCAACGATAAGAATTCTGGCGATTTTTAACATAGAAAATACCTTATTAAAATTTTTGGAAAGTATAGCAAATTACACAAAAATGTGTGCTAATCTAATGAAAAAAATGACGGAATAGTTATGAAACCCATTTATTTTATTGCAGATCTTCATTTGAGCGAAACGCATCCGGAATTAACCGCACTTTTTAACGATTTTATGCAAAACAAAGCACAAGAAGCGCAAGCGGTTTATATTCTGGGGGATCTTTTTGATTTTTGGATTGGTGATGATGAAACTTCACCTTTAATCTCACAAGTCAAACAGTTGATTAAAAACCTGACAGAAAAGGGCATTGATTGTTATTTCATTCATGGTAATCGAGATTTTCTTGTAGGGAAAAAATTTGCACAAGATTGTGGCTTAACGTTATTGCCGGACTATTATTGTGTTGATCTTTATGGTGTGAAAACCTTAATTTGTCATGGTGATACGTTATGTGTTGATGATGTGAAATATCAACAATTTCGCCGAAAAGTGCATCAAAAATGGCGACAAAGGCTGTTTTTATGTTTGCCACTAAAAGTGCGGTTAAAAATTGCAGAGAAAATTCGCGCGAAGAGTAAACAAGATAAGCAATATAAGTCGCTGGATATTATGGATGTGAATTTAGCGTTTACGGCACAAACGGTAAAAGAATTTGGCGTTAATTGGTTAATTCACGGTCATACACATCGAGAAGGCATTCATCAGGAAAAAGAGTACACACGAATAGTGTTAGGCGATTGGCGAAAGGATTATGCCTCAATTTTGGAAGTGACAGAAAACGGTTATCGGTTTATTTAAACAAAAAGCACAGGATTAAACCTGTGCTTTTTTGTATTAAAACGTGCTAATTTTCAACCGCACTTTATTCTACGGTTACCGATTTTGCTAAGTTACGAGGTTGATCCACGTCGGTTCCTTTAATTAATGCCACATGGTATGACAATAATTGCATAGGAACGGTGTAGAAAATTGGTGCAATAATTTCATTCACTTTTGGCATGGTGATAATTTTCATGCCTTCGCTTGGTGTGAAGCCTGCTTCTTTATCGGCGAATACATAAAGTTGACCACCACGAGCACGTACCTCTTCAATGTTTGATTTCACTTTTTCAAGTAATTCATTATTTGGTGCGACCACGATAACCGGCATGTCTGCATCGATTAAGGCTAATGGACCGTGTTTTAATTCACCTGCCGCATAAGCTTCAGCATGGATATAAGAAATTTCTTTTAATTTCAATGAAGCTTCCATTGCGATAGGGTAGAACTCACCACGACCTAAGAAAAGCGCATGGTTTTTCTCAGCGAAGTCTTCTGCTAATGTTTCGATGTCTTTATCAAAGGCAAGGGCTTTTTCAATTTCAGCCGGAAGTGATTGTAACGCTTTTACAATTTCCACTTCTTTTTCGTTTGAGATATTGCCTTTTACTTTACCGATTGCAGTCACTAACATTAATAATGCTGCTAACTGAGTGGTAAATGCTTTGGTTGATGCCACACCGACTTCAACGCCTGCACGAGTCATGAATGCAAGATCCGATTCACGTACTAAAGATGAACTTGATACGTTACAGATTGTTAAGGCAGCCATGTAACCTTTTTCTTTTGCTAAGCGAAGTGCGGCAAGAGTATCTGCCGTTTCACCTGATTGAGAGATGGTCACTAATAAGCTATTTGGGCGAGTGACAAATTTGCGATAGCGGAATTCAGATGCGATTTCGACATCACAGCTCACGCCAGCAAGTGCTTCAAACCAGTAACGAGCAGTCATCCCTGCATTATAAGAGGTACCACAAGCCACGATTTGAATGTGTTCAACTTTTTCTAAAATTTCAGCTGCGCCATTACCAATAGCATCCACAATCACGTTATTGTGAAGGATACGTCCTTCCATGGTGTTGATTAATGCATTTGGTTGCTCATAGATTTCTTTTTGCATGAAATGGCGGAATTTGCCTTTTTCTGCCGCATCATTTTCAAGGTTAGACTCGTGTACTTCACGTTCTACTTTTTGACCATTCGCATCGTAAATATCCACGGTGCGACGTGTAATTTCTGCAATGTCGCCTTCTTCTAAGTAGATGAAACGACGAGTCACGCTTAATAACGCGAGTTGGTCAGATGCCAGGAAATTTTCACCAATCCCTAAACCAATTACTAATGGGCTGCCTGAACGTGCAGCCACTAAATGTTCTGGATGTTCGCGATCTAATACCACCATACCGTATGCACCGGTAAGTTGTTTCACGGTTTTTTGTACGGCTTCAAGCAGAGTAGAGGCTGTACGCATTTCCCATTCAACAAGGTGTGCAATTACTTCGGTATCAGTTTGAGAATTAAACACATAACCACGTGATTTAAGTAATTCACGTAATTCTTCGTGATTTTCGATAATGCCGTTATGTACGACAGCAAAGTTACCCGAAGTATGCGGGTGAGCATTGGCTTCAGATGGTTCACCATGGGTTGCCCAACGCGTGTGTGCAATCCCTGTACCACCGATTAATGGTTTTACTGCAACCGCTTCATCAAGGGCTTTTACTTTACCCAAGCAGCGCACGCGGTGTAATTCATGGTTTGGATCCACGACAGCAACACCCGCAGAGTCGTAACCACGATACTCTAAGCGGTGTAAACCATTAATTAAAATTTCTGCTACATCACGTTGTGCTACCGCACCAACAATACCACACATAGTTTTTCCTTATTTAATAAAATTAAAAGTCTTATTTTTCTGACCGCACTTTATGCCACATCTACACAAATTACTTCTACGCCTTGCGCCATTATGGCGTCTTTATCGGCCTGAGATAATTTGTTATCTGTAATCAGTACATCAATTTGCTGCCAGGTTAATTCCACATTTGGCATTTTTCTGCCAATTTTTTGTGATTCCACCATCACAATCACTTCACGAGATACTTCAGCCATCACTTGGCTTAAGCGAACCAACTCATTAAATGTCGTTGTACCACGTTCTAAATCAATGCCATCAGCCCCAATAAATAATTGGTCAAAATCATAAGAACGTAGCACTTGCTCAGCAATATTGCCTTGGAAGGATTCAGAACGCGTGTCCCAAGTGCCTCCCGTCATTAAGAGTGTCGGTTCATTTTCGAGTGAACGTAATGCTGTCGCCACCGAAAGCGAATTCGTCATCACAACCAAGCCTTGCTTGCGATTAAGTTGTTTAATCAAGGCGGCGGTCGTGCTGCCACTATCCACAATAATTCGATTGTGATCACGAATACGTTCTGCTGCCGCTTTAGCTAAGACTAACTTTCGTTGCGAAAGTTCATCATCTTGTTCTTCTTCGATGATTTCTTGTGGCATTAAAATGGCACCACCGTATTTACGAAGAAGGAAACCATTACTTTCTAATGCAGTGAGATCTTTGCGAATCGTCACTTCAGAGGTATCAAATAACTGTACTAGCTGTTCTACACTGACTTCACCTTGTTCTTGCAGAAGTTGCATGATGGCATGTCTGCGCTGTTGGGTATTTCGGTGTTGAATGTTTCGTTTCATTATTTATATTCCATAATAAGTTTCGGTTCGGAATTATATCGGCAAAATAATGATTGTAAAGCTAAAATTTAGGCAACAAAAAACCCTGACAAAGCAGGGTTCAATTAGAATTCGTTTTAAGAGCAATTATTTGATTGCGTCTTTTAATGCTTTACCAGATACGAATGCAGGAACTTTAGATGCTGCGATTTTGATTTCTGCACCAGTTTGTGGGTTACGGCCAGTACGTGCTGCACGTTTGTTTACTTTGAATGTACCGAAACCGATTAATTGAACAGGTTCACTTTTTTTAAGGCTACCAGTGATAGCTGCTAATGTAGCTTCTAATGCAGCTTTAGCTTGTTTTTTGTTTAATTCAGCTGCACTTGCAATTGCATCGATTAAATCTGTTTTGTTCATAAATTTGTACCTTCTGTTAAATTAAAATTTGACTCTATTCAAATAAGCGTAGCTTTTAACTGCTACGGCTTGGGCAAGTCTAATCTAACTGAGCGGGAAATAAAAGCCCGATTTGCAAAAATTGTGACAAATCTCACGTTATTGCTCAATTTTTATACCAATGTTGGAGATTCCCTCCTGTTTAATCTCGTTTCGGAGGGATAAAATCAAGTCTATATCGCGTTTTTCACAGTCTTTGAGTAAGCGATAGATTTGCCATTGAAGGTCTAGCTCCTCTTCAATTTCTTCGCGAGCTTTTAGCTCGGTCTCAGAAAGATCACGATTTTCTTGAGTTTCTAACAAAGAACAAACCGTACCTAACGAAATTTGGCTAATTTGAATCGCTTTTTCAAGTGTTTCGCCAGCGATAATAGCATGCAACAATTCACCTAGCGCTTCACAAGCATCAAGAGCAGGTACCACACCAAAGAAGTCATAATCATTCACATCAGGAATAATCTCTTCGAGCTTCTCTAATTGGTTTTCGAAATTGATTTTTGCTCCTTTGACCGTTAGAAATTCCCACACTAAATTTAAAATGTTGTGATAGGTCTTTTCAGCTTGCTCCTCTTCGGTCATTTGACAAAACAGGGCAAAGTTCGGTGCCATACGTTCGCATAAGCAAGCCATAAAGGTCAGATGTTGCCAGCTTTCAACATTTTCGAGGCGCTTGTGAATTGGATTTCGCATTTTTTTCTCGCTTATTTATGATAGGCTTTTGAGAATTCATGAATGGCATCCACGAAGATTTTTGGTGCACTTTCCGGCACGTCTTGGTGGATTCCATGACCTAAGTTAAATACATGGCCACTGCCTTGTCCAAAATCAGCTAAAATTGACTGCACTTCTTGCTCAATACGCTCTGTTGGTGCATATAACACACTTGGATCCATATTGCCTTGTAGTGCCACTTTATGGCCCACACGCGCTTTCGCATCAGCCAAATTAACTGTCCAGTCTAATCCGAGAGCATCACAGCCTGTATTTGCCATGGCTTCTAACCATAACCCGCCACCTTTAGTAAATAAAGTCACCGGTACTTTACGACCATCGTGTTCACGAATTAAACCATCGACGATTTTGTGCATATACTGCAGAGAGAAGTCTAAATATTCACGATGACCTAATACACCGCCCCAGGTATCAAACACCATGACCGCTTGTGCACCTGCTTTGATTTGTGCGTTTAGGTATAAAATCACGGAATCCGCTACTTTATCTAATAAAAGATGTAAGGTTTGCGGTTCGGCATACATCATTTTTTTGATTTTATTGAAGGTTTTGCTGCTACCACCTTCAACCATATAAGTTGCCAGTGTCCACGGGCTACCAGAGAAACCAATCAGTGGCACTTCGCCTTTTAGTTCGCGACGAATTGTGCGAACAGCATTCATCACATATTGAAGTTCGCCTTCAGGGTCAGGAATCGGTAAATTTTCAACCGCACTTTTGTTTTCAATTGGATGGGCAAATTTCGGGCCTTCACCTGCACCAAAACTTAAGCCTAATCCCATCGCATCAGGAATAGTCAGAATATCTGAAAATAAAATAGCCGCATCTAAAGCATAGCGACGAAGTGGTTGTAAGGTGACTTCGCAAGCTAAATCCGCATTACGGCAAAGAGACATAAAATCGCCCGCTTCAGCGCGTGTTGCTTTATATTCAGGCAAATAGCGTCCCGCTTGTCGCATCATCCATACGGGTGTCATATCCACTGGTTCACGTAATAAGGCTCTTAAATAACGATCATTTTTTAATTCAGACATGGGCTTTCCTTTATTTATTTTGTTCCGCTTTGCAAAGCTCAAGCGTAGCATTAATTAATTTGAGTGCGATAGTACCTGTTGGCGGTAATTCTGGCAAGGGGGCCGCGCTAGAAAACCATTGTGCATCATGCAGTTCTGTTTCTTGCAGTTGAATTTCTCCGCTGTCGTAATCAGCTAAAAAGCCCACCATTTGTGAATTCGGGAACGCCCAAGGTTGACTACCGAAATAGCGAATATTTTTAATGCGAATGCCGGTTTCTTCAAACACTTCGCGACGAACGGCATCTTCGAAGGTTTCACCCACTTCCACAAAACCAGCTAGCGTGGTGTACATCCCCGCTTTGCCAGGCGTGTAATGGCGTTTATGGTTGGCTAATAAAATCTCAGTACCACGGCGAACGGCGACAATAATCGAAGGGCAAATAACTGGATAAGTGCGATAGCCACAACTTGTACATTGAACCGCAAGCTCATCGTGAGTTTGTTCCGCTTTTTGACCGCACTTTCCGCAGAATTGGTGGGTTTTCAAAAAATGATTGATTTCGATGCCCCGGCTTAATAAATGAAAATCTTCAGTCGGTAAGGACAACAAACTCCGTAAGGAAAGGTATTCTCGTTCATCTTGATCATTTTCTGCCACAAGCCATAAAGGTTGTGATTTCCATTTCCCGAGCAACATTGCTTTTTGTGTTGTGAGGTCGAGTTCCTTTGCTGCTCCAAAAGGCAGATCATTTTCCTGCCAATAAAGCGTCGATCCTTTGGTGAATAGCCAATATCCCTGATCTTCGGGCTGAATTGCTTTCATATTTTTCTCTTTTTGTTTCAAAAGTGCGGTCATTATAAAAGGGATTTTTCGGAAAAACGAATTTAATTTATGTAATAAAAATAGCCAGCCAGTTTTCCTTGTGCTACATTGGCAACCTGTTTTTCTCTTTAAAATTAGGAATGACAAATGTCTTTTTTCTCTTTTGCTTTTTTAGAAAATGCGATGTCTTTTGAAGGTTATTTTAAATATATCGCCATTTTTGTCTCGTTAGGTGCATTGCTTGTGGTGACAAGCTTATATTTACGTCATCGGTTACAAACCAAATATCGCGATCTCAGTATTATCTTTCTTTTATTAATTATTTTCTTGCTCGGTGTGCAATATAAGCAATATGAGCAAAATGAAGTCTATGCAGCTGATATCTCTAGCGTGGTGACATTTTTAAATTCGGTGAAAGATAGTCAAAATTTACAGAAAGAAGATATTCGTACCAATAGCCGTACATTAATGAACGGCATGATTTTAAATATTCGGGATCAGTATTTCGAAGTCCATTTTAATAATGATTTTTCAGCGTATACCTTATCCCCAATTAACTTAGTAAACCCTAATGTTACTGTGATTGATAAGGAGGATAAATAATGGATGGCTACACATTATTAGGCTTGAAATTGGCCATGGGTATTATTGGACTGGTACTCCAAATTAACTTAATGGGAAAAGGTAACCTTGCACCGACTTCCGCGATGGATCAGGTACAAAACTATGTGCTAGGTGGCATTATTGGTGGTGTGATTTATAGCGATAGTATTGGGGTATTCCAGTTCTCTCTCGTGCTCGTGCTTTGGACATTATTGGTTTTTACCCTCCGTTTTATCAAAAATCATAACAAATTAGTTAAATCTTTGATTGATGGTAAACCTGTTTGGGTGATTTCAAACGGTAAGGTTAAAACCGCTGAATGTATGAAACACAGTATTACTGCTAATGACCTCATGTTTAAGTTACGTGCTGCCGGTATTTATGAAATCAAAACGGTTAAACGTGCGGTATTCGAACAAAATGGGCAACTCTCGATTATTCAATACGGCGATGATAACTTACGTTATCCATTAATTGTTGATGGACAATTAGATGATGATGTTTTAGAAATTATTGATCGTGATGAAGAATGGGTTAAAGCTGAGTTAGAAAAACAGAACATGACGATTGAGCAAGTGTATATTGGCGAATACTTGAATGGTCAGTTAGTGGCACATGTATATGAAAACAAATAAAAGAGACCGCACCTTAAAAGTGCGGTCTTTTTTTCGCTCATTTTAACCGACAACAAAAGGTAAATAACCTGCTCGGATAGCAAAAGGAATCGAAGTAATCATCACCCCGAGCACCAATACAAGTACTAACAATGCTTTACCGCCCCATACTCTGTATGGCAAGTTAGGATGAATTGAGCGTGCTTTCCAAACTAATGCTACCGGTAAAACCACTGCGTAGAACGCGAACATTTGACCAGCATAACCCAGAGCGAGAATAAAACCTTCCGGATAGAAAAGGGAGAAAAGCACTGGGGGAATAAAGGTCATTAAACCTAATGAAATGCGCCCTGCATGAATATTAAAAGATTGCTTGAGCAAGTCTTCAATACATTCTAATAAGCCTAATGCCACCCCTAAGAATGAGGTGACCAACGCCAAAGTGGAGAAGATTTTTACCGCATTCGCAATAATTGGGCTTTGGGTGATTTCTAAGGTTGCTTTCACTAAGCCATTTAATGTGGCGTCTTCACGTAAAATTTGTAAGAACTCATTTTGGCTGAGTAAGCCGTGCGTCGAAAGTTGCCACAAAAAGTAAGCAAATAATGTGATGCCAGAACCCACTAAAATTGCAATGCGTAAGGATTTCACATTACCGTCTAAGTATTTATTTAAGCTAGGAATCGAGCCGTGGAAGCCAAATGCCGTGAAAAATACAGGGCTTGCAGAAATAATTAAGGCATTATCAATCGGCATCGCCATTAAGTTATCAAATTTAATGTTTGGTAACATTAATGCGAGCACTAAGATAAAAGTGGCAATCATCACAAAGAATAGGACACGATTAATTTTATCCACACTGTGGGTGCCGATAACAATAAAACTACCAAAGAAAATGGTGAATACAAGCACTGCGATCTTATTCATGGTGTCTTTATCGCCCATGGCAGGGAGTAAATCCATTAATAAGGATCCACCACCACTCACATAAGCAGCAATTAAGGCATATAAAAAGACAATTAAAACAGCAGTGGAAATAATTCGCCCTGCTTTACCAAAATATTGTGCAGCAAGTGTGCCGATCCCTGCATCACTGTCAGCGGTTTGATACAGTTCCACGAATAACAACGCGGTGAAAGTGAGCACCGCCCACAAGCCAATTAATAAGAAAACCGTCGCCGTTAAGCCAATCCCTGCAGAGGTGAGCGGCATTGCCAGCATCCCCGCCCCAATCATGGTTCCAGCAACAAGTAAGGTACTTCCTACAGTCTTGTTCATTTTACTTTCCTTTAATTGTAATAATAAATTTACGATGATTGTATTTTAATCTTTACAGTGTGTAAAGTAGAAGAAACAAAATTCTTCTACAAAATGTACGGTAGAAATGACAGCACTTTCCCGATAAAATAGCCACCAAATCAATTAAGACGAGAGACAATAGTAGGAGAGCGCTTATGATTTATAGTATGACAGCTTTTGCACGCCTTGAAATCAAGAAAGCTTGGGGCGATGCAGTTTGGGAAATTCGTTCGGTTAACCAACGTTATTTGGAAAACTTTTTCCGCTTGCCAGAGCAATTTAGAGGCTTGGAAAATGCTTTGCGTGAGAAACTTCGTCAAAATCTCATTCGCGGTAAAATTGAATGTTCATTGCGTATTGATAGCAAAAAACAAGCAGCGGCTGAACTCAATTTAAATAAAGAGTTGGCGAATCAAGTTATTCAATCTTTACAATGGATTAAGGCGCAAGCAGGTGAGGGCGAAATCAATTTAACGGATGTATTGCGTTATCCCGGCGTGGTGGAAGCGACTGAGCAAGATTTAGATGCCATCAGTCAAGATTTGTTGACAGCTTTCGATGAATTGTTGGTGGAATTTATTGCAATGCGTGGACGTGAAGGCGAAAAATTGCAAGCCATTATTCAACAGCGTCTTGATGGCATCACCGTGGAAGCCGAAAAAGTGCGGTCACAAATGCCGGCAGTTTTACAATGGCAGCGTGAGCGTTTATTGCAACGTTTTGAAGAAGCGAAGATTCAACTTGATCCACAACGTGTTGAACAAGAAATGATTTTATTGGCGCAACGCGTGGATGTGGCAGAAGAATTAGATCGTTTGCAAATGCATGTGAAAGAAACCAACAACATCTTGAAAAAAGGTGGGGCAGTAGGTCGTAAACTGGATTTTATGATGCAAGAACTGAATCGTGAATCTAACACGTTGGCATCAAAATCCATTAATGCTGATATCACCGCTTCTGCCGTGGAATTAAAAGTATTAATCGAACAAATGCGTGAGCAAATTCAAAACCTTGAATAGGAAAAATCATGGCAACATTTATTTCATTAAACCAATATGATTTGGTGGAAGTGGCGGGCGTGGATGCGGAGAAATATCTGCAAGGCCAATTAACGTGTGATGTGGTGCATTTAGCAGCTGGCGCTTCAACGCTTACCGCGCATTGCGATCCTAAAGGCAAAATGAACTCGTTGTTTCGCTTAATTAAGCTTTCATCTGAGCAGTTTTTGATTTTAATGCCGAAAAATTTATTTACTCCACTCGAGCATTTAAAAAAATACGCCGTGTTTTCAAAAGTGACTTTTCAAGTATTAGATTGGCAAATTGTTGGCTTGATTGGTGAAAAGTGCGGTCGAATTCAAGCACAAATCATCTTGGATATTGATGAAAATCGCACAATTTTGATCAATCCTACCCCGTTAGATGTCACCTTCAATGGCGATGAAAAACAATGGCTTTGTGCGGATATTCAATCGGGCTTACCAAGCTTGAGTGCGGAAACGCAAAATGAATTTATCCCGCAGGCATTAAATCTACAAGCTATTGAACAAGCGATTTCTTTTACTAAAGGGTGTTATATCGGGCAGGAAACTGTTGCTCGAGCAAAATATCGTGGTGCCAATAAACGTGGGATGTATGTGCTTTCAGGGGAAACAGCTGTTACACCGAAAATCGGCAGCGAAATTGAAATGCAGTTAGAAACGGCTTGGCGTAAAACGGGCTCGATCGTAAGTGCGGTCAATTTTGACGGTGTTTTATGGTTACAAGTGGTGATGAACAACGATTTAGAAGAAGGGACGCATTTCCGTTTACCTGAAGATGGAACAGTTCTGAAAATTGAATCTCTTCCTTATTCCATAAACAACTAAAGATATTGTCTCTTAATCTATTTTAAACTTAAAAATCCTTGGCGAAGTCAATCTTTGCAAGGATTTTTTTATTATGCCTTTTGTAATGAAAATTTATTTTCTAGCACAATTTCTGTATTTTTGTCAGATTTTTTGAATAGTTAAAAAAATGTTACAAGGATAAAAGGGAAATGTTAAAAAATTATGAGATCTTTGTCACATTTTCAATAAATTTCACTTAATAGGGTATAGGTTTTTTCTTTAAAACCCATAGAATACGCGCAATTTTTAGTTATGTAAGAGGAGTAAGTATGACCCTATCTTTTATTCTTAGTGTTTTTCCGATCATCCTGTTGATCTATTTAATGGTAAAGCGTAATGCATTACCTTCTTATGTTGCATTACCTTGGATTGCAACTCTAGTAATGGGGGTTCATCTTCTTCATTTTAATACCGATATAGTGACAATTAGTGCGAATGTGACTGCAGCAATCGTGGCTGTTCAAACACCAATTACTGTTATTTTTGGTGCAATTCTCTTTAACAAATTTTCAGAAGTATCTGGCGCAACTGATACGATGCGTAAATGGTTAGGCAATATTAATCCAAACCCAGTTGCACAATTAATGATTATCGGTTGGGCATTTGCTTTTATGATTGAGGGGGCAAGCGGCTTTGGTACACCAGCAGCGATTGCAGCTCCAATTTTAATGGGGTTAGGTTTTAATCCATTAAAAGTCGCCATGTTAGCTTTAGTGATGAATTCGGTTCCGGTTTCTTTTGGAGCTGTAGGTACACCAACTTGGTTCGGTTTTGGTCCGTTAAAATTAGATTCAAAATCGATTCTTGAAATTGGTTCGATGACAGCGTTTATCCACTCCATTGCGGCATTAGTGATTCCATTGATGGCATTACGCATCATGGTGACCTGGAAAGAAATCCGTCAAAATATTGTTTTCATTTATATCAGCGTATTCTCTTGCGTGATTCCTTACTTCTTAATTGCACAATTTAACTATGAGTTCCCATCATTAGTTGGTGGCGCAATTGGTCTCTTTATTTCTGTATTTGTAGCGAATAAAGGTATTGGTTTAGCGAAAGTTGAAAACAAGTTAGATAATAATGCTGTTAGCGCAGGCCAAGTTGCTAAAGCATTACTACCAACCGGTTTATTAATTTTATTCTTAATCGTTACACGTATTCCAGAATTAGGCTTAAAAGGCTTAATGAATAACAAAGATGTGTGGTTCTCCACAGCGTTAGGTTCATTAGGCACATTTGAAGTCAGCAAAGGTTTAATTTTTAGTTTGAAAAATATCTTCGGTTCAGAAGTGAGTGAAAGCTATAAACTTCTTTATGTACCTGCGTTAATTCCATTTGTAATTACCGTATTAATTTCATTACCACTTTTCGGAGTGAACTTCAGCAGAACAAAAGGCATTTTTAGTACAAGCTTAAGCCAAGTAAAAAATCCATTTATTGCCTTAATGGGAGCCTTAGTGATGGTAAACTTGATGTTAGTGGGTGGCGAGCATTCTATGGTAAAAATCATAGGTCGTACCTTTGCAGAAGTTACCGGTAGTGACTGGACAATCTTCTCATCCTTCTTAGGTGCTGTAGGCGCATTTTTCTCAGGTTCAAATACCGTATCTAACTTAACATTCGGTAGCGTACAATTATCGACAGCAGAAACTACAGGTTTATCTGTGACTTTAATTCTGGCGTTACAATCAGTCGGTGGTGCGATGGGTAATATGGTATGTATTAATAATATCGTAGCAGTTTCTTCCGTGTTGAATATTCAAAACAAAGAAGGAACAATCATTAAGACTACGATTGTACCAATGGTCGTTTACGGTATCATTGCAGCCCTTTGCGCAAGTTTCTTAATTCCGCTATTCTATGCGCTCTAAAATAGAGGCAAAAAGCAACCGCACTTTGTGGGCGGTTGCTTAACTTTTATCGAATATTTTACTTTTTATTTTCTATTATTGTTGGAGTAATTATTTATGAACGTAAATTTCTACGTTACTTGTATTGCCGACGTAGTAAAGAGCGGTGTGGCAAAAAACACTGTATTACTACTGGAAAAACTCGGTTGTAATGTTATCTTCCTTGAAAAACAAGGCTGTTGTGGGCAACCAGCATTAAACAGCGGTTACACCAAACAAGCCATCCCTGGCATGAAAAACTTAGTCGAAACCTTTGAAGTGAACGATTATCCCATTGTTGCCCCTGCAGGTTCCTGTGTTTATGCTATCAAAAACTATCCTGACTATTTCACTAAAGCTGGTGAGTTAGGTTGGGCTGAGCGAGCGAAAAAGGTCGTCGCACGTTTCTGTGATTTAACGGATTTCATCGTCAATAAATTAGGTGTAACAGATGTTGGCGCCTATTTGCCTGGTAAAGCGGTTTATCATCCTTCTTGTAGTCTTACTCGTAAATTAGGCATTGTTGATGAACCAATCGCTCTCTTGAAAGGTGTAAAAGGGTTAGATCTTCTTCCTATTCATAATCAACAAACTTGCTGTGGCTTTGGTGGAACTTTCTCTGTGAAAATGGCAGAGATTTCTGGCGAAATGGTGAAAGAAAAAGTTGAGCATATTGAAGAGGTTGAACCGCAATATTTAATCGGTGCAGATGTAAGTTGTTTATTAAATATTGGTGGTCGTTTACAACGCGAAGGCAGCAAGATCAAAGTGATGCACATTGCGGAAGTATTAATGCAAGGGGAGAAATAAGATGTCATTGAAAACCAGTAATCTTCCTTTTAAAGCGCGTGTCGATCATGAAGTGCATAACACCATCATGCGTAAAGCGGTGGTGAAAGCTCAAGAAACTATTGGGGCTAACCGTCAAAAAATGGTGGACGAATTAGGTCATTGGGAAGAATGGCGTGATTTATCTAAACAGATTCGTAACCATGTTTTAGCTAATTTAGATGCTTATTTGTATCAATTAAGCGAAAAAGTGATGGAAAATGGCGGTAAAGTGTATTTTGCTGAAACGGCCGAAGAAGCGAGTGCTTATATTCGCAAAGTAGCATTAGAGAAAAATGCGAAGAAAATCGTAAAATCCAAATCCATGGTGACAGAAGAAATCGGTTTAAACGAAGTGCTTGAAAAAGAGGGCATGCAAGTGATCGAAACCGATTTGGGTGAATATCTATTACAAATTTCAGGTGATAAACCATCCCATATCGTTGTGCCTGCAATTCACAAAGATCGTCACCAAATCCGCAAAGATTTATCTGAAAAACTCGGCTATGAAGGTGAGGAAACGCCTGAAGATATGACGCGTTTCGTACGTGAAAAAATTCGTCAAGATTTTTTAGAGGCTGATATCGGTATCAGTGGTTGTAACTTTGCTGTAGCGGAAACCGGCTCAGTTTGTTTAGTGACAAACGAAGGTAACTTACGTTTAGCGACGACCTTACCAAAAACACATATTGCCGTGATGGGAATGGAGCGTTTAGCGCCAACTTTCCAAGAGGTGGATGTGTTAATTACGATGCTTGCTCGTAGTGCGGTAGGGGCGAAATTAACTGGTTATAACACTTGGTTAACCGGTCCTCGTCTTGCTGGTGAAACCGACGGTCCTGAAGAATTCCATTTGGTTATTGTGGATAATGGCCGTTCAGATATTTTAGCGTCTGAATTCCAAGAAGTTTTACGTTGTATCCGTTGCGGTGCTTGTTTGAATACTTGTCCGGCATATCGTCAAATCGGTGGTCATGGATATGGTTCTATTTACCCGGGGCCAATTGGTGCAGTGATTTCTCCATTATTGGGTGGCTACGATGAGTTTAAAGAATTGCCGTATGCTTGTTCTTTATGTAATGCGTGTAACTCTGTCTGCCCAGTGCGTATTCCATTAGCGCAGTTAATCTTAAAACACCGTGAGAAAATGGTAGAGTTAGGTAAAACTCCCGCGATGGAACGTTTATCTATTTTTGGTTTCACCACAGCCAATGCCAACCCAACACTATGGAAAACAGGTGTGAATATCGGTGCAAAATTAGCGGGTAAGCTGATCAAAAATGGGAAAGCACCAATTACATTTGGTGCATTGGGTGAATGGACAAAAGCACGAGATTTACCACAAGCAGATGGCGAAAGTTTCCGTCAATGGTTTAATAATAGAGAGAGAGGGTAATAAGCATGGATTTACAAAATCGCGAAAATTTTCTTAATAAATTAGCGGCGAAAATGGGTAAAGCCCGTGCTATCATACCTGAACCGATGGATGTACCAGTCAATACATACCCAACTGAGCGTTTAACTCATTTAAGTGCGGTTGATTTAGCGAATGAATTTACCAATTCTGCTAAAACCATGATGGTGGATGTAAATGTGTGTAGAGAGTCTGATGCAGTACAAACCTTACTTGCTCTCTGTGAAAAATATGGCGGCGGTGATGTTGTGCTTAATTCCGATGAAAGATTGACCGCACTTGGTATTCCAGCGGCGCTTGAAGCGAAATATACTTGCCATACATGGTCACCAGAAACGGCACAAGATAATATTAGTTTTTCTGAAAAAGCTAATCTTGGTGTGGTTTATGCAGAATATGGTTTGGCGGAAACTGGCGGAATCGTCTTATTCTCTAGTGCAGATCGTGGACGTTCAGTGAGTTTATTACCTGAAAAATCGATTGTTGTTGTACGTAAAAGCCAAGTACTTCCACGTGTTGCACAAGTGGCGAAAGTATTACACGATAAAGCACAACAAGGCGAGCGTATGCCATCTTGTATCAATATTATCTCAGGTCCAAGTTCAACGGCAGATATTGAATTGATTAAAGTGATTGGCGTACATGGCCCAGTAGCAAAAATCTATTTAGTCATTGACGACTTATAAGAATCATCCATGATGAAAAGAGAGAACTACAATGTTCTCTCTTTTTTTATTTTTTTAAAATCCGCTATAATTCTGAAAAACTCACGAATTGAATATTATGACTTATTATCTTGGCATTATGTCGGGCACCAGTCTTGATGGTGTCGATATTGCTCTTACTGACATCCATTCGAATCAAACCAAATTAATTGCGGCCGATTTCACGCCGATGCCAGCAAATTTACGTGAAAAAGTGACCGCACTTATTCAATCTGGCGAAACCACTTTACAGGCTCTAGGGGAGCTTGATCATCAATTTGGTTTTCTTTATGCCGATTGCGTAAATGCCTTTTTACGTAAACATGAGTTAAAACCTGAGCAGGTCGAAGCCATTGGCTGCCATGGTCAAACAGTGTGGCATTCCCCAAAAAGTCAATTCCCGTTTACCATGCAAATCGGTGATATGAATTTATTAGCCGCTAAAACAGGTATTACGGTTGTTGGTGATTTGCGCCGTAAAGATATGGCGTTTGGTGGACAAGGGGCGCCTTTAGTACCCGCTTTTCATCAAGCGGTATTTTTTGATCCTAACTGGGCAACGGTGGTGCTTAATATTGGCGGTATTAGCAATATATCGTTATTGATACCCGAACAGCCTGTCATTGGCTTTGATACGGGAACCGGTAATGCCTTGCTCGACCAATGGATCGAAAAACATCAAGGCAAAGCTTACGACAAAAATGGTGAATGGGCGGCTTCGGGTCAAGTAAATCCAGATTTGTTAGCGGCATTATTAGATGAAGATTTCTTTCAACTACCCCCACCGAAAAGCACGGGGCGTGAATTATTTAATTTGGCTTGGCTAGAGAATAAAATTCAAAAAATAGCAGGTAAAACGACCGCACTTTTACCACAAGATGTGCAAGCCACCTTGGCTGAATTTACCGTGCAAAGCATTGTTTTAGCCCTTAACAATATTCAGACAGCATTACCATGCCGATTACTTGTTTGTGGCGGTGGCGCTAAAAATCAGGCGATCATGAATGGCTTAAAACAAGCATTGCCAAGTTGGCGTATTCAGCTGACGACTGAATTAGATCTTGATATTGATTATGTGGAAGCAGCGGCATTTGCTTGGCTCGCTTATCGTCGTATGCATAATTTGCCCGCTAATTTACCGAGTGTAACGGGCGCTACAAGTGCGGTCAGTTTAGGGGCGATTTTTCCAAAGGAATAAACTATGGCAGAGAATTTATTACAAACCCTTTCAACTTTAATTACTGAGCAACGGAATCCCAATTCCATGAATGTGGATAGTTTATCTGCATTGGAAATTGTGCAATTAATGAATGATGAAGATAAGCAAGTGCCTTTGGCAATTGAAAAATGTTTACCTCAAATTGCCCAAGCGGTCGAGCGTATTGTTGCCGCATTTCAAAAAGGTGGTCGATTAGTCTATATTGGCGCGGGAACCAGTGGTCGATTGGGGGTGCTCGATGCTTCTGAATGCCCACCAACATTTGGTGTGTCACCTGAAATGGTAAAAGGTATTATTGCAGGCGGCGAGCGCGCATTACGTCATCCAATTGAAGGGGCGGAAGACAGTAAAGCACAATCCGTGATTGACTTACAAACAATTCAATTTTCCTCAAAAGATGTGTTGGTGGGTATTGCTGCAAGTGGCCGAACCCCTTATGTGATTGGTGCATTGGAATATGCAAAAAGTTTAGGTTCAGTGACGGTTTCGATTGCAAGTAATCCGAATTCAGCGATGGCGAATATTGTGGATATTGCTATTGATACGGTAGTGGGGCCAGAAGTGCTAACGGGGTCAAGTCGTTTAAAATCAGGTACAGCACAAAAATTAGTACTGAATATGCTTACTACGGCTTCCATGATCTTAATGGGTAAATGCTATCAAAACTTAATGGTGGATGTGCAGGCGAGTAATGAAAAGCTGAAAGCACGTGCCATTCACATCGTCATGCAAGCCACGGATTGCGATAAGGCTCTCGCAGAAGAGACATTAAAGCAGGCTGATCAAAATGCGAAATTAGCGATTATGATGATTCTGAGTGGATTAGATCGTGCTCAAGCGGAAGCTTTATTAGAAAAACATCAGGGCAAGTTACAACTTGCATTGAAATAAGTAAAAATAAAAACGCTAGGCATCAAACCTAGCGTTTTTTATCATTTAATAGTTTGCTCAATTAGCAATCTTGTTTGCCGTAAGCATCTTGACGAAGGATTTGACGAACGCCTTCATCAAATTGTGCTAAAACGTGATCCGCGTCTTTTGGATCTTTACCGCGAGCATCAAGATAGAACTTGATTTTCGGTTCAGTACCAGATGGACGAACGATTAAGCGGCTACCGTTTTCTAATACGAATACAAGGATGTCGCTTTGACGATCTGTTTTAGTGTGGTCGATGAATTGTGCCACTTTAACGCCACCTACTTCAGCTGGAGGTGTGTTACGAAGTGCGGCCATTAATTTACCAATTTCAGATAAATCGCTTACACGAATAGAAATTTGACCACTTACATAAGCACCGAATTCTTGCGTGAAGTCATTGGCGTAATCCGCTAAGGTTTTACCTTGTGCTTTTAAGTGACGCACTAAATCTAAGAACACGATTGCCGCAGAAATACCGTCTTTATCGCGTACTTTATCTGGGTCAACTAAGTAGCCAAGCGCTTCTTCGAAACCGAATAATAAGCCTTGAACTTTACCAATGTATTTGAAACCGGTTAAGGTTTCTTCTGATTGGAAGCCGTATTTTTTCGCAATTTCAGCAAGCGCTGGAGAAGATACTAAAGAACACGCTAATACGCCTTTCTCACCTTTTGCATGATATTGTTTTGCCAAATACCAACCTAAGAAACAGCCTACTACGTTGCCGTGTAAAGGTTTCCAGTTACCTTGTGCATCTGGAACAGCCACCGCTAAACGGTCTGCATCTGGGTCATTAGCAATAATGAATTCCGCATTGTGTTCTTTTGCTACTTTAATGGCTAAATCTAATGCACCTTTTTCTTCCGGGTTAGGGAAGTTTACTGTTGGGAATGTGCCGTCTGGCCATACTTGTTCCGCCACAATATGAGGTTGTGGAAGACCCGCTTTGGTTAAGGTTTTGCTTAACACTTCATAGCCTACACCGTGCATTGCGGTATAAACGTAGTTAATGTCTGCTTTAGGTTCTTTAGCAAGAGAAGCGGTTTTTTCAATATAAGCGTTAACCACTTCATCATCTAACACCACATAATCTTGGCTGCGTGGTAAATCTTTTACATTACCTGCTGCCACTTTGTCGATTAATGCCGCGATATCTTTATCTGCAGGAGAAACGATTTGGCCACCGCCGTTCGCTTTACCTAAATAAACTTTATAACCATTATCTTCTGGTGGGTTGTGACTTGCAGTCACCATGACACCTGCGGTGGTATCAAAATATTGGATTGCGTAAGCTAATACTGGCGTTGGTAATTTACGTGGAAGTAAATAAGCTTTCACGCCTGCACCCGCCATGATTTCAGCGGTATCACGTGCGAAAACATCAGAGTTTTTACGACCATCGTAACCAATCACGATGGAAGGTTGTTTGTCGTAATCTTTTAAATAATCTGCTAAACCGCCCGCAGCTTGTGCCACTAAAACACGGTTCATACCCATAGGGCCTGCTTGTAATGGTCCACGAAGCCCCGCAGTACCAAATTGTAAACGGCCACTAAAGCGAGCTTGTAATTCAGATTGTGCTTTTTCATCACCATTTTTCGCCGCCGTTAAAAGTGCGGTTAATTCTGCGTGAGTTTCTGCATCAGGATCTTGATTTAACCAGTTTTGTGCAATATCAAAAAGCGTTGTCATGATGTTTTCTCCTTGTAAAAAGTAATTCTGGATAGACTAACGGAAAATGGATCGGATTAAAACGACTATTTTTCTTTTTTCCTGAAAAGATAAGCTTTTTTTGATCGCAATCGTTTTCTAATAAAATAAAAACAGCGTAAAATATTCACGCTGTTAAATGATTTTAGATTATGAAATTTAAAATTTATTTGCTGAAATCCACTAAAGCATCACGAGTAATATCTGTGATATTCTTATTGCTTGTTAGTGTCATTGCTACACGCATTTCTTTATGAAATATATCGAGCATATTCTCTACGCCACGTTGACCATCTGCTCCAAGAGCATATACAAAAGAACGACCAATCATAGTAGCATCAGCACCTAATGCAATCATACGTACTACATCTAATCCATTACGAATACCACTATCTGCAAGAATTTTTATATTACCTTTGACGGCATCGGCGACATAAGGTAAAGCTTGAGCTGTTGATGGTGTCCCGTCTAGTTGTCTACCTCCGTGGTTGGATACCACGATCCCATCAGCACCAAAGCGAACAGCATCTTTAGCATCTTCAGCATCTAAAATACCTTTGATAACCATCGAGCCATCCCAAAAATCACGTATCCATTCTAAATCTTTCCACGAAATAGAAGGGTCGAAGTTGTCAGTTAACCAACCAATGTAATCATCTAACCCTACCGGTTTACCCATATATTGAGAAACATTACCTAATGTAAATGGACGCCCCTTCATGAGCATATCGTAAGACCATAATGGATGAGTGAAACCTTGTAATGTTCGACGAAGCCATTTATATTCGCCACTCATGCCTGAATGCATATCACGATAACGTGCACCAGGGGTTGGCATATCTACAGTAAAGACTAATGTCTTGCAACCTGCTGCTTTTGCTCGTTCGAGAGCATTTTTCATAAAGCCTCGATCTTTTAGAACATAAAGTTGGAACCACATGGAACGTTTGAGTGTTGGAGCTACTTCTTCAATTGGACAAATTGATACAGTTGAAAGCGTAAATGGAATACCTTTGTTATCAGCAGCTTTTGCGGCTTGAACTTCACCACGACTTGCGTACATTCCACATGCACCTACAGGAGCCAATACTAACGGCATAGAAAGCTTTTCACCGAATAATTCAATTTCAGTATTTAATTGAGACATATCATTGAGCACACGTTGCCGTAATGCTATGTTAGATAGATCGCTTACATTACGTGTAAGTGTATGTTCAGAATAAGAGCCACCATCAGCATAATGAAACATAAATGGGGGAACCTTACGTTTAGCAACTTGACGATAGTCGTTTGCGGATGAAATAATCATATTTACCTCGTTATTAATGATAATCATTATCTTCTATTGTAGGTTAAATTCATTAATAAAGGTATTAGTTTTTGAAGATTTGTAATTAGGCAATAAAAAATGCACGATTTTCCATCTGAATCGTGCATTTAATTGATTTTGCTCGTGAAGAGTAAAATTACTAAAGAAGGAGAGCAGAGCCCCATTTAATAATATCAAAGAAGAATTTGTTTTGATTGGTGGCAATGCCATCACCACTTTTCTTCAGTGTGCCATCGTCATTTTTCGTTTCATCTACCATGCCATTTACATACTGGCCTTTTACCACATCTAAGTCTTCTTTTGCCTGAGTACGTAAGATTTGGCAAGCTTTGGGTTCTAATGCATCGACATCACCAATTTCTGCGCGGAATTTTTTAAATTGGTAGGTCGCATAATTCATCGATTTTTCATCTTTTTGAATCATTTTTACATAGTCTTCACCTATGATTTTTTCTAACGGATAGAAAAAGACATATTGGGAATGAATATAGCTATCTTCTTTGGCAAAATGTTGTTGCTGAATGCGAGTTAAATTTGGATAGATACATTGTTCAGCTTGTTTACTTGCTACAGCCCATGTTTTCGCATTGGCATCAGACAGGAGATAGTCTGCTTGTGCGAATTCAGCAGGAATAGTTGATTGTGATGAACCAAATAAACTACAAGCATTCAATAACATGATGCTACTTAAAAAAATAATTTTTTTCACTTAAATTTCCTTACTAAAGTTGGAATGGCGGAATTTTAACAATAACGACATAATTGTAAAGTCTTCAATAATTGATTTTCTTTCCCGAACTAAAAAACTTCCGCTATAATGACCGCACTTTTTACACTTATAAAGGAAAGAACAATGCAAAATCCAAAAGATGATGTTTTATATGCACCAGTTGAGTGGGTTGATCATAGCGAAGGCTATACCGATATTCGTTTCCACAAATCGACTGATGGTATTGCAAAAATCACCATTAATCGTCCAGAAGTACGCAATGCATTTCGTCCGCAAACAGTTAAAGAAATGATCCATGCATTTTCTAACGCGCGTTTCGATGAAAAAATTGGCGTGATTGTGTTAACCGGTGAAGGCGAAAAAGCATTCTGTTCTGGTGGCGACCAAAAAATTCGTGGTGACTATGGCGGTTACAAAGATGAAAGCGGTGTACATCACTTAAATGTATTGGATTTCCAACGTGATATTCGTACTTGTCCAAAACCAGTGGTGGCAATGGTCGCAGGTTATGCGATTGGTGGTGGTCACGTACTTCATATGTTATGTGATTTAACCATTGCGGCAGACAATGCGATTTTCGGTCAAACTGGCCCTAAAGTAGGCTCATTTGATGGTGGTTGGGGTGCAAGCTATATGGCCCGTTTAGTCGGTCAGAAAAAAGCCCGAGAAATTTGGTTCTTATGTCGCCAATATAATGCGCAAGAAGCATTAGATATGGGCTTAGTGAATACCGTCGTGCCTTATGCTGATTTAGAAAAAGAAACCGTGCGTTGGTGCCGTGAAATGTTACGTAATAGCCCAATTGCATTGCGTTGCTTAAAAGCTGCATTGAATGCAGACTGCGATGGTCAATCAGGTTTACAAGAGCTTGCGGGTAACGCAACCATGTTGTTCTATATGACTGAAGAAGGTCAAGAAGGCCGTAACGCGTTTAACGAAAAACGCGCACCAGACTTCAGTAAATTCAGACGTAATCCTTAATTTGAATATAAAAGTGCGGTTGAAAATCAGAGTGTTTTTAACCGCCTTGTCATGATATATCTCGATCCTTATTCATATTTTAGAATTATTTTATGTCCTGTGTGAAACAACATAATTATGTGATTAGCTTAACCAGAGAAACAAAACGTCGCAAACATATTGAACAAGAATTTGGTCGGCAAAATATCCTTTTTTCATTTTTTGATGCAGTGACACCAGATTATATTGAGGATGTTGCAAAGAAATTTAATATTATTTTAGATCGCTCTTCAGAAGCTAAATTATGGGATGGGGAAATCGGTTGTGCGTTAAGTCATATCTCACTATGGAATTTAGCAGTAGAAAAGAACTTGGATTATATCAATATTTTTGAAGATGATATTTACTTAGGCGAGAATGCAAAAGAGCTGTTAGAAGTCGATTATTTGCCTGATGATATTGATGTATTGAAGCTTGAAGCTAATGGAAGAATGGTATTTCGCGCGCCTAGACCAGCAAAGTATGATAGAAAGATTTATCCCATAACATTTAAGCAATCAGGAACGGCGGGTTATACCGTGACAGCGAAAGGCGCTAAATATCTTCTCGAACAGGTGAAAAATAAACCCCTTGAGGTGGCCATTGATTCTCTTATCTTTGAGCATTTTTTGAATTTAAAGGATTACAAAGTGGTTCAGCTTTCACCAGGGATTTGTGTGCAAGATTTTGTTGTGAATCCGGATAAGCCTTTTGAAAGTAGTTTGCAAAAAGGTAGAGAGTCGGTTTGTGAAAATCAAACGAAATTTTCAGTCTTTGAAAGAATCATAAACGAATTTATGAGAGTAAAACGTAAATTATTTATGAAACAAGTGCCTTTTAAATAGAATGCGTGCGGTTAAAATCTGTGTATTTTTAACCGCACTTTTGTCATCAAGGAGAATAAGATGGAAACCAAATCATTTAATCTTTATCGTTATTCTATTCCCGTCGATAGTCAGTTGATTTTACGTGGACGTTTTTTAAAACGCCGTGAAGGCTTGATTGTGCGTGTTGCTTGCAGCCGTGATGGTTGGGGGGAAATTGCCCCTTTACCTGGGTTTAGCGAAGAAACTATCGAACAAGCGCAAGAGCAAGCCATTGAATGGCTGACAAATTGGTGTCATGCAAGCTGCGAAGCGCCAAGAGTCCCCCTTGATGGTTGTTATCCTTCTGTTGCCTTCGGTATTAGCACGGCGATGGATGAGATGAAACGTTATTTAAATGAGGAAGGTAACTATCATACTGCACCGTTGTGCTATGGCGATCCTGATGAATTATATGCAGAACTGAATCAAATGCCAGGTGACAAAGTGGCTAAAATTAAGGTCGGTATGTATGAAGCAAATCGTGATGGTTTGATTACGGATATGTTTCTTGAAGCTATTCCGGATTTGCAATTACGTCTAGATGCGAATCGTCAATGGACCTTAGAAAAGGCATTAAAATTTGCGGAGAAAGTAAAACTACAACATCGTTCTCGCATTCAATTTTTGGAAGAACCTTGTAAAACCCGTGAAGAAAGCCGCCAGTTTGCAACTCAAACAGGCATTAATATTGCTTGGGATGAAAGTGTGCGAGAGCCAGATTTTCTTTTAGAAAAAGAACCGCACTTAAGCGCCATTGTGATTAAACCAACATTGATTGGCTCGCTGCAAGATTGTCAAAAGCTGATTGCACAAGCGCATAGCTTAGGCATAAAAGCGGTGATCAGCTCGAGTATTGAAAGTAGCCTTGGATTGACGCAACTAGCTCGTATCGCTGCGCAATATACGCCTAACGTGATGCCTGGATTAGATACTTTGAATTTGATGCAACATCAGGTATTACGCGCATGGCCGGGCTCAGATTTACCGCTAATTGATCTAAATTCAGAATTTATTACCAAAATCGTATAGAGATACGACCACCATTACATAAAAAATCGCTATAATTCGCACAAGTTAAAGGATGTGAAAATGTCAAAAAAATTCAATATTTTGCTGTTAAATGGCCCGAACTTGAATATGTTGGGCGCAAGAGAACCAAAACATTATGGTTCACTTTCATTATCTGCCATTGAAGAAAATGTGACCAAACTTGCTGCGCAGCATGATGTGAATTTGGCGTGTTTCCAAGCAAATAGCGAAGAAAAGTTAATTGATAAGATTCATCAAAGTTTTCAGAAAGTGGATTTTATTTTAATTAACCCAGCAGCTTATACGCATACCAGTGTTGCATTGCGTGATGCGTTGCTAGCGGTGTCAATTCCGTTTGTTGAAATTCATTTGTCTAATGTACATAAACGCGAGCCATTCCGTCATCATTCTTACTTTAGTGATGTGGCTGAAGGGGTAATTTGTGGCTTAGGTGCAAAAGGCTATGAGTTTGCTCTCCAATTTGCGTTAGATTTTTTCAATAAAAAAGCATAAAATTTCACAAAATTTACAGATTTTCGCAGAAATTTATCGCAAAGTTCATGATTTTGCGGTAATCTTGCCGACACAAAAACAGGTTTCAAAATGACCGCACTTTGGAAATCAATTCTGAAAGTGCGGTTAACAATTCATTATTATTTTTAGGAAGAACGTATGGACATTCGTAAAATCAAAAAACTGATTGAATTAGTAGAAGAATCGGGTATCACTGAATTAGAAGTGCAAGAAGAAGAAGGTACAGTACGTATTAGTCGTGCGGCACCAGCTGTTGCACCTGCTGCAATTCAATATGCAGCGGCGCCAGTCGCACCGGTTGCGGCTCCGGCAGCTGCGCCAGCACCTGCATCGGCTGCACCTGCGGAAGCGCCTGCAGCTGAAGTGTCAGGTCACCAAGTACGTTCACCAATGGTGGGTACATTCTATCGTAGCCCAAGTCCTGAAGCGAAAGCTTTCGTGGAAGTGGGACAAACAGTCAAAGTAGGCGATGCACTTTGTATCGTTGAAGCAATGAAAATGATGAACCGTATTGAAGCTGATAAAGCTGGTGTGGTTAAAGCAATCTTAGTAAATGATGGCGAAGCGGTTGAATTTGATCAACCATTGATCGTTATCGAATAATCCCTATCAATCTGAAATGGCGAGCTTTCTCGCCATTTTTTCACCCAAGTGGATATTGTTATGTTAGAAAAAGTTGTGATTGCTAACCGTGGTGAAATTGCACTGCGTATTTTGCGTGCCTGTAAAGAATTAGGCATTAAAACTGTGGCGGTTCACTCTACCGCTGACCGTGATTTAAAACACGTATTACTTGCAGATGAAACAGTTTGTATCGGACCTGCGCCATCTGTAAAAAGTTATTTAAATATTCCTGCTATTATTGCTGCAGCAGAAGTAACCGGTGCGGATGCGATTCACCCTGGTTATGGTTTCCTTTCTGAAAATGCGGATTTTGCAGAGCAAGTTGAGCGTTCAGGTTTTATCTTTATTGGCCCAACAGCGGACGTTATTCGTTTAATGGGGGATAAAGTTTCTGCGATTAAAGCAATGAAAAAAGCAGGCGTGCCTTGCGTACCGGGTTCAGATGGCCCAGTAGGCAGCGATATTGCGAAAAATAAAGAAATTGCAAAACGTATTGGCTATCCAATTATTATCAAGGCGTCTGGCGGTGGCGGCGGTCGTGGTATGCGCGTGGTACGTAGCGAAGATGCACTTGAAGAATCCATTGCGATGACAAAAGCAGAAGCAAAAGCAGCGTTTAACAATGATATGGTTTACATGGAAAAATATTTAGAAAATCCACGCCATATTGAAATCCAAGTTTTAGCTGATACACACGGTAATGCAATCTATCTTGCTGAACGTGATTGTTCTATGCAGCGTCGCCACCAAAAAGTGGTGGAAGAAGCACCCGCACCAGGTATTACCGAAGAAGTTCGTCGTGATATTGGTTCTCGTTGTGCGAAGGCTTGTGTTGAAATTGGCTATCGCGGTGCAGGTACATTTGAATTCTTATATGAAAATGGTGAGTTCTATTTCATCGAAATGAATACTCGTATTCAAGTAGAACACCCAGTAACAGAAATGATTACTGGTGTGGATTTGGTGAAAGAACAATTGCGTATTGCGGCTGGTTTACCACTTTCTTATAAACAAGAAGATATTAAAGTGAAAGGTCATGCAATTGAATGTCGTATCAATGCAGAAGATCCAAAAACATTCTTACCATCTCCAGGTAAAGTGGCACACTTACACTCACCAGGTGGTTTAGGCGTTCGTTGGGATTCTCATGTGTATGGCGGTTATACCGTTCCTCCACATTATGATTCCATGATCGCAAAATTAATCACATACGGTGATACTCGTGATGTAGCTATTCGTCGTATGCAAAATGCATTATCAGAGACGATCATTGATGGTATCAAAACAAATATCCCACTTCATGAACTTATTCTTGAAGATGAAAACTTCCAAAAAGGTGGTGCAAATATCCACTATTTAGAGAAGAAATTAGGGATGTATGATTAATTTATAAATTATTAAGGTAAAGACAAATATTGTCTTTACCTTATTTTTTATATAGGTTTATATATAATAATATTAAATTTATGATAAGATAAAAATCACATAAATTTATGTCGGTCTATTAATTATGTTTCGTTAACAACCTAAGAGGTAAATTATGAAAAATACTATTTTAAAGTTTAGTTTAACAGCTTTAGCTGCATTAACTTTAGCTGCTTGTGGAAGTAGCGGTGGTAGTGGTGATTCTGCTAATGATAATGGGCAAAACCAAATCAATTCAACAACACCAAGTAACAATACTCCAGTCCAATCCTCTTCTAATAGAACTGGAGCAGCATTAGTGGTTACAGGTGAAGATAAAAATGTAAATGTTAAACGTGTAAATTTGACGGATTATAATTTAGAAACATTATTTATTGATGGCAAAACTGTTCGTATTGCACCTCCATCTAATGGTGGTACTATTTTTTCTGGCGGTTGGACGAAATATGGTGCAGGTGTAACATTTAATGGATATAAATTCCCTAATACTGTTTCCGTATGCTGTGGTAAATATACAGATGTTCGTATGGGAGCCATTGGTAGTACAGGAGCAGGTGAAGAAGATATTCTTTTTTATAATGGAAACCCTACAAATTCAATGCCTTCATCTGGCGTAGCGTCCTATACTGGAGATAGTATTATTGCAGCCAATACTGATAAATTACCAGATGAGGATTATGTAAAAGGTTCTTCAACCTTTACTGCTGATTTTGGTAATAAAAAATTAACAGGGACGATTAGCGCTGCTAATGTTGATGTTGTGAAAGTTGATGCTAATATTTCAGGAAATAGTTTTGCAGGAACCGCTAAGTCTGATCTTTTAAATTCTCAAGGTACAGCTGAAGGGAAATTCTACGGCGAAAATGCGAAAGAATTAGGTGGTTTAGTTAAAGCTAATGATAACTCTTGGGGAGCGGCTTTTGCGGCTAAGAAATAGCTTTGTCTATTTTTAACTACTATTAATAGAGTTAAACTAGCATTTCGTTTGTAATATCTCATTTTTAAAAGGTGATAGATGGTATCTATTATTTAGGTGAGAGACAAAGCTAAGAATGCGTGATAAAATTGAGCGGACAACGCAAGTTAGTCCGCTTTTTTATTAGAAACGTTTAGTTTTTATATAATCTACAATTAATAAATTTTTGAAAAAATTTTAAATCAAGTTATAACTTGAATTTACTTTTTTACCAGAGGAAAGTAATGAAATTTAATCTCTCTAAATTAAGCTTAACAATTCTTGCAATTGTAACATTAGCAGCTTGTGGTAGTAGCAAGACTCAACCAGTTGAGCAGCCTAAACCAGTTGAGCAGCCTAAACCAGTTGAACAGCCAAAACCAGTTGAACAGCCAAAACCAGTTGAACAGCCAAAACCAGTTGAACAGCCAAAACCAGTTGAACAGCCAAAACCAGTTGAACAGCCAAAACCAGTGGAACAACCTAAACCAGTTGAACAACCTAAACCGGTTGAACAAATTGCGCTTAAACGAGTGGGGTTTGAGGTTAATAAAGAAGATAAAACAGTGACGGTCATTGAAAGACAAATACATGATGACAATAACGTTAATCTCGTTAATGTTGAAGGGCATGAAATTGAAATTATTCCATCAGGGTATTACGAACGTCCAGTCATTGGAACTAATGAGAAAGAAGTGCTACAGGCTGATTATCCTGAATTGCGTTCTATTAGTGGCAAAAACTATAAAAATATTCGCTGGGGAAAATTTACGGAGCCTACTTTAGGTTCTGATTATTATGTCGCATTTGGTGTAAATCCAACAACAGAAATGCCACAATCAGGTACTGCAAATTATATTGGAAATGGTATGCATGTAGAGAAGCGTGCTGAACACTTAGACTCTAACTTATCATTCGTAAAACTAACGGCTAATTTCGCAGATAAAACATTAAATGGAACAATTTCTTTAGCCAAAACAGGCTATAAGGACGTTCTTGTATCAAATGGGATTGCAGGGGGAGCTCTTTCTCCTAATGTACATTTTGATGATGTTTCCTTATCTGCCAAAATTCAAGGCAATCAATTTAGTGGAACAAATAATCAAGGTGTTCAGGTTGAAGGGGGCTTCTATGGAAAAGATGCAGACGAAGTAGCCGGAACTTATCAAGGAAATGATAAATTTGGTGTTTTTGGTGCTAGAAAAAATTAGAAAATTTTTGTAAATTTTGAAGCAAGCCGTTGGCTTGCTTTATTTTTCTTTATAGGAATAAAAAATGACTTCACAATCGAAACTTGTTTTATTTTTAAGCTACTCATTGTTGCTTAGTTCATTCTCTTTTGCTGCAGAGAAGTCTCCTCAACCACATGATGAGCGGTTTGATGATCAGCTTCAACTTGCAAAACCGGATTTATCCACTCAAAAGCCACAAATTTCAAAAAAACGTGACGATAAACATACACTTTCTATTACGAAAGAAGAATTGGCAAAAAATCCTGATTTGATCGTACGTGGATTGATTCCTGCAGTGTTGCAAAATAACAGTGAAGCCGTTCAACTCTTATTGCCGTTGTATCAAAATTTGCCTAAACAAGATCCATTTTTACTTGAGTGGGCAAATGCGATTAATGCTCGCGAAGAGGGGCGTTTTTCGGAAGCGGTAATGCGTTATCGTTCTCTATTTTCTCAAGATTCAACCATTCTGCCGTTACGTTATCAGTTAGCACAAGCACTCTTTTTAAACAATGATAATGAGGCGGCCAAAGATCAATTCCAAAAACTGAGAGCTGAACAAGTTTCTCCCGAGTCTATCGCCATGATCGACCAATATCTTTCGGCACTTAACCGCCGAGATCAGTGGAAGTTTCAAGGTGGTCTGAGTTTCTTAAACGAAAGTAATATTAATAATGCACCAAAAGCAGGCACTCGCATTGGAAATTGGAATGCCTGGGAGCGCGAAAGTGCAACAGGTTTTTCTTATTTTGCAGAAGCAGAGAAAAAATGGTCATTACCCCATAATTATTTCACTAAATTTTCTATTGAGGGAAGTGGAAAATATTACTGGGATAATAAAAAATATAATGAATTTAATGGTAGAGTTGGCGCAGGATTCGGTTATCAGACCGCGCGTTTTGAGATGTCATTAATGCCATTTACAGAAAGACGATGGTATGCAGGTGGCTCCTCGGGTAGTGAGTCAATGAAACAGTATTCGAAAAATTCTGGAGCTCGTTTAGATTTAACTTATTGGCTGGATGAAAAATGGCAAATATCAACCGCACTTGAATATGGTGAACAGCGTTATAACACTCGTAAACATTTGAATGGGAATAACTATCTTTGGTCGAATACGTTATCTTATTTTCCTAAGAGTGGTCAATTTTGGTTCATAGGCGCGGATTATAATCGTGAAAATACACGAGATGAAGACAATGCTTATCAACGTAAAAATCTCCGTTTAGGCTGGGGACAAGAGTGGGGATGGGGTATTTCAACCCGCATTTCTCTTGCGTATGCACGTAGAACTTACAAAGGTGCTGATTTATTCAATATTCGTCAGAAAAATAATGAATATCAATCGGCAGTAACATTATGGCATAGAGATCTTTACTTCTGGGGAATCACGCCTAAAATTACGTGGTCTTATCAACGAGTTTCAAGTAATCACCCATTTTATAGCTACGACAAAAATCGTATTTTCCTTGAAATGGGTAAAACATTCTAACGGGAGTTCATAATGGATTTATCACAACGGTATAAACAGGCAGCCAAGGAGGCGCGCTGGGCATTAGGTTTAGCTATTTTTTATGTGATTGGGTGGTGTGTGTGCGCTTATCTCCCGAAAGATTCACCCGGGCCGATAGGTTTTCCGTTATGGTTTGAATTATCCTGTATTTATTTACCCATTTTGTTTGTGGTCATTGGGTATTGGATTGTCAAAATTGTCTTTTTAGATATCCCGCTAGATGTTGAGTCAAAGGAGAATAAATAATGAATTTAGGTATTATTCTCCCATTAGCTATCTATTTAGTCTTCATCTTTGGCGCGGCATTATTTGCTTATGTAAAACGCAGTAAAGGTGATTTCCTTACGGAATATTATGTAGGAAATCGCTCCATGACGGGCTTTGTCCTTGCGATGACAACTGCTTCCACTTATGCCAGTGCCAGTTCTTTTGTTGGTGGGCCAGGGGCTGCCTATAAATATGGGCTAGGTTGGGTATTACTCGCCATGATCCAAGTGCCGGCAGTGTGGTTAGCCTTAGGTGCATTGGGCAAAAAGTTTGCATTACTTTCTCGTGAAACCAATGCGCTTACTATCAATGATTTATTTCTCTATCGTTATAAAAATAAATATCTCGTTTGGATTTCCAGTCTAGCATTGTTGCTTGCCTTCTTTGCCGCCATGGTTGTGCAATTTATTGGTGGCGCAAGATTGCTCGAAACCACGATAGGGATTCCTTATACTCACGCCTTACTTATTTTTGCCTTAACGGTTGGCATTTATACGTTTATTGGTGGTTTCCGAGCCGTCGTGTTAACGGATACGATTCAAGGTACCGTAATGATTTTTGGCACAATCGTGCTATTAGTTGGGGTGGTTTACCATCTCGGTGGTGTAGAAAGTGCGGTCAATAAATTAACTGAAATTGATCCGAGTTTAGTAAGCCCTTACGGTCCGAATGAGATGCTTGATTTTCAATTTATGGCATCATTTTGGATTTTAGTTTGTTTTGGTGTGGTTGGTTTACCGCATACAGCCGTCCGCTGCATGGCTTTCAAAGATAGTAAAGCCTTACATCGAGGCATGCTTATTGGGACGATTGTCCTTTCTGTGATTATGTTAGGGATGCATTTGGCGGGTGCTTTAGGACGTGCCGTTGTGCCTGATTTGACCGTATCAGATAAAGTCATTCCAACCTTAATGTTGGAAGTGCTCCCACCTATTGTTGCAGGGATTTTCTTAGCGGCGCCGATGTCTGCGATCATGTCCACAGTTGATGCACAACTCATTCAATCCTCCTCAATTTTTGTGAAAGACTTATATCTAGCAAGCAAACCTGAAGCTGCGAAGAATGAAAAACGAATTAGCTGTATTTCATCCGTCATTACACTGATTTTATCGGCGTTGTTAATTCTCGCGGCACTGAATCCACCAGATATGATTATCTGGTTGAATCTATTTGCTTTCGGGGGATTAGAAGCCGCATTCCTTTGGGTGATTGTATTAGGCATTTATTGGGATAAAGCAAATGCAGCAGGGGCAATAAGCTCAATGGTGGTGGGATTAAGCAGTTATGTGCTTCTTACTCAATTTGGTATCAAACTATTTGGTTTTAATGCGATTGTGCCTGCACTTGTATTTGGTTTGATAGCTTTCATCTTGGGTAACCAATTCGGTACAAAAAAACAGTAAAAACGGACCGCACTTTATGGTTTATCAAATCCTAGCATTGTTTATTTGGAGTAGTGCCTTTGTTGCCGCTAAATACACCTTTACAATGATGGACACCATTTTGATGATCCAAGCCCGTTTATTCATGGCGGCGATTATTGTGATGCCACTCTTTTTTCGTCGTTGGAAAGGTGTCTCAAAATCGATGCGAAAACAGCTTTGGTGGTTAGGTTTTTTTAATTATACGGCTACCTTTTTGCTGCAATTTATTGGTTTAAAATATACAAGTGCGGCGAGTGCAACGACCATGATTGGATTAGAGCCGTTATGTGTGATTTTTATAGGGCATTTTTTCTTTCAAGATCGTGCTAAATGGTATCATTGGGTGTGTGGCGCTTTTGCTTTTTTAGGCGTGGCTATTTTAATTTTAGGTGGTCAAGGCAATGAAGGCTCAAGTGAAATTAGTTTATTGGGTTGCTCCTTAGTAGTGGCGGCAAGTATTGTGTTTGCTTGTTGTTTACGTTGGACGAAAAAAGTGGTGGCAACGGTTTCAGCACAAGCTTATACATCCATTTCAATTGTGTTGGCAACTATCACCATGCTGCCATTTACTTTATTGATGACTGAAAACTGGGGTATCCATTTTAACTGGCTTGGTTTCTTCGGTTTGATTTACCTTGGTGTAGCGTGCAGTTGGTTTGCCTTTTGGTTATGGAATAAAGGCTTAAATTCAGTGGATGCAAAAATCTCGGGAATTTTGACCGCACTTGAGCCGATTTTTGGTGTCTTTTTAGCGGTATTATTACTTAACGAAGAGGTTTCAATTGTTTCAGCGCTTGGGATTATCATTATTGTGGCTTCAGCCCTAGGCGTAAGTTTATTACCGAAATGGTTATATAAAGAAATTAATTAAAAGGAAAAGAAGATGGCGTGGATTCAAATTCGCTTAAATAGTACAAATGAAAAAGCCGAGAAAATTAGCGACTTTTTAGAAGAAATTGGCTCAGTTTCGGTGACATTTATGGATAGCCAAGATACGCCGATTTTTGAACCACTTCCGGGCGAAACGCGTTTGTGGGGGAACACCGATGTGATCGCCTTGTTTGATGCAGAAACCGATATGAACGAAATTGTGAGTTTGCTTAAACAAGCACATCATTTAGATGAAAATACGGCTTACAAAATTGAGCAAATTGAGGATAAAGACTGGGAACGTGAATGGATGGATAACTTCCACCCAATGCAATTTGGTAAACGTTTATGGATTTGCCCAAGCTGGCGTGAAGTGCCGGACCAAAATGCGGTGAATGTGATGCTTGATCCTGGTTTAGCTTTCGGGACAGGTACCCACCCGACAACTGCACTTTGTTTAGAGTGGTTAGATGGTTTAGATTTAACAGGCAAAACTGTCATCGATTTTGGTTGTGGGTCAGGAATTCTTGCTATTGCGGCCCTTAAATTAGGCGCAAAAAATGCGATTGGTATTGATATCGATCCACAGGCGATTCTCGCCAGTCGTAATAATGCGGAACAAAATGGGGTGGCAGATCGTCTTCAGCTTTTCTTATCCGATGATAAACCTGCAGATTTAAAAGCGGATGTCGTTGTGGCGAATATTCTTGCGGGTCCATTAAAAGAACTTTACCCGATTATTTCTCAATTAGTGAAAGAGGGCGGTGATCTTGGATTATCTGGCATTTTAGAAACGCAAGCACAATCGGTATGCGATGCTTATGCACAATCCTTTGATTTAGATCCTGTTGCGGTGAAAGAGGAATGGTGCCGTATTACAGGTAAATTAAAATCGGCTTAATTTCTTTTTGTCAATTAAAAAAAGTGCATTTTTTGAACAAATTTCACTTTGCAAAAAAAAGAAAAATGCGTAATATAGCACCCCTTGTCGGTTGCTATTGTCGCCTGACTTGTTGGAGATAGGACTTGTAATTGGGGATAACATAAAATGCGAATTGGTTCTTACGAATTAAAAAATCGTATTTTATTGGCACCCATGGCAGGTATTACGGATCAACCTTTTCGACGTTTATGTGCCCATTATGGCGCGGGATTAACGTTTTCAGAGATGATGTCCACTAATCCACAAGTTTGGCATACAGAGAAATCGAAACTTCGTTTAGCACATAGTGAAGAGTTGGGATTAAATGCGGTGCAAATCGCAGGTTCTGATCCTTTAGAAATGGCCCAAGCTGCAGCAATTAATGTAGCCTATGGTGCTGAAATTATCGACATCAATATGGGCTGTCCCGCAAAGAAAGTAAATCGAAAATTAGCGGGCTCTGCACTGCTTCAATTTCCCGATTTAGTGGAAAAAATTTTGAAAGAGGTCGTGAATGCTGTTGATGTGCCTGTGACGTTAAAAATTCGCACAGGTTGGGATAAAGCAAATCGAAACTGTGTGCAAATCGGCAAAATTGCAGAACAATCTGGTATTCAAGCTTTAACCATTCACGGGCGGACGAAAGAATGCTTATTTGAAGGGGAAGCGGAATACGACAATATTCGAGCAGTCAAACAATCAATTTCAATTCCTGTTATTGCGAATGGTGATATTGATTCTGCCTCGAAAGCGAAAAAGGTACTTGAGTACACAGGTGCCGATGCAATAATGATCGGTCGTGCCGCACTAGGCAATCCATGGCTTTTTCAAGCCGTCGAGGCCTTAGTGGAACATGATTCGATAATTCAAACTCCAAGTTTGCGTGAAAAGTGCGGTCATATTTTGCGTCATATTCAGGAACTTCATCAGTTCTATGGTGAGCAAAAAGGCTATCGAATAGCCCGTAAGCACGTGGCTTGGTATTTACAGGGAATTCAACCCGATTCCGTTTTTAGACAGACTTTTAACGCAATTAATGAACCGAAAGAGCAGTTAATTGTGCTGGAAGATTTTTTAAATTCAATTTTGGATAAAGAAAAATGTTAGAACAACAACGTAGTCCGTCTGAAGCGTTAACCGTTTCAGTTTTAAACTCTCAATCACAAGTAACAAACAAACCATTACGTGATTCAGTAAAACAAGCTTTACGCAATTACTTATCACAATTAGATGGTCAAGATGTGAATGATCTTTACGAATTAGTATTAGCGGAAGTTGAACACCCGATGTTAGATATGATTATGCAATACACCCGCGGTAACCAAACCCGTGCAGCAAACATGCTCGGCATTAACCGTGGTACATTGCGTAAGAAATTGAAAAAATACGGTATGGGCTAATTAAGATTAGCAAAAGAAAAGGCGAACATGATGTTCGCCTTTTTATTTATCTATTGAATGGTGAAGCTAATTGGTACACTGACTGAAGAGGTAAATCCAGCTGGTTTTGGACCAACAGGTCTCGCACTTCTCACCGCTTCCAGTGCTGCGTTGTCTAAGCTTTCATCTCCAGAGGAATTCGTTACTCGTTCTCCTGATAAGGAGCCATCTGCCCCTACGCTAAAACTCACGCTCACAACACCTTGTTTACGCATCATCTTCGCACGAGCAGGATAGCGTTTGTGCCGTTCAATTTCACGTCGAATAGCCGCACGATAAGCATTTAGCTCATCCGTATTGGCACCTGAGCCACCTTGAACACCATTTGTACCAGGTTGTCCTGTGGTCGTTGCTTTAGAATTTGCCGTAGCCGTTGAATTAATATTCTTATCGCCAATTGGTAAGCTCTTCGGCATTTCTACCGCTTTCTCTGCTTTTACCTCATTTTTAGGTTTTTCCTTTGACTTCTCTTTCGGTTTTGGTTTCGGTTTTTCTATTGGTTTTTCTGGCTTTTTCTCAGGTTCTTTTTTCTTCTCAGGCTCTGGTTTCTTCGTTGGATCTGCGACGACTTCTTGCTTTTCAGGTTCCGGTTCTGCCTGTTGAGGTTCAGGTTCCGGCTCTGGAGCCTGTTCTTCTACTCGCATTCCTTGAATCATTTCCATCGAAATCGTTGTAGATATTTCACCTGTAGCATTACTTGCGGCTTCACTTGGCTTATGCCAGTTCCAAAGCAATGCGCCTACAATGGCACCATGAATTAATAGAGAAATAAGCAAGCCTAATAGTGATCGTTTAGCTTGTTGGCTGTTCATTGTTTATGCCCTACTCCGACGCCTCCCACTGCTGGCGCATTTTTGCTCGAAACGCCTTTATCTTTCATCGAAACAATAGCGACATTTTTAATTTCGTTTTTCGATAACATGTCAGTAATCGTCACAAAATCTTGGAAAGAGGCTTCTGCATCAATTTTTAAGGTGACTTTCTGATCTTTATTCCAACCCGCGATCTCTTTTTCAAGCGCTTCTTGCGAGATAGGTTTGTCATTAAAATAAAGTTGTTTATCTGCCGTTACAGTCAATAATTTGGCTAATTCATCTGATTTGAATGCGACCGTTGAACTGGCTTTTGGCACATTAACTTGAATTTTTCCTTGAGAAATAAAGGATGCGGTGATCAACACTATCGCTAATAGCACCAACATAATGTCGATGAAAGGAATAATATTGATTTCATCAAATTTTTTCACGATTATTCCTTATCTTTTTGAGCGTTTAATACTTTCCATTTCAATAAGTTAACTTCTACTTTACGACCTAAGCCGTTATAGAACATCATAGATGGAATTGCGACTAAAATACCTAGTGCGGTTGCTTTTAATGCAAGAGAGAGATGCATCATGATTGCGCCAGCGTCGACATCACCGCCAGCTTGACCAATTTGATAGAAGGTTAACAAAATACCAATTACTGTTCCTAACAAGCCCACATAAGGTGCGTTTGCACCAACTGTTGAAATGATCGTCATATTGCGATTTAAATCAATTTCAAGCGAATGGATATTGGAATATTTAGCGACATTGATACGGCTTAAAAAGATAAAGCGCTCAATTACAGTAGCAAGCATAATTACGCTCATAAGAAGTAAAAGCCCGATAATAATGTAATCACTATATTGTTCTAAAAACTCAAAAAGTTTTGGCATCTGATAGTCCTTTTATGTGTAATAAAGAATAAAAAATGAATTGATAATGAATTTCAATTAGATTGAGAATTCTATCAAATGGAAAATAGAGCGTAAATATAAATTAGAAAAATGGCTATTTTTTTGACCGCACTTTGAGGTAAATCATAGAAAGCGCGGTTGTTTTGAGAGGGGATTTAAAGGGATTGCAGGTAATCTAAGACAACCTGATGATGTTCGCCTGTTTTGAATTTATCAAAAACGTGTTGAATTTTGCCTTGTTCATCAATGAGGAAGCTAATACGGTGAATGCCGTCATAGGTGCGTCCCATGAATTTTTTTTCTCCCCATACACCAAATTGCTCGGCAACCTGGTGATCTTCATCAGAAAGCAAGGTGAAATTGAGCGACTTTTTCTCAACAAATTGAGCCAGTTTTTTTGGCGCATCTGTGCTGATGCCTAAAATAACCACACCTAATTTTTCTAACTCACTTTTAGCATCACGTAAGCCGCAGGCTTGAGTTGTACAGCCTGGTGTTAAGGCTTTGGGATAAAAATACACGAGTACTTTTTTACCTTTAAAGTCGCTAAGTGAAATCGGTTGATTATCTTGATTTAAAAGGGTGAATTGCGGTGCTAAGTCACCCGCTTGTAATGTTTTCATAAAAAATCCTTAAAAATGTAAAAAATGATTTGTAAATTCAAGCTATTTTAGCGATTATAACCAAATATTTTCAAATGTTATTGTTAAAACGCAAAATAGATGTAAATGGAGTGCCTTATGACTACGCAAACCCCCTTATTTTCAGGCAGTATTGTTGCTTTAGTAACCCCGATGGATAACTACGGAAACATTGATTTTGAAACATTAGAAAAACTTATCGAGTTTCACATCAATGCGGGTACAGATTCGATTGTATCTGTGGGTACAACGGGAGAATCCGCCACATTAAGTATTGAAGAAAATGTGAAAGTGATTGAAAAGACGGTTGAGTTAGCAAAAGGACGTATTCCAATCATTGCTGGCACCGGTGCTAATGCAACGAGTGAAGCCATTGTGATGACAAAATTATTACGTGATAGCGGGGTAGCCGGTTGTTTATCTGTTGTTCCTTACTACAATAAACCAACTCAAGAAGGCATGTTCCAACATTTTAAAGCAATTGCAGAATGCACGGATTTACCACAACTTCTTTATAACGTACCAGGTCGTACCGGTAGTGATATGAAACCTGAAACCGTCGCACGTTTGTCTCAAATTGAGAATATTGTAGGGATTAAAGAAGCAACAGGCGATTTAACTCGCATTACTGCGATTAAAGAATTAGCCGGTAAAGATTTCATTGTATTAAGTGGAGATGATGCCACAGGGTTAGAAGCGATGAAATTAGGCGCAGAGGGTGTTATTTCTGTGACAAATAACCTTGCTGCAAAAGATATGGCCGCGATGTGTCGCTGTGCTTTAGCGGGCGATTTTGCGAAAGCGGAAGAAATTAATGCACGTTTAATGCCTTTACATCAAGATTTATTTATTGAATCCAACCCAATTCCAGTTAAATGGGCAGCATATCGTTTAGGTTTAATTAAGACTCCACATTTACGTTTACCACTTACAGTGTTAAGCGAAAGCGCGCAAGTAAAAGTGGAAGAAGCATTAAAAATTGCTGGCTTAATTTAATGAATTAAAGGGTTGTTTTTACAGCCCTTTAAACTTTCGACTTTTTTATTTGTCAAAGAGCGGTCATTATTTTAATTATTTTTATTGAAGGATTTAAGGAATGAAAAAAATCGTACTGAGTTTAGTCGCAGCAGCATTGTTATCGGCGTGTTCAAACAGCGTAGAAAAAATGCAGACGGCTAATGACACTTACCAAAATTCTGATCGTGAAATACCGAGCTTTTCTCCTTTAGCAAGTGGTGGTGTAACATTGCCGCAAGCCGATCCGACTTATGAACTTCCTCAGCTTAATGCGAAAAAAGAACGCGTGGATATTCGTCCGCCTTCAACCCCATTAGCGATTATCAAAAATTCTTTGACACAATTTGATGGCGAACGTGCATTGATTGTTTATACGGATGCGCAAGCAGAGCTTTATAATCTCAAACAAATTGAGCGTTTATTAAAAGAAGAAGGCACGAATTCAACTTTAAATGGTGCGGTATTAATTAGCGATTGGGCGCCAACAGGTCGCGCAGATGACAAAGCCAATACAGAGATCCGTTATAAAATTGAACAAGTTACGGCGCAAGATGCAAGTGCGTTAGCGGTTTCTGTCGAACAAATGCGTCGTGATGGTGTGATTTACACACCAAATCAAGCAGATAAACAACGCTATGCATCGGATCGTTTAAATCGTTTTGTTGCTGCGCTTACTAACGCTTATAACAAGCAACAACAAGATTTAAATAATGCTTCTGCAGGACCTTTCCAATCAGGTTTAATTACTGATACGAACGGTAGAATGGCATTAGGTATGGATGCAAGCTTTGGTCAAGCATGGCAACGTTTAGGTTCGGTTTTACCGAAATTAGGCTTTAAAGCTACATCGGAATCTGCTGGCCGTGGCTATCGCGAGTTAAAATATAAACCATTAGATAAACAAGAGTGGTTACGTTTAGGTGTGAATCCGCCTAATTTAGAAAAAGGTGTTTATCAAATGCAAATTTCTGCAGTGGGTAAACAAAGTGCGGTCGTGATCACTGATGAAGACGGCAAGGCATTACCAAATGAAGCGGCTCAATCCTTGTATTCAGCATTAAGTGTACTACTTGCACAATAATATGAGTTGAGAAATAAAAAGTGCGGTTCAATTTGACCGCACTTTTTTATTGGTAGAGACGTTATTCAGCTTTTACGCCTAAGTTACCAATTTTTACACCGAGATTACCGAGAGAAACCGGATCCAGATAATCCCCTAAGAATTTGAATAACTCACTTAATTCTGTAAATGAGCGTTTGATTTTTACTTGATCTTCTACTTTACGCACAAATTCATAACGCACATTTTCGCCTTCAAAATAAGCCGTGAGCGTGAGATAAATGGTTTCAAAAAAGTGGCTTTGAGCCCCTTCTTCACCCGGATCACTGATACGGACATTCCAAGTATTGTTAAATAAAACTTCTGTTTTGATTGACATATAGACTTCCTCTGTTTGTTATTTTTTATACTGAAATTGAAACGAAAAACCCGATGATAAAATTTCTGAAATCAAAAACTTTATCATCGGGCTTTTCAAACCAATTGCTCGCATATTTTGCTTTGCGTTGGTAACTGCCTTTACCTTTACGTTTTTTCTCAACGCGTTGGCGGAATAATTTGTCGTGTAATAGTGCCATCACGGCATTATCTTTCACGACACCTTTGGTGTGTTGATAAATGGGCTGATTTTCAACCGCACTTTTTGTTTTTTTTGTCATATTTACCTCTAAAAAATTGCCGTGAAGTGGTTCACGGCAAGTCATTATAGCGAAAATGAATAGAATTACAAAATAGCGAGTACGCTTTCAGGCGGTCGTCCAATTTTAGCTTTTTCACCTTTTACCACAATCGGGCGTTCTAATAGGGCTGAATTTTCACTGATGGCTTTTAATAAATCGTCATTCGTTAATGCAGGATTAGCTAACCCTAATGATTGATAAAGCTCATCCTTGGTACGCATCATTTTTCTGACATCATCTAATCCTAATTTATTAGCCAGTTGCTGTAATGCTTCAACAGAGTAGTGTTGTTGTAAATAAAGTTCGATAGTTGGTTGAATGCCTTTTTCTTCTAATAAAGCTAAGGTTTCACGGCTTTTTGAGCAACGCGGATTATGATAAATCGTCACAGACATAACGTTTCCTTCTATTTTATGTTGAATGAGTGGATATAGGATTGATTCAAATTTTAACTTATAATGACAAAAAATACTTGTTTAGGAAGACTTTATGTTAGAAATGCTAAAAAATTGGTATAGCCGCCGCTTAAGCGATCCGCAGGCGATGGGGCTACTTGCCATTTTGTTGTTTGGCTTTATTGCGATTTATTTCTTTAGTGATTTAATCGCCCCTTTGCTGATTGCCATTGTATTAGCATATTTATTGGAAATGCCGATTAATTTTCTAACGAAAAAATTAAAATTTCCTCGAATGCTCGCTACGCTAGTTATTTTTGGTGGATTTATAACCTTGGCATTATTAATTTTCTTCGGGCTTGTGCCAACATTATGGAATCAAACGATTTCCTTATTAAGCGATTTGCCAGCCATGTTCAATAAGTTACATGAATGGTTGTTAGCCCTTCCTGAGCATTATCCTGAACTCATTGATTACACCATGATTGACACCTTTTTTAGTGCTGCTCGTGCGAAGATTTTGGGCTTCGGTGAATCTGCGGTGAAATTGTCGATTACCTCATTAATGAACCTTGTATCACTGGGTATTTATGCGTTTTTAGTGCCATTAATGATGTTCTTTATGCTGAAAGATAAAACTGAGCTTCTTGCTGGCGTGAGTCGCTTTTTACCTAAAAATCGTCTTTTAGCCTCTAAAGTATGGAATGAAATGCAGCAACAAATTGCGAATTATATTCATGGTAAGCTGTTGGAAATTTTGATTGTCGGCGTGGTAACTTACATCATCTTTTTAAGCTTTGGTTTAAATTATCCGCTGTTGCTTTCTGTTGCCGTTGGGTTGTCTGTATTAGTGCCTTATATCGGCGCGGTATTGGTGACGATTCCTGTTGCGTTAGTGGCGATGTTCCAGTTTGGCATTTCCCCAACGTTTTGGTATTTAATTGTGGCCTTTGCGGTGAGTCAACTTCTGGATGGAAACTTGTTAGTACCGTATTTATTCTCTGAAGTCGTTAATTTACACCCTTTAGTCATCATTATTTCAGTGCTGATTTTTGGCGGGTTATGGGGATTCTGGGGCGTATTCTTTGCGATTCCATTGGCAACGCTCGTCAAAGCTGTGATAAATGCATTGCCGGATTAGACAGGATTAAAACGATAAAAAGAAAGCTGACGAAAGTCAGCTTTTTTGTTCTTTTAATTTTTGGATATCCAGAATTTCGACACAATCTGTTGTCCCTGCTTTAATACGCCATTTAATATTAAATTCGTACAGACTAATACCATAAATACGATCAGTTTCTTTACCTTGTTGATAAGCGGGACGGGGATCTTGTGCGATCACTTCCGTAATAAATCTTGCTAAGTGCGGTCGATTTTTATGATATTTTTCCACCGCACTTTGGGCGATTTTTGTAAATTCAACGCTTAATTTCGCAGGTGGTTTTTCTTGTGCAAAACTTGATTTTGCCTCAGGCTCGCTATCAGCATAGGCAATATAAGGTTTAATATCAAAAATAGGTGTGCCATCGACAAGATCCACGGAACCCAAATGCAGAAAAACACGCCCATGAATGCATTCCACTTGGCGTAATTCAACTTTAGACAAGCCTAGCGGATTTGGACGATGTGTAGCGCGAGAAGCAAATACGCCGATACGTTGATTGCCTCCTAAACGAGGGGGGCGAACAGTGGATTGCCATTTCCCATGGGGTACTTTGTCGAATTGGAAAATAAGCCAAATATGGCTAAATTGCTCTAAGCCTCGCACCGCCTCTGGCGAATTATAAGGGGGGAGCAGTTCCACAATACCAATGCCATCCTGTACTAAATCTGGCTGTCGTGGTACTGAGAATTTTTCTTTGTAAGGGGTGTGAATCACCGCAATTGGGTGAAGAGTCAGTGTTAAATCATTCATAAAAAGGCAATTTCCGTGTAAAATACGCTCTTTATTGTAATCAAAAGTGCGGTCAAAAAAAATGACAAATCATAAATTGAAAATGTGGTGGGAAACCGCTCGCCCAAAAACCTTGCCTTTGGCATTAGCTTCTATTTTTACCGGCTCTGCATTGGCATATTGGGCGGATAAAGAGAGTTTTAATCTTACCGTAATGTTACTTTGCTTACTTACTACCATTTTATTGCAAGTACTTTCTAACTTTGCTAACGATTACGGCGATCATCAAAAAGGGTCAGATACCGAAGAACGTATTGGGCCTTTACGTGGTATTCAGCAAGGTGCAATTTCTGCGAATGAGCTTAAATGGGGATTAATTTTAATGGCGGTAGGGGCATTTTTCTCAGGTGCATTCTTAATTGGTATCGCATATCAAAGTCTGACTGATTTATTGGTCTTTGCTGGTTTGGGTATTCTTGCCATTATTGCTGCCATTACTTATACCGTAGGCGCTAAACCTTATGGTTATTTAGGTTTAGGCGATTTGTCTGTTTTGCTCTTTTTTGGACTATTAGGTGTGGGTGGAACTTATTATCTCCAAACTCACAGCATTGATAGCTTAATTATTTTACCTGCGTTAGGCTCAGGTTTATTAGCAACAGCCGTTTTAAATATCAATAATTTACGTGATATTGAGCAAGATGCGAAAGTAGGGAAAAATACTCTGGTTGTGCGTATTGGCCCGAAGAAAGGACGTATTTATCATTGTATTTTATTAAGCGTTGCCGCTTTATGTTATGTGCTATTTGCTGCATCAACAGCATTTAGCCCTTGGCATTTCTTATTTTTATTGGCATTTCCATTGTTATTAAAACACGCATTATTTGTTTATCGCAGCAAAGAGCCCGCAGTGTTGCGTCCGATGTTGGCTCAGATGTCTATGATTTCTTTATTTATCAATATCTTGTTTAGTTTAGGCTTGCTTATCGGCTAAATCGGCTTATACTAGAGAAAAAATTTTAACGACAAGGGGTACATTATGTATATCGATACTTCAGAACTTTGTGATATTTATGCTGATCAAGTGGATGTGGTTGAGCCCATTTTTTCTAGCTTTGGTGGCGTCAGTAATTTCTACGGCAAAGTGACGACAGTAAAATGTTTTGAAAATAATGGATTAATTGCCGAGATCCTTGAAGAAAATGGTGAAGGCAGAGTGCTTGTCGTAGATGGTGGTGGTGCAGTACGCCGTGCTTTAATTGATGCAGAGCTTGCACAACTTGCCGCAGATAATGACTGGGCGGGCATTATTGTTTATGGTGCCGTGCGTCAAATTCAACAGCTTGAAAATATTGATATTGGTATTCATGCACTTGCCCCAATTCCAGTTGGTGCAGATGAAAATAATCATGGTGAAAGTGATCTTCCAGTGAATTTTGGTGGTGTAACATTCTTCCCTGAAGATTACATTTATGCCGATTTAACAGGTATTATTCTTTCACAAGAAGCATTAGATTTAGAAGACGTCGAAGAAGAATAATTTTAAATTATTGACCTTTTTAAAGTGCGGTTAGAAATAACCGCACTTTTTTTGTTAAAATTTTTTTGAACAAGATCACATTTTAAACATTTGTTGGTTGAAAGTTTGTAACATTCATTTAACATCGCAAATAGTTCATCTGTAATCAGTTTGGAGGGACGCATGAACGAAACAAACACAACAAAAAATTATAAAAGTGGGATTATCTTTCTGCTGGCGATAGCCTGTTTTTTTATTTTATTAAAATCTTTACCTTTCGCACCTAAGGAAAATGCTGGTTTAGCATTATTAGCCTTTGTGGCGATTCTTTGGTTAACTGAGGCATTACATGTCACAGTGACCGCTCTTTTGGTGCCATTGCTTGCGATTGCACTTGATTTGGTGACAACCAAACAAGCTTTGGTCGCCTTTGCAGATCCAACCATTTTCCTATTCTTTGGTGGATTTGCTTTAGCGACGGCTTTGCATATGCAAAAGCTTGATAAAATGATTGCTAATAAAATCATGGCAATGGCTCGTGGTAATTTATTGGTTGCTGTGATGTACCTTTTCTCTATTACTGCTTTCCTTTCTATGTGGATGAGTAACACTGCGACAGCTGCAATGATGTTACCTTTAGCCATGGGGATCTTAAGCCAACTTGATAAAGAAAAAGAACACAATACTTATGTCTTCGTATTATTGGGTATTGCATACAGTGCGAGTATTGGTGGGATGGGAACATTAGTGGGTAGTCCACCAAATGCTATCGTAGCAAGTAACTTACATTTAACCTTCTCTGATTGGTTATGGTATGGCTTGCCAATTATGATTATTTTGATGCCATTAATGGTTGGTACACTTTTCATTGTATTTAAACCAAAACTTAACTTACGTTTTGAGCAAAACTTTGAACGTATTGAAATGAATGGCCAACGCGTTTTAACGCTTGTAATTTTTGCGGTAATTGCGCTTTGCTGGGTATTTAGTAGCTATATTAATCCAATGATTTCAGGTGTGTTTGGTCTTGCCAAAAATATCGGTAGTTTTGATAGCGTAGTCGCATTACTTGCCGCTGTCATTATTTGTTCAACGGGTGTGGCAAATTGGAAACAAATTCAAGAAAGTACTGACTGGGGCGTATTAATGCTTTTTGGTGGTGGTTTAACCTTGAGTGCAGTGTTAAAAGATTCTGGTGCAAGTAAAGTTTTAGCTGACGGTATTGTATTCTTAGTTCAAGGACAACATTACTACCTCATTGGTTTATTGGTCGCAACCTTTATTATTTTCTTAACTGAATTTACTTCCAATACCGCGAGTGCAGCATTATTAGTACCAATCTTTATTTCTATTGCACAATCTCTTGGTATGCCAGAAATTGGTCTTGCGTTAATCATCGGTTTAGGTGCATCTTGTGCATTTATGTTGCCGGTAGCAACACCGCCAAATGCTATCGTATTTGGTACAGGTGAGGTCCGCCAAAGTGATATGGTTAAAGCTGGGTTTATCTTAAATATTGTGTGTATATTGGTTATCGCGACAATAGGATATTATTTCTGGTTAAATTAATCGTATAAAGAAAAGGGCGTATTGGATATATTCAACACGCCCTTTTATTATGTCAGTAAAGATTATTCATCTTTATTTGATTTATCCTCTTCTTCTACTTCAATCTCAACTTCATCTGCTTTATCTGCCGCACCATTGATCGTTAAGCAAATCTCGCTAGAAATCAAATGTTCTAAGATTGTTGCAAGTTCATGTAATTTTTCTTTGTCATCATCGAAGTAACCTTCTTCTTTTAAGTGAGCAATGAAGGCAGAGAATACTGCTTTATCAAAGAATTCTGGCGCATTTATACCGTGTAATACAGAAAGACGCTGTGCTACCAATTGGCTTTCTTTCTCCAATAAACCACGGGCAATTTCAGGATCTCTACGTAAAATACTTACAGTAATATAGTAGCGTTGTAAGATTTCACGCATACCTGCAGACCAAAGTTGTAAAATACGAACTTTAGAGCGGTGGATAGATAAGAAATTATCATTGGATTGAATAACTTCTTGACGTGCAAATTCATCAATAATAGCTTTAATTTGTGTATCTAATTCTTCTTCATTGAAATGAAGGAAGAGTTCGCCTTTTAAGAATGGATAAATTTTACGTATCGCATCCAATAATAAATCTTTTTGGATAGCTTCATAATGTAAAACGATACTCGCAACAAGTGAAGGCAACACAAATAAGTGTTGAATATTATTGCGGTAATACGTCATGAGAACAGCGGAATTACGTTCTAAACGAATAATTTCCCCAAAGTTATCTTTTTCAACTAATACACCCACACGGTCTAAGCTTAATACGTGGTCAAGCATCGCTTTTGGTGTATCAGTTGGGAGTACCACATCAGTAGAATACGGTACGTTCTTTAACATTTCTTGATAACTAGAGAGTTGTTCTAATAGTTGCTCATGAGAAAGCGCACGTTGACGAGAAGAGAGTAGAGCGGTTCCTACTAAATTCATCGCATTGACGGCTGCAGCTTTATTAATATTCACCATTACTTGATTAGAAACAGACCCAACTGCATGGTTAAACCAGTGTGGTTTATCTTCATGATGTTGTTCTTTCCACTCTGGATAATGGTGATTTAGGTAATTAGAAAGCGTGATTGGCTCACCGAAATTCACAAAGCCTTGACCTAAATTACGTAATTTTTTAATTACACGTAAAACTAAGCCCGCATTTTCTTTTTCTTTCGCTGCACCACGTAATTCTTTTGCGTAAGTGTCTACTTCTAATACGTGCTCATAACCGATATACACGGGCACCACAGAAATTGGACGGGTTTGGTTATGTTGTAGTGCTTGTAGCGTCATCGACATCATACCTGTTTTCGGTGCAAGCAAGCGACCTGTACGAGAACGACCACCTTCAATGAAGTATTCGACGGAATAACCGCGGTGGAATAATTCCCCTAAATACTCACGGAAAATTGCAGAGTAAAGGCGGTTACCTTTAAACGTACGGCGAATAAAGAATGCCCCCCAGCTACGGAATAAAGGACCCGCTGGCCAGAAGTTTAAGTTAATCCCTGCTGCAATATGTGGCGGTACAAGACCTTGGTGATAGAGCACATAAGAAAGTAATAAATAGTCAATGTGACTACGGTGACAAGGCACATAAACAATCTCATGACCTTCTAGCGCAAGTTTACGCACACGGTCCGCATTTTGTACATCAATACCGGAGTACAGTTTGTTCCATAGCCAACGTAAGAAACGATCCGCTGCACGAAGGCTGGAATGGCTTACATTAGCTGCGATTTCATGAAGAATTTTTTCGGCTTCAGCATAGGCTTTCTCGCGGCTGATATTTTTTGATTTTGCCTCATCTTCAATGGCATTTTGAATTGCTTGAGAATTTAAGAGCTTATTAAACATCGCTTCTCGGTTTGGCAAACGAGGCCCTGTCGCGGAAATGCGTTGTTTAGCAAAGTGCATTTTAGCCACGCGAGCCAGTTTTTGTGCAATTTTTTCATCTGAACCGTGCTCATTTACCATGTAACGCAAAGAAAGTGCCTGAGAAAAACGCACAAAAGTATCACGTCCAAACCAAATTGCCGCAAAGGTTTTTTGAAGACCATTTAATAAGCGAAGATTAGGTAAGCTTGCTTTATCTTCTTTACCTGGTGAACGCCCCCAAAGCACAGAAACAGGGATCAGTTGTACATCTAAATCAGCAACATCACGGTGCAACTCTAAATATTTATTGAAGACTTTGGCAGTTTCATCTTTTGCGCCTTTTGATTTAAAAAAGCGGCGACCTTCGTCTAAATAGACATAACGTGGTAATGCTATGCCATCAATCACATTCTTTTCAGCTGGATCAGGCAGACCGACGCTCAAACAGTTACGACGGAAAATCACGAAGTCAGTTTGAGAGGTATAAGGCAAAACATAAAGAATAGGTTGATTGATATTGAGTTGAAGCTCTTCGATGGGTTGAGCGGGAATAGGATTATTTTTTACTAAAACCGAAAGCGGTAATTCTAATAATTTACGATAAGTACTTACGATGCCAGACATAATTAATATTCTCTTTTTGTTAGACATTTCTAGGTATTGTCAGGCATTTTAACACATTCGACCAGTCAAATTCTAAAAATTTACATTTGAGATTTATGATGAACACGCAAAAATATGAAAAAAATTGACCGCACTTTTATGACTAGAAAATAGTTGTTGCAATCGCCATCTTTCTGTATATACTAACAGTTATTCTGTATAAAGTAACAGGAGTGTATATGAGACCATTAACTGCCAGACAACAAGAAGTGCTGGAACTCTTAAAACGCCATTTAGAAACCACGGGTATGCCGCCTACTCGTGCAGAAATTTCTCGCGAATTAGGTTTTAAATCCCCTAATGCGGCGGAAGAACACTTAAAAGCACTTGCCCGCAAAGGTGCAATTGAAATTGTTGCGGGGGCTTCTCGTGGTATTCGCATTATTGATGACAGTGCAAATGATGAGGAAGAAGAGGGCTTACCACTCATTGGTCGCGTGGCCGCAGGGGAGCCAATTTTGGCTGAGCAACACATTGAAGGCACTTATCGTGTTGATGCCAATATGTTTAAACCACAAGCTGACTTTTTATTAAAAGTGTATGGCCAATCTATGAAAGATATCGGTATTTTAGATGGTGATCTTCTTGCTGTTCATAGTACAAAAGATGTGAGAAATGGACAGATTGTTGTCGCACGAATTGAAGATGAAGTAACAGTAAAACGCTTAGAGCGCAAAGGTTCAGTTATTTATCTGCATGCAGAAAATGAAGAGTTTCAGCCGATTGTCGTTAATCTTGAAGAACAACCTCATTTTGAAATTGAAGGGATTGCAGTAGGGATCATTCGTAATAACGCCTGGATGTAATGATGAAAGTGCGGTGAGAAAATAAAGTGTTTTGTGACCGCACTTTGTCTCTTATGGCTATTTGCCATTCGGCTTATTGCTCTCTATAATGCCAAAAACTTTTCAAATCAAGGAAGGAAACATGCAGTTTTCCAAAATGCATGGTCTTGGCAATGACTTTGTCGTTGTTGATGCTGTGACACAAAATGCCTATTTTACCCCTGAAACCATTAAACGCTTAGCTGATCGTCATCGTGGCATTGGTTTTGATCAGCTTTTAATTGTTGAGCCACCTTATGATCCAGATTTAGATTTCCATTACCGTATTTTTAATGCAGATGGCAGTGAAGTATCGCAATGTGGAAACGGGGCAAGATGTTTTGCGCGTTTTGTGACTTTAAAAGGGCTGACCAATAAAAAGGATATTGCAGTAAGCACACAAAAAGGGAAAATGGTTTTAACGGTAAAAGAAGATGGGCAAATTCGCGTCAATATGGGCGAACCGATTTGGGAACCCAATAAAATTCCTTTTACAGCCAATAAATTTGAAAAAAACTATATTTTACGTACCGATGTGCAAACGGTGCTTTGTGGTGCAGTATCAATGGGCAATCCACATTGTGTTGTTCAAGTGGACGATATTGAAACGGCTAATGTAGCAGAGTTAGGTCCACTCTTAGAAAGCCACGAACGTTTTCCTGAAAGGGTAAACGCTGGATTTATGCAAGTCATCAATCGTAACCACATTAAATTGCGTGTATATGAACGTGGTGCAGGTGAGACACAAGCTTGTGGCAGTGGGGCTTGTGCAGCAGCGGCAGTAGGAATGATGCAAGGTTTACTTGATAATAAAGTACAAGTTGATTTACCTGGTGGTAGCTTGCTTATTGAGTGGGAAGGCGTAGGCTCACCGCTTTATATGACTGGCGATGCGACTCATATCTATGATGGCAATATTCACCTTTAATCTTTCTAATCTGAATAAAAAATGCGTGGAGATTATCCACGTATTTTTTATTTATTGTTCAACTTCCACATCACGCTGATTTAATGGTTGCGTCGGGCGGTTGTTTTTCCCTTCCATTTCTTCTATCGCAGCAATTTGTGCTTTGCTTGCTTGAATTGGTGCTTTAAAAATGGTCCAAGCCACGTTTTCACTACAAGGTGGAGTAGTGAGCGATCCATTTAAGCGGAAGCGTGCCATTTCTTTTGGCATTAGCGCTTTAATATCAATCTGTTGAGTCAATTTTTCTTTTTGTCCAACGGTAAGTTTTTTCTCAACGACTGGCGCTAATGCTGGATTAGCTTCACCTTCATTGACCATTACGGCAACAACCGCTAATGCTTTATCTTCACTTTGATGGACAAAATGAATTTCTAAAGGATAATGTTGACGTTTAAAGGTATGTTCACTTGGTGTGTGAAAGTGAAATTGTTTTAAATAAAATGGTTTATTGTTGAGCGTAATAAATGGTGCATTTTCTTGTGTAACACTGACTTGCACAGTATGTCCATTGTTTTCTACTTGATAAGCTGCAGGGAAATAATTCATCTTAAGTGGTTTATTTGCCACTTTCATGCTGTTATCAGCTTCGAGATTAACAGGCGACTGAACCTTCCCTAGCTTACAGGTTTGATATTCGGTGAGCAAATCACCCCAATGTTCAGGGCTTTCTTTTCCATTATAAGACCAATGCGCTTTATGCGTTTGGGCAAATGATGTTGCACTTAATGCGATAAGTAAGCTTGAAAGCAATAGACGAGTCTTCATAAGGCACCTCTCCTTTTTTGTGGTATATGCCTCATCGATTCTACTGATTCTGCATGATAGCTTTTTGATTTTGGTCAAGTTTTGTTTGACTGTAAGCACTCATCGTACGAGTGGGGATAATGCTAAAAAAGCCGTCTATTTTGATCGCACTTTTTTAGCTCTGACAGAGTCGTTCTCTCAGCTCTTCTGCTGTTTTGCTGGTTTTAATTCGCTCAAAAACGATATCTGCTTCAGGATATTCTTTATTGAGATAGCGTAGCCATTGTTTGATTCGGGCAACATGATAAAAACCAGAATCATGGAAATTTTCCATTTCCGCATATTTTTGCAAGATTTTTTGAATATCCACCCAAGGCATTTTTTCGCAATTTTGTTTGAGTACAAGGCTTAAGTTTGGGATATTTAATGCACCACGCCCGACCATTAGATCTTCGCAGCCGGTCGCTTTCAAACATGCTTGACCATCTTCCCAGCGCCAAATTTCACCATTAGCAATCACAGGGATCGTCAAGCGAGATCTCACTTCACCGATTTTTTCCCAATTGATGCGATCGGCACGATAGCCATCGGCTTTAGTTCGACCGTGAATAGTGATTTCAGTGGCGCCACCTTGTTGTACGGCATCAGCAATTTCAAACGCTTGTGAAGTACAATCCCAACCTAATCTTACTTTCACACTGACAGGTAAATGACTAGGTACGGTTTTTCGTAAGGCTAGAGTCGCTTGATAAATTAATTCAGGTTGTTTGAGAAGTGCTGCTCCTCCGTTGCTCCCATTAACGGTTTTGGATGGACAGCCACAATTTAAATCAATACCATGTGAGCCAAGCTCAATGGCGCGATTAGCATTTTCAGCAAGACAGTTTGGATGTTGACCTAAAAGTTGGACACGAACAGGTGTTTTAGAAGGGGTAAAGCCCTGATTTTTGAGTTCTGGGCAAAGACGATAAAAGACTTTTTCGGGTAAGAGTTGATCCACCACGCGAACAAACTCGGTGATGCAGAGATCGTATTCATTCACTTCGGTTAAAAGCTGGCGAACAAAAGGATCAAGCACTCCTTGCATAGGGGCGAGGATAACGCGCACTATTTCCAGCCTTTTGCTTTACAAATTAAATCATAAGCGGCTTGGATTTGTTGCGCTTTTTCTTTAGCCATTTCCATCATTTCTGGCGGTAAGCCTTTCGCGACTAATTTATCCGGGTGATGTTCATTCATTAAACGACGATATGCACGTTTTACCGCATTGCGATCATCACTTTCACTCACGCCCAATACTTTATAAGCATCGCTTAATGTAGGGCCTGAAGATTGTTGGTATCCGCCTTGTTGTTGGTATTGGTAACCACCTTGCTGTTGATAGCTGCCTTGTTGGTATTGGCGATAGAATCCACCTTGGGTAAATTGACGAGCTGCAATTTCCATGGCCAGCATTTGCTCAAACTGCATACGGGAAAGACCAAGTTCTTCGGCTACCACATAAAGCACTTCTTTTTCCGACTCATGTAATTGAGAATCAGCAAATGCAGCCTGCACTTGCACATGTAAAAACATTCTCAGCAAGTCTGCGCGTTGTCCACATCCAATGCGGAACTCACGAATCACCTGACGCAATGGAAAATCCGCTTCTTTACCACGACGGAAGGCTTCTTGAGCAAGTTTGCGATGGCTCTCATCTAATTGCATCTGGTTCATCAACTGATTCGCCAGTTGAATATCTTCTTCTGTCACACGACCTTTGGATTTACTTAAATGTCCAAGTACTGCAAAAGTAGTTTGCATAAAGAGTGCTTGTCGAGTCGTTTTTTTCTTAAAAAAGCTAGAGTTAACTGAACCAAGCTCATAGAGTTTTTTATCTGCGATAGAGCCTAAAATAAGTCCAGCGATAGCGCCAAAAAAGCCCCCCCATTTAAAACCGAGAAAAACGCCGATAATCTTTCCAAAAAAATACATTCTCTTCCCCTAAAGTGCGGTCAAAAGGTCTTTTGACAATAATGGGCAGACGCAAATGTCTGCCCTTACATTAATATGGCTTTATTCTTATTTTTCAAGTGATGAATTACACACCATAACTTTCACGATAAGCCCGCATCGCAGGTAAATATTGCTGATAATCGGGTTCTTTTTCAATGAATTGCATTAAATCATCTAAATCAATAATGGAAAGCACTTGGCATTGATAGTCTCGTTCTACTTCTTGGATGGCAGACAGTTCCCCTTTGCCTTTTTCCTGACGATTTAATGCAATAAAGACAGCGGCTAATTTCGCGTGATTGGCTTCAAGAAGCGCCATGGATTCACGAATGGCTGTGCCAGCTGTAATAACATCATCAACTAACAACACATTGCCGGTTAATGGGCTACCGATCAAATTACCGCCTTCACCGTGATCTTTGGCTTCTTTGCGGTTAAAGCAAACAGGCGTATCACGGTTAAATTGATTAAATAATGCAATGGAAACACTCGTCGCAATTGGAATACCTTTGTAGGCAGGCCCAAAAATGACATCAAAGCCGACCGCACTTGATTGAATTGCCTTTGCGTAAAATTCACCTAAGCGAGCAAGATCTGCCCCCGTGCTGAATAATCCTGCGTTAAAAAAATAAGGGCTTTTTCGACCTGATTTTAGTGCAAACTCACCAAATTTAAGCACATTACGGCTCAAGGCGAATTTAATAAATTCGATTTTGTAGCTTTCCATTTTTTGTTCCTATAAACCTAATGCTTCACGTTGTGCAGCGAAGATTTGTTCGCAGCCTTGTTTTGCTAAGCCTAATAAGGTGAGTAATTCTTCGTGGCTGAATGGTTCGCCTTCTGCAGTACCTTGCACTTCGATCATGCGACCATCTTCCATCATCACAACGTTCATATCTGTTTCGGCAGCTGAGTCTTCTACGTATTCCAAATCACATACAGCCTCACCCTCAACAATTCCAACTGAAATTGCAGCAACGAGACCTTTGATTGGATTGGTTTTTAATGTGCCGTTCGCGATTAAACCGTTGATAGCATCACATAAAGCCACTGCTGCACCAGTGATAGAAGCGGTTCTTGTACCGCCATCCGCTTGAATCACGTCGCAGTCTAAGGTAATAGAACGTTCGCCAAGAGCCTCTAAATCAACCATGGCACGTAATGAACGAGCGATTAAACGTTGAATTTCCATGGTGCGTCCACCTTGTTTGCCTTTTGCTGCTTCACGTTGCATACGGCTGTGTGTAGAGCGAGGTAACATGCCATATTCTGCTGTCACCCAACCTTGATTCTGTCCTTTTAAAAAACGCGGTACGCTTTCATCAACACTCGCCGTACATAAAACTTTAGTATCACCAAATTCCACCAATACTGAGCCTTCAGCATGTTTCGTGTAATTACGGGTGATTTTAATTGGACGAGATTGATGATTTTCACGATTATTTGGACGCATTCTGAATTCCTTTATTTTTATTGATAAAAAAGCGTGCCTATTTTAGCACGCTTTTTAGTGTTTTATGGATTTGCTTGTTCAAACTCACGAATTTTATTAAACACATCTTGTAAATCTGTACCATAGTTAATTTTTTGCAATTCAGGCACAGAGTTAGATTTTACTAACATTCTGAGTGGTTGGAATTGCATATTGCACAAGTAGATTTGTTGATGTGGCAACATATGTTGTACAAAGTGGGTGAGTGCATGAATGCCCCCTGTATCCAGAACAGTCACGGCATCGCATTGTAATACGATATGTTTTATCTCGTGATCAGTATGTACGGTTTTATCGTGCAAATCCGCAAAGAGTTTATCTGCCGCCGCAAAGAACAATGGACCACTGATACGATAAGCTAACACATCATCTAGATCTTCTGGCACGGGTTGTTCAATCGTTTTTGTCATTTCTGCAATGGTGCGGATAAATAAGAGGCTCGCTAATAATACGCCGACAGAGATGGCGATTACCATATCAAATAACACGGTGAGAATTAAGCAAGTGAACAACACAGCAATTTCATTTTTTGTTGAGCGACGCGCCAAACGAATGATTTCAGGTACATTCGCCATATGCCAAGCTACCATTAATAGCAATGCAGCCATAGAAGAGAGTGGCAAATAAGACAGGGCATTCGCAAAGAATAATAGCGAGAATAAAACTAAGAGTGCATGAATTACACTGGCTATTGGTGATACTGCTCCAGATTTAACGTTGGCTGCGGAACGTGCAATTGCTGCAGTTGCCGTAATGCCGCCTAAGAATGGTGAAATAATATTCCCTAAACCTTGGGCGAGTAATTCATTATTGGAATGATGTTTAGTATCCGTCATGTTATCTAAAATGACTGCGCAAAGTAGCGATTCAATCGCACCTAATACAGCCATTGAAAAGGCTGCAGGCAAGATATCTTGTATGCGATCAAAATTCCAATTGATGACTTCACCTTGTGCGTTAGGAATATTCCAAGGTAAGGCAAATTCAGGCAAGACATTAGGGATACCATGTCCTGTTGTACCGTCAGATAAGGTGTATTGGAATGCTGTACCAATGGTTTCAACGGATAAACCAAATTGCCCTAAGGCTAATGCCATGAGAGTCCCAATAATGACCGCAGGTAAATGACCTGGCACGGGTAAACGAAGCTTATGCCATTGGGTGAGTACAAATAAAGTGACCACACCAACAGCGGTGTCTGCCCAGTTAATCGTAGGAAGTGCGGTCAAAATAGCTTGCACTTTTTCAATATAGTGAGGTGGCATCTGAGCAATGTCTAAACCTAAGAAATCTTTGATTTGCAAGGTGCCAATGGTGATCCCAATTCCGCAGGTAAAGCCAAGTGTAACGGGGAGAGGAATGTACTCAATTAATCGCCCTAATCGCGATAAGGCCATAATAACTAAAATAATCCCCGAAAGTAGTGTCGCCATAAGTAACCCGCTGAGCCCAAATTGTTGGGTAACGGGATATAAAATCACGACAAATGCGGCGGTTGGCCCAGAAATATTAAAACGTGATCCACCGGTTAATGCAATCACGATACCAGCCACGATAGCAGTATAAAGACCGTGTTGTGGCGGAACACCGCTGGCGATTGCCAAGGCCATGGAGAGGGGAATCGCAATAACTCCCACGGTGAGGCCCGCGATAATATCTTTTATCAATTTTTGTTTTCCGTAACCTTCACGGAAAGATTCTTTCAATGCGCTAAATGGTTTTACGGCCAAAAACACATTTTTAGAAAAGAGTGATTTGATTTGCATAAAAATACGACGATAGAAAAGAGATAAGTTTATATTTTAGCTAAAAGGAAAAGGATTTTTTATGTTCTAGCTCAAAAAACTTGACTAATCTTGGATAAATCTTTATATTTCACGCACTTCAAAACGGTGAGATGTCCGAGTGGTTGAAGGAGCACGCCTGGAAAGCGTGTATGTGCGAAAGTGCATCGGGGGTTCGAATCCCCCTCTCACCGCCATTCAAATTACAATCCTTTATAAATATCCCGATCATTTTTTAAATCATAGATTCCGATATTTTATGGATATAAAAAAGCACGCATTAAGCGTGCTTTTGTTATTTATACGAGTATTTAGTTAGCGCCAACGTATTCCAACACCTGCACCCGCACCAAAATCACCACGGCTACTTGCAGTACCGCCTACTTTAAATAGCAGTTTACCATTATCAGATGCACGAGAATAACCGACTGCTAGTGCACTTTCATTACGGAAAGTTCCTGCACCTACACCAAGCACGCTTTCCCCAGAGGTAATAGCTTGAGGTACTTGTGTTAATGCAATGGCACTTGAAATACCTGCGCGTAATTTTTTCACGTTGTGTTTCAAATCTGAGCGTAATGATTCAGTAGAACGTGTCATTTCAGAGCGTAAATCAGAAATCTCTTTTGTATTTGTCATCACTTGATTTGATAAGTGATCTAAACGTGAAGCGTTATTCGCAATATTTTGCACGTTATTGTTTACTTTATCAGCAAGTGCTTTGGTGTTTTGAGTATTACTTGATGAATTATGGCTGATTCTATTTTTTAGATCATCGATATCAGTTCTGTTCGTTTGAATATTGTTTGTATTATTTTTTACTTGGTTATCTAGGTTATTTAGATTTTTTTGGGTATCCCTAACTCGCTCTTCTACACCCGTGATACGATTATCTAAATCCTTACGATTCTCTGTAATTCGTTCATCTAAATCTTTGCGATTCTCCGTAATACGATTATCTAAATCTTTGCGATTTTCAGTAATTCTTTCATCCAGTGCACGGCGATCTTCAGTAATGCGACCATCTAAACGACCCACTTCATCATTGATGCGATTGTTTAGATTTTTATCTGTTTGGTTTAAACGTTCATCAACGCCAGTAATACGATTATTTAAATCTTTCTGAGCATTGGTGATGCGATCATCAAGACGTCCCACTTCAGTTGTTACACGATTATCAATTTCAGTTTGAGTATTCGTAATGCGTTCATCTAATGCTCGGCGATTTTCTGTGATATCTCTATCTAAACGCCCTACTTCGTCATTAATGCGGTTGTTGAGATTTTTATCTGTTTCATTAATACGATCGTTTAAACTTTTGTCCGTTTGATTTAGTCGAACATCGACACCCGTGATGCGATCGTCAAGTTCTTTACGCTCATTTGTAATTCGATTATCAAGAACTGAACGAGTTTCAGTAATACGCTCGTCGAGTCTTCCTACTTGAGTATAAACTTCAGTTTTTGTTGCGGTATCTTCTGCGAAAGCAAGAGATGCACTTCCAAATAAACATACAAATAATAGTGTTTTTTTCATTAGGTTTAATTCCTTTAAATAAAAAATCTCCGAAATATCATAAAAGTTTCATTCGGTATGAAACGAAATGAATAATACTGGTATGAAATAATTTGGTAAATATTTTAATGTAAAAATTTACAAATATTTACATTGCAAAACAATGACTTATGACTTTGTGAGATGATTTGATTTTTTGAGAATGTATATAATGGCACGCCCTAAAGGATTCGAACCTTTGACCCACGCCTTAGAAGGGCGTTGCTCTATCCAGCTGAGCTAAGGGCGCATTTTAAGGGTTACATCTTTTGTATGGAATTTCGAGGGAAATATAAAAGAAGTGGTCGGCGAGATAGGATTTGAACCTACGACCCACTGGTCCCAAACCAGTTGCGCTACCAAGCTGCGCTACTCGCCGACGATTGAGCACAATTATAGTGAGCTTTTCTTTTCAGTCAATTAATTTTTTAGATTCCTCTTTCAATTGCTCAAAATTATTCCAGTTTTTCAACCGCACTTTTGTTGTCTTTGTAAAATAAGGCGTTGTCAGTTAAAATAGCAAACGTTTACTTAATGCCATCTTGAGGAAAAAACGCATGACTGCTCAAATTATTTCAGGTACTGAACTATCAAAAAAAATCAAATCGGATGTTGCCAATAAAATTGAACATTATCGTGCTCAAGGTAAACGTGCGCCAGGACTTGCGGTAATTTTGGTGGGGGCAGATCCCGCTTCTCAAGTTTATGTAGGCAGTAAACGAAAAAGCTGTGAGGAAATCGGGATGGTTTCAAAATCCTATGATTTACCTGAAACAACGTCGGAGGCAGAATTACTACAACTGATAGATCAATTGAATGCCGATGAAACCATTGATGGTATTCTCGTGCAACTTCCATTGCCTAAACAAATTAATAGCACATCAGTGATTGAGCGTATTAGCCCTGAAAAAGATGTGGATGGTTTCCATCCTTATAATGTGGGACGCTTATGTCAGCGTATTCCAACTTTACGCGCTTGCACCCCTTATGGTGTGATGAAATTATTAGAAACTACAGGTATTGATTTACACGGTAAGCATGCCGTGATCGTTGGTGCATCAAATATTGTAGGGCGTCCAATGTCGCTTGAATTATTATTGGCAGGCGCTACTGTCACGGTAACGCACCGTTTTACCAAAGATTTAGAACATCATATTCGTCAGGCGGATGTTTTAGTGGTAGCTGTGGGTAAACCTCGTTTTATTCCGGGCGATTGGATTAAAGAAGGGGCAACAGTCATTGATGTGGGGATTAACCGTATCAATGGCAAATTAGTGGGCGATGTGGAATATGATGTGGCGATACAAAAAGCGGCTTATATTACGCCAGTACCGGGTGGAGTAGGACCAATGACAGTTGCCATGCTGATGTTTAATACACTTTATGCCTATGAGCGTAACAATCAACTGGTTTAAGAAATAAAAAAGTGCGGCTAAATTTGACCGCACTTTTTGTCTTAATGTAATTTCAATCTTGGTTTTAAATAGTGGTTAAGTTTATCTACTAAAATAATCAAGCCAATCTTAATACATCCATGCAAAGCATGTTGATGCATACGATATAAAGACACGTACGCAAACTGTGCAAATTTACCTTGAACAGTCAGTGGGTTTTTCCCAAATTTATTTGAAATGCTACCCAATGCGGTAAAGCTTGAAAGAGAAACCAAGGTTCCCTTATCGTTGTACTTGAAGGCTTTTAATGGTTTTTGCTCAAAAAGTGCAAAGATATTTTTTGCACAAGCTTTTGCCATTTGGTGTGCCGCTTGCGCTCTTGGCGGAACTAATTTACCGTTTGGTTGCATTAATGCCGCACAGTCACCAATGGCAAAAATACTGTCATCCACCGTAGTTTGAAGGGTATCTTTTACCACTAATTGATTGATACGGTTAAGCTCTAATCCATCGAATTGCTGTGTCACCGTTGAAGTGCGAACACCCGCCGCCCAAACAATAAGGTCAGCTTTGATTTCTTCGCCATCTTTGGTGATAAGTGTATTTGGTTGGGCTTCCGTGATCATGGTATTTAATTTCACATTTGCCCCCATTTCTTGCAATTCATCTAATACCGCTGCAGATAAATTTTCAGGTAGAGCCGGTAATAAGCGAGGACCTGCTTCAACTAAGGTGACTTGCAAGCAAGAATTATCAATTTTACCGTAACCGTAAGAAGACAAGTCTTCAGTCGCATGATAAAGCTCAGCAGTTAATTCCACACCAGTTGCACCGCCGCCAACAATCGCAATATTGACTTTACTTTCATCCACTAATTTCTGTTTAAATTCTTCTTCACCAATATCATCTAATGCGCGGTTTTCAGAGAATTTAAGGAATAGTTCCAACATTCTTTGTTGGAAGCGAAGTGCTTGATCTGAGCTATCCAAGAAAATACAGTTATCGGCAACGCCTTTTGTATTGAAATCATTCGATTTACTGCCGATCGCAATCACTAAGTAATCATAAGGAATACGGCGCGCAACCACGAGCATATCGCCTTCTTGCCCATAAACTGGGGCAAGTTCAACATATTTTTGCTCACGATTAATACGCGTGATTGAGCCTTGCTCAAAGCTGAAATGGTGGTTTTTCCCGTGTGCACGATAGCTCAGAGAATCTGTACCATCATCCATCACACCTGTAGCAATTTCATGTAATAAGGGTTTCCATAAGTGGGTCGCATTGCGATCCACAAGCGTCACTTTAGCCTGTTTTTTACGACCTAATTTGTCACCTAAAAATGTCGCTAACTCTATGCCGCCGGCGCCACCGCCAACGATAACGACGTTTTTCATAAAGTACTCCTAAAAGCAAAATTGTTAAAAATGTTAAACTAATGTAATGATAGCATAACAAATAAACAAGACGAAAAAATTTAATGGAAATGACCGCACTTTATTGATGGCAGCGATCGTAAAGCGGTTGTAACTGTTGAATGGTTTTTGTGATAAATGAAACGGGATCAATTTGATGAAGTTCAGCTTTTTCAATGCTTTTACCAATGCACCAAAAATCTTCCTCTGATCGTAAAAAGAGATCTTTTTCAGCAATTTGTTTCACTTGGCGAAAGTCACCATATTCGCTTTCATCTTCTCGCCAAATATCAAAATCGGCAAATTGTTTGAAGTCAAATTGGTCAAGCCACTGATTATATTGTTGCACATTAATTTGTGAGCGATTTGCACGATAGCAATGCCAATCTAAACATACTCTTAGTCGGCGACGATTTAATAGCACAGAAAAAATAGCTGCAGAATTTTGGTTAAACTCGTATTTAAAATAAGCGAAGAAATGCGCGCGAACCTGCCAGCCATTGGTCCAACTTTCAATATGCGGTTTCGCAAAAGGCATGCCAAGTTGCTTTGCCACTTCTTGAATAATCGCTTTCCAGTTATCCCAATGTAATTTGTAATCAGCTTTAATTGCCGGAATATCTTCCGGACAAAATTTCTTCATCTGGGCGAATTGGTAGAACGGAATATTGAACAGTTCGCAAGATTCAGCATTAAGTGAGAGCATAGTGTTTCCTTAAAAATCACAGTAATTTTTGACCGCACTTTGTGTGAAGAGCTGTTTATCTTCCCAACGCAACATAGTCATTCGATTATTCCACACACAACCTGTATCTAAGGCATAAATACCTTGAGGGAGATTCTCATCGACTAAACTTGCCCAGTGCCCAAATACAATCGGGATCTGTTTATAAAGAGGATTATCCAAATTAAACCAAGGTATAAGCTCCGCCGGCGCATCTTTCAAAGAGGATTTACAGGCAAAATCAAAGCGATGATCTGAATAGCAAAAACGCATTCGAGTGAACGCATTAATAATGTAACGATGACGTGCTAAGCCCTGCAAATCTGGCGACCAACGATTGGGTTGTTCTGAATACATATTTTCAATGAGATAATAAAAATCACCATGCTGTAAAATGTGTTCCACTTCAGCTGCACAAGATTTCGCGGTTTCCAAATCCCAATCTGGCGAAATGCCTGCATGTGCCATCAGGAAGTTTAATTTTTCATTATGCACAAGTAAGGGTTGATGGCGTAACCAGTCAATAAGTTCATCAAAATCGGGCGCATTAAAAATAGCATCGACACGATCACGAGGCTTCACTTTTTTAATACCCAGTGCGGTTGCAATTAGATGCAGATCGTGATTACCAAGGACAGTCTGTGCCGCACTTCCAAGTGATTTTACAAAACGAAGACATTCAAGTGATTTATCGCCACGCGCCACAAGATCCCCCACAAGATAAAGTTTATCTTGCACAGGATTGAAGTTTACTCGTTCTAATAAAAGCTGTAATTCATCATAACAGCCTTGTAAATCACCGACGAAATAGGTTGCCATTTTTGACCGCTCTTTTACTATTCTGAATCTAAGATTTCATCTTTATTGACATCTACTGGTGGATTATCTGCCAACCAGTTGGCTAGGCGTGCATAATCTGCGATAGCTAAATTTTCTGCTCGTGCATTTAAATCAATACCAAGTGCGGTCAGATTTTCAGGTGAAAATAGTGTTGAAAGCGCATTACGCAATGTTTTACGACGTTGATTAAACGCTTGGGAGCAAACACGGTTCAACCAATATAGATCTTTTACAGGGTGAGGTAATTCTTTATGCGGAATTAAACGCACAACAGCTGAATCTACTTTCGGTGCTGGTTTAAATGCGGAAGGTGGCACTTCAAGCACAGGCATCACTTGGCAGAAATATTGCGCCATAATGGTTAAACGACCGTAAGCTTTACTATTTGGCCCTGCGCATAACCGTTTGACTACTTCTTTTTGCAGCATGAAGTGCATATCTTGAATCACATCGTGATACTTAAACAAGTGGAACATCAATGGGGTAGAAATGTTGTAAGGCAAGTTACCAAATACACGTAATTTCTGACCTTTTTCTGCTAAATGTTCTTTTGTATAAAGTTCACCAAAATCAAATTGCATGGCATCCGTTTCAATAACGGTGAGCTTTTGATGTAAAAATGGATGATGACGTAGACGTTCAGCTAAATCTCGGTCAAGTTCTACTACAGTAAGATGATCGACAAGCTCTCCAACAGGCTCTGTTAATGCACCGAGTCCTGGACCAATTTCTACTAAGAATTGATTGGGTTGTGGGTAAATTGCCGCCACGATACCTTGAATCACAGAAGTATCATGTAAAAAGTTTTGTCCAAAGCGTTTACGGGCGGTATGACCTAAGTGTTTTTTTGAATTCATAAAAATAATCTAATAAATGATACAGTTTGTGGTTGGTATCTTTAAATATCTAGCCACTCTGGTTTTATTTCTCTCGGAGAGAGAGCATTAACATTATCACGGTAATGAATAATATGGCATACATTTTTAGAATTGGGATGCCAATGCGTAAAATTTTCTTTGTCTTGCGAGTAAAAACAAATCATAGGTTTATTTAACCCCGAAGCAATATGAATCGTTGATGTATCAACCGAAATAAGCAGAGCACAATTTCTAATCAACTCAATTGTATGATAGATCGTTATGTGAGGATTTGGATAAACAAATACATCATTAAATTGATTAGCTATTCTACTTAAATGCTCATAAGTATCAGGTGTTGCAAGTAAGATTAGCTGATGTTTATTCGAGTCTCTAATATATGTTAAATAATCTACAATGTGAGAGTCATCAAACTTTCTATTTTTGCCATTTCCATAGAAGTTAATTGTAATAAAGTTATTTAACTTGTTGTCCGTAATAAACTTAAGAATTTCTTCTTTAATTAAGTCATCTTGTGGAATGTCATAGCGATCATCACTTAGACTGATATTTGACTGAGCTAAAGCTTCTTTGTAAATTTCTGAAAAATGGCCGTCTTTAGTAATATTTATATTAAAAATATTATAATCTGCTTTTCTATAGCCGATATAACTACGGGCATTGAGTATTCTCAATAGCAACAAGTCTCGGTTTCTAAGTACAAGAGTTGGATCAATGACAACATCGTATCTTTCTTTTCTAATAAACAGTGCCGTCTTGATGTAGTCGAGAATGTTTCTTTTCTTTACAAGATAAATCTCATCAATGTTATGGTTTCTTTGAAACAGATAAGCGTTTTGTTTCGTGCAGATGACACCAATCTTTATCAAGGGGTTAAATTTCTTTATTTCCCGAAAAACAAAAGAACTCACGATATAGTCGCCAATTTTCCCATCTTGTCGCAAAAATAAGAAACTCTTAGGATGTTCTAAACTTTGGGGATTGTTGGATCTTGAGGATTTATCAAGTATCCATTTCCCCACTTTTAACCTTAGGGCTTTTAGCTTATTCATATCGATGCTCAATTTTGTCTATTTCTGAGTCACTGTTTAATCCTCTAAATACACATGGAGGTTCAATACCATAGGTATCAACGCGTGTTTTTTGGATTAATCCCGTTAGATAATCTGCAGGCAGTCTTATTGGATAAGCGTAATTAAGTAATTTTTTAGCACCTGATAGTGTAATTAAATAAGCGGTTGCATAGATAATGCATCTTCTTGAATTTTTTGAAGGTGCCTTGTAATGTGCAAGTCTATATCCTTCCACGATCCGTTTCTTAAAGAAATGGGATTTAACTTTTCCGTGATCAAAAAAGATCAACTCATGATTTTTATTAATTTTATTGAGCGTATCTTCAACAATTTCCTTAAAGTGCTGTGAAACGATCGCATCGTCTTCAAGAATAATGGCACTTTTAATATTGTTTTCTACCATGTGCTCATAAACTTTAATATGGCTTATTGCACAGCCAATTTCGCCGAGCGTTAAGGGCTTAGGTGATAAATAGTGTTTCGGATAGAAATCATAATCGACAGATTCTAATACGGAAGCAGGAAGTTTTTTCCCATCTGTCGCATCAAAAAAACTAAAGTCTAACCCCAAACCAGAAAGGCGCTTAGCAATATTTTCTCTTCTTGTTGAATGTTTTAAACTAATTACAATTATTTTAGGTATAGCCATAAATAACCCTTGGGTTGAAGTTATTGTTTTACATACAGATTAACGAACATTATAGTAAAGTTTGCTTTAGCTTTTTAGTAGATAGGGTGCCACCTTGAGAAAGGTAATACCGCATAAGGCTACATCTTGGCCTCGTATGCTAAATTAAATTCTTTATCTAATCGACTTTAGTGGAACATTATAATCGAATTATTAAAAAAATAATGTGCATTTAAACAAAATACCATTTTAATCTTTCGTCTAACATTAAAAACGGCTATAATTCGCCCGTTTTTCATTTATAACCGTAAGAAGTGCGGTCAAAAAAATCATAATTTTAGAGGATAAAATGGCAAAAGAAGATTGCATTGAAATGCAAGGCACAATTTTGGAAACCTTACCAAATACCATGTTCCGCGTTGAGTTAGAAAATGGTCACGTAGTGACTGCACATATTTCTGGCAAAATGCGTAAAAACTATATTCGTATCTTAACGGGCGATAAAGTAACAGTAGAAATGACACCTTATGATTTAAGCAAAGGTCGTATCATTTTCCGTAGCCGTTAATTTAGAAATAAAAGAAAAGCCGATATGTTGATATCGGCTTTTTTTGTTTGAAAAGCGTACAAATTATTTGAAGTCTGGAAAAAAATCTGTATAATCAGCGCTCTTAGCCACGTTCATTTTTTCGTTCCTTGCCTTTGCAGATTGGTGGCTAATCTACGTCAAAGGCTGATTAACCCGTAAGGAGCAGTAATGCGTCACTACGAAATCGTGTTTATGGTTCATCCGGACCAAAGCGAGCAAGTACCAGGTATGATCGAACGTTACACAGGTTCTGTTAAAGAAGCTGGTGGTCAAGTTCATCGCCTAGAAGATTGGGGTCGTCGTCAATTAGCGTACCCAATTAACAAATTACACAAAGCACACTATGTGCTTATGAATGTAGAAGCGCCTCAACAAGTCATCGACGAGCTAGAAACGACTTTCCGTTATAACGATGCTGTATTACGCAGTCTTGTTATCCATACTAAGCACGCCGTAACCGAAGCGTCCCCAATGAAAGCGGCTAAAGAAGAACGTAAACCTTTAGCTGAAGTTGAAAACAACGATTTTGAGGATGCTGAAGAGTAATTCAAAACTTGATAATCGCTTCTCGTTAATCGGCACCGTGTGTCAATTACCCAAGCGAAGCAAAAGCCCTAACGGGATTGCGCATTGCCAATTTTGGCTGGAACATCGTTCCGAACAGGTCGAAAGTGGTTTATCACGCCAAGCGTGGTTAAAGATGCCGGTTCAAGTTAGTGGCAATCAGTTAATAGAAAAAACTCAAAGCATTACGGTCGGCAGTAAACTTCTTGTGGTGGGGTTTATTACTTCACATAAAACCTCAAATGGTTTAACGCAATTAGTATTGCATGCCGAGCAAATCGAATTTATAGATTAGGAGACAGCCAAATGGCACGTTATTTCCGTCGTCGTAAGTTCTGCCGTTTCACAGCGGAAAATGTTGTTGAAATCGATTACAAAGATATCGCTACATTAAAGAACTACATTTCTGAAAGCGGCAAAATTGTACCAAGCCGTATTACCGGTACTCGTGCGAAGTACCAACGCCAATTAGCACGCGCAATCAAACGCGCTCGTTATTTAGCGTTATTACCTTACTCTGATTCTCATCACAATTAAGAAGGAGTTAGGAAATGCAAGTAATTCTTTTAGATAAAATCGTTCACCTAGGTAACGTAGGTGATCAAGTTAATGTTAAATCTGGTTTCGCTCGTAACTTCTTAATCCCACAAGGTAAAGCAGTTATGGCAACTAAAGCTAACATTGAACACTTTGAAACTCGTCGTGCAGAGTTAGAAGCAGCGGCAGCTGCAAGTTTAGCAGCAGCTCAAGCTCGCGCAGCACAAGTGACTGCATTAGGTTCTGTAACTATCGCATCTAAAGCTGGTGATGAAGGTCGTTTATTCGGTGCAATCACTACTCGTGATGTAGCAGAAGCAGTAACTGCAGCTGGTGTTGAAATTGCGAAAAGCGAAGTTCGTTTACCAAACGGTCCAATCCGTACTCTTGGTGACCACGATGTTCGTTTCCAACTTCACGGCGAAGTATTTGCAACATTAGATGTTATCGTTGTTGCAGAATAATTATCAAAGTTTTTGATAAAAGAAAACCCGACGTAATGTCGGGTTTTTTGTTTTTCTGGATTAAGAAAATATTTGGGTTATTCTTCGATAATAAAAAAGTGCGGTCATTTTTGACCGCACTTTTATTTCTTCACTTTAGTGTTTTAAATTACAAACCTAATACAGCAAATAATACCCAGATTGTGTAAATCATGGCTAAGCCGTAAAAGATAAATCCGCCTGCTGGCACGTGGATTTTAAGATCGTGCATCGCATGATGGATACGGTGTAAACCACACCACATAGGGAAAATTGTTAAAACTAAGATAACTAATTTTCCGATCCAAGAATAAGCGAATGTAATTAGGTTATGTGGATCAATTAATCCGAATGGTAACAATAAACCAAGGATTAAGATCACAACAGGGAAGAAAATCGCACTGACAGTCCCGCCAGCACCAAACATCAACCATACTGGTGGTTCACCAGAGCGTTTTGGATTTTGATCGACCATTTTTTCTCTCCCTACATATAAACTAAAATTAATGCGATAACACTAATCACTGCCGTCACTGCCCAAAGTGCATTTCTTAACACGTGATGTGGTAAACGCTCATTTTTAACAATGATGTTCATCACTTTTGGTGTCATCACAAAATAAGTTGCAGTGTGATATAAAGTCGCAATTAATGTGATGATATTTAAGAACACTACAATTGGATTTCTTAAGAAGGCAATGAAATCAACAATGCCTAAGCCCGGTACAGGATTGCTTGCAAGACAAAGTACACCATAAAGCAATACGACACAGAACCATACAGCAAAGATAGAGGTTGCTTCACGCACCATATAAGCTTTGTAGAAATCCAATTTTTGCCACCAAGTAGCCGTCATTGGGCGAACATATTTTTTGCGTTTACTTACTGTTACTGACATATTCTTCCCCTTAGCCTTTTGGTTTTAGCATTGAGATAACATAATCTTTGGCACTTTCCACTTTGCCTTGGTTAATTGCAGAAGCTGGATCCACGTGTTTTGGACACACTTCAGAACAATAACCCACGAAAGTACAGCTCCAAACACCGTTTTTACCATTTAATAATGGCATACGTTGTGCTTTACCATGGTCACGGTTATCAAGGTTGTAACGGTGTGCCATAGTAATCGCTGCAGGGCCTAAGAATTCAGGGTTTAAACCAAATTGTGGACACGCCGCATAGCATAAACCACAGTTGATACACATTGAGAATTGACGATATTTTTCAAGTTGTGCCGGCGTTTGTTTAGTACGGCTTACTTGCAATTCTTTTGATGGATGTGGTTTACCATCTAACGGTGGTGCTTCGTTACCAATAATATAAGGAATCGGGAAGTTTGCTAATGGTTCAATACGCATATGGCCGCTGTAATCACGTAAGAACGTTTTACAAGCCAATTTAGGTTTGTTATTCACCATCATCCCACAAGAACCGCAGATCGCCATACGGCAAGACCAGCGATAAGAAAGAGACGGTTCAAGTTTATCTTTAATGTAACCTAACGCATCTAAAAGAGAGGTTTGGTTATCATAAGGTACTTGATAAGAGCTTAAATGTGGCTCTTGATCATTTTCTGGGTTGTAGCGTAATACTTCTACAGTCATTACTGGTGAATTAGCCATTTGCTTGCTCCTTAGCTTTCGCAGCCGCTTCTGCCGCTTCTGCTTCAGCACCATAAACACGTTTTGCTGGTTGAGATTTAGTGATTTTCACCGGACTGTATTCAATACGCGGTGCATCATCGCCATTGTAGTAAGCAAGGGTGTGTTTTAAATAATTCACATCATCACGTTCAGTGTAGTCTAAGCGTTGGTGTGCACCACGAGACTCTTTACGTTCAATCGCAGAGTTGGCAATAGATTGTGCTACATCAAGGATGTAACCTAATTCTACGGTGTAAAGTACATCGGTATTGAATACGCTTGAACGGTCTGCAACACGAATACGTTTATAACGTTCTTTAAGCTCAGCAATTTTATCTACTGCTTTTTGCATGCTTTCTTGGTCACGGTAGATACCACAACCTTCTTCCATCACGGTACCCATTTCATCACGAATTTCAGACCAAGATTCATTACCTTCTTGGTCATAAAGCGCTTTAAGGCGAGCCACAACATCTTGCGCTTGAGCATCAATTGCTGCACGGTTTGCTGGTTGTGCTTCCGCTGCACGTTGTGCGGCATATTCACCGGCAACACGGCCTAAAACCACTAATTCAGCAAGCGAGTTAGAACCTAAACGGTTTGCACCGTGTAAACCAGAAGACGCACATTCACCCACAGCAAATAAACCTTTAATACGAGTTTCGCTGTTGAAATCCACTTCGATACCACCCATGGTGTAGTGAACAACCGGACGAACTGGAATTGGTTCATTAACTGGGTTTACACCTTCATAAGCACTGGCTAATTCACAAATGAATGGAAGACGTTCATGTAAATATTTTTCACCTAAGTGACGTAAGTCAAGGTGAACCACATCAACACCTTTTGCTGTTTTTAAGGTGTTACCTTTTTTCCACTCTTGCCAGAATGCTTGTGAAACTTTATCACGTGGACCAAGTTCCATGTATTTGTTTTCAGGTTTGCCGATTGGGGTTTCAGGGCCTAGACCATAATCTTGTAAATAACGATAGCCGTTTTTATTCACTAAGATACCGCCTTCACCACGACAACCTTCCGTCATTAAGATACCGGTGTTCGGTAAGCCGGTTGGGTGGTATTGGACGAATTCCATATCACGAAGAGGGACACCGTGACGATATGCCATTGATAAACCATCACCAGTTACGATACCGCCATTGGTATTGAATTTAAATGCACGACAACCACCACCCGTTGCAATCACAACCGCATTTGCGTTGATTTGAACAAGTGAACCTTCCATCATATTCATCGCAACCATACCACGAGCATGACCATCATCAACTAAGATGTCTAAAACGAAGTGCTCGTCAAAGCGTTGAATTTGTGGATATTGAATGGATGTTTGGAAAAGAGTATGTAATAAGTGGAAACCGGTTTTATCTGCTGCGAACCAAGTACGTTCGATTTTCATCCCACCGAAACGACGCACGTTTACATCACCATCGGCTTTACGGCTCCAAGGGCAGCCCCAACGTTCAAGTTGAGTCATTTCCACTGGAGAATGTTCAACGAAATATTCCACCACATCTTGTTCACATAACCAGTCACCACCGGCAACGGTATCGTGGAAGTGTTTATCGTAGGAATCTTCCTCTTTAATTACTGCGGCCGCACCGCCTTCTGCTGCAACCGTATGGCTACGCATAGGATAAACTTTAGAAACTAATGCGATCTTTAAGTTAGGGTTTGCTTCTGCTGCTGCAATTGCGGCACGTAAACCGCCACCACCAGCGCCAACAATAGCAATATCGACATTAACCGTTTGCACGATGTCCTCCAATCAATAGAAAGTAAAAAAATAAGATGCCCTAAATAAATAGGTGATACGCTGTCATTCTGCCACTTTTGTTCACAAATTAGTAACCTTTTTTCCTGAATAAACGGATAAAATATCAAAAGTGTGATCTAACTCAAAAAAGTTACTTTTTTATATATTTTTAGATGATAACCGTTTTCGTTTAAGAATGATTTAGTCGGATTATTGAGTTAAAAATTACTCTTGTTTACAATAGCCTAATTCATTTTAAAGGTGAAAACGGAGAAAAAAATGACCGCACTTAGCGATAAAAAAATAGAATGGCAACCTTCCGCATCAATTAAAAACTTATTGGCGAGAGCCAAAATTATTGCTGATATTCGCCAGTTCTTTACTGAACGTGGATTACTAGAAGTAGAAACTCCAGTTTTAAGTGAATTTGGCGTGACGGATCTTCATCTTTCCACCTTTAATACAGAATTTGTTGCCCCTTTTGATGAACTGTCGAAAACGCTCTGGCTTTCCACAAGTCCGGAATATCACATGAAGCGTTTACTGGCGGCAGGCAGTGGACCGATCTTTCAAATTGGTAAAGTATTCCGTAATGAAGAAGCGGGCAATCGCCATAATCCGGAATTTACTATGCTCGAATGGTATCGACCGCACTTTGATATGTACCGTCTGATGAATGAAGTCGATGATTTACTACAACAGATTCTCGATTGTAAACCCGCAGAAACGTTAAGTTATCAATTTGTCTTCCAAGAATATGTAGGATTAGATCCATTATCAGCGACTCGTCAAGAATTGGTGGAAGTTGCACGTAAATACAACTTTATGGCAGATGAAGATGAGGATCGTGATACTTTATTACAATTTCTATTCAGTGAAGTGGTAGAACCTAAAATTGGTCAGGAGACGCCAGTCGCCGTTTATCATTTCCCTTCTTCCCAAGCGGCACTTGCGCAGCTTAGTCCTGAAGATAGCCGAGTAGCAGAACGCTTTGAGTTCTATTATAAAGGATTAGAGCTAGCCAACGGTTTTCATGAGCTTACAGATGCTCGTGAACAGCAACATCGTTTTGAGCAAGATAATCGCCTACGTGCAAGAGCTGGTTTGCCACAACGTGAAATTGATCATCGTTTTCTTGCTGCATTACAAGCGGGCATTCCGAATACGTCAGGCGTTGCTTTAGGTGTTGATCGTTTAATTATGATTGCATTAGGCGCTAAAAGCATTAAAGAGGTGATTTCATTTTCGGTGGAATGCGCTTAGTTTGCTCAAAAAATATCCTTTTTTGTTCAAAAAATGTGATCTTGATCGGATTTTAGAACATTGGTCGGGATCCTCCATTGACACTATAGGTTTATTTTGTAATATTTGCGACGTCTATTTCGGAGATTGAACTTTTTATTAAAAATTGCTTCAATCAAAAATCATCGGTAACAACCAAAAGGAATAACAATTATGAAAAAGACACTAGCAGCATTAATTGTTTCTGCATTTGCCGCTTCAGCAGCAAACGCAGCAGTAGTTTATGATAACGAAGGTACTAAAGTTGAGTTAAACGGTTCTCTTCGTTTAATTATGGAAAAAGCGGATAAAAAAGAGTACGACCGCGCTGGTAAATCAACTAAAAAAGCTAACTCTGCTTTACGTAATGCAGGTTCACGTTTCGGCATCACTGTAAAACATAACTTAGATAACGATTTCTATGCATTAGGTCGTTTAGAATTCCGTTTTGATGATACTGATTCTCGTGATAAATTTGGTAGACTTTACGCTAAACGTGCCTATGTAGGTTTAGGTAGCAAAGCGACTGGCGATATCACATTTGGTCGTCAATTAACTATTGCAGATGATTTAAGTCAAGCAGTTGATTATGAATATGGTTTAATTCCAAAAGAAGAATATATTCCAACTGCAGGTACAGGCGTAATTCGTTATGACTATAAAGGTATTGAAGGTTTACAATTAAGTGCAAACTATAACTTTGGTCAAAAAAATAATGAAAAAGGCAAACCGCTTGATCCAGGTATCAAAAATGCTTATGCTGTAGGTGCATTATACACAGTGGGTGACTTAGATGCGCGTTTAGCTTATGGTCACACAAACTTTGAAACTAATGCGTCATATGCTCACCGTTTAGATGGTGTTTTAGCATCATTAGGTTATAAATTTGCTGATTTCACAGTAACTGGTGACTTCGGTTACGCACATGAAAAATTGAATGATGCAAAAACAAACAAATTCTATGTGTCTCCTGGTTTCGCATATCAAGTTGTGCCAGCGTCTAAAGTGTATGGTAACTACCTATACGAACGTGTGAAAGGTGACGTTAATAAAGATAAAACTCACGGTTTCTTACTTGGTGCAGACTACAAACTTCATAAACAAGTTGTAGTGTTCTTAGAAGGTAAATACGTAACAACTAAATCTTACAAAGACGATGCTTATACTGGTAAAGTTAAAGACAGAGCTATCGGCGTAGGTATGCGTGTATACTTCTAATCTTTGATTAGAAAGAAATCTTAAAAGGCGAATCGAAAGGTTCGCCTTTTTGTTTATCTTTTTAAATCTCCCCAACCCCTCTTTACAAAAGAGGGGCTTTTTTATGAGTTACTTTTAATATTTTATGGGAGTATTTGAGAGGACTAAGAGCATAGAGCATAGAACATAGAGCATTTATTTGCCAATAAAATACCCCCTCTTTAGTAAAGAGGGGGCTAGGGGGAGATTTAATTAAAGGAGATTTACTACTGCAACTTATCCAAAATCAATTCTCCCATCATTTCAATATGGGCTTTTTCTGCATTTAATGCAGGGATGTAGTGATAAGAAACGCCGCCATGTGTCAAGAATTTCTCTTTATTTTCAACCTCTATTTCTTCTAAGGTTTCTAAGCAATCCACCGAAAAGCCCGGGCAGATCACAGCTATTTTCTGAATGCCTTGAGAAGCCGCTTCTTCTAAAAAGTGATCCGTATAAGGTTGTAACCATTCTTCACGCCCAAAGCGTGATTGGAATGTCATATTCCATTGGTTTTCTGTTAAGCCAAGTTTATCCACAATCGCAATCGTGGTTTGTTTACAGTGCTGGCGATAATAATCGCCCATATTCTCATAACGCAATGGAATGCCATGATAAGAAAAAAGCAAAAACTCATCCGGTTTTAACCGCACTTTAATCGAATCCACTAAGGCATTAATGTAGTTTTCATTAAGATGATAGGAATGAATAAACTCAAAAGGCACAATATTACGTTCTTGTGCAATGGCACGATTGAACGCATCAATCAATGCACCGGTTGTTGTGCTGGAATATTGCGGGTAAAGTGGCAACACAATTATGCGTTCCACGTCATTTTTAAGTAAATTTTTGACCGCACTTTGCATCGATGGATTGCCGTAAGTCATAGCAATTTCGACCTGTGCATTGATGCCTTTTTCATTTAAATAAGCTTGTAAACCGGCTTGTTGTTGCTTTGTAATCGCAAGCAGGGGAGAACCTTGTTCTGTCCAAATAGATTGATAATTTTGTGCAATGCGTTTAGAACGCATAGGTAAAATAATGGCTTTTAAAAGGGGATACCATTTCCAACGAGGTAAATCGACCACACGGGGATCCATTAAAAAATCGGCCAGATAACGGGAGATCGCAGCGGGTTGCGGGGCATCAGGCGTACCAAGGTTTGCTAAAATGATGCCAATTTTTTGAGTTATAGTCATAAATATTTGATAGAAAGCGTTAATCGAGAAACGCAGCAGAGTTTATCTTGTTCATCACGAATGTCAATTTGCCAGACATGGATATTTTTACTTAAACTGATAGGCATTGCCTTAGCGATCACAACGCCTTGTTTTACTGGGCGAAGGTGATTGGCGTTGATATCTAATCCTAAGGCAGATTGACCTTCTTCTATACAGAGAAATCCCGCTAATGAACCAATAGTTTCAGCCAAAGCAACAGACACACCACCATGTAATAAGCCAAAAGGTTGAGTAGTGCGATGATCAACGGGCATTTTTGCTTCAATCCAGTTTTCTCCATAAGCCGAAATCTCAATCCCCAAATGCCCAACGGCACAATGTTTTCCCATTTCATTGAGCTGCTTAAGTGTGAATGCTTTTTTCCAGATTGCCATATCGGTTTTTCCTTTGGTAAGCTGATTAGTTTTTAAGATGATTTATGCTTGTTTTTTGCTGGAGGTAAGCTGGCATTATAACGAAAATCTACTTTGTATGTTGATATTTATGCTGAAAATGAGGATCTTTCTTTTCATATAGACAATCCCAATTAAATCAATTTATAGCTTTCTTCTTTAGTTTTAGGCAAAATAGGAGAAAATTCTAGTAAGTAAAAAAAGGATCATTACAATGACTAAACATTATGATTATATTGCTATCGGTGGTGGTTCCGGCGGGATAGCCTCAATTAACCGTGCGGCAAGCTACGGCAAAAAATGTGCGATTATTGAAGCAAAACATCTCGGTGGTACTTGTGTAAATGTGGGTTGTGTACCGAAAAAAGTGATGTTTTATGGTGCTCAAATTGCAGAAGCGATTAATAGTTATGCGCCGGCTTATGGTTTTGATGTAGAAGTGAAAAAGTTTGATTACGCGAAATTAGTCGAAAGTCGTCAAGCTTACATCGGTCGTATTCATACCTCTTACAATAATGTATTAGCGAAAAATAATGTCGATGTGCTTAATGGTTTTGCACGTTTTAAAGATACGAAAACGATTGAAGTGAGCTATGCAGATGGTTCAACAGAATTAGTGACTGCAGATCATATCTTAATTGCTACGGGTGGTCGTCCAAGTATTCCAGCGGTAAAAGGCGCAGAATACGGGATTGATTCAAATGGTGTGTTTGCTTTAAATGAGTTACCAAAACGTGTCGCAGTAGTAGGCGCAGGGTATATTGCTGTTGAATTAGCGGGTGTTTTAAATAGCTTAGGCAGCGAAACACATTTGTTTGTACGCCAACATGCCCCATTGCGTAATCAAGATCCATTGATTGTCGAGACTTTAGTTGAAGTGTTAGCACAAGATGGTATCCAACTGCACACCAAAGCGTTGCCTGAAGAAGTAGTGAAAAATACGGATGGTTCACTTACCTTGAAATTACAAGATGGCCGTAAAACCACAGTGGATACGTTAATTTGGGCAATCGGTCGTGAACCAGCAACGGATGTGATTAATCTTGAAGTAACCGGTGTGAAAACCAATTCACGCGGACAAATTATTGTCGATAAATATCAAAATACAAACGTACCTGGCATTTATGCTGTGGGTGATATTATCGAAGGTGGTATTGAATTAACACCAGTTGCCGTGGCGGCAGGTCGTCGTTTATCCGAGCGTTTATTCAATAACAAACCGAATGAGCATTTAGATTACAATCTTGTGCCAACTGTCGTGTTTAGCCATCCGCCAATTGGTACAGTCGGTTTAACTGAACCACAAGCGATTGAGCAATATGGTGAAGAAAATGTGAAAGTGTATAAGTCCTCTTTCACGGCAATGTATACCGCTGTCACTGAACATCGCCAGCCTTGCCGGATGAAATTAGTGTGCGTTGGCAAAGAAGAGAAAATCGTGGGCTTACACGGCATTGGTTTTGGTGTGGATGAAATGATTCAAGGTTTTGCTGTGGCAATCAAAATGGGTGCAACCAAAGCAGACTTTGATAATACAGTGGCGATTCACCCAACAGGTTCAGAAGAATTTGTCACAATGCGTTAATTGTAGATAAAAAAGTGCGGTCAAAATCTCTGATGTTTTTGACCGCACTTTTTATTTTGATTTGTTATCAGGCTGCTGCACGATTGCCTAATGTACCGTCATCTTCCATTTCTTTTGCCACGCCTACTACCTCAGCAATTTTATCTCCTTCTTTGAAGAAGACGAAACCACCATGTTCCATTTTGACCCAAGGCTCATCTTTGGTGAGAGGGAACGTCGTAATGATGGTGACTTTGTCGCCATCTTTTGCATAATCATTAAAATCAATGACACCATCATCATCAATGCGGTGAGCTTTACCAAAAGGAGCTTTGCGCGTTAAGTAATGCAAATTGGTTGAGCAGTGGGCGATCATCCATTCTCCGTTTGAAAGAATGAAATTAAAGGTGCCTTTTTTTGAGAGCTCTCTGGTAATGTCTTGAATGGCTTCAAAAATTTCCATTTCAGACGGTTTACGACGGAAGCGATTTTTCAAATATTCCGCCATATAACAAAATGCCGTTTCTGAATCAGTTGAGCCAATCGGTTGGCAGAAACTCTCAGACATATCCGGCAAGTCTTTTAAATTACCGTTGTGAGCAAACACCCAGTTTTGTCCCCAAATTTCACGAATAAAGGGGTGGGTGTTTTCAATGGTTACACCGCCTTGCGTTGCTTTACGAATGTGAGCAATCACATTGAGTGATTTAATTTTGTATTGTTTTACACAATCTGCAATAGGGGATTGTGATGCTGCGTGGTTATCGCGAAAAATACGCACTCCACGACCTTCAAAAAAAGCAATACCGAAGCCATCTGAATGGCAATCAGTAAGACCAGCACGACGACGGAAACCTTCAAAAGAAAAGACAATATCCGTCGGCGTATTGCAGTTCATTCCGAGTAATTGGCACATAAATTCCTACAACTTATTTTTATATTTTTATAACCTTATAATGTGTGCTGATTTAACACCATAATGCGTTGAAATTCAAGATGGATAACAAAGGATTTTTAGAAGAAAATGTTACATAAAATAACTTGAGAATCTTTCTGATCTGAAGACTAGGGATGAGAACTTTATTAAGGCAATAAAAAAGGCGTGTTTATCACGCCTTTTGCTATATTTTTTTTAAGATTATGCTTTAATTTCTGAGCGGCTTTTTAAGAAAAAGAGTGCGACTGTTGAGATCAGCATAACGAAGCCAACGCCAACATATAAACTCTGTTTGTCCCAGCCCATATCTAATAATTGACCGGCAATCGTAGGGGCAAGAATTGCACCAATACGACCGATACCAATCGACCAACCCACACCAGTGCTACGAATATCGGCATCATAAGTAAGGGGATTTAAGGTATAAAGACCGCTGATGCAGCCATTCATGAGTGCACCAACTAAAATACCGAATACCATTGCAATCCATAAAACGGACGAGGATAAGATAAAGGTAATGATTGCTGCAGAAGATAAGACAGTGAATAAAATTAACACGCCTCGTGCTGTCCAACGGCTTGCCAGTAAGCCATAGATTAAGGCACCACAAGTGCCCCCTAATGAGATCATCATTCCAACGCTTACACTTTGCTCTGTCGTCATGCCGGCTTCTTTTAATAAGGCTGGTGTCCATGAGCTAATAAAATAGAAGCTGAACATGATCGCAAAGAAAGCCGTCCAAATTAACAGAGTGGAGTGTAAGTATTTTTCGCTGAATAATTGGCTAATAGGTAATTTAGTCTTAACTTTTTCCATTTTTTCTGGAAGTTTCCAATCACCGGCTAAACCAATTTTTTTTGCGATTAAATTTAACCGCACCTCTGCATTTTTAGGTTGTTTGGAGGTGAGGAAATCAATGGATTCCGGTAACCAAATAAATAACACCACTAAAAGTAAACCGGTCAAGATAGCCCCTGCTAGGAACACTGAACGCCAGCCATATTCACCTTGCAACATCACAGCGAACATACCGCCTAATACTGCACCGATACCAAAACCTGCCGCATAGACACTGATCGCGAAGCTACGCCATTTGCGAGAGGAATATTCGCTGGTGATCACGTTTGTGCCTACTAAAATCCCGCCAACACCAAGGCCGGTGATAACGCGCCAGAAACCAAGCCATTGATATTGTGAAATAAACGCCGATCCTAACATTCCGATAGCGGAGAGTGATACTGCCATTAATAACAATGGGCGACGACCAATTTTATCTGCAAGTGGTGCGAGGAAAAGTGAGCCAGCGGTCATGCCAAATAAGCCGGCACTTAATAAATAACCTAACTCAATCCCCGTGAGACCAAATTCGCCACGAATGGCTGTTGCCGTGAAGGCAAGGGCTAATACATCGAAGCCGTCAAGTAAATTCATGATGGCAGCCATGACCACAATCATCCATTGATAAGCCCCCATTGGGCTTTGTTCTATTTTGGCTCTAAGAGAAAGGGTTTCAGTCATTTTATTTCCTTAAGTTAAGCAAACTGACGAGAGTTTGCAAGAGATTGGAGTTTACGCAAAATCATGCTGAGTACCACACCATAAGCGGGAACAAACAAGATAATACCGACAAATAATTTAAATAAGTAATCGACGAATCCAAGGCTAAACCAATGTTCTGCCATAAATGGATCACTACTTTTATAAAACGCGACACAAAAGAACATAAAAGTATCCGCAAGGGAACCAAATGTCATTGAGCTGCTCGGAGCAATCCACCAAGTTTTTAATTGACGTAAGCGGTTGAATACTAGCACATCTAATAATTGTCCGAAAACATAAGCACAGAAGCTGGCGAACGCAATACGGAAAACAAACATATTGAATTCACTTAATGCACCTAAGCCTTGATATTGTCCATCAGAAAAAACAACCGAAACAATGTAACTCACGATAAGCGCAGGGAGCATCACGATAAAGATGATCCAACGAGCTTCTTTTGCCCCAAATACACGTACCGTTAAATCAGTGGCTAAGAAAATGAATGGGAAAGTGAGTGTGCCCCATGTGCTGTGGAAGGAAAAATCATCAGCAAAGCCAAGTGCGGTCAATTTTAAATTGATTTCAAAGGGAATTTGAACAAAATAGTTACTGGCTGTGATGATGAAGATATGAAATAAGCTTAATAAAATTAAAGCAAAACGTTTTTGTTGATCATTGAAGATCGGAGTATTAATTTTCATTTTAAGACCTTTTTAGTTGGTTAATCGGGGGTAGGGAACCCGACATGAGAAATAAATCCGCCAAATTGGCGAGCCGTGAATAATACTAGAATTTATTGGGATTGCAAGAAAGTGCGGTTAAAAAATTAGGTATTTTATTTAAATTCAATAAAAATGATAAGAATTGTTATTTACACCAAAATTATATTGTACTAGAATTCTCGGACATTATTTATTCCACATATGCCAGGAGAGCATTTCAATGTATAAATCCAATCATTTAAAAACAACATCATTCTTCGCATTAAGTGCGTTAACCATCGCGCTTTTTTCAAACTATTCTTATGCAGAAGAGAAACTTGAGGAAATTAAAGTTACTGCGGAAGATCAGGTAAAACAATCACTTGGCTCTTCTCTTGTGACAGCAAAAGATTTAGAAAAACGCCCAGCGACAAATGATATTTCTGAAGTATTACGTACCATGCCAGGTGTGAATTTGACGGGTAACTCATCTACAGGACAACGCGGAAATAAACGTCAAATTGATATTCGTGGTATGGGACCAGAAAATACATTGATTTTAGTGGATGGTAAACCAGTCACCTCTCGTAATGCAGAACGTTATGGTGTACGTGGTGAACGTAACTCTCGTGGCGACAGCAACTGGGTACCAGTTGAAGCGATTGAAAAAATTGAAGTATTACGTGGTCCTTCAGCTGCACGTTATGGCTCAGGTGCAATGGGTGGGGTGGTTAATATTATTACTAAACCTGTTACCAATGATTTACACGGGAGCTTAAGTTATTACACCAACCAACCAGAAGATAGCGATGAAGGCGCAACGAACCGTGTCGGTTTTAATCTAAGCGGAGCGTTAATTAAAGACATATTGCAATTCCGTTTATATGGTAACTGGAACAAAACGCAAGCGGATGAAGTCGGTATTAATGGCGATCCTGCTATTGCCGGTCGTGAAGGTGTACGTAATAAAGATATTAATGGCCGTTTAGTGTGGAATATCAATGAGAAAAATAAATTAACCTTAGATTCTGGTTTTAGCCGTCAAGGTAATATTTATAACGGTGATACACAAAATAGCTCAGCAGGGCTTTACAATAATAAAAATTATCCTGAAACTAAAACCTTGGCAGGAAGCAAAGCTGAAACTGCTCGTTTGTATCGTCAAAACTATGCTTTAACCTACGAGGGTAAATTCGATCATTTTGACAATAAAACCTATATTACTTTTGATAAAACGAAAAACAGCCGTTTACCAGAATACTTAGCAGGTGGTCCAGAGGGCAGCTATTCGAGCACATCAGCCTTTAGTGATTCCATTCTTAAAAATACACGCCTTAGTTCTGAATTCTATATCCCATTTACCTTGGGCGTAGATCATATGCTGACAGTTGGTTTTGAAGGTGCACATAGCAGTTTAGATGATGACGCTTCTATGACACAGTTACTTGGTGGACGACGAGATAAAAAAACAGGGAAGGTGCTTTATGATTTGAAAGAACGCCTACCAACCGGCATCTCAAATGTACGAGGAGGTCATAGTAGCCAAACGGAATGGGCAGTATTTATTGAAGATAATATTTCAGCAACCCAATCTACTATCCTAACGCCATCTTTACGTTATGATTACAACAGTTATTCTGGTTCTAATGTAAGCGGTGGATTAAACTTCTTACAAAGCCTCAACGATGATTGGAGAATTAAAGGTGGGATTGCAAGAGCTTATAAAGCACCGAACCTTTATCAAACTAACCCAAATTACTTGCTATTTACCTTAGGTCAAGGTTGTCCAACGAATGTACCAAATAATAAAACTTGTTATTTCCAAGGTAATAGCGACATTAAACCGGAAACCAGCTGGAATAAAGAAATCGGAATTGAATATGATAAAAATGGAGTTCTTGCTTCTGTGGCTTACTTCCGTAATGACTATCGTAACAAAATCGTGTCTGATGGTGAATTTATCGGTTTAACTAACTTAGGTAACTATGTGTATAAATGGGGTAATGCAAACCGCGCAGTGATTGAAGGTTTTGAAGGCAATCTGACATTACCACTAATCCAAGATAAATTAAATTGGGTGAATAACTTCACTTATATGCATAAAACCAAAAATAAAGATACAGGTAACCCGCTTTCTATCGTGCCGAAATATACCTTGAATTCAAGCTTAAGTTATAAAATTACCGATAGTTTGGATGCAATGTTAACTTATACGCAATACGGTAAACAAAAATCCCGTAAAAATCCGGAAAACCGTATGGAAAATGGTAACAATACATACGTTAATCAACTTGCTGGCTCAGAAGATATTGGTGGCTATGCAGTTTGGGGATTAAGTGCAGGTTATAATTGGAAAGACACAATCAGCATTCGTGTCGGCGTAAGTAACTTATTTGATAAACGCATTTATCGTTCATCAAGCAGTACAAATTACAATGCTCATACTTATAACGAACCTGGTCGTGCGTATTATGCAACAGTAAAATATTCATTTTAATTGAGCATTTAGAACTGATAGAAAAAGTGCGGTCAATTTTGACCGCACTTTTTTATTGATTGAATTTGGAAAATAGTGAATTTCAGGTAATAAAAAACCCTGCATAGGCAGGGTTCTTCACACAGATTCAAATTATTTTGTACCTGGGATTTTGAAACGGCTGTTAAAGCGTTCAACACGACCACCAGTATCAACAACACGTTGTTTACCAGTGTAGAATGGGTGGCAGCTACCGCACACATCAAGGTTGATGTCTTTGCCTAAAGTAGAACGAGTTTTGATCACGTTACCGCAAGAACAAGTTGCAGTGATCTCTTTATATTCTGGGTGAATACCTTGTTTCATAGAAAACCTCAAATTGAAGCCACGCCGCTATAAATGCTCTCCACTTACACCGCGTGAGTTAATAATCGCCGACAATCCGGCACCAAATAGACTGCGAATTATACTGAAAAAATCAAATTGATCAAGAGGTGTGCTTTAGTGATAGAATCATCACAAAATTTTTGCTTATTTTGACCGCACTTTAGGAAAGTTATGTTAGCCCAATCCTCTGTGAATGCCCCTTTTGCCCATTCTGTTTTACAATGGTATGAAAAGTTTGGGCGTAAAAATTTGCCTTGGCAACAAAATAAAACCCTTTATGGTGTTTGGCTTTCCGAAGTGATGTTACAACAAACTCAAGTTTCCACAGTCATCCCTTATTTTGAGCGATTTATTAAAACCTTTCCTAATGTGACCGCACTTGCTAATGCGTCGCAAGATGAAGTATTGCATTTATGGACGGGACTAGGTTATTACGCCCGTGCGAGAAATTTGCATAAAGCCGCTCAAACCATCAGAGATGAATATCAAGGCGAATTTCCAACGCAATTTGAGCAAGTTTGGGCATTAACAGGCGTGGGGCGATCGACGGCTGGCGCAATTTTATCTTCCGTACAAAATCAACCTTATCCAATTTTAGATGGTAATGTAAAACGCGTTCTTTCTCGTTATTTTGCTGTTGAGGGTTGGCCTGGCGAAAAGAAAGTCGAAAATCAATTATGGCAGTTGAGTGAACAGGTTACACCAACCACGAGAGTCGCTGAATTTAATCAAGCGATGATGGATATCGGCTCGGCGATTTGCACTCGAACAAAACCTAAATGCGATCTTTGTCCTCTAAATAATGATTGTTTAGCTAATAAACTCGAAAAGTGGACAGAATTCCCTGGAAAGAAACCGAAAAAATTGTTGCCAGAAAAACAAAGCTATTTTTTGATTTTATCTTATCAAGGGAAAGTCTGGCTAGAACAGCGCGAAAGCAAAGGCTTATGGGGCGGATTGTATTGTTTTCCTCAGTTTGATGATAAACAAACATTGCTGAATTATCTGAAAGAACAAGGGATTACCGAGTATCAAGAATGGGTAACTTTCCGTCATACGTTTAGTCATTTTCACTTAGATATTCATCCCATTTATGTTGAAGTTGATCGAAAATCTGAAGAGAGCGCTCGTTCAGATTGGAAAAAATTGTCAGAAAAAGGAAAAGAATCTCAATCTGGTCTATTAAGTGCGGTCAAATATTGGTATGATCCAACGTCACCTGAACAGATCGGGTTAGCTCAGCCTGTGAAAAATTTATTAACGCAATTTGTAAGGAATTATTATGGCTAGAACTGTTTTTTGCGAATATTTGAAACAAGATGCGGAAGGATTGGATTTTCAACTGTATCCCGGTGAATTAGGTAAACGTATTTTTAATTCAATTAGTAAACAAGCATGGGGTGAATGGATCAAAAAGCAAACCATGTTAGTGAACGAGAAAAAACTCAATATGATGAATGCCGAACATCGTAAATTATTAGAAGAAGAAATGGTGAATTTCTTATTTGAAGGCAAAGATGTGCATATTGAAGGTTACGTTCCCCCATCTAAATAACAAAAGATTATGAAAAAGTATTTATTATTGGCGCTACTTCCACTTTTATATGCTTGTAGCGACTCGCCAACCCATCGACGTGGCATTAATTATGACGAAGTGTTTTCAAAAGACACGCAAGGTTTAGATATTTTAACGGGTCAATTCTCCCATAATATCGATCGTATTTGGGGGGTAAATGAGCTTTTAGTGGCGAGTCGTAAAGACTACGTGAAATACACGGACTCTTTCTATACGCGTAGCCACGTAAGCTTTGACGAAGGTACAATTATTGTTGAAACTCAACAAGATCTTAATCGCTTACACAATGCGATTGTCCATACTTTATTGATGGGTTCCGATGCAAAAGGGATCGACTTATTTGCTTCTGGCGATGTGCCGATTAGTACTCGTCCTTTCTTATTAGGTCAGGTTGTGGATAACAATGGTCAGCAAATTGCTAACCAAGTGATTGCAAGTAACTTTGCGACTTATTTAATCCAAAATAAATTACAAACTCGCCGCTTACAAAATGGTAACACTGTGCAATTTGTGGTGATCTCAATGATTGCAAACCACGTTGAAGTGCGTGCACAAAAATATATTCCATTAGTTCGTAAAGCTGCAGAACGCTATGGTATTGATGAAAGCTTGATTTTAGGTATTATGCAAACAGAATCTAGCTTCAACCCGTATGCGATCAGTTATGCGAATGCAATCGGCTTAATGCAAGTGGTACCAAGCACAGCAGGTCGTGATGTATTTGCGATGAAAGGTAAAGGTGGACAACCATCTGCACGTTACCTTTATGATCCAGCAAATAACATTGATGCGGGTGTCTCTTACTTATGGATTCTGCAAAATCAATATTTAGATGGTATTACTAATCCTACCTCTAAACGTTTTGCAATGATTTCTGCCTACAATAGTGGTGCAGGTGCAGTGTTACGCGTATTCGATGAGGATAAAGATGAGGCGATCTATAAGATCAACCAGATGTATCCAGAACAAGTGTATCGTATCTTAACGACTGCACACCCATCCTCACAAGCAAGAAACTACTTGTTGAAAGTGGATGCGGCGCAGAAGAAATTCCGCGTAAGACGATAATTTCTACGATGAAATACAATGCCCGAAAGAAATTTCGGGCATTATTTTTTGAGAAAGTGCGGTTATTTTTGATTGAGTTTTACAAAATACGTTCTTTTTATAGTCGTTTTGGTTATTAACCACTCAAACACACCAACTTTTTTACTTTTTTTGAATTTAATTGTTGACCGATACCCGAAAAAATAGTTTAATACGCTCCGTTGTCAGGCAGTAGCCAATAACGATAACGCCTCGATAGCTCAGTCGGTAGAGCAGGGGATTGAAAATCCCCGTGTCGGTGGTTCGATTCCGCCTCGAGGCACCATTTCCTCCTTAGTTCAGTCGGTAGAACGGTGGACTGTTAATCCATATGTCGCAGGTTCGAGTCCCGCAGGAGGAGCCAAATTCTAAGAAGCCGCTAAAGTAATTTAGCGGCTTTTTGCTTTTTAGAATTCAGCATTATTCTGTTGTTTTCCTCTCTTTAAAATTTGCTCAAATTTCTCACCGCAGTTTTTTGATCTAGATAAATATTTATGTAAAAAAGTCACATAAAATTGTTAGCAAGATCACACTTTATTATTTTGTACTTTGCGATCACCCTCTAACGTTATCATAATGCCACCATTAATTTAATGAATGAATATTCATTGGATAAAGATTTTATAATTTAACTTTAGAGGGTGATTTATGAGCACTAAAACTAATAAAAAATGGAATAAATTTGATACAGCTTGGGTATTAAATTTATTTGGTACTGCGGTGGGCGCAGGGGTATTATTTTTACCAATCAATGCAGGGATGGGCGGTTTCTGGCCATTGGTTGTGATGGCGATTTTAGTCGGACCGATGACATATTTTGCGCATCGTGGTTTGGCTTATTTCGTGTTGTCTTCTTCTAAACCAGGCAGTGATATTACCGAAGTGGTAGAAGAGCATTTTGGTGCGACAGCGGGGAAATTAATTACCTTATTGTACTTCTTTGCGATCTTTCCAATTTTATTGATTTATGGAAACGGGATCACCAATACCATTGATTCCTTCATTGTTAACCAATTAGGCATGGCTTCACCAAATCGTGTCATTCTTTCTTTTGTATTGATTGCGATCTTGATTTCGGTAATGTTATTCAGTGAAAAAGTAATGTTGAAAATCACTGAATTATTAGTTTATCCATTGGTATTGATTCTCTTTGCATTATCAATCTATCTCATTCCTCAATGGAATGCATCAATGCTTTATGAGCTTCCTACAGCGAGTGGTTTTGTGACGACATTGTGGTTAACTATTCCAGTGTTGGTATTCTCTTTTAACCATTCTCCGGCAATTTCTTCTTTCACACTTTCTCAACAACGTGAATATAAAGATTTTGATAAAACGGAATATCACATTGGTCATACAGAAAAAGGCACTTCAACCGTATTACTTTTCTTCGTGATGTTCTTTGTGTTTAGTTGTGTATTAACTTTAACACCGGCAGAGTTATTAGAGGCAAAAGCACAAAATATCAGTATCTTGTCGTATCTTGCGAACAAATTTGATAATCCATACATTTCTTATTTTGCACCATTAGTGGCTTTCTTAGCGATTACGAGTTCATTCTTTGGCCATTATTTAGGGGCTCGTGAAGGTTTAGAAGGTTTATACCTCAAAATGAAAGGTGAAAGTGTAAATCGTAAAAAATTAAATTACGGTACCGCAGTATTCTTCTTACTCACTTTATGGGGCGTAGCAATCATTAACCCAAGTATTTTAGGCTTAATTGAATCCCTTGGCGGCCCAATCATTGCGATGATCCTTTTCATTATGCCTATGTATGCGATTCGCAATGTTCCAGCAATGAAACGCTATCAAGGTCGTTTTAGCAATGTATTTGTTACAGTTATGGGATTAATTGCTATCTCCGCGGTCGTATATGGATTATTATAAGCGACTTTTTAGTTTAGCTTAGGATTTAAAATAATATGATTAGTGTATTTGATATGTTTAAAGTGGGAGTTGGGCCATCCAGCTCCCATACTGTTGGCCCGATGAAAGCAGGCAAGCAGTTTATTGACGATTTAATCGAGCAAGGTAAATTTGATGCGGTTGCAACCTTGCACGTTGATGTGTATGGCTCTCTCTCAATGACGGGACATGGTCATAATACAGATATTGCGATCATTATGGGATTAGCCGGTTATCTACCGCATGATGTGGATATTGATTTAATCCCAACCTTTATCGAACAGGTTAAACAAACTAAAAAACTGTCGATTGCACAGGGCAAAAAAAAGGTTAATTTCGATTGGGATGCCAATATGGTATTCCATAATTCCTTTTTATCATTGCATGAGAACGGTATGACCATTACTGCATTAGATGCTGATCGTAATGTGCTCTACCGCCAAACCTATTACTCTATCGGTGGTGGCTTTATCGTGGATGAAGCACATTTTGGTCAAGAGGAAGAAAATCCAGTGACTGTGCCGTATCCTTATCAACATGCTGAAGATATTTTGAAACATTGTCAGGAGAGTGGCTTAATGCTCTCTACGGTGATGATGAAAAATGAATTAGCATTACGTGATAAAAAAGAGGTTGAAGCACATTTACAGAATGTTTGGAAAACCATGAAAGATTGTATTGAACATGGTATTAAAACAGAAGGTGTGTTACCAGGACCATTAAAAGTTGCTCGTCGTGCACCATCACTTTATCGTCTCTTGGAGGCGAATAGCGGCCGTTTAGCCCATGACCCAATGTATGTGATCGACTGGGTGAATATGTTTGCTCTTGCGGTAAATGAAGAGAATGCGGCAGGTGGTCGCGTCGTAACAGCACCAACTAATGGTGCGTGTGGTATTGTGCCGGCGGTACTTTCTTATTATGAAAAATTTGTCGCACCTTTAACACCAGAAGTCATAGAACGCTACTTATTGGCTGCCGGTATGATTGGTTCCCTTTATAAGATGAATGCATCTATTTCGGGGGCAGAGGTCGGCTGCCAAGGTGAAGTGGGTGTGGCATGTTCAATGGCTGCCGCAGGTTTAACTGAGATCTTAGGTGGTACACCAGTACAAGTATGTATCGCAGCAGAAATTGCGATGGAACATAACTTGGGCTTAACTTGCGACCCTGTTGGTGGCCAAGTGCAAGTACCTTGTATTGAACGTAACGCGATTGCTTCGGTGAAAGCGATTAACGCTAGCCGTATGGCATTACGCCGAACCACTAACCCTCGCGTAACCTTGGATAAAGTGATCGAAACCATGTATGAAACAGGTAAAGACATGAATGCCAAATATCGCGAAACATCGAAAGGTGGCTTAGCGGTGAAAGTAGTGTGTTCTTAAGATTTCATTGATAATAAAAGAGCGGTCATTTTTGACCGCTCTTTTTTATTTCCCTTTTACGTCAATAATAATTACTTCAGACTGTGATCCTAAGCGCATTGGGATGCCCCAGAAGCCGTAACCAGAAGTAACAAAAAAATGTGGGTTGCCAATTTTTTCATGACCATAATCCAAACGATACATCATTTTCGTGATTAAACTCGCTGGGAATACTTGCCCTTTATGTGCATGCCCTGAAACTTGAATATCAAGCGGGAGTGAAGCATGTTTTTCGATATCTGTTGGGCGGTGATCCAATAGAATAATCGGTAAGTCAGTATTCACTTGTTTTAATAACGTCTCGGTACTTGGTCTATCGTGAGCAAGATTGTCATTTCGTCCAATCAGTACCAATTCATTATTTAATGTTAATGTTTCATCTCTTAATACCGTAATACCCGCTTTGCGAATTTCTTGATCAATTCGATCTTGGTCCCCAAATAAATCGTGATTGCCTAGTGTGGCATAAACGCCCATTGGGGCCTTGAGTTTCGCTAAATGGGGTTGCATTTTTTCGGCTAAATAAGCATTGACGTTATCATCCATAATATCGCCAGGTAGTAAAATGATATCCACCTTTTCCTGCTGCATAATATCAGCCAATTTATCCAATTCTTTCCCACCAAATAATTTGCCTAAATGGAGATCGCTTGCCATGCCAATTCGCAATGGTTTAATCGGTTTATCTAGCGTAATTTCATAATGAATAACACGTGTGACATAGGCGTTATACACACTTAATGCAATGATACTAATAAATAAAATTGGGTAAGCAATGCGCAAAGTGCGGTCGATTTTTGAGATGGATTTGGATTTTCGAAAAAGGAAGTGGATACATCCCACTACAATACTCGCAAAGGCTGAAAAAAGGAGTAGCGCGAGCATTAAAGCAATAAGTCGAAATACCGTAAAAAGCTTTAAAAAATGGCAAATAACCAAGACATTAGGAAGCAAAAAACTGGTAAAGGTGATTGCTCGTCTTGTTTTTTTGGAGAATGGTTTGTTAAGCCACCAAATCAGCGTTTTATTAAAAATATAAATCAGCAGTTGTAACAAAATAATAGCTGCCGTAAATATAAAGTAATAACGAGTTTCCATCAGCGATTCCTAAATAAAAGTGCGGTCATTTTTGACCCAGTTTTGAAGTGTGGAATAATAAATTTCTCTGTTCCCAAAGGCAAATTTTTTCGCTAAAATGCGGCTCGTTTTAGTTAATTCAAGAAGGAAAATCCAATGTTCGGAAAAGGCGGTTTAGGCGGCTTAATGAAACAAGCCCAACAAATGCAAGAAAAAATGCAAAAAATGCAGGAAGAAATTGCCCAATTAGAAGTAACTGGCGAAAGTGGTGCAGGTTTAGTAAAAATCACGATTAATGGTGCGCACAACTGCCGTCGTATTGAGATCGATCCTTCTTTAATGGAAGACGATAAAGAAATGTTGGAAGATTTAATTGCTGCCGCATTCAACGATGCAGTCCGTCGTGCAGAAGAATTGCAAAAAGAAAAAATGGCTTCTGTAACCGCAGGCATGCCATTACCTCCAGGAATGAAATTTCCATTTTAATTCATCGGGTGTGTGAATCTATAGGTTCACACATCATCCATTTTCTCCCATCATAAATACTATGCAAAGCAGTCCACTTTTAGAACATCTTATTGAAAACCTTCGTTGCTTGCCGGGTGTTGGCCCGAAATCAGCGCAGCGTATGGCTTATCATCTTTTACAGCGCAATCGTAGCGGTGGGATGAATTTAGCACGTGCATTAACGGAAGCGATGTCTAAAATTGGGCATTGTTCGCAGTGTCGTGATTTTACCGAAGAGGAAACGTGCAATATTTGTAACAATCCTCGTCGTCAAAATTCAGGATTACTTTGCGTGGTGGAAATGCCAGCTGATATTCAAGCCATTGAGCAAACCGGCCAGTTTTCTGGACGTTATTTTGTCTTAATGGGGCACTTATCGCCTTTAGATGGTATTGGTCCAAAAGAGATTGGTTTGGATTTATTGCAAAAACGTTTGGTTGAAGAATCTTTCCACGAAGTGATTTTAGCGACCAATCCAACTGTGGAAGGGGATGCCACAGCCAATTATATTGCTGAAATTTGCCATCAACATAATATTAAAGTAAGTCGTATTGCTCACGGGATCCCTGTCGGTGGGGAATTAGAAACCGTGGACGGTACTACCTTAACCCATTCTTTCTTAGGTCGTCGTCAGATCGACTAATCTTATGCGCCTGTTTATTGCCGAAAAACCCAGTCTTGGGCGAGCGATTGCCGATGTATTGCCAAAACCTCATCAACGGGGGGATGGTTTTATTAAATGCGGCAATGATGATGTTGTGACTTGGTGCGTGGGGCATTTGCTCGAACAGGCTGAACCGGATGCCTATGATCCTAAATTCAAACAATGGCGTTTAGAACATTTACCCATCATTCCTGAAAAGTGGATTCTGTTACCGCGAAAAGAAGTGAAAAAGCAACTTTCTGTGGTAGAAAAACTCATTCATCAAGCCGATGTTTTAGTTAACGCAGGCGACCCGGATAGAGAAGGGCAGTTGTTGGTGGATGAAGTGTTTAGTTATGCCAATTTATCAGCGGAAAAACGTGATGGCATTTTACGTTGTTTGATTAGCGATCTTAACCCAAGCGCGGTCGAAAAAGCGGTACAAAAACTCCAACCGAATCGTAACTTTATCCCATTAGCTACCTCCGCACTGGCGCGTGCACGTGCGGACTGGCTGTACGGCATTAATATGACCCGCGCTTATACCATTCGCGGTCGCCAAGCGGGTTATGATGGCGTGCTTTCCGTTGGACGAGTGCAAACGCCCGTATTAGGTTTGATTGTTCGCCGTGATTTGGAAATTGAAAATTTCCAACCCAAAGATTTCTATGAAGTGTTGGCATGGGTGAAAGACGAAAAAACGTCTGAAAATCCGACCGCACTTTTTTCTGCACTTTGGCAACCAAGTAAAGCTTGCGAAGACTACCAAGATGAAGATGGTCGCGTACTGTCTTTAGGCTTAGCCGAAAATGTGGTGAAACGAATTACCGATCAACCTGCCGAAGTGACTGAATATGTGGACAAGCGCGAGAAAGAAACCGCCCCTTTGCCTTATTCGTTGTCAGCATTGCAGATTGATGCGGCAAAACGTTTTGGCATGTCGGCACAGAGCGTGTTGGATACCTGTCAGCGTTTATATGAAACCCATCGATTGATTACTTATCCGCGTTCTGATTGTCGCTATTTGCCGGAAGAGCATTTTGCTGAACGACATAAAGTGATGAATGCCATTTCACAGCATTGTCAGACTTATCAAGCTTTGCCATCGGTGGTAGACACTGAGCAACGTAATCGTTGTTGGAATGATAAAAAAGTGGAAGCGCACCATGCGATCATTCCGACGGCTAATACACGTTCGATCAATTTAAGTATTGATGAACAGCGTATTTATGAATTGATTGCTCGCCAGTATTTATTGCAATTCTGTCCAGATGCGGAATATCGTAAAAGTAAAATTACCTTAAGTATTGCAGGCGGTACTTTTGTGGCTCAAGCGCGCAACTTGCAAACTGCGGGTTGGAAAGAATTGCTTGGTAAAGAAGACGAAGATGAAAATCAAGAGCCGCTATTGCCGATCGTGAAGAAAGGACAGATCCTGTACTGCGAACGAGGCGAAGTGGTAAGCAAAAAAACGCAACCGCCTAAACCTTTTACTGATGCAACATTGCTTTCGGCCATGACGGGTATTGCGCGCTTTGTGCAAGATAAAGAATTGAAAAAAATTCTGCGCGAAACGGATGGACTTGGCACAGAAGCCACTCGAGCAGGCATTATTGAATTGCTGTTTAAACGCGGTTTTTTGACGAAAAAAGGGCGTAATATTCACAGCACAGAAACGGGGCGGATCCTCATTTCAGCGTTACCGGATATTGCTACACAACCTGATATGACGGCACATTGGGAAGCACAATTAACGGATATCAGTCAAAAACAGGCGAGTTATCAGCAATTTATGTTTACACTCAATCAAATGTTGCCGGATTTAGTGCGTTTTGTTGATTTCACCGCATTACGTCGTTTAAGTCAGATTTCAAAAGGTTTAAGCACACCAGCAACGAAACGAAAAAGAGCGGTCAAAAAATCGGAAGATTTAAACGCTGAAAATTGATTAAACTTAATACAATTAAGTAAAAAAAATGGGAAAGCGCTTGCGAAAAGCGTGAATTTTATATAACATTTGCTCCCAGTTTTCTTGCGAAATCGCAATTTAGAGAAGAAAGAATAATGTACAATATTTTATTATTTGTTTATGTATTAATTTGTATCGCCTTAATCGGCTTTATCCTTGTTCAACAAGGTAAAGGTGCGAACGCAGGTGCGTCATTTGGCGGCGGTGCATCAGGTACTATGTTTGGTTCTGCAGGTGCAGGTAACTTTTTAACCCGTACCAGCGCAATCTTAGCAACTGGCTTTTTTGTCATCGCTTTAGTGTTAGGTAATATCAACTCTCACCGCGGTAACGTACAAAAAGGTTCATTTGACGATTTATCTCAAACGGCTGAACAAGTTCAACAACAGCAACAACAAGCTGCTCCAGCAGTTGAAAACAAAAATAACGATATTCCGCAATAAGGAATAAAAACAGAATAAACGCTCTGGTGGTGGAATTGGTAGACACGCTATCTTGAGGGGGTAGTGGCCGCAGGCCGTGCGAGTTCAAGTCTCGCCCAGAGCACCAAATATAAACCGACTTAATCCAGTCGGTTTTTTTTCGCCTAAAATTTGCTTGAATAGCTAGTTATTATCCCCTGTTTTGGTTACAATCTGTCGATTTTCTTTTTCTAGAAACCCATTAGGAGAGCACTATGAACTTCCCTCAAATTGCCCAGCAAGTGATTGATAAGCTTGGCGGCAAAGAAAACATCGCCACAGCAGCACATTGTGCAACGCGTTTACGTATTGTGCTAAACGATGAAAGCAAAGTGGACAAAGAAGGTATTGATAACATTGAAGGCGTGAAAGGGCAGTTTGCTGTCGCTGGTCAATATCAAATTATCTTTGGTTCTGGTACGGTGAATAAAGTCCATGCTGAACTCACCAAATTGCTTGGTATCGGCGATGTGAGCAAAGCCGAAGTGGCAGAAGTGGCGTCAGGCAATCAAAACTTATTGCAACGTTTGGTGAAAGGCTTAGCGGATATTTTCGTGCCAATCATTCCGGCAATCGTCGCAGGCGGTTTGTTAATGGGTATTCACTCCATGCTTACAGCGAAAGGTTTCTTCGTTGATGAATTAAGCGTGATTGATATGCACCCGGGTCTTGCGGATTTGGTGGATTTTATTAACACCATCGCGAATGCACCATTTGTGTTCTTACCGGTATTACTTGGTTTCTCGGCGACCCGTAAATTCGGCGGTAACCCATTCTTAGGGGCGGCGCTTGGAATGTTATTAGTTCACCCTGCATTAGCAGACGGTTGGAACTACGCATTAACCCTTGCGCAAGGCAAAATCCAATACTGGAATGTATTCGGTCTTGAAATTGAAAAAGTCGGCTATCAAGGTACTGTTATCCCAACATTAGTTTCTGCTTGGGTATTAGCAACCTTAGAAAAAACCTTCCGTAAGTTTGTGCCTTCTTACTTAGATAACCTCATTACCCCATTATTTTCGCTCTTTATTGCGGGCTTCTTAGCATTTACCGTAATTGGTCCAATTGGTCGTGAAGCGGGTTCATTAATTGCATCAGGTTTAACTTGGTTATATGACACTTTAGGTTTCGTTGGTGGTGCGATCTTCGGGGCGTTCTATGCACCAATTGTTATCACGGGTATGCACCAAACCTTCATTGCGGTTGAAACACAATTATTGGCTGAAATGGCAAATACAGGCGGTACCTTTATTTTCCCAATCGCCGCAATGTCAAACATCGCACAAGGTGCAGCCTGTTTAGGTGTGGCAGTGGCATTAAAAGATCCAAAAGTACGCGGCTTAGCGGTGCCATCGGGTATCTCTGCATTATTAGGAATTACTGAACCGGCAATGTTCGGGGTGAACTTACGCTATCGTCAGGCTTTCTTTGCGGCGATGATTGGTTCAGGCTTAGCGAGTGCCTTTATCGCATTCTTCAATGTAAAAGCTATTGCATTAGGTGCCGCAGGTTTCTTAGGTATTCCATCAATCAAACCGGATAGCCTTGCGATGTATAGCATCGGTATGGTGATTTCATTTGTGGTGGCATTCACGCTTTCAGTCGTTTTCGTGAAACGCGCACAAGCAAAAGCATAATCAAGATAAAAAAGAAAAAGCTCGAGTTTAAGCTCGTGCTTTTTTGTTTGGAAAAATGCGTCTAAAAATGACCGCACTTTCAGTGATAATTAGCCTTCTCGACAGTTTAACCAAGTGCTTTTCATGCCTTGATTATTTTTGTAATACACGGAATTATTTTCACGTGCGATTAAATCAACATAACTGCCATCAATTGGCTCATAAGAGCGATAAATCACTTCAAAGCGATTTCCACGTGCATTCAAGGTACGATTTTCCACATGGTCAAACGGCACTGCTTTTCCACCGTCTAATTGGAAATAAATACCAAAGTTATCTTTCATGCGGCTTTCTCTTGAAAGCGGGAAGTAAGTGGTTAAATAAGAATTTGAACCTGTTTCTGAATTGCGGCAAGAATAATAATAACGCTTGTAATCTTTCGGATTGTTTAATTCCGCTTGGCTAATGTTATTTTTAAGGTATCGTGTTTTAACGGTTTTCTTTGGTTGTTGTGTTGTTGTACAAGCAAACAACCCTACGCATGCAGCCGTCAGTAATGCTATTTTAAATTTATTCATCGATAAAGTTCCGAGAGTAGAGTGAATAAGAAAGGGACTATGATAGCGGAAATTGGAGATTGTGCAAGGGGGAGCTAGTTCACTCAAATTTTGGAACATTTTATTCAAATTGAATTGGTGTTGGTGCTAAATACTGGCTAGAATTATATGTTGGCTGTGCTATAAAGTAGCACAGCCAACATAAATTTCTCTGATATTTAGCTATCATCATCTCCGTATACGGAAAATTTGTGTCTGTATCCATTCTTATATTTGATTGCTAGTTTTATATAGTCTATTTCACTTAATGCAGGCTCTTTTTCAATGTTTTCAATTTTTTTATTTAGTAATTCTTCATTATTATATATTTTAACTAAAATATCCCATTTTAGAATTTTCTCTATAGTAGCTGGATTCATTCCGATGCGTCTTCTTATTTCTGAAACCGAAGAGGCTAGAACAGATAAAAATATTTTTTCAGAGTTTAATATTTCATTCTTTAAAATATTTCCAGTTGATACAATAAAATAAAGGATGTGGGATAGGTTGTGAGTATTCGATAATTCATCTATGGATGATTTATTAACGTTATTTATTAAAGTGTTTTCAAAAGATGTAGCTTCTTCTTTCGATACAAGTTGATGACCTCTATTTTTTCTATGCCCAATTATCCCCATAATTTCGTACTGTCCATATAAATTACATGACTCCATAAGTTTGGATACTACATTGTATCTGTGATTATTGGGCGTTTGTCTTAGCAATCTATATACTAATCTACTCCAGATAAAATCTGTATCAAGCTCAAGAACATCATCTTCTCTTTCTGTAACTCTTGGTAAGTTATCATATAAGGTGGGAATTGAATTTAATGCTGTTTCCTCTGTAAAATAAATCTCATAATCACTTAGGTTATTAACTACATACTTTAGTCTTTCTCCATTGATTTCAGATAATTTTATTCTAAAAAGCTCTGAAGACATGTAAGGCCATAGGTTTTGCGATAAAATAATATCTTTAAATTCATTATTCTCCACTTGTTCAAAGTAAAAGCTTAAAAGTATTATATTTGAAATTCGTTTTTCTCTTAATGAATTGTTTTCGTTGCTATCTAATGATATATCTAAAGAGCTTGTTGAGTGTATATTGAATAGTATGTTCAATAAGCTTTTGTTTATTTCATCTTCTTTAATGAATTCTTTTAGTTTTTGCTTTGTGTATTCGCCTCCGTCGAATTTTGTTAAATAATCTCTAAGTGAAAATATTTTTTGGAATGTTTTGGGGTGAAAAACTCTGATAGTTTCAATTACTAATAAATCGATAGGATTAATGAAATTTCCAATTTGAGTATATGTATATGATAATGAAGCAATATAGCGTCTCACATCTCTAATGTTTTTTATAGTTGGTTTAATAATATCTAGATATGCTTGAGACCATCTATAACTATCAAATTTTACATCACCTAGAATATCATTTAATGATGAAAAAAGATGTTTCTCTAATAATTCTCTTGATACTTTTGGTATATCAAATGGTATTTGAATTATTTTTTCTAAATAGGCCTCTCCGTCCATAGTACTATCATTTAATGTTTTAATTACTCGATCTTTATCAAAAGATAAAAGATATATAATATTAGGGAAGTTACCTGTTACTCTAACTAACTTTAATATAGACTGTAATTCATCACTTGATAGTCTATCTATGTCATCTAAAATCACCACAATAGGCTTTTCTATTTTTTCTAACTCTTTTACTAAGTTACTTCGTTGCTTCTGTAAACTATTATCTTCTTTCTTTTTTTTAGCATATGTACTTAATAATCCTCCCAAGGTACCAATATATGCTCCAACTAATGGAACAGCTCTTAAGCTTGAGAAGAAATTACCAAAATTATCTAATGCTTTTATAAGATTTGAATTTCTATCATAATCTTTGATTTGTGCAGCCATTTCAGTAAAGAATAGAGATACAAGGTTATAGGAGTCACTAAACATCCATGGATTGAAGTCAACTACAATAGCCTTCTGCTGTAATTCAGGTTTCATCAAATTAATATATGATGTTTTTCCAGATCCCCATTCACCACAGATGCCTACAACTAATCCTTCTTTATAATTAAAAGAAAAAATATGTTTAGCAAAATTTTCTGCACTATTTTTTCTGTCTAATAAGTCAGAATTAATATCTTTTATTGGATTATCGCTGATTAGTTCCACTGATAGACCCCTTGTCAATATAGACTAACATAGTTACTTCATCGCCACACCCAACCATTTCATCATCTCCCTCTCATCCCAACCTTTACGTTTGGCATAATCTCGAGCTTGATCTTCATCTATACGACCAAGTGTGAAATAGTTACTTGCAGGGTGGGTGAAGTACCAACCACAGACGGAAGCCGCTGGCCACATTGCGTAGCTTTCGGTGAGTTTCATGCCGATGCGTTGTTCCACTTCTAATAAATCCCAAATCAAGGCTTTTTCGGTATGCTCAGGGCAGCTTGGATAGCCTGGTGCAGGGCGGATGCCGACATAGTTTTCATTGATTAAGCCTTGGTTATCGAATTCTTCTTGCGTGTAGCCCCAAATGCGGGTGCGTAGCTCAAAGTGCAAATATTCCGCCATTGCTTCCGCTAAGCGGTCGCCCACAGCTTGTAGTAAGATAGCATTGTAGTCATCGCCTGCTGCTTTATAGCCTTCCACTAATTCCATTTCTTCAATACCCGCACAGACAGCGAACATACCCATCCAGTCTTTTTTGCCACTTTCGCGATCGGCAATAAAGTCGCTTAAGGCAAAGTTAAACGGGCTTTTGCTATTTTTGCCACGTTCTGTTTGTTGGCGTAAACCGTAAGCTGTGCCAATGGTTTGCGTACGTTCTTCATCAGCGAAAAGCACCACATCATCGCCCACGCGTTCTGCAGGGAAAATACCTAAAATACCACTTGGGTTGAGCTTGTGGTTTTGCTCTAATTCATCTAAGACTACTTGTGCATCATTCCACACTTTACGTGCTTCTTCGCCGCCTTCTGGATAATCAAAGGCATCAGGATAGCCACCCATTAACCCCCAAATGCGGAAGAATGGTGACCAGTCGATAAATTTACGCAATGTGGCAATCGGTACGTTTTTAAATTCCACAATACCGGTTTGGTTTGGTTTTGGTGGCACGTAATCTGCCCATTCACCGCTAAAGCCATCAAAGCGGTTTGCACGCGCTTCTTCAATGCTAAGCTGTTTGCGCAGTGGTTTACGGTTAGAGAAAGATTGCTGAATTTTCTCGTAATCTTTTTTGAATTGTTCCCACAATGCCGCACGGCTTTCAGGATTCATTAATGTCGCACACACCGTCACCGCACGGGAGGCGTTAGAGGTATAAAATACGCCGTGTTCTTTATATTTTGGATAAAGTTTAATCGCCGTATGTTCTTTAGAGGTGGTTGCACCGCCAATCATCACAGGCAGATTTAAACCTAAACGAGTCATTTCACCTAAGAAGTATTCCATCTCATCTAAAGAAGGAGTAATCAAACCACTTAACGCGATGATGTCAGCCTTTTCATCAATGGCGGTTTGAATGATTTTGTCTGCAGGTACCATCACGCCCAAGTCAATCACTTCAAAGTTATTACATTGCATTACTACGCTTACGATGTTTTTACCAATATCGTGTACGTCGCCTTTCACGGTGGCAATCACCACTTTACCGTTGCTTGAGCCTTTTTGTTTGGTGGCGTTGATAAACGGCTCTAAATACGCCACAGATTGTTTCATTACGCGCGCAGATTTCACTACTTGCGGGAGGAACATTTTACCGTCACCGAATAAATCGCCGACGACATCCATCCCTTCCATCAGCGGCCCTTCAATGACATCTAATGGGCTTGGTAATTGTTGGCGAGCTTCTTCGGTATCTTCCACAATGTAAGTGGTAATCCCTTTCACCAGCGCATGTTTTAAACGTTCTTCTACAGGCCAAGTACGCCATTCTGCGACAGAGTCGACCGCACTTTCATCGTTGCCTTGGTTACGATATTTTTCCGCAATATCGAGTAATTTTTCGGTGGCATCTGGGCTGCGGTTTAATACCGCATCTTCCACAATTTCACGTAATTCAGGATCGAGATCGTCATAAATCGCAAGTTGTCCCGCATTCACAATTCCCATATCCATGCCTTGTTTAATGGCGTGATAGAGGAAGACGGCGTGAATGGCTTCACGCATCACGTTGTTACCACGGAATGAGAAAGACACATTCGACACCCCGCCCGAGATTTTCGCATGTGGTAATGTGCGTTTAATACGGCCTGTAGCGTTGATGAAATCCACACCATAATTGTTGTGTTCTTCAATCCCTGTACCGATCGCAAAAATATTCGGGTCAAAAATGATATCTTCTGGCGGGAAGCCGACTTGGTTCACCAAAATGTCATAAGCACGGCTACAAATTTCCACTTTACGATCTTCGGTATCGGCTTGACCCACTTCGTCAAATGCCATCACAACTACAGCGGCACCATATTTACGCACCAATTTAGCGTGTTCGATAAAGATGTCTTCGCCTTCTTTCAACGAGATTGAGTTCACAATCGGTTTACCTTGCACCGACTGCAAACCTGCCTCAATTACTTCCCATTTTGAGGAGTCGATCATCACCGGCACTTTCGCTGCATCGGGTTCGGTCGCCATAATATTGAGGAAACGGGTCATGCATTTTTTGCCGTCTAATAAGGCTTCGTCCATATTGACGTCGATCACTTGCGCGCCGTTTTCCACTTGGTCGATGGCAATTTCAATGGCTTCGGCAAATTTGTCTTCTTTAATTAAGCGCTTAAATTTCGCCGAACCTGTCACGTTATTACGTTCACCCACGTTCACGAATAGGCTTTCATCATCAATATTGAGTGGCTCTAAGCCCGATAAACGCATCGCGGTTTTAATTTCAGGTAATTTACGCGGTGCAATACCTTGCATGGCATCGGCAAAGGCTTTGATGTGTTCAGGGGTGGTACCACAACAACCACCAACAATGTTCACAAAGCCACTTTCAGCCCATTCTTTCAGATGTGCCGCCATCTCTTCTGCACCCAAATCATAGCCACCAAAAGCATTGGGTAAGCCTGCATTTGGGTGAACAGAAACGTAGGTTTCGCTGATTTTAGAGAGTTGTTCAACATATTGGCGGAGTTCTTTCGGGCCGAGCGCACAGTTCAAACCGAACGTCAGTGGTTTAGCATGACGAAGCGAGTTGTAGAACGCTTCAGTGGTTTGCCCTGAAAGGGTACGGCCTGAAGCATCGGTAATGGTGCCGGAAATCATAATCGGCAATTCCACACCTAATTCTTCAAATACCGTTTCAATGGCGAAAATGGCGGCTTTCGCGTTTAACGTGTCGAAAATGGTTTCGATCATGATTAAATCAGCACCACCTTCAATTAAGCCTTTGGTTGCTTGGGCATAGGCATCCACCAATTCCATAAACGTCACATTACGGAAACCCGGGTCATTTACATCGGGAGAAATAGAGGCTGTACGGTTAGTTGGCCCTAATACACCTGCAACAAAGCGAGGTTTTTCTGGTGTGCTATATTTATCTGCGGCTAAACGCGCTAGTTTTGCACCTGCAAAATTCAGTTCGTAGGCAATAGACTGTAAATCATAATCCGCTTGCGCAATGGTGGTCGAACTGAAGGTATTGGTTTCAATAATATCGGCACCCGCTTGTAAATATTTCTCATGAATGGCAGAAATTAGCAGCGGTTGGGTTAAGGTGAGCAAGTCATTATTGCCACGTAAATCAACCGTACTTTCTTTAAAACGCTCGCCTCTAAAATCAGCCTCGGTGAGTTTGTATTTTTGGATCATCGTCCCCATCGCACCGTCTAAAATGAGGATGCGTTCAGCGAGGGATTTTTTCAGTAATTCGGTTTGATTATGTGACATAGACAGCTCTTTTTAAAATCAATCAATATTGGTCGGAATAATAGGGATAAGCATGGGTACTGTCAAATAAAAGGGGAGAAAGTGCGGTAAAAAAATGGAATGTTTTCAAAAAGAAAGGCGGACAAATTGTCCGCCGAATGGTTAGCAATATTTGCTGTCCGAGTAAAAAAACAGATTAACGTAAAAATGCCGGAATATTTTTTTCATATTCGCTGATGGCATCTTCGTGTTGTAACGTCAAACCGATGTTATCCAAGCCGTTTAACAAACAATGACGGCGGAATTCATCCAGTTCAAAGTGATAGACTTTGTCACCTACAGTGACCGTCATCGCTTCCAAATCCACATGGATTTGTTTGCCTTCATTTGCCCACACCCATTGGAAGATTTCTTCTACTTCTTCTTCGCTTAAACGAATCGGTAACATGTGGTTATTTAAACTGTTGTTATAGAAAATATCCGCAAAACTTGGTGCGATCATTACTTTGAAACCGTAATCGGCTAATGCCCAAGGTGCATGTTCACGAGAAGAACCACAACCAAGATTTTTACGCGCTAATAAAATGGTCGCGCCTTGATATTGTGGATAATTCAATACGAAATCTGGGTTTGGCTTGGTGCCTTCTACATCCAAATAACGCCATTCATGGAATAAATGTTTACCGAAACCTACGCGGGTAATGGCTTGTAAAAATTGTTTTGGAATAATTGCATCCGTGTCCACGTTTGCCGCATCCAATGGCACTACTAAGCCTGAAAGTTGTTTAAATCCTGCCATTTTCTGCTCCTTAGTTTAATGTGACGTCACGAATATCAACGAATTTACCAAACATTCCCGCTGCCGCTGCCATCGCAGGACTCACCAAGTGAGTGCGACCATTACGGCCTTGACGACCTTCAAAGTTACGGTTTGACGTGGAAGCACAACGTTCCCATTCACCTAAACGGTCATCGTTCATGCCTAAACACATTGAGCAGCCAGGATTACGCCATTCAGCGCCCGCTTCGATAAAGATTTTATCCAAACCTTCTTTTTCTGCTTGTTCTTTCACTAACCCCGAACCTGGCACCACTAAAATACGTTTTACATTGTCGGCTTTTTTGCGCCCCTTCATGACAGCCGCTGCGGCACGTAAATCTTCGATACGAGCATTGGTGCAAGAACCGATAAACACTTGATCTACAGGGATTTCTTTTAAATCGGTATTCGGTTTTAAACCGATATAATTCAAGGCTTTTTCTGCTGAAGCACGAGTCACCGGATCGGTCATTTCTGCTGGATTTGGCACTGGCTGATCGATACCAATTACTTGGCCTGGATTTGTTCCCCAAGTTACCTGTGGTGCAATGTCTTTCGCTTCTAATGTGATGACCGTGTCAAATTTCGCATCGTCATCGGATTTTAAGGTTTTCCAATAAGCAACCGCATCATCCCAATCTTTACCTTTCGGCGCATGTGGACGACCTTTTAAGTATTCGAAAGTCGTTTCATCTGGTGCGATTAAGCCGGCTTTTGCACCCATTTCAATCGCCATATTACATACAGTCATACGGCCTTCCATGGAAAGATCACGAATCGCTTCACCGCAGAACTCCACCACATGGCCTGTACCGCCTGCCATGGTGGTTTTACCGATAATGGCAAGAATAATATCTTTTGCGGTAATGCCTGGTGCTACTTTGCCACGCACTTCAATTTTCATATTTTTTGCGCGGGCTTGCTTTAAGGTTTGTGTGGCTAATACGTGTTCTACTTCAGATGTACCAATACCAAATGCCAAGGCACCGAATGCACCGTGGGTGGCGGTATGGGAGTCACCGCAGACGATTGTCATACCTGGTAAGGTTAAGCCTTGTTCAGGCCCCATGACATGCACGATACCTTGTTCTTTTGTGGTCATGTCGAATAATTGAATACCAGTCGCTTTTGTGTTTTTTTCAAGTTCCAATACTTGAATTTTCGCTTGGCCTTCAAGTTTATTTACATCACGTACTTGGGTAGAAATACTGTGATCCATGGTACCGAAGGTTTTACTGACTTGACGTACTTGGCGGCCTGCAACTCGTAAACCATCAAAGGCTTGTGGGCTGGTCACTTCATGGATTAAATGACGGTTAATATACAAAATCGGCGTTTCGCCTTCAGCTTCGTACACCACATGGTCATCGAATAATTTTTCGTAAAGAGTTTTTGCCATAATTTTTCTCAATTCGTTAGGAGCTTTGTTAGAGTAGTAAGTTTTAAATTGTCTGTTGGTATTTTTCTAATCCATTCGCAACTTTAGATGGATAGAACTCTATCACTTGATAATCTGCTATTTTGTGTTGGTGAAATGGATCTTGTTCAATAATTTGATTTACTTCATCAAGATCTTTTGCATTCATAATAATGATTCCACCAGTTCTAGGTTCTTTACGTCCAGACATTAGAAACTTACCTTGTTGATAAAACTTATCTAAAAATGTTCTGTGTTCAGCTAGAAATTCTTCAATTTTCTCTAAAGGTTGAATATAGGTTAATGAAACAATAAACATATAATCTCCTTTTTTCTAGGGACGCTTACTCCCCTTTATTAAATTTGTTAATGGTGGACAAAATGCCCACCCTACGATTAGATTGCTTCAGCAATCAACGTACCCATTTCCGCAGTTGAAACAGGGGCAGAATCATCGGCTAAATCACCCGTACGGTGACCATTTGCTAAGACTTTTTGTACGGCATTTTCAATGGCATCCGCTGCTTCGTTTAAGTTGAAGCTATAACGCAACATCATCGCGGCAGAAAGAATTTGTGCGATTGGGTTGGCAATGCCTTTGCCTGCGATATCTGGTGCAGAACCGCCAGCAGGCTCATATAAGCCGAAACCTTCTTCATTTAAGCTAGCAGATGGCAACATTCCCATAGAGCCCGTGATCATCGCCGCTTCATCAGAAATAATATCACCGAAAATGTTAGAGCAGAGGAGTACATCGAAAGATTCAGGCGCTTTGATTAACTGCATGGTCGCATTGTCAATATAAATATGATCTAAGGTGACTTCAGGGTAGTCTTTCGCTACTTCTGTCACGGTTTCACGCCATAAGATTGAAGCTTGTAATACGTTCGCCTTATCCACAGAAGTCACATGTTTACGACGTTTCATTGCCGCATCAAAAGCAGCACGTGCAATACGCTCGATTTCATATTTGTAATAAACTTCAGTATCGAATGCTTTGGTTTGAGCACCTTCACCTTCGCGACCTTTAGGCTGACCAAAATAAATCCCGCCCGTTAATTCACGCACAACCACCATATCAAATCCTTTCGCTGCAATATCTGCACGTAATGGACAGAATTTTTCTAAACCTTTATAAAGGGTAGCAGGACGAAGATTGCAGAATAATTTGAAATGTTTACGCAATGGTAATAATGCACCGCGTTCTGGTTGTTGATCCGGAGGTAAATTTGTCCATTTAGGGCCACCTACAGAGCCAAACAAAATCGCATCAGCATCATCACAGCCTTTTAAGGTTTCAGCTGGTAATGGGCAACCACAATGATCAATTGCGGCACCACCTACATAAAATTCATTGAAGTTAAGTTTGAAACCGAATTTTTCTTGGACTTTGTTTAATACTTTAATGGCTTCAGCCATCACTTCTGGACCAATACCGTCTCCTGGTAGAACAGCGATGTTGTATGATTGCATATTGTTTTTCCTATTTCAGTCACACTAAAGTGCGGTTAATTTTCTCCCCTCTTTTGTAAAGAGGGGCTGGGGGAGATTTTAACGATATAAAATTTACTGCTGAGGTTGATGTTACTTCTGCTAAATCTCCCCTAACCCCTCTTTGCTAAAGAGGGGGACTCAATTAATTAATGATGTTTATGGCTTTTAATATCGGCGACTTTATGTGCACGATAAATGGCATTAATTGCATGAACTAAAGCAAGTGCGGAAGATTCAACGATGTCTGTCGCTAAACCAACGCCATGGAATTTTCGGCCTTCGTGTTCAACCACGATATCTACCTGACCTAAGGCTTCAGCACCTTCGCCTTTTGCAGTTAAGTTATAGTGGGACATTTTGATATCTAAGCCGGTTAAATTCAAGATCGCATTGTAAACTGCATCAACCGGACCATTACCACCGATAGAAGAGGTGCTTAATTTTTTACCATCCAATTCCACTTGAACAAACGCAGTTGCTGGATATTCTTTAGTGGAATGTGCAGAAAGTTTATCTAACACTAAACGATCCTCATCCCCTTGTTGCATATCGATAAAGGCTAAAGCTTCTAAGTCATAATCGAATACTTGGCCTTTTTTGTCTGCCAATTTTAAGAATGCTTCATACAATTTGTCTAAATCGTAATCTTGTTCGGTGTAGCCCATATCTGCCATATGGCCTTTTACTGCTGCGCGACCTGAACGAGCGGTTAAGTTCAATTTCTCTTTCTTCAAGCCGATAGTTTCTGGTGACATGATTTCGTAGGTATTTTGGTTTTTTAACATACCATCTTGGTGAATACCGGATGAATGTGCGAAAGCGTTTGAACCTACAATCGCTTTATTCGGTTGGATTGGCATATTACAAAGTTGGCTCACCATTTGGCTGACACGGTGGATTTCTTGTGTGTTGATACGTGTATCCACGCCCATAAATTCTTGACGAACTTTCATTGCCATCACCACTTCTTCAAGAGAGGTGTTGCCTGCGCGTTCACCAATGCCGTTAATAGTACATTCAATTTGACGTGCACCATTTTGTACAGCGGTTAAGGAGTTAGCCGTTGCCATACCTAAGTCATTGTGACAATGTACGGAAATCACAGCTTTATCGATATTTGGTACGCGGTTACGTACTTCAGCAATAATATTGCCGAATTGATTAGGTAAGCAGAAACCAACAGTGTCAGGAATATTTACAGTTGTTGCACCTGCATTAATTGCCGCTTCAACAATACGACAAATATTGTCGATACCTGTACGGCCTGCATCTTCGCAAGAAAATTCTACATCGTCAGTATAATTACGTGCATGTTTTACTGCGGCTACCGCCATTTCAACCACATCATCAAAGGTACGTTTTAATTTGGCTTCAACGTGTAATGCTGAAACTGCAATAAATGTATGGATACGAAACGCTTCTGCCACTTTTAAGGCTTCAGCTGCAGCATCAATATCTTTAATTACTGCACGGGAAAGTGCCGCAACACGACTATTTTTGATATGGCGTGCAATGGTTTGAACAGATTCAAAATCGCCTTGAGAAGAAACCGGAAAACCGACTTCCATTACATCTACGCCTAAACGTTCAAGTGCTAAAGCAATTTGTAATTTCTCTTTAACGGTTAAGCTAGCTTTTAACGCTTGTTCGCCATCACGCAAGGTGGTATCAAAAATAATAACGCGATCTGTCATAGTATTTTCCTTCTTTTATCACTCAAAGTGCGGTCATTTTTACCGTGATTTTAAAACGAAAAAACCCGCAATCTTAAAAGTGCGGGTTGATAATAGATTTTTTACATAAAGGTGTTTTTTATCCACAACTTAGCCGCACAAAGAATGTGAGAGCAGGAGGTTGAGAGATAAAGAAACAGCTTGGTACATAAAAAGATAATCCTGTAAAAAATTCTGTAAAACGCTTTCCATATTACGGATAAAAATGTTGCTGTCAAATCATTTATCAGTGATTTATATCTAAAATGAATATCTCTACACAATCTTAAAAGTTTATTTCTCTTGATATAAGTTTTTTATCAGAATTAATCTCTAAAAATAGCTTTTAAGAAGCTGTTTTTGTCCTGTTTTATTCCTCGTTTCTGGTATGCCGATTTTTTCTAAAATTTTTTCTCTTTTTGCGATCTGAATCGCAGAATTAAGACAAACTTTTCATTTTTTGAGACAAATCTCGCCATAATTTTCTTTTTAAAGGAGAGAATTATGAGCGATTTTACGTCGATTTTGTTGCGATTAGCTCAAGTGCCCAAATTGGGCAGTGTGCGGATTCAACAAATTTTGGTCCATGTGAATATAGAAGACTTGTTAAATTATGATGAAGTGGCATTTCAACAAATGGGCTGGGATGCGTTGCAGATTCGTCGTTGGTTTCAGCCAGAAATGAAATTTATTGAACCCGCTTTGAACTGGGCAGAAAAAGAAGGCCATCATTTAATCCACTGTTTTTCAGATGAGTATCCTTTTTTACTCAAACAAATTAGTGGTTTTCCGCCCTTGTTATTTGTGAAAGGCAATTTGACCGCACTTTCTGCTCAGCAAATCGCCATGGTTGGAAGCCGTTATTGTTCCGCTTATGGGGAATATTGGGCAAAATATTTTGCGACAGAGCTTTCTCTCGTAGGATTAACGGTGACGAGTGGGTTGGCTGTAGGTATCGATGGATTTAGCCATCAGGCGGTGGTGGATATTCAAGGGCAGACCATTGCCGTATTGGGCTGCGGATTAGATCACATTTACCCCGCTAAACATCGCCGATTAGCCGAGCAAATTATCGAAAATAACGGGGCATTAGTTTCTGAATTTATCCCTACGCAAGCACCGATTGCTGAAAATTTTCCTCGTCGTAATCGCATTATTAGCGGGCTTTCATTAGGAACATTAGTCATTGAAGCCACAGAGAAAAGCGGTTCATTGATTACAGCGCGTTATGCTTTAGAACAAAATCGCGATATTTTTGCCTTACCAGGGAATATTCAAAGTGAATACAGTCAAGGCTGCCATAAACTGATTAAGCAAGGGGCGATGTTGGTGGAAAATGTCAAAGATATTTTAGATAGCCTCAATCACAGCGTTGTTTTTCAGCCTCCAGTACATAATACGCAAATTAATAAGCCGATAGCTCAACCACTCACAGCAAAAACACTAGCCGTGGAACCAAGTCATCCTGAACTTTATCAACATATCAGTTATACACCAATAAGCCTTGATGATTTATCGGTTACATTGAATTTGCCGGTGGATTTGCTTTTAGTGCAGTTGTTAGATTTGGAGTTACAAGATTTAATCGTCAATGAGAATGGACTCTATAAGCGGATAGCATAAACGGGGTAGAGTAAGGAGACTATCCTGTGCTAAGATACGGCTCAGTGTTTAGAAAGGAGAACCTATGTTAGCCATTATTTCCCCGGCAAAAACCTTAGATTTTGAAAGTGCGGTCAGAAATCTTCCTGTTTCTCAACCGCACTTGACGGATTATAGTGAGCAACTGATTGAAATCTGTCGTCAATTATCTCCCCAAGATCTTTCTTCCTTAATGTCTATCAGCGATAAACTTGCGGGCTTAAATGCCGCTCGTTTTGCTGAATGGACAAAATCTCACAACGAAAAAAATTCACGCGCAGCCATTTGGGCATTCAAAGGTGATGTTTACACCGGTTTGGATGCGGATAGCTTATCTGATGAAGATGTGCAATTCGCACAACGCCATTTACGTATGCTTTCTGGCTTATATGGCTTACTTAAACCCCTTGATTTAATGCAACCTTACCGCTTGGAAATGGGCACGAAGTTAACGAATCCAAAAGGGAAAGATCTTTATGCTTTTTGGGGTAACATCATCACTCAATCCGTGCAACAAGCGCTTGATGAGCAAGGCGATCGTATTTTGATCAATTTAGCCTCCGATGAATATTATAAATCAGTGAAAGAAAGCCAATTAGAGGCACAGATTGTTAAGCCTGTTTTCTTAGATAATAAGAATGGTAAATACAAAGTGGTCAGCTTTTATGCGAAAAAAGCCCGTGGTTTAATGTGTCGTTTTATCATTCAAAATCGTTTGGAACGTGTTGAACAACTGAAAGAGTTTGACCTAGGTGGTTATTGGTTTGATGCGACATCCTCAACTGAAAAAGAATTTGTATTTAAGCGAGATATCAATGAATAAAATCTTGGTTATATTGACCGCACTTTTACTCTCAGGTTGTGCGGCAAAAGTGAGTCAGCTTCAAACTCCTGAAAAAATTGAGTACAACGGCAAAACTTATAAACTTACTGCAAGCCAAGATTTGGATACGATTGCGCGCTATGTTTATCTTGCCGAGCCAGATACCTTAGAAAATTGGCAATCTCAAATTGAAGTGTTGCTTGATCGTGATTTATCCCGTTCTATTGAGCAACGCGTAGCATTGCGTGAGAAGGTATACCGTAATTTAGGCGTGACAGATTTCAAAATTCTTGCGAATTCAACGAATCCGAAAAAGCCCGCTACTGAGTTAAATGGTTATGTCATTTATGCTCCGACAGAACAAAATCCATCTTGGCAAGTGGACATAGCTAAGGGTAAAAATGTGCCACGTTGTGGCTTTGTGCAATATCAATACTCCCAAAAAGTGGAACAAGGTAAGAAATTTCAGCGTTTAAACACAGTAAAAATTGTGAAAAACTTACAAAAGTATTTGGTGGCGAAAGAAAGCAAGACATTACAAAAAGCCGATCTTTCTTGGAAATGTGAAAGTTATTTCCATCACTAAAACTTATACTAGATCAAATTCCACGTAAATTTTAAAAATTTTTCTAGAGCAGAAATAATGGATGGTGTAATCTTGACGCCAATTATTCTTAGAGTTCAAAGTAGGTAAATATGATTAAAAAAATTGCTGTATTAACCAGTGGTGGTGATGCACCAGGTATGAATGCTGCCATTCGTGGCGTTGTTCGTGCAGCTCTTGCAGAAGGGCTTGAAGTATTTGGGATTTATGACGGTTATCAAGGTCTATATAACAATAAAATCAAACAGTTAAACCGTTATAGTGTATCCGATATTATTAACCGTGGCGGTACATTCTTAGGCTCTGCGCGTTTCCCAGAATTTAAAGATCCAGCAGTACGTGAAAAATGTGCAGAAATTTTACGTTCACATGGCATTGATGCTTTAGTTGTTATCGGTGGTGATGGTTCTTATATGGGGGCAAAATTGCTTACTGAAGAGCATGGTTTCCCTTGCGTAGGTATTCCTGGCACAATTGATAACGATGTGGCGGGAACGGATTACACAATCGGTTACGAAACGGCGCTACAAACAGCGGTAGATGCCATTGACCGTTTACGTGATACTTCAAGTTCTCACCAACGTATTTCTATTGTGGAAATCATGGGACGTCACTGTAGTGACTTAACCATTTCTGCAGGTATTGCCGGTGGTTGTGAATATATTGTGGCATCAGAAGTGGAATTTAATCGTGAAGAATTAATTCGTCAAATTGAACGCAGTATTATTCGTGGAAAACGCCATGCCATTATTGCGATTACTGAATTAATCACAGACGTACATTCTCTTGCTCGTGAGATCGAAGCTCGCGTAGGCCATGAAACCCGTGCAACTGTATTAGGCCATATTCAACGTGGTGGTTCGCCTTGTGCCTTCGACCGTATTTTAGCTTCACGTATGGGCGTATATGCGGTAGATATATTGCTACAAGGTAAAGGTGGCTACTGTGTGGGTATTCAAAATGAAAAATTAGTTCACCATGATATTATTGATGCAATCAACAATATGCGTCGTGAATTTAAAGCAGATTGGTTGGAAATGGCTAAACGCTTAGAATAATCTTTTAAAGGTTATTTAAAACAAAAGAAATCGGGCTAAAACAATGATTGTTTTAGCCCGATTTTTATATGCTTAGATTAGGCTTTTAGTTTATTTTTCTTACGTTGCAAGAAGTACACGAAAACGAGTAATAATGCACAAGCAAGAGATACAATAAACAAGCTACCAAAGAATCCGTTCCAGTGGAGAGATTGAATAATCCACGCTAATGGGGCCCCTGCCGCTGCCGCACCGATATAGGCGAAGAGACTAACGAAACCGGTAGAAGAACCTGAAGCATGTTTGTGGGAGTTTTCAGCCGCAGCCATTGCGATAAGGAATTGCGGACCAAAGATAAAGAATCCCATCAGGAAGAATAAGCCACACATCACAAAATAGTTATCGCTTGGGATGAACCATAATGCTAAGGAGGTTGAAATAATACCTAACACATAAATGATGTTCATTTGGGTACGGTTTCCGTTGAAGAACTTATCAGAGCCCCAGCCCGCAAAAAGTGCCCCTAAGAAACCGCCGATTTCAAAGAAAGAAACGGCTGAGTTTGCTTTAAGTAAGTCATAACCGTGGGTTTCTGTTAAATATAAGTTACCCCAATCATTGATACCGGTACGGATGATATAAATAAAACACCAAGAAAATGCTAATGCCCAGATAATGCTGTTTTTGAACACATAAATTTTAAGAATTTCCCAATTAGATAAACCTAAACCTTCACTTTCATGTTCTTTTTCAGCAATATCATTACGCCATTCACCGACTGTTGGAAGTCCCATAGATGTTGGGCGATCGCGTAATAAGAAACAAAGAGCAAAACCGATGACACAGGCAATAATCCCTGGCACGATCATGCCGTAACGCCATCCCCAATAAAGGGCAACGGCACCAGATAAAATTGGAATGAGTGCCCCACCTAAGTTATGTGAGGTGTTCCAAATAGCCCACCATAAACCACGTTCATTACGTGAGTACCAAGTATTCAGGATTTTTGAACATGGAGGCCAACCCCAACCTTGGAAAAAGGCGTTGATCATCCAAAGGGTGATAAACATAAAGACAGATGAGCTCATACCGAATAGAATATTGACGACACCTGTCATCATTAAGCCTATCCCCATAAAGTAACGAGGGTTAGAGCGATCACCAAGTACACCCGATAAGAATTTAGATACACCGTAGGTGAGATAAAACGCAGTACCCATGATCCCGATATCAGCTTTTTGTAGCCCGAGATCCGTCAGCATAGCAGGCATGACGAAGTTAAAACTTTTACGAGTAAAATAGAATACGGCATAGCCGATATAACTGGTAATCATCAAATGTAATCGCCAGTAACGATAAGTTTTATCGATCTCCTCTTTGCTTTTCGTAACCGGTAAATCCGGTGGTACACTGAAGATACCCATAATACTTCTCCTCTAATGATAATAAACCGTTCCAGTATATTACAAAGCCAGTTTTCAAAAGGGGACTCAGATCAAAAAATGGGGGATTTATAGGAAAAAATAGCTTGATGAATAGTTGATTTGATAATGAACGAATAAGTGCGGTCAGAAATTTTAGTTTTTTGACCGCACTTTATTAGGCTTAAGGATGGTTTGGGCGAGTTTTATGCTTTACGTTGCAAAATTAAAAAACGACAATCATAGAGATTGTCTTCATCAGCTTGACGATATTCTTCAAACTCGATGTTCCATTCAGACCAATTAATTTCAGGGAAGAAGGTATCGCCGTCAATGTCTGCTTGAATTTGTGTGAGATATAGTTTATCTGCTTTAGGTAAATATTGTTTAAATAACTCGCCGCCGCCAATCAACATAATTTCATCAAATTCTTTGACAAAATCGACCGCACTTTCAAAATTCTCTTTCCAGATGACACCTTCATATACGTAAGGCGTGCGTGAAAGGACGATATTGGTGCGTTTAGGTAATGGGCGACCGATGCTTTCAAAGGTTTTACGACCCATAATCACTGGTTTGCCCGTGGTATTTTTACGAAACCAGGCTAAATCAGCAGGTAAGTGCCAAGGCATTTGATTATCTTTTCCGATGACGTTATTTTTTGTTGTCGCAACGATCAAACTTAATGTCATATTTTCTATCCTATTTTTCTTTTTTTGCACTATATCATAGCTATTCACAAAATCTGTATATGAGGTTGGATTTTTCGTGATTTTTATTAATTTTAGTGCTAATTTAACCGCACTTTTCTATTTTTTCACTGAGGATAAACTATGTCGGCAAATCAGAAAACAATCGTCGTAAAATTTGGTACTAGCACATTAACACATGGTTCCCCAAAATTGAATGCATCCCACATGGTCGATATTGTTCGCCAGATTGCCCAACTTCATCAAGCAGGTTTTCGTGTAGTGATTGTGACATCAGGTGCGATTGCCGCTGGACGACATTATTTAAATCATCCTCAACTTCCTCCAACCATTGCGTCAAAACAGCTTTTAGCTGCGGTAGGGCAGAGTCAGCTTATTCAAGCCTGGGAAAAATTATTTGCGATTTATGATATTCATATTGGGCAAATTTTATTAACTCGTGCCGATATTGAAGACCGTGAACGTTTTTTAAATGCACGCGATACATTACATGCGCTGTTGGACAATCACATTATTCCAGTGATTAATGAGAATGATGCGGTGGCAACGGCTGAGATTAAAGTAGGGGATAACGATAACTTATCAGCGCTAGTCGCGATTTTAGTGCAAGCGGAACAACTTTACTTATTAACGGATCAACAAGGCCTATATGAAAACGATCCGCGTAAAAATCCAGATGCGAAATTAATTCCTGTGGTTGAGCAAATTACCGATCATATTCGTTCTATTGCAGGCGGTAGCGGTACAAATCTTGGTACTGGCGGGATGAGTACAAAAATTATTGCAGCAGATGTGGCAACGCGTTCAGGTATTGAAACCATTATTGCGCCAGGCTGCCGACCTGATGTCATTGTTGATTTGGCTTACGATAAACCAATTGGCACGAAATTTATTGCTCATCACTCAGATCGTCTAGAAAGCCGTAAACAGTGGTTATTTGCAGCACCATCAGCAGGAATGCTGACGATTGATGAAGGTGCTGAAAATGCCATGTTAGTACAGAATAAATCGTTGCTGCCAGCAGGAATTACGGCTGTGGAAGGGCGTTTCTCACGCGGTGAAGTCGTCAAAATTAAGAATATCTCTGGTAAAGTGATTGCACTCGGTATGCCGCGTTATAACAGCGATGCGTTGGAATTAATCAAAGGAAAAAAATCCCAAGAAATTGAACAAATTCTTGGTTATGAGTATGGTGCAGTTGCATTACATCGTGATGACATGATTATGCTATAGCTTAAAATAGAAATCGGATCTCTTATATTTTCTGAACCTTCCTTTTATTTTGTCGGTCTATAAAACCATAAAAAGGGCAATAGCCCGATATTAAGTAGTAAAAGGAGACAACATGAGATTAATAGCGACCGTTTTAGCTGTTGGGCTATTAAGTGCTTGTACGCAGGGCTATTATGTAAAACATCGTAGCCCCATTTCAGTGAGCAAACACGTAAAGCGTTTAAATACGACGGTTTGTCATGATAAAGATGACTGGTATTTAGATGGTTATCGTGTAGGAAAAGATTTCCAAGCGCAAAGCCAATCTCAATTGAATAAACGAATTAACTTTTGTGGCCGACGTGTACCTGAAGAGCTGAGAACCGCATGGTTTAACGGTTTTGATGCAGGCTCAAATGGCGTTCAGATTGATATAGAGGGTTATGATGAGGATGCTCTCTTAACCTATGATTATGACGATGATGATCGTTATAGCGAAGACGACGAAGAATAAAAAAAGTGCGGTTATAAAATTAACCGCACTTTTTCTTTTTAAAGGATATCGAGTAATTCAACTTCAAACACTAAGGTTGAGAATGGTGGGATAGATGCGCCCGCACCACGTTCACCGTAAGCCAGTTCGTGTGGAATAGTGAGTTTCCATTTAGAACCAACAGGCATCATTTGTAATGCTTCAACCCAACCACGAATTACGCCATTTACTGGGAATTCAGCTGGTGCACCACGAGCAACAGAACTGTCGAATACGGTACCATCTGGTAATGTACCTGTGTAGTGAACACGTACTTTATCAGTTGCAGATGGTTTGTTTCCGTTACCTTCGGTTAAAATTTCGTATTGTAAACCGCTGTCAGTGACGTTTACGCCTGCTTTTTTCGCGTTTTCTTCTAAGAATTTTTTACCTTCTTCTTCAATCGCTTTAAATTGCGCTTGTTGTGCTTCAGCCGCTTGTTCTTGAAGCGCTTGAACGGAATGCATTAAATCATTAATTTCTAATGCTGGTTGATTACGGTTTAAGGCATCGAAAATGCCTTTTGCTACCGCTTCAACAGAAATATCCATTTGGCTATCTGCTAATTGTTGACCGATTTGTAAACCGATACCGTAGCTGCCTTTTTCAGAAATACTTTCTAATTTTACTTGTTCAAAAATTTGAGCTGTCATGTTTTTTCCTTTGTTGTAAAACTATTTTTTCAATGCCAAGATTTCACCCATGCGAACAGGTTCATCAACACTTAAATGATCGGCAATTTTCACTTGGCCGGCTTGGAATAAGTTAATCACGGTAGAACCAAGTTGGAACCAACCCATTTCTTGACCCTTGCTTAATTTAACCGTATTTTCACCTTCATAAGTCCAGACTTTCACTTCGTTATGACGTGGCGGATTAATAACGCCAGCCCAAACAGTACCGATACTCGCAGTGATTGTTGCGCCCACTAAGATTTGTACCATGGTACCGAATTCAGTATCAAAGACACAAATTACACGCTCATTACGCGCAAAGAGGTTCGGCACATGTTTCGCTAAAAACGGATTGACGGAGAATAAATCACCCGGTACGTAAATCATTTTGCGAAGAGTACCATCACATGGCATATGCACACGGTGATAATCACGTGGTGATAAATAAGTGGTGACGAATTCCCCATTTTTAAAGGTCTCGGTTAAATCTTTATTTTCCGCTAATAAATCATTTAAGCTGAAGAAGTGACCTTTTGCTTGTAATAGGCGGTCATCTTCAATGTGTCCACATTCACTTACACGACCATCCGCAGGGCAACAAAGTGCGGTTGGATTTTGGTTAATTGGTCGTGCATTTTCTTTTAATGGACGGATAAAGAATTCATTAAAACTGGCGTAATCACTGAAATTTTCTTTTTCAGCAATGCTCATATCAATGTTGTATTTTTTTGCAAACGCTTTAATCACAAAATGTGTCACTGCGCCCCATTTTTGTTTAGCTAACCAACCTGCTGCTTGTGTCATATAGATTTGAGGCATCACATATTGAAATGCAACTTTTAGGCGTTGCCAATAAGAAATTGGGTTCATTGATTTCTCCGATAAGATTAAAAAGTTGGGCGATTATAACAACTTATTTCACTTGTGCAATGTTAGTCGATGTTTTTGCGTAAGATGAAAGCAAGAAGCCGACATTTGCCGGCTTCTTTTTGTATTTATAAAATCATTTTGACCAATTTGTCTGCTTGAATCCGAGCAAACTTCTTCAACAGTTTTTGCACCGGTTCAGGATATTGTGTCAATTCTTCTAATTCAGAATAATCTTGCAATACTTTGGTATGTTGGCGGATATGTGATAATTCTTTTTCCGCTTGTGACAGAAGTTCTTGTTTTGGATCGTGGATTAATAATCCATTTTCCGCATCTAAACGCCATGCACGAGGATTCAGGTTGTTCCCTGTTAAAAGAATATACTGATTGTCCACCCAAACACCTTTGAGGTGATAAGTGTTATCGCCATCTTTCCATAAACGCACAGTTAAATGGCCGTTTTTAATGTAAGCATCAAATTTCTCGCAGAAACGACGAAGATTGCTTTCATATAAATAAGGTAATGCGCCAGCCATTTTAAACGGTTGCTCTGGTGGAATATAGAAATCGTTCGCGACTTTGTCTCCGACAATAATCTCTACGCTTTTACCTTGTTCTAACAAATGGGCAATTTTACTTCTTAGCGTGCGAGGGAAGTTGAAATAAGGCGTGCAAATCACCAATTTTTCCTGCACTTGTAAGAATAAATCTTCAATGACTTGGTTTAATTCGTTGCCTGATGCACCTAAACCAAAAAGTGGTGAAATGGTTAAAACATCTGAAAAACCAACCGCACTTTCCAACTGATATTCAGCATGGGCAGATAAGTTTTTACGATAAGCTTTTATTGCACTACGAATTTCTTTGGTGCGAGGGCGATTAGCCACATCTAATGGATGTACCGCACTGAAATCCAATAAATAATCATTAATGAAATTCACCATAGAATCCGCCAGTGCAGCATTATGGATTTTTTGATAGCGGTCGTAACGGTATTTATCTTGTTGTTGTAAATACACGTTATTAATACTTGCGCCGCTGTAAAGGACGGTATCGTCAAAGACAAAGCCTTTAATATGCAATACACCGAAGACTTCACGGGTATTAATAGGCACACCGAAGAACATATTCGGTTCATCGGGAAGTTGATAGGTTTGGCGTTGTTCACAATACCAATCAGCATTAGTAGCAGATTTTTCTGCACCGAGTAAATTGCGTTGTCCGCGATGCCAATCTACTAAAATTTTCACATCCAATTCAGGATGATCTTGTTTTACGCGATAAATCTCATTGAGAATTTCTTGTCCCGCTTCATCTTTTTGCCAATAAAGCGCGGTCACGTAAATGCGTTTTTTAGCTTGGCGAATTAATTCTATAATTTGTGCTTTGAATTCAAGCGGACTAAACAGAAACTCAACCTGCTCTGCCTGTAAAGGAAGAAAAGGTAAATTTTTTAAATTTTGTTCTGCTCGTTTAGCTTTATTGATTAACATAATCTATCTCTACACTAAAAATTAATGCTCTAGTTTACAATATTTCCTTTGAGGATTGATAGAAAAAAGGTTTTTTTTCGTTATAATGCTCACAAATTTTCGCATTTTTTGGCGAATTATTATCCAATTTTTCCTTCGAGAAGCAAATTATGAGCAATTCACGCAAACCATCATTCCAAACAAATTCCACCAAATCTTTTCAAGAGCGTAGCCCAAAACGTGCATTTAATGACAAAGAACGTCGCTTTGATGAGCGTCGTAATAATGAAAAACGTGAGGGAAATCGACCGCACTTTGATAAAAAACGGGATGATCGTAAACCTTCTCGTGGTTTCCAACAGCAAGAAGTGAGAGAACCGAAAATTGCTGAACTTTCATTAAATAAAGCGAATGGTGAAAGTGGCTCGGTAAAAGTAACAGTAAAAAGCACTGGCGTGAGTTATAAAGCGAAAGAAAAGAAAACGGGCGCATTATCACCACGCGCACCAGAGAAAATTAAAAAGAATCGTGCTGAAGAAATGAAAGTGTATGGCGAAAATGCGTGCTTGGAATTGTTTGCAGAACGTCCGGAGAGCATCGTTCGCGTATGGGCAACGGTGCAAATGGCACATCGAATTGGCGAGATTTTCAGTTATTTAGCCGCAAATAAAAAAGTGTATCACGTAGTGGATAGCGATGAGCTAAGCTTAGTAAGTGGCACGGAGCATCACGGCGGAATTTGTATGTTAGTGAAAAAACAACGTACTTTTTCTTTGCAAGGTTATTTAGATGTACCGCGTCAAGAAGACTGCTTAGTGTTGCTAGATCAAGTTAATAATGCGCAAAACCTAGGTGGCGTTGTGCGTACTTGCGCCTTCTACGGCATTAAAAATGTGGTAACAAATCAAGTTGAACAGCTTTATGCGCCCGCTGCTGTGCGTGTGGCTGAAGGCGGGATGGAGCATATTCGTATTTTAGAAACAGAAAGTACGGAAATTGCGTTAGAGGCTTTACGTAAGGCTGGTTATCAGATTATTCATGTATCAACCAATAAACAGGGTATTGCGTTGGAACAACTCAAATTTGCAGCCAAAGTTGCATTAGTATTGAGTGAAGGCAGCACAGATGATATTCGTGAGAAAGAAGATGTGAATGTGCGTCTTTCTTTAAGTAATCCATTAAAAACCGGATTAAATATTGCGGTAAATACAGGAATTTTATTAGCGCATTGGTATGTAAAATAACCTCAAGTGCGGTTATTTTTACACTTATTTTCAAGGCTGGCAGATGTCAGCCTTTTTTCTTTTTTAAAATGTGTGTCACTCAATTTTTCATCTTTCTTTCATAAAGTTTTTGGGAGAAGTTAGACAAAAGATCTATACTATTCGGAGTAGTTATTTAACAGGGAGTTTTTATGCCTGAACGTTCAGCCAATATTAGTACACATGATCCTTTCGGAAGTTTATTAGGTTATGCACCGGGTGGGATTGCGATTTATTCATCAGATTATCATACAGCCGATGAGAAAGAGTATCCGGATGATGCTGCCTTTCGCAGTTATTTAGGAAGAGAGTACATGGGCTACAAATGGCAGTGTGTAGAATTTGCGCGCCGTTATTTATATCTCAATCATGGCATGGTGTTTACTGATGTAGGAATGGCTTACGAGATCTTTTCTCTACGATTTTTACGTCAAGTGGTGAATGATGCCTTATTACCCTTACAAGCCTTTGCAAATGGTTGCAAACGTAAGCCTGAAGCAGGCGCCCTTTTAATTTGGCAAGAGGGGGGCGAATTTAAACATACGGGGCATGTGGCGATTATTACCGAAGTCTTAGAGGATAAAATCCGCATTGCTGAACAAAACGTGATTCACTCTCGCTTACCAAGCGGGCAGCAATGGACGCGTGAATTACCGATGACGGTTTCTGAAAGTGGTTATTTTCTGCATGATACCTTTGATGATACCGAAATTTTAGGTTGGATGATCCAAACGGAAGACACCGAATACAGTCTGCCACAGCCAATGCCTGAAAAAGAGAAACTTGAAATTCATGCAGAACATATTGAAAACAAGGGGCAATTTGAACATAAATGGCTGAATGAGCAAAATGAATTTGAAGCCGCTTATGTGAAAGCCATGGGAGGGCATAAAGTTAGCCATTCTGACCAATATCGTTACTTTACGATGTCTGAAACAGCACAGCATGAGTTGATTCGTGCAACTAATGAATTGCATTTAATGTATTTGCATGCCACAGATAAAGTCTTAAAAGACGATAAGTTATTACAATATTTTAATATTCCTAAATTGCTTTGGCCTCGCTTACGGTTATCTTGGCAAAATCGCCGTTATCAAACTATTACGGGGCGTTTAGATTTCTGCATGGATAGTCGTGGATTGAAAGTATATGAATACAATGCAGATTCAGCTTCTTGTCACGCTGAAGCTGGTGAGTTTATGAATCGATGGGCAATTCAGGGTGGATTGAATATAGGCGATAATCCTGCCGATGGCTTACGTAATGCATTAGCGGATTGTTGGAAACATAGTGAAGCCACGCCACTTGTTCATATTATGCAAGATCACGATGATGAGGAAGATTATCACGCATTATTTATGCGCAATGCACTGGTTCAAGCAGGATTTAAAGCCAAAATTATTCATGGGACCGAGGGGTTACATTGGGATAGTCGAGGTCGTTTGATTGATGATGAAGATAACCAAGTAAAAACAGTATGGAAAACGTGGGCCTGGGAAACTATGTTGGAGCAACTTCGTGAAGATGCAACAGGCATGGAAGTGGCACCACCAATTCGTACAGGCTATCCGGAAGATAAAGTGCGGTTGATTGATGTGTTACTTCGTCCAGAAGTTCTAGTTTATGAGCCACTGTGGACGGCAATTCCAAGTAATAAAGCGATCTTACCAGTATTGTGGTCATTATTCCCAAACCATCGTTATCTACTAGAAGCAGGATTTGAATTGACACCTGAGCTGATTAAAAGTGGTTACGCACAAAAACCAATTGCTGGTCGCCGAGGTGATAATGTGAAATTAATTGGTGAGTGTAAATCAGTGCTTGATAGCAAAGATGGTCGTTTTGGTAAGCAGGAGAGTATCTATCAACAACTTTGGTGTTTACCAAAAGTGGAAGACCAATATGTTCAGGTCTGTACTTTTACTGTAGGTGGGCATTATGGTGGTAGCTGTTTACGCTCAGACCCGAGTTTGGTCATTATGGGAAATAGTGATATGCAACCGTTAAGGGTATTATCTGATAAAGATTTCCTTAAAAAATAAAAACAAAATCGGCACTCAATGAGTGCCGATTTATTATTTTGCTATAAGATTATTTTGCATCTTTGTTATCTGCAGGTTTTTCATTTGCTTTTAACATATCCGCTGGAATAAAGCTTTGTTGTACTTTTTCCATGTGTGGAAGGTTATGTGCAATACCTTTGTGACAATCGATACAGGTTTTGTTTTGTTCCTGTGCAAGTGCATGCATTTGTTGTGCCACAGTTTTTTGTTGAGTAAAGTCCATGTCATTGAAGTTATGGCAGTTACGGCACTCTTGTGAGTTATTCGCTTTCATACGCGCCCATTCGCGTTCAGCCATTTCTAAACGATGTTTTTCGAATTTTTCTTTAGTATCGACTTTACCTGTAAAGTGAGCATAAACTTCAGTCGATGCCTGCATTTTACGAACCATTTTTGGAATAAATTCATGTGGAACGTGACAGTCTGAACAAATTGCTTTCACACCTGAACGGTTACTAAAGTGGATTGACGCTTGGTACTCAGGTACAACGTCATTAGTATGACAGTCTGAACAGAATTGCTCTGTATTAGTTGTCGCCATTCCAGCATTAAACAGGTTAGTTCCAACGATAGTACCAATGATAGTTAATAAAATAACCCCACCAATTGCCATTTTGCTCGGAGAGCGTAACCAACGGCAAACTTTCTGAATGCTTGATTTAATCATGGTTTAGCTCCTTATTTACCTTGCATTTGACGAATAGTTTCAAATTTATTTTGGATAATTGGGTTCACGTTAGTTTGTTGAACGTGGCATTGTAAACAGAAATAACGACGTGGCGAAGTGCCTTCTGTTTTTTGTCCATCACGTGTTAAAAAATGGCTTTCAGGTACGCGAGGTGCACCCGTTGTTGGAGCAACATCCGGAGAGTGACAGCCTAAACATTGGTTAGCATTCTTAGTCACTTGTAAACCACGAATGCTGTGTGGAACAAGTGGTGGTTGGTGAGGGAAGGTTACAGGAATATTACCAACATCTTTATAAGGATTCGTAAATGCTGGTGCAATACTTTCTGCTGTTTTATCAATGCTGTTTGCAACTTGCGGCGCATCGGCAAATGCCAATCCACTACATAAAGCCAGCATGAAAATAAATGATTTTTTCATGAAATCCACTCCATTAAATAATTAAATATTTTTAATTTTTATTTGTTTCTCAAAGCGAGAGCCAAATGTAAATACATTTTCTGCGCAAACGTCAATACAGCGTCCACAAGTAATACAATCTTTTGCCAATATAATTTGGCTATCTTCAGGTCCACCGTGTAAAGGAAGTCTTAATACTTGCGGTTCTGGGCAAACATTATAACAGTCCATACAACGGTCACAGCGATCGCGATCGACTACATTAATTTTTATCAGGCTTTTAGCACCAATGACACCATATATCGCACCAATTGGACAAAGGTGACCACACCAGCCATGCTCAGCAACAAGTAAGTCAAATAAAAAGATGACTGTGACCAACCAAAGGGTTGCGCCTGTTCCAAAGACAAAGATGCGTCCAAGTGCTGCGACTGGGTTTATCCACTCCCATAAGAGTGTCCCCGTTATTGCACTACCAACTAAAATCACGGCTAAAATCACATAGCGAAGTTGGCGTGAAATTTTTAATGATTGTCGAATACCTAATTTTCTACGTAACCAAGCTGCAGCATCTGTTACCATATTCATTGGGCAAACCCAACTACAAAAGGCTTTGCTTGCAACGATAGCGTAGAATATGACAATCACTAAGGCACCAATAATCGTTGTGATTTCTGGTAGGTAACCTGTCACTAAACTTTCAGCGGTAATCAATGGATCTGTCAATGGCACAGTATCCAAAAGCATGCTTGAGCTGTAATTGCCTTTTAGAATCCAAACTTGCCAAATTGGGCCACTTAAGAACATTAAAATAATACTTAATTGACTGATTCGACGTAGAATTAAAAAGCGATAAGCATGCCACCAACCGAGTTTTTGGCGAGCTTCTAAGCCTGCATCTTTAGGCTTATTCGGGGTATATTTTTCAGCCATTATTTAACCCCCTTAATGTTTAAGTCCAGATTTGGGAATTGCTCTGCTTCCGGAACTGTTGTTGGATTTGGTACATAATCCATTGTTGCACGGTTTGGTGTTGCCACTTTTTGGTTCGGTTGAACTTGCATTGGCTGATAAACCGGCTCATGTGAGCCTTCCGGCATACGAGCATCCATTGCTGGACGTAAGCCATCCGGATGTTGCTCCTCAATTAAGGATTTTCCGGCATTTTGTTTTTCTTTCCAGCCTAAGCGATAGTGGCGACCGAGTAGTCCTTTGGCGATATCCATCGGTAAGACTTTAATTGCCGCTTCTTCTAATACACAAGCTTGTTCGCATTTACCGCATCCGGTGCAAGCATCAGAGTGAACAGTTGGAATAAGCTTTGCATGAATCCCTGTACGATCATTGTGGATACGTTCAAGTGTAATTGCTTTATCCACTAATGGACAAACGCGGTAACACACATCACAACGCAACCCTTGCCAGTTAAGACAAGTTTCATGGTCTAGCAATACGGCTAACCCCATTCTCGCATCATTGATGTCTTTAAGTTCCTCACTTAATGCGCCACTTGGGCAAGCATTCATACAAGGAATATCCGGACACATTTCGCAAGGTTTATCCCGAGCAATAAAATAAGGTGTGCCAGCTTCCATTGGTGAAATCAGCGAAGCTAAATGCAACATATCATATGGACACGCTTGGACGCATTGTCCGCAACGGGTACAAGCTGCCAAGAAATCCTTTTCCGGTAAAGCACCAGGTGGACGTAAGGCGATTCCTTCTTTAGCTTTAGCTTGTTGTTGCTGTAAGCCAAGAATAATACCAACCCCACACACTCCGGCAGCCGTTCTTGTCACATTTTTTAAAAACTGACGACGGTTAGGATCAAGTCTCATCTGCGTTTCCTTTTATAAGCGGCCTGATTTTGTAAAAATGTTGCAAAATTTGACCGCTCTTATTTTAAATTCCCCTCTCTTGAAAGAGAGGAGCGACTAGAAACGAAAGGAAAATCCTACGCTTTTTCCACTTTAACCGCACATTTTTTGAAGTCGGTTTCGCCTGAAATTGGATCGGTTGCATCCAATGTTAATTTGTTCGCAAGCTGACCCGCATCAAAGAAGGTGGTATAAATTAAGCCCTGAGGACATTTGTTACGACCACGGGTATCTAAGTAAGTGATCATTTCACCACGACGAGTGATTAACTTCACTTTATCCCCATGACGTAAGCCATATTTTTTCGCATCCGCAGGGTGCATCCAAACTAAGTTGTTCGGGAATGCACGGTGTAATTCAGGTACACGACGAGTCATGGTACCGGTATGCCAGTGCTCAAGTACACGACCAGTACATAACCATAATGGATATTCTTCATCCGGTGATTCTGCAGGTGCTTCATAAGGAACACCTAGAATAATCGCTTTTTTATCTGGATAGCCATAGAATGCGATATCTTCACCTGGTTTGACATACGGGTCAAAGCCTTCACGGTAACGCCATAAGGTTTCTTTACCGTCAACAACCGGCCAACGTAAACCACGTACTTGGTGATAAGTATCGAATGGTGCTAAGTCATGACCATGACCACGACCGAAGTCAGCGTATTCTTCGAATAAACCTTTTTGTAGGTAGTAACCAAAGTGATCGGCTTCATCATTGATGTATCCCGGAACATCCGTTGGTACTTTAAATTTGTTTACTTCACCATTTTCGTAAAGCACTTCGTATAAGGTTTTGCCACGATATTCAGGCATTTGAGCTAATAACTCTTCACCCCATACTTCATCAGTTTTGAAGTATTTAGCAAATTCAACAATTTGCCATAAGTCAGAACGAGACTCACCTGGGCCTTTTACTTGTTGACGCCATAATTGGGTACGACGTTCAGCGTTACCATAACCCCCTTCTTTTTCTACCCACATACAAGTTGGAAGAATTAAGTCAGCCGCAACAGCAGAAACTGATGGGTAAGGGTCTGAAACAACGATAAAGTTCTCAGGGTTACGCCAACCAGGGAAAATTTCGTCATTGATATTCGGACCGCCTTGCATGTTGTTGGTGGACATTTGCCATAAGAAATTTAGTTTACCGTCTTTTAAGGCACGGCTTTGTTGTACCGCTGGATAGCCAGGTACAGTTGGGATAGTGCCTTTTGGTAATTTCCATTTTTTCTCTGTAATTTCAACGTGTTTTGGATTGGTTACTACCATGTCTGCTGGTAAACGGTGAACGAAAGTACCTACTTCACGTGCTGTACCACAAGCTGAAGGTTGACCAGTTAATGAGAACGGACCACAACCTGGTTTAGAAATTTTACCGGTTAATAAGTGTACGTTATAGATCATGTGGTTAACCCATACACCACGAGTGTGTTGGTTAAAGCCCATTGTCCAGTAAGATACTAAGTTTTGTTCTGGATCTGCGTACATCTTCGCAAGAGTTTCAAGCTGATCTTTTGGTACACCAGAAATACGGTGTGCTTCATCTAATGTATAAGGTGCAACGATTTTCTTGAATTCTTCGAAGTCAGAATCGTGCATTTTACCTGCGGTTTTACGGTTTTTCGCAGCAACTTCAAGCGGATGTTCTGGGCGTAAACCATAACCGATATCGGTTTCACCACGTTTGAATTTAGTGTGTTTATTAACGAAATCCCAGTTTACTTTATCGTTTTGGATAATGTAGTTAGCGATATAGTTAAGAATTGCAAGGTCTGAATGTGGATTAAACACGATAGGCACATCAGCTAATTCAAACGAACGGTGTTCGAATGTTGACATAACCACCACTTTCACATTATCAGAAGAAAGACGACGGTCAGAAATACGAGACCATAAAATTGGGTGCATTTCCGCCATGTTTGAACCCCAAAGCACAAATGCATCGGTTTTCTCGATATCGTTATAGCAACCCATTGGTTCATCCATACCGAATGTACGCATAAATGCAACCGCTGCAGACGCCATACAGTGACGAGCATTCGGGTCGATAGTATTAGAACGGAAACCAGCTTTCCAAAGTTTTACTTTTGCGTAACCTTCGTAGATGGTTGTTTGACCGGAAGAGAACATCCCAACAGCATTTGGTTCTTTTTTCTTCAAGATGTCTTTGATTTTTTCCGCCATGATAGTGAAAGCTTGATCCCAAGAAACGGGTGTAAAGTCACCTTCTTTATGGAATTTACCATCTTTCATACGTAATAACGGAGTTTGTACACGGTCTGCACCGTACATGATTTTAGAAAGGAAGTAACCTTTGATACAGTTTAAACCACGGTTTACCTCTGCATCTGGGTCACCTTGAGTTGCGACAACTCGACCATCTTTGGTTCCTACCAATACGCTACATCCTGTACCACAGAAACGACATGGCGCTTTATCCCATTTGATGCCCATATCTTCTGCCGCATCAACCTGTTTAACAGGGATGGTCATACCGGCAGCCGCTGCTGCTGCAAGCGCAGCATTGGCTTTCATAAAATCTCTACGATTAAGTTCCATAGTTTTCCCCACTCGTTGTTGAATTTTTTAGAATATACAAAATGGCATGTATACCTAAATTATTTATTTTTCATCTAAGTAATTCGAAATTAAAGAAACGACAATTACTCCTGGGATATCTTTAATTTCATCCATAAGATCCGCTAATGCTAATTGACGGTTACTTTCAAGGGTGACCACCAATTTGCCTTCATCAGATTTTTCGCCATGAATCTCAGCGGTTGGAATCGCTAAAATGGCTTCTTTGACTTGGTTAAGTTTTTCTGGTCTGGCTTGCACAACAATGCTGCATACATACCAGTTCTCATTTTCGCTAAATTGACTCATCGATATTTGTTTCAATATTAAAAATTTTTATTGCTTTTGTTGGGCAAACACTTAGGCAAGCGCCACAACCATTACAGCTTTCTAAATCTAATATGGGTTTTGCCACACCACCAAGCTGTAATCGAAAACGGATGGCATTCATCGGACAGCTATCTTGGCAACTTCGACATTCCACTCGATTTTCTGTTAGGCACTGCGTTGTAATCTCAACTTTATGTGTCCAAGGCTTTTCTTCTAATGAGTGAAAAATCGGTTGTTCACAGACTAAAACACATTTTTGGCAGAAAGTGCATTCGCCCTTGTCAAATTGTATTTCAGGGAAACCGCCATCGCCTTTTACGATAATTTGGGTTTCACATATCAGTATGCAATCACCGCATCGAGTGCATTTATCTGTAAAGTCTGCTTCATTTACCGACCAAGGTGGACGGATAGCATTGATACCTTGAATTTTAGCGTTTTCAGAATGTAACGATTGTAAAAATTGCCCACGTAATAATTGTCTGCGAGAAGGATTTTCAATCGCCATATTTTTCTTTAAAGTTCGGTATTTTCAAGGGGAGCATTATCTAGCTCCGATAACAAAATAGTAACTACCTAAAAGGAGTAGTTTTTAAGAAATATACACTTTTCTTGAGGTAGATCAAGGATATTTTGAAAGGAAATTAGGGATGTAAATAAATTGTTAAAATATAAGTGAAAATGATTATTAAATAGGGCGGATAATCCGCCCTGAAGTATGCTTAAAATATTATGCGTTTTTTGTTGGGTAATCCCACCAAATATCGAATAATTCACTGATTTCGATTTGTTGCAATTTATTCTCTTCTAACCATTTTTGTACTAATTGGCGATGGCTTTCATCACATTTGCCAATTTTTTCTAAGCAAACTAAGCCTTCCCAATGTAAATAGCCGCTACCTTCATAAGCTAAGCCGTTTGGTTGAATCACTTCAGCAATAAAACGATCAACGGTTTCATCGATAGTTTCGATGCTGGTTCCTTCAGCAAATTGCCAATTCACTAAAAAGCCTAATTCTTGGAATTCAGCTAAGTGAAGTTTTTTACGTTGACGTTGATTACGAGTTTTCATTTTCAATGTTCTCCTATGTTAAGGTAATGGGGTATCGTCATCATCTCGATGATTATTTTTTCTTAAAGTATAAATCCCACACACCGTGACCTAAGCGATGACCACGCGCCTCGAATTTTGTAAGAGGGCGGAAATCAGGACGTGGAATATAATCTTGTTCGGCAGTATTGACTAAATTTTCATTAGCTGAAAGAACCTCGAGCATTTGTTCCGCATAGTTCTCCCAGTCCGTTGCCATATGAATAAAGCCATTGGGTTGTAATTTTTGGACGACTTGCTCTACAAAGTGTGGTTGAACAATACGACGTTTATGATGTTTTGCTTTATGCCAAGGGTCTGGGAAGAAAAGCTGTAAACCGCCCAATTCACCGTCTTTCACACAATCACGTAAAATTTCAGTGGCATCATGACAAATCACGCGAAGGTTTTTCACGCCTTTTTCTACCGCATAAGCAATACAGGCTCCCACACCAGGCGTGTGCACTTCAATACCAAGATAATTTTTATCAGGATTTGCTTCTGCCATATCCACTAAAGATTTCCCCATTCCGAAGCCAATTTCTAATATAACGGGATTCGTATTGCCATAAATCGCAGCAAAATCAAAAGGGGTGTTTTGATAATCTAATCCAAGATCAGCCCAGTGATCGTTCATCATATTTTTTTGAAAATCACTTAAACGACCTGTCCGCAACACAAAGCTACGAACTTTACGTTTATAACGACCATCTTCTGTAAATTCAGCCGTTTCAACGGTTTTACGTTTTTGATCAGCAAAGGTTTTTTGCTCTTCTGTCATGGTTTTTATTCGCTCAATTAAAATTGGCGGCGATTATACACTAAAAGGCAAGGTTGTGGGATTTTTCCACCTAATTCCCGTATAATAGCGAAAATTTTTAATTGTTTTTTGTTATGAATATTGTCCGAGTTGCATTAGCCGTACCGCTCCCCCGATTTTTTGATTATCTTTATCCGCCGAACTTGATGCCAATCGTTGGTGGACGAGTGTTGGTGCCTTTTGGTTCGCAAAAACGAGTAGGGATCGTGGTGGATCTACCAGCTTCTTCGGATGTAGCAAAAGAAAAGTTAAAACCGATTATTGATGTGCTTGATGCTGAATCACTTTTTAATTCCACAACTTGGGATTGGTTAGCTTGGTCGGCTAATTATTATCGCGCAGCATTAGGCGATGTGTTGTTTCAAGCGTTGCCAGTCAAACTCCGCAATGGAGAAAGTGCGGTTAAAAATGACCGCACTTTTTGGCGTATTACGGACCTTGGAAAACAAGCGTTAGAATCGGGTGAATTAAAACGCGCTAAAAAACAAATTGAAGCCTTAAATGTATTGCTAACGAAAGATCTAGAAAAAGGTAACAATGAGATCAGTTCCGCAATTTGGTCAGCCCTTAAAGGCAAAGATTATGTGGAAGAGATTATTGTGCCTACTGAACAAAAAAGTTGGCAGCAAGCTCTAGGGGATAATCCTTTAGTTAATCTTGATAACCGATTGACCTTAAACAAGCAACAAGCCCTTGCATTTAGCCAGTTGCTTTTCCAAGAAGGCTTTAATGTGTGGTTGTTAGAGGGCGTGACTGGTTCAGGTAAAACTGAAATTTACCTGCAATACATTGAAGAAGTCTTAAAGAAAGGCAAACAGGTTTTAGTGCTTGTTCCTGAAATTGGGCTTACCCCTCAGACCGTGAGACGGTTCCAAGCTCGCTTTAATGTAGAAATTGATGTATTGCATTCCAACTTGAATGATACACAGCGCTTAAATGTTTGGGAGCGAGCAAGAACAGGACAGAGTGCAATCGTGATTGGTACGAGATCGGCGCTCTTCACCCAGTTTTCAGATCTCGGCTTAATCATTTTAGATGAAGAGCATGACGGCTCGTTTAAACAGCAAGATGGTTGGCGTTATCATGCGAGAGATTTAGGCATTGTTTTAGCGCAAAAACTCAATATTCCTATTTTGTTAGGTTCTGCGACCCCAAGTTTGGAAAGTGTGAATAACGTACAAAATGGCAAATACCATCATTTGGTGCTATCAAAAAGGGCTGGAAATGCGACCGCACTTCGCCAGTTTGTGATTGATTTAAAACATCAACGAATTCAAAACGGTTTATCCGAACCACTATTGCAACGTATGCAAGAACACTTAGAAAAAGGTAATCAAGTGTTGTTGTTCCTTAATCGACGTGGATTCGCGCCTGTGTTGTTATGTCATGAATGTGGCTGGATTGATGAATGTCATCATTGCGAAAAACCTTATACCTACCATCAATATCAGCGTGTTTTACGCTGTCATCATTGTGGTGCACAAAAAACAGTGCCGATGCAATGTGGTCATTGTGGTTCAACGCATTTAGTCACAACGGGTTTAGGCACAGAACAGTTAGAAGAAACCTTAAAAGCACGTTTTCCTCAATATAATATTGCACGTATCGATCGTGACAGCACGGCACGAAAAGGCAAACTTGAAGGTTATTTAGAGGATATTCAGCAAGGTAAAAGCCAGATTTTAATTGGCACCCAAATGTTAGCCAAAGGACACCATTTCCCGAATGTCACCTTGGTTGCGTTAGTGAATGTGGATAATGCCTTGTTTTCCCTTGATTTCAGAGCCGAAGAACGTTTGGCGCAGCTTTATGTACAAGTGGCAGGTCGCTCAGGCAGAGCGGAAAAACAGGGCGAAGTGGTTTTACAGACACATTATCCGGATCATCCGTTATTAACCACCTTGCTTGAAAAGGGCTATCAAGCCTTTGCAGAAGAAACCTTGAAGTTGCGGCATAATATGGGCTTGCCTCCATTTAGTTTCCTAGCGTTGTTTAAAGCACAATGTCGTCATTCTGAAGAGGCGGAAAATGCATTGTCGCAATTGGCGTCTTTCTTCTATGAACAAAAAATTGAAGGCTTGCAAGTGTTGGGGCCGATTCCTGCACCGTTTAGCAAAAAAGCGGGGCAGTATCGTTGGCAGTTGCTATTACAGCATGCTTCTCGGAAACAATTACAGGCGGCATTAAGTCGATATTCCCCAGAGCTGATAAAGTCTTCTCAAGTGCGGTTAATTTTAGACGTAGATCCATTGGATTTGAGTTAGCAAAAATTCCCTAGAAAAATGCACTGTTTTTCAGTAGAATTAAGCGTTTTTTATACTCTAAGTTTAATTTATCGAATATTTTAGGATTTTATCGTGGCTCATCGAGATTTTGCCGGTCGAAGCGGCTCAAAAAATAATAAAAAGAAAGCAAAGAAAAGTTTTAATCGCAATACCTTAATTGTTCTTGCGTTGGTGGCGGTATTAGGTTTTGGGTTAGGGCTTTACTTCTTAAAAAGTAAAACACCAGCACCTGTAGTGACGACAAATGTTCAGCCGGAAAAACCGCAACCGAAAAGTGTGTTACCAAATCGCCCAGAAGAAGTGTGGCACTACATTAAAGAATTAGAAACCCGTACGGTGCCGGTGGATAATAATCCTTCTTCTGTTGAAAAAAATATGCGTTTGACGGAAGAGCAGCGTCAAGTGCTGATTCAAATGGAAAAGGAGCAAAAAGCGGCAGAAGAAGCGAAAAAATTAGAAGCTCAACGTAAAGAGCAAGAAGCGGCGAATGCAGAAAAAGCTGCTGCTCAAGCACAGCAAGCTCAACCAGCACAGACAGCTCAAACTCAGCTAGCTCAGCAAACAGCAAACCCAGAAGCGAAAAAGCCTGAGCCAGTTAAAAAAACAGAGCCAGTTAAAAAGCCTGAACCTCCGAAAAAAGTAGAAGTGGTGAAAGCTGAACCCGCAAAAACGGAACCTGCTAAAACTGAGCAACCGAAAAAAGTAGAACCGAAACCCGCTGAACAACAAGTACAGGCTGGCGGCAAAAAATTTGGTTTGCAATGTGGAGCATTTAAAAATCGTGCACAAGCAGAAAGCTTACAAGGTCGTCTAGCGATGGCTGGCGTAAATGCACAAATTGCGACAAGTGAAGAATGGAACCGCGTACGCGTGGGACCATTTAGTAGTCGAGATGCAGCAACAGCAGCACAAGATAAAGCAAAATCAGTGGCGAGTTGCGTTGTGATTGGAATGTAATTCAGAATTTAAAAGTGCGGTTAAAAATGACCGCACTTTTTTTATATTTTTCTCTTGCCAAAAAATGAAAAATCAATAAAATGAACGTTCATTCATTTTTGATGTTCATCTTAAATGACCTTTTTCATATATAACCCGAAGAATTTAATTTTTTATTATGCGACAAGTAAAAGCCTCTAAAACGAAGCTTGATGTCAGTGAGCAGATCTTTGATGCAACAGATCGTCTTATGGCAAAAGAAGGATTACATCATCTTTCTATGCATAAGTTAGCTTCTATGCATAAGTTAGCTAAGGAAGCAGGCATCGCAGCAGGTACGATTTATCTTTATTTTAAGAGTAAAGACGAGTTATTAGCACAATTTACTCGTCGAGTGTTCAATAAGTTTGTTGTGGCGATTGAAGAAGGTTTTGATGAAAGCCAATCTTTTTTCGAGCAATATAGAAAAATGTGGTGGAATATTTGGCATTTTCTTCAAGAAAATCCAACGGTTTTATCAAATATGAACCAGTATAAATCTTTGCCGGAGTTTATTGAAATCAGCTCCGAAATGGAGCATTCATGCTGGAAGCAATTTTGTCTCAAGGGACAAGCAGCAAATGTGTTAGCTGATTTAGAACCTCGAATTTTATTTTTGCTGAGTCTAGATACTGCAATAGTTTTAGCCTCAGATAACAAATTTCTCGGTATAGCGGTTACCGATGTGATGTTAGAATCTGTCATTGAACGCTCTTGGCGTGCAATTCAGAAGTAGTCATTTTATTGTCTTAATGGAGTTTTCCAAATGAGTATAACTCAAACTAATAGACCAAAGCGTTCGCACGTTTTCTTTTTGAAATTAGCGTTAGGCGTATTTGTGTTAATTTTTGCTGCAATGATTTTTCTTAATCAAATGAAAGCAAAAGGCATTGCTGATTTCTTAGCAAATAAACCTGAAACAGCTTCTCCTGTTACCGCAATGACAGTTAAGGCTTCAGAATGGACGCCAATCATTGAAACGACAGGTATTGTTCGTCCGAATCAAGGGGCGATGTTAAGCGCTCAAAGTGCAGGAACCGTGTCTAAAGTGCTCGTGCAAAATGGACAGAGCGTGAAAAAAGGGGATTTGTTAGTTGAGTTAGATAGCTCAGTTGAGCGTGCAAGCTTACAAGCCGCACAAGCTCAGGTGGTGTCATTGCGTCAAACTTATCAACGTTATGCAAACCTTGCGGGCAGCGGGGCTGTTTCTCGTCAAGAATTAGATAATGCAAAAGCAGCTTATGAAGCACAAGCGGCAAATATTGAGTCATTAAAAGCGGCGATTGAACGTCGCCAAATCGTGGCACCATTTGATGGTAAAGCCGGTATCGTGAAAGTGAATGTTGGTCAATATGTTTCAAACGGTACTGAAATTGTGCGTGTGGAAGATCGTTCTTCTATGAAAGTGGATTTTGCGATTGCGCAAAACCTATTAGATAAATTGCATATTGGTCAAAAAGTAACGGCTACCGCAGATGCGCGTAAAGGTGAAACTTTTGCCGCAAAGGTTACTGCAATTGAGCCAGCAATTAATTCTTCAACGGGTTTAGTCGATGTTCAAGCAACATTTGAACCAGAAGATGGCGCAAAATTATTATCCGGTATGTTTACTCGCTTAAATGTCGCTTTACCAACTGAGCATAATCAAATCGTTGTGCCACAAGTGGCAGTGAGCTACAACATGTATGGCGAATCGCTTTATATTTTGACCGCACTTTCCGATGAAGATATTGAGAAATTAGGCGGAGCAGAAAAAGCGGCGAATATGTACCGTGCAAAATCAATCACTGTATTTACGAAAGATCGTCAAGGTATTTATGCACAATTAAAAGGCGATGAAGTTAAAGTCGGCGATAAAATTGTGACCGGCGGTCAGCAAAACTTAAGTAACGGTGCATTAGTCTCTGTTGCAGATAAAGCGGGCGTAGGTACTGAACAACCTGCGAATAAAACGAATCTTTAATTAGGAAAAGCGAATGAAATTTACCGATATATTTATTCGTCGTCCTGTTTTGGCGGTTTCGATTAGCTTGTTAATCATTATTTTAGGATTACAAGCGATCTCGAAATTGGCTGTGCGCGAATATCCGAAAATGACCACGACGGTGATTACGGTGACCACTGCATATCCAGGGGCGGATGCGAACTTAATTCAAGCGTTTGTTACTTCCAAAATTGAAGAGGCGGTAGCGCAAGCAGATAATGTGGACTATATGTCTTCAAGCTCTAGCCCAAGTACGTCAACAGTCACCGTAAAAATGAAATTAAATACGGATCCGAATGCAGCCTTGGCAGATGTGTTAGCTAAAGTTAACTCGGTTCGTTCTGAATTGCCAAGTGGTATTGAAGATCCAACAGTTTCTTCATCAACGGGTGGTTCGGGGATTATGTATATTAGTTTCCGTTCTGACAAGCTTGATGCAAGCCAAGTGACTGACTATATTCAACGCGTAGTCAAACCTCAGTTCTTTACTGTAGAAGGGGTGGCGAGTGTGCAGATCTTTGGTGCATCTGAGTACGCACTTCGTATTTGGTTAGATCCAGAAAAAATGGCGGCTCAAAACCTTTCAGCCACAAAAGTGATGTCTGCATTATCAGCGAATAACGTTCAAACAGCGGCTGGTAATGATAATGGCTATTTTGTGACCTATAAAAACAAAGTAGAAACCACGACAAAATCAGTTGAAGAATTAGGCAACTTAATTGTGACATCAAACGGTGATAAATTGGTACGTTTACGCGATATCGCCGATATCGAGTTAAATAAATCAAGCGATAGCTCACGTGCGGTAGCGAATGGCGCAGATTCTGTTGTATTAGCGATTAACCCAACCTCGTCAGCAAACCCATTAACAGTAGCGGCGAAAGTGCGTCCGCTATATGACAGTATTAAAAATAATCTGCCGGATGCTATTGAATCTGACATCTTATATGACCGTACAATTGCGATTAATAACTCAATTAATGAAGTAATCAAAACGATTGTTGAGGCAACGATAATCGTGTTGGTGGTGATTACCATGTTTATTGGTTCATTCCGCGCGATTTTAATCCCGCTTATCACTATTCCGATTTCATTAATCGGGGTAATTATGTTGCTTCAATCATTTGATTTCTCTATTAACTTGATGACTTTGCTGGCATTGGTTCTAGCCATTGGTTTGGTGGTGGATGATGCGATTGTGGTATTGGAAAACGTAGACCGCCACATTAAGTTAGGTGAAACACCATTCCGTGCGGCGATTATTGGTACGCGTGAAATTGCTGTCCCAGTTATTTCCATGACCATTGCCTTGATTGCAGTATATTCTCCAATGGCGTTAATGGGCGGTATTACGGGTTCCTTGTTTAAAGAGTTTGCTTTAACTCTTGCAGGGGCGGTATTTATTTCAGGTGTAGTAGCATTAACGCTTTCACCAATGATGACCAGTAAATTGCTAAAATCCAATGAGGCTCCAAGTAAATTGGAACAACGAGTAGAGCATACCCTTAGTAAAGTGAATGCAGCTTATGCGTATGTACTTGATTTGGTGATGGTAAACCGTAAATGTATGTTGATGTTTGCGGCAATCATTTTTGCAACCTTACCCGTGTTGTTTAAATCACTTTCAAGTGAATTAACACCTACAGAAGATAAAGGCGCATTTTTGGCAATCGGTTCTGCACCTTCTAACGTGAACGTGGATTATGTGCAAAATGCGATGGCACCTTATCAAGAGATTTTAACCAATACGCCAGAAGTACAGTTTGCGATGACGATTTCAGGGGCACCAAGCTCTAACCAATCTTTAAACGTTGTAACTTTAAAAGATTGGAAAGAACGCTCAAAAAGCCAAACAGCTATCATGAATGAGCTGAATGAAAAAGCGAAATCTATTCCTGAAGTGTCTGTACAAGGCTTTGCGTTCCCAGAAATTAATACAGGGGAGCAAGGTCCTCCAATTGGTTTTGTGATCAGCACATCACAAGACTACGGTGATTTAGCGAATGTAGCCGGTAAATTCTTAGAGGATATGCAAAAATCCAGCAAGTTCGTTTATACCAATCTCGATCTTAAATTTGATACTGCTCAAATGCGTATTAAGATCGATCGTGAAAAAGCAGGAACTTATGGCATTACAATGCAACAAATCAGCCGTACGTTAGGCAGCTTCTTATCTGCCGCAACCATTGAACGTGTGGATATTGATGGTCGAGCTTACAAAATTATTTCCCAAGTAAAACGTGACAATCGTTTATCTCCGGAAAGTTTTAATAAGTATTACATCACCGCAGCAAATGGTACCTCTGTTCCATTAAGCAGCTTGGTGACGGCTACATTGGAACCACAACCAAGTACATTGCCTCGTTTCAGCCAGTTAAACTCTGCGGTGATTAGTGCTGTACCGATGCCAGGTACTTCAATTGGTGATGCGATCCAATGGTTACAGGACAATGCGAAAAATACTTTACCACAGGGTTATAACTATGACTTTAAAAGTGAAGCGCGTCAGTTAGTACAAGAAGGTAATGCGCTTGCTGTAACGTTCTTACTTGCGGTAGTGATTATTTTCTTAGTCTTGGCAATTCAGTTTGAATCAATTCGCGATCCAATCGTGATTATGATTTCTGTGCCGTTAGCTGTAAGTGGTGCGTTATTAGCCTTAAATGCCTTTGGATTTGTAGGGATTGCTGGAACGACACTCAATATCTACTCACAAGTGGGTTTGATTACCCTGGTTGGTCTTATTACGAAACACGGTATTTTGATGTGTGAAGTAGCGAAAGAAGAGCAGTTAAACCACGGTAAAACGCGTATTGAAGCGATCACTGAAGCGGCTAAAGTACGTTTACGTCCAATTTTGATGACTACCGCTGCGATGATTGCAGGTCTTGTACCGTTGCTTTATGCAACAGGTGCAGGTGCGGTATCTCGTTTCAGTATTGGTATCGTTATCGTGGCAGGTTTGGCAATCGGTACATTGTTTACCTTGTTCGTGTTGCCAGTGATTTATTCTTACATTGCAAGCGAACACAAACCGTTACCAGTGTTTGATGAAAATGTAAAACCAATTGAAGGTCACATTAACGAACAACATTAATTGAAAATACGATAAAAACAAACCGCACTTTGATTTTTCAAGTGCGGTTTTCTTTGAGAGATTAAAAAAGCGAACATAATGTTCGCTTTTTATTTATGAAAGTGCGGTCAAATTTTTAACCGTTTTTATTTAACCATTTTTATTTTTTGCCGCTTTATAAAGTTCCATCGCTTCAGGTAATAAGCGTTGTAAGTTTTCTTGGCGAGATTCATCACTCGGGTGAGTAGAAGCTAACACATCAAGTGCACCTTTAGAACCACCAGAGGCTTTAGCCATTTTTTGCCATAAGCCAGGCGCGACTTGAGGATTGTAACCTGAGCGAGCCATTAACATGAGACCCACTTCATCTGCTTCAGTTTCTGCACTACGAGAGTAAGGTTTATCTAAAGCAAAGTCTTTGGTCAGTGCAACTAAATCAGTCATATCCGCACCTACTACGGCAGATAATGCTGTTCCACCAACTGCACCAGCAATAGCACTTATCGTGCCGAAGTTAGCTTTGGCTTTACCGTGTTCTTTTAGAGCATGTGCCATTTCATGACCCATTACGACTGCGATTTCGTTATCGTTCAGTTGCAAGGTATCCACTAAACCTGTGTAGAAAGCCATTTTCCCACCAGGCATAGCCCAAGCATTGAGCTCTTTAGATTTGATGACATTGATTTGCCAATTAAACTTTAAGCCAGTTTCATTCGCTTGGTTTGCATAAGGCACCATTTTGTTAAAGACATGATGAATACGTCTTGCGGTATTTGATGTGGTATCAATCGCACCTTGTGAGCGAATTTTCCCCATTTCTTGTGTATAGCTGCTTGCCGCTTCTTGATTGATTGAGGCAGAATCCGCACAAGATGTGATAACCGCCCCAGCTAATACAGCAAAAGCAAAACTTTTGAGTTGTTTTTTCATAAATTATCCTTTTATTGAGATGGCTGATTATATAAATTTATTGCGTTTTGTCGATACAAAAAGATTGTCTTTTAAATTTGCACTACTATAATAGTGCAAATTTTTATTTTAGGACTTAACGATGACAATAAAAAAATCTCCTTCTTTATTAGGCGGCGCCATGATTATTGCGGGTACCGCGATTGGTGCAGGTATGCTCGCTAACCCAACCTCAACGGCTGGCGTATGGTTTATTGGCTCTATTCTTGCTTTGGTTTACACTTGGTTCTGTATGACCACATCAGGTTTGATGATCTTAGAAGCCAACTTACATTATCCTACCGGCTCAAGCTTTGACACCATCGTAAAAGATTTGTTAGGTAAAGGTTGGAATATTATCAACGGTCTTTCTGTTGCTTTCGTGTTGTATATTTTAACTTATGCTTATATCACCTCTGGTGGCGGTATTACACAAAACTTGCTCAATCAAGCCTTTGGTTCTGCTGAAAGTGCGGTCGATATTGGACGTACTTCTGGATCCTTAATTTTCTGCTTTATTCTTGCGGCTTTCGTATGGTTTTCAACAAAAGCAGTAGATCGTTTCACCACTGTATTGATTGTTGGGATGGTAGTCGCTTTCTTCCTTTCCACAGCAGGTTTATTGAGCTCTGTAAAAACAGAAGTGTTATTCAATAGTATTGCAGAAGGTGAGCAAACTTATTTACCTTATTTATTGACTGCACTTCCTGTTTGCTTAGTATCTTTCGGTTTCCACGGAAATGTGCCAAGCCTCGTCAAATATTACGATCGCGATGGTAGTCGTGTAATGAAATCGATCTTTATTGGTACAGGCTTAGCCTTAGTGATTTACATCTTATGGCAGCTTGCGGTGCAAGGTAATTTACCGCGTACCGAGTTTGCTCCGGTGATTGCAAAAGGTGGCGATGTATCAGCATTATTAGAAGCGTTACACAAATACATTGAAGTAGAATACATTGCCGTTGTGTTGAATTTCTTTGCTTATATGGCTATTGCGACTTCATTCTTAGGAGTGACTTTAGGGTTATTCGACTACATTGCCGATTTATTTAAATTTGATGACAGCTTGTTAGGCAGAACCAAAACTACATTGGTGACGTTCTTACCGCCGTTATTATTAAGTTTACAATTCCCTTATGGCTTCGTGATTGCCATTGGTTATGCGGGATTAGCTGCAACCATTTGGGCAGCAATCGTACCAGCACTGCTTGCCAGAGCAAGTCGTCAAAAATTCCCAAATGCAACTTATAAAGTCTATGGTGGTAATTTTATGATTGGCTTTGTGATCTTATTCGGTGTGTTAAATATTGTGGCACAAGTAGGCGCAAACTTAGGATGGTTTGCAAGTTTCGCAGGATAAGTTTTCACGTTAATATGTAGGGGCGTATCAAATACGCCCTTTTTAATTTTGCATAGGAAACAAAATGAATAACAAAACGAGTGTTTACGATAAAGAAAACTTCTTTGCGCTTTATCAAAAACTTCGATCTAATCCCATCAGTCTCAATGAAATAGTGGAAAAGCCGACTATGCTTTCCCTATTACCTGATTTACAAGGGAAAAAATTACTCGATCTAGGTTGTGGAACAGGTGGACATTTGCAACTCTATTTAGAACGCGATGCGGCGAGTGTAGTGGGAACAGATCTTTCAGTTAAAATGCTAGAGCAAGCCGAAAAAGATCTACAAAAGTGCAGTCAATTTTCAGGGCGTTTTTCGTTATATCAGTTACCGATGGAAAAATTAACAGAATTGCCAGAACGTGATTTTGATGTCATTACCAGCTCTTTTGCTTTTCACTATATTGAAGATTTTCCTGCTTTATTAGCTTCTATTGCCAACAAACTTAAGCCTAATGGTACATTAGTTTTTTCCCAGGAACATCCGATTACAACTTGCCATAAAGAAGGGGAGCGCTGGGAAAAAATGAGAAAAAACAGCAAGTCGCTTATCGTTTAAATCATTACCGTGATGAAGGACTAAGAGAGCGGAATTGGTTTCAACAACCTTTTAAAACCTATCACCGTACGACGGCAACGATTATTAATGATTTAATTGCTGCAGGTTTTCAAATTGAACAAATGGCTGAACCCATGTTAGCCGAGCAGCCACAATGGCATGATGAATTTAAAGATTTGCGGCATCGTCCCCCTTTATTGTTTATTAAAGCAAGAAAAGTAATAAATTTGACAAAATAAACTGGTTTTTGACCGCACTTTATGGTATAAATCGCACCGCTGTTTTTGGGTTTCAAAAGCAGCGTTTTTAATTATTAACAACACACACATATCATTAAGGCTTAATCGGGGTGCCAAACGGTCGATTAGCTGATATGTGGAGGCTCAACCCCAACAAAAGGAAAATATTATGGCACAAGTTTCAATGCGCGACATGATCAACGCGGGCGTACACTTCGGACACCAAACTCGTTACTGGAACCCACAAATGAAACCTTTCATTTTTGGTGCTCGTAACGGTGTTCATATCATCAACTTAGAAAAAACTTTACCTTTATTCAATGAAGCTTTAGCGGAATTAACCCGTATTGCTAGCAACAACGGTAAAGTATTATTCGTTGGTACTAAACGCGCGGCTCAAGAAGCAGTACAAGCTGCAGCATTAGACTGTCAACAATATTATGTAAACCACCGTTGGTTAGGTGGTATGTTGACTAACTGGAAAACCGTTCGTCAATCAATTAAACGTTTAAAAGATTTAGAAACTCAATCTCAAGACGGTACTTTTGACAAATTAACCAAAAAAGAAGCGTTAATGCGTACCCGTGAGATGGAAAAACTTGAATTAAGCCTTGGCGGTATCAAAGATATGGGCGGCTTACCAGATGCGTTATTCGTTATCGGTGCAGACCACGAACATATCGCTGTTAAAGAAGCAAACAACCTAGGTATTCCTGTGTTTGCTATCGTTGATACTAACTCAACTCCAGCTGGCGTAGATTTCGTTATCCCTGGTAACGATGATGCGACTCGTGCTATCCAACTTTACGTTTCTGCAGCTGCAGCAGCGGTTAAAGAAGGTCGTGGTAACGAAGCTCAAGTTGCTGAAGAATTAGCAGCTGACGCAGAATAATTTAAGTTTTGCAATAAGGCGAAGCCCTTAATAATCAAACGATTAATTGGCATAGGGGCTAAAATTTAGCCCCTATATTTTTATCTAAAAGTGCGGTCAAAATGAATCGTACTTTCGACAGAGGATTTTTAAAATGGCTGAAATCACAGCATCATTAGTAAAAGAACTTCGTGAACGTACCGGTGCCGGTATGATGGAATGTAAAAAAGCATTAGTTGAAGCAAACGGTGATATCGAGTTAGCAATCGACAACATGCGTAAATCTGGTCAAGCTAAAGCTGCTAAAAAAGCAGGCCGTGTTGCAGCTGAAGGTGTTATCCTTGCTCGTGTACAAAATGGTTTCGGTGTATTAGTTGAAATGAACTGTGAAACTGACTTCGTAGCAAAAGATGCTGGCTTCTTAGGTTTAGCAAATGAAGTGGCTGATTTCGCAGCAGCACACAAAGGCACTACTATCGAAGCATTACAAGCACAATTTGAAGAAAAACGTGCTGCATTAGTGGCTAAAATCGGTGAGAACATGAACATCCGTCGTGTTGCTTACTTAGAAGGTCAAGTTATTGCTCAATACTTACACGGTGCAAAAATCGGTGTATTAGTTGCAGGTGAAGGTTCAGAAGATGAACTTAAAAAAGTGGCAATGCACGTAGCGGCATCTAAACCAGAATTCGTGAACCCAGAAAATGTACCTGCAGATGTTGTTGAACACGAGCGTCAAATTCAAATTGATATCGCAGTTAACTCTGGTAAACCAAAAGAAATCGCAGAGAAAATGGTTGAAGGTCGAATGAAGAAATTCACTGGTGAAGTTTCATTAACAGGTCAACCATTCGTAATGGATCCTTCTGTATCTGTAGGTGACTTCTTAAAATCAGTAAACACTTCAGTATCTAACTTCATCCGTTTAGAAGTGGGTGAAGGTATCGAGAAAAAAGAAGAAGACTTCGCAGCTGAAGTTGCAAAAATCACTGGCGGTAACGCTTAATTTTCTCCATTGAGATATAAAAAAAGCCGATATTGAATATCGGCTTTTTTGTTGTCTGAAATTTGAGATTTTCTATTTCTTTGGACGAATATCGATGGCAGGGTCTGCATCTTTACGATATTTTTCTTCAATCAGTTTTTTCAGTCCATAGTCATCTTTGTCAGCTTGTTCAGAGAATAAATCTTCTTCTAATGTGAGCTTCGGATTTTTAATGCCTATCCAATTAGCAATACCTTCTAAGAAATTCAAACCAGATTTAAAGGCTTTGTATTCTTTACGTGCCGTATCATCAGATGAAATCTTAAAGAGTGGAATATTATGATGTAATTGGCTGTGACAGTTTTGGTTAAACAAGGTGACGCCATGTTTATCATCTTCCTGATGACATAAACCATGATCTGAAAAATAAATCATTGAGAAAGTGCGGTGTGTTTTTTGCTCGTTTTCTTTGAGCGTTTCATACACTTTCTTAATAAAATTATCGGTTTTCTTAATGGATGTAATATAGCAATTTAAGTATTCGTTCTTTTTCTCAATATCATTGTCATTGAAAATTTTCGGGTAATCTTCAACGCGATCACAAGCAAGCGGATGCGAACCATAAATGTGTAATACAATAAAGCGTTTACCTTGCGTTGGATCTTCTAAAACTTGGGCAAATTTAGGAATTAAATCAAAATCGCTGTAGTTTGTAGAATTAAAGCTCCCACCTTTTTTCAAGAAAATGGTTTCATCAGATTTTGAGGCAAGCGAAGCAACTGGCGTGTCATATTCACCTAAAAAACCTTGATTAGAGAGCCAGTAGGTTTTCAGACCTGCAGACTTAATGAGATCCACTAAGCTTAAATCATAGTTTGGTTCCCATTTTTCTTTATCAGGTAACGTTAACATTAAGCGCAATGAGGCGACAGTGTTGGTTCCGGCGGATGTCATGCCATCAATCAGTGTACCATTTGCAGATGACATAAATGGTGTGTCATTGACGGGGTATCCATACGCATGCAAGTAATCTTTTCTCGCACTTTCACCCAAAATCATCACATAATCTTGGTATTTAGAATTTTCTAATGTGGATTGTCCCCAGCTGCTTTCCTGTGACATTTTTTTCAATTTTTGCCATTCATTAACAATTTCTACACTCGAATCTATTGTTTCTTTTAATGGCGCAGCAATCGGTAAGTTGTAGCCAATCAACAGGGTAGCGAGGGCAATGAATGTTTTATTGCGATAAAATTTTACCCCAAATTTGACCGCACTTTTGTAATGTAAAAAGACTAAAACTGGAATAGCTAATGCAGCTAAATAGCTGCTTACAGGGATTTGCATGAGAAACTCTTTGGTCTCTAACATATCTGTCGCGAGAACCGATGCAATATATTGGTAGCTTGGTGCACCAAAATTTAAGCCTGTTGGCGTATAAATTGCGTGTAAGCAAACTAAGGGTAATAAAATAAAATAGAAAGATTTTCGGCTACTACTTAATAAAATAATGAAAATAGCCGCGAGTAAAATCAGACTAATAGATGGCTCAGGAAACATCCCTGAACCTCGTAAAATCAAATAACCCGCAGCAATGGCGCAAGCCAAAGAAAAAAGTGCGGTTAAAATTTGTGAGGTTTTTGAAATCTTCATAAAGTTTACCTATAAAATCAAAACAGCGATATTTTATCGCACTTTTCTGACTAATTTCCATTTTTAACTTTTTCGCTCTTTTGCTAGAATAAGCCAAATTTTGTAACCGACAAAGGAAAAGACAAATGAGCCAACCAATTTACAAACGTATTTTATTGAAATTAAGTGGTGAAGCATTACAAGGGGATGAGGGCTTCGGTATCGATCCTTCTATTCTTGATCGTATGGCGTTAGAGATTAAAGAATTAATTGAAATGGGCGTGGAAGTTGGTGTTGTGCTCGGTGGTGGTAACTTATTCCGTGGTGCAAAATTAGCTAAAGCCGGCATGAATCGCGTAGTGGGCGACCATATGGGGATGCTTGCAACCGTAATGAATGGCTTGGCAATGCGCGATGCGCTTCATCGTGCAGATGTGAATGCAAAATTAATGTCTGCGTTCCAATTAAATGGGATTTGTGATACCTATAACTGGTCTGAAGCCATCAAAATGTTGCGTGAAAAACGTGTAGTCATTTTCTCAGCCGGTACAGGTAGTCCATTCTTTACAACGGATTCTGCTGCATGCTTACGTGGTATCGAAATTGAAGCGGATATCGTGTTAAAAGCGACCAAAGTTGATGGTGTGTATGATTGCGATCCTGCAAAAAATCCTAATGCAAAGCTATACCATAAATTATCTTATGCAGAAGTAATTGATAAAGAATTAAAAGTAATGGATTTAGCTGCGTTCACACTCGCTCGTGACCACGGTATGCCAATTCGTGTATTTAATATGTGTAAACCAGGTGCGTTACGCAAAGTGGTACTCGGTACAGAAGAAGGCACAACGATTTGTTAATTTTTTAAAGAATAAAATGGCGAGAGATAATCTCGCCTTTTTTATGAATAAATTTATTCAAAACTCCCTAAAAATCCAGTAAAATCACTGTGTTTTATCTTTATTTATTAAAAAGGACAGATGAATGATTAATGAAATCAAACAAGATGCTGAAGCTCGCATGGAAAAAAGCCTCGAAGCGTTGCGTGGGCATATTGCAAAAATCCGTACAGGCCGTGCACAACCAAGCTTATTAGACGCAATCCAAGTGGAATACTATGGTGCAGCGACACCACTTCGTCAATTAGCTAACGTTGTTGCAGAAGATGCACGTACTTTAGCGGTAACAGTATTTGACCGTTCTTTAATCAGTGCAGTAGAAAAAGCAATTTTAACGTCTGATTTAGGTTTAAATCCATCTTCAGCAGGTACAACAATTCGCGTGCCTCTTCCTCCATTAACTGAAGAACGCCGTCGTGATTTAATCAAAATCGTAAAAAGCGAAGGTGAGCAAGGTAAAGTCGCGATTCGTAACGTACGTCGTGATGCAAATGATAAAATCAAAGCATTATTAAAAGACAAAGAAATCAGCGAAAACGATCAACACAAAGCAGAAGAAATCATTCAAAAAGTCACTGATAGCTATATCAAAAAAGTGGATGAGATCTTAGCAGATAAAGAAAAAGAATTAATGGATTTCTAATTGTCGAACCATGTTTTGGGGCAGACCAAGTGTCTGCCCTTGTTCTATCCTGATAAAAAAATAAAAGCACAAAGTGCGGTCGAAATTTTATGCAAAAACAAAATCTTGTTATTTTAGGATCAACCGGTTCTATTGGTCATAGCACCCTTTCTGTTATCGAACATAATCCTGACAAATACCACGCCTTTGCGTTAGTGGGAGGCAAAAATGTTGAGACCATGTTTGAACAATGCGTGAAATTTCAACCGCACTTTGCTGCATTAGATGATGAAAATGCAGCAAAGATATTGCGAGAAAAATTAGCCTCACACCACATTAAAACGGAAGTCTTAGCTGGGCAGAAAGCCATTTGTGAGTTGACAGCACATCCAGATGCCGATCAAGTTATGGCAGCCATTGTTGGGGCAGCTGGATTACTACCGACGCTTTCAGCAGTAAAAGCAAGTAAGAAAGTCTTGCTTGCGAATAAAGAATCGTTGGTGACTTGTGGCCAGATTTTTATTGATGCTGTGAAGCAGTCAAAAGCAAAATTATTGCCTGTTGATAGTGAGCATAACGCGATTTTTCAATCCTTACCGCCTGAGGCACAAGAAAAGGTTGGGTTTTGTCCTTTGAAAGAATTAGGGGTCAGTAAAATTGTCTTAACCGGTTCTGGTGGGCCTTTCCGTTATACGCCATTAAACGAGTTTGAGCATATAACTCCCGCACAAGCCGTTGCTCATCCAAACTGGTCAATGGGCAAAAAAATCTCTGTGGATTCTGCCACAATGATGAATAAAGGTTTAGAGTACATTGAGGCACGCTGGTTATTTAATGCATCAGCAGATGAAATGGAAGTGATTATTCATCCTCAATCTATTATTCATTCAATGGTACGTTATGTAGATGGTTCGGTCATTGCTCAAATGGGTAATCCGGATATGCGTACTCCCATTGCGGAAACCATGGCTTATCCAAATCGTACAGTCAGTGGTGTGGAACCATTAGACTTCTTTAAAATCAAAGAATTGACATTTATCGAACCTGATTTTAATCGTTATCCAAATTTAAAATTAGCGATCGATGCGTTTGCTGAAGGGCAGTATGCGACAACCGCAATGAATGCAGCAAACGAAATTGCCGTACAAGCCTTTTTAGATGGATATATTAAATTTACGGATATTGCGAAAATTAACCAAGCATCGGTTGAACAAATGCCATCTTCTATCATTTCAAGCATTGATGATGTATTAGCCGTAGATAAGCAAGCTCGTGAATTAGCTGATTCGCTGATTAAAAAGTTGATGTAGAATACGCAAAAGTGCGGTCATAAAATTCGAATATTTTAGAATGAAAGAACTTGATAACAATAACATTCCCGAACATGTTGCTATTATTATGGATGGCAATGGACGTTGGGCGAAACAACAAAATAAGCTGCGTATTTTTGGCCATACAAATGGTGTGGCAGCCGTGCGTCGTGCGGTGAGTTATGCACGACAAACTGGCGTTAAATTTTTGACGTTATATGCATTTAGCAGTGAAAACTGGAATCGCCCCGAGCAAGAAGTGAGTGCATTGATGACGCTCTTTATGCAAGCGCTTGATCGAGAAGTTAAAAAATTACACAAAAATAATATTCGTCTAAAGATTATCGGTGATGTTTCTCGTTTTAGTGAGAAATTGCAAGAGAAGATCGCAAAAGCAGAAAATTTAACAGAAAATAATACCGCACTGACTTTAAATATTGCGGCGAATTACGGTGGTTGTTGGGATATTGTTCAAGCGACTCAACAACTCGCTGAAAAAGTAAAAAATAATGAGATTTCGGTGAGTGATATTAATGAATCACTTTTCCAGCAACATTTAGTGACACAAGATGAACCGCCGGTCGATTTGTTAATTCGCACAAGCGGTGAGCAACGCATTAGTAATTTCTTGCTTTGGCAAATTGCATATGCGGAATTGTGTTTTTTAGATGTGCTTTGGCCAGATTTTAGTGAAAAAGATTTTAATCAGGCAATTGCCTGCTATCAACAACGTCATCGCCGTTTTGGCGGGACAGAATAAGCGGAGAACCTATGCTTAAAGAACGTGTATTATCAGCCATTGTGCTGATTGCTTTGGTATTATGTGCCTTGTTCTTATTTACCCCATTTTATTTTGCCCTAGCCTTAGGCTTTGTGGCGACGCTTGGTATTTGGGAGTGGGCGCAATTTGCTCGTTTTAAAAATCCTTTAGCGCGCCTTTGCATCGCAGCATTTTTAGGTGCATTTATCTTCCTTTGGCTTTACAACGAAGGTAATTATTTAGATGCAGGTCGAGTGTTTGAAAACTACTTACCGTTGTTATTGCTAAACTCTGTCGGTTGGTGGGCACTTGCATTGGTGTTAGTAGTGACTTATCCAAGCTCAGCGAAGTTTTGGGGTAAAAATATTCCTTTACAACTTTTATTTGCTTTTTCTACGTTGATTCCTTTTGTTGCTGCCGTCTTACGTTTACGTTTAGATAATTATACGGCTGATCCACATCATGGCTTGTTCTTATTGCTCTATGTATTTGTATTAGTATGGGCAGCTGACTCTGGGGCATATTTCGCAGGACGCGCTTTTGGTAAGCACAAACTTGCACCGAAAGTATCACCGGGGAAAACATGGCAAGGCGTATTTGGTGGCATGATCACCGCAGCGGTATTGGCGTTTGTATTTATTCATTTCTCTGGGGAAACCTTATTAGGTAGCCGTGCAATGAGCGGTTTTGTTGTGCTTTCTGTAGCAACTGTGGCTATTTCTGTATTAGGTGATTTAGCCGAAAGTATGTTTAAACGTGAATCAGGCATCAAAGACAGTAGTCAATTAATTCCAGGCCATGGTGGTATTTTAGATCGTATTGATAGCTTAACGGCGGCAGTACCATTCTTCACATACTTCTATTTCTTTGTGTTATAAGGGTAGAACATGTCATTTTTGTGGTCGCTTGGCTCATTTATTGTTGCAATTGCCGTGCTGGTAGCCGTACACGAATACGGCCACTTTTGGGCGGCAAGAAAGTGCGGTATTAAAGTTCATCGTTTTTCGATTGGCTTTGGTAAAGTGATTTGGCGACGTACAGATAAATTAGGCACCGAATTTGCTATTTCAGCTATTCCGCTTGGTGGCTATGTCAAAATGCTTGACGGGCGAAATGAAGAAGTTCCCGCAGAGTTAAAATCGCAGGCATTTGAAAGCAAATCGGTAGCTCAACGTGCTTTTGTGATTGCTGCAGGTCCCCTTGCTAATTTTATTTTTGCGATTTTGGCATATTGGGTGATTTATTCTGTTGGGATTCCGAGTGTTAAACCGGTCATTGAAAATGTCACGCCAAATTCTCCCGCTGCGATAGCTCAAATTGAACCGAATAGCCAGATTTTAGCAATTGATGGAAAGAATGCACCCGATTGGGAAACCATTAATTTATTGCTCACTGATAAGTTAGGTTCTGATTCGGTTGAACTCACATTAACACCTTTTGGTGAAGACCAACCTTATCAACGAACCATTAATCTGCAAAATTGGACATTTGAACCAGATAAAGAAACATCATTTGAAACACTAGGGATCAATCCCGTTGCAAGTAAAGTGGAGATGACATTATCAAAAGTAGTGGAAAACTCACCAGCAGAAAAAGCTGGCTTGTTGATCGGCGATAAAATTTTAGCAGAAAATTCGACCGCACTTGACTGGAAAGCTTTTGTTGCGCTGGTACAACAAGGTCAGCCTTTTACAATCAAGGTCGAACGTAATCAAGAAATTTTTGACAAAATCTTGCAACCTGAGAAAAATCGAGATGGTAAATGGTTTGTTGGGTTAAGTCCGACGTTCTTAAAAGTTGGCGAACAGTATCGAACTGAATTAAAATATGGTATTCTTGATGCCCTACAAAAAGGTGTGGAAAAGACAGGCCAAATTTCGTGGTTTATTGTGAAGGCAATCGGAAAATTGTTTAGTGGAGAGCTTTCATTTTCCAGTTTGGCTGGGCCAATTTCAATTGCCCAAGGTGCAGGCGCATCTTCTAACGCTGGCGTGATTTATTTCTTAAGTTTTCTCGCGTTAATCAGTGTTAATTTAGGCATAATGAATTTATTTCCGTTGCCAGTTTTAGATGGTGGACATCTCGTATTTTTGGCGGCGGAAGCTATCAAAGGAAAACCTGTTTCAGAACGGGTACAAAATTTAAGTTATCGTATAGGGCTCACAATCTTGTTAATTCAAACAATTTTTGTGCTTTTTAATGATTTCTTACGTTTATAACTATTGTTTTTTATAGGATAAAGTCGATGAAAAAACTTCTAATCGCAAGTTTATTATTCGGTACTACAACGAGTGTATTTGCGGCACCATTTGTAGCAAAAGACATTCGTGTTGACGGTGCTCAAGGAGACTTAGAACAGCAAATTCTAGCAAGCCTTCCTGTTCGTAGTGGTCAACGTGTAACGGATAAAGATGTAGCCAATATTGTACGTTCATTATTCGTAAGTGGACAGTTTGATGATGTTAAAGCTTTCCAAGATGGCGACGCATTAGTTGTGAGCGTTATTGCGAAACCAATCATTTCTGAAGTGAATATTAAAGGTAACTCAGTTATTCCAACAGAAGCATTAAAACAAAACCTTGATGCAAATGGTTTCAAAAGTGGTGATGTCTTAAATCGTGCGAAATTAGAAGAGTTTGCGAAAACCTTAAGAGAACATTATAAGAGTATAGGTCGTTATAATGCGAAAGTTGATCCGATCGTGACAACTTTACCAAATAACCGCGTAGAAATTACACTTCAAATTGATGAAGATGATACGGCAAAACTTCGTTCTGTTACTTTTAATGGAAATGAAGCGATTTCTAGCAGTAAGTTACAAGAACAAATGGAGCTTCAACCTGATTCTTGGTGGAAACTTTGGGGTAATAAGTTTGATGGTTCTCAATTTGATAAAGATATTCAAGCTATCCAAGACTATTACCAAAATAATGGTTACGCCAAAGCCAGAGTAACAAAAACAGATGTTCAGTTAAATGAAGAGCATACAAAAGCAGATGTCACTATTGATGTAAGTGAAGGTGAAAAATACAACCTAAGTTCTGCTCGTATCGTCGGTAACTTAGGTGGTATGGCTGATGAATTACAACCATTATTAGGTGAACTTCACTTAAATGATACATTCAGTCGTGCGGATGTGCAAAATGTTGAAAGCTTAATTAAAGATAAATTAGGTGAACGTGGTTACGGTAGTGCAACAGTAAATACTGTACCAACTTTTGATGATGCGAATAAAACATTAGCATTAACCTTTGTGGTTGATGCAGGACGTCGTTTATCTGTACGTCAAGTTCGTTTTGAAGGTAATACGGTTTCTGCAGACAGTACATTGCGTCAAGAAATGCGTCAGCAAGAAGGGACTTGGTATAACTCTCAATTAGTTGAGCTAGGTAAAGTACGTTTAGATAGAACGGGTTTCTTTGAGAGTGTAGAAAATCGTGTTGAACCAATTCAAGGTTCTAATGATGAAGTCGATGTCGTATATAAAGTAAGAGAACGTAATACCGGTAGTATTAACTTTGGTATCGGTTATGGTACAGAGAGTGGTATCAGCTATCAAGCAAGCGTGAAACAAGACAATTTCTTGGGAACAGGTGCCGCGGTAAGTTTAGCGGGTACCCGTAATGACTACGGTACAAGTGTAAACTTGGGATATACAGAACCATACTTTACTAAAGATGGAGTAAGTTTAGGTGGAAATGTATTCTATGAAACTTACGATAACTCGAAAAGTGATACTTCATCAACCTATAAACGTACAACTTACGGTGGTAATGTCACATTAGGATTCCCTGTTAATGAGAATAACTCATATTATGTGGGATTAGGTTATACTTATAATAAAATCAGCAACTTCGCGTATGAATACAACCGTGATTTATACATGAAGTCAATGAATTTGACTGGAAACTCAATCAAAACTAATGATTTTGATTTCTCATTTGGTTGGAATTACAACAGCCTAAACCGTGGCTATTTCCCAACTAAAGGTGTGAAAGCAAGTTTAGGTGGCCGTGTCACCATTCCAGGGTCTGATAATAAATATTATAAATTAAGTGCTGATCTTCAAGGTTTCTACCCATTAGATCGTGATCATCGCTGGGTATTATCTGGAAAAGCAACTGCTTCTTATGCAAATGGCTTAGGTGGTAAACGTGTACCGTTCTATCAACTTTATACGGCGGGTGGTATCGGTTCATTACGTGGTTTTGCTTATGGTGCAGTAGGTCCTAATGCGATTTATCAAGACAAATATGGCCAATGGTATCAAAGTACTGATGTCGTTGGTGGTAACGCGATGGCTACAGCAAGCGTGGAACTTATTGTTCCAACCCCATTTGTTGGAGATAAAAGCCAAAATAGCGTAAGAACCTCACTTTTCGTTGATGCTGCGAGTGTTTGGAATACAAAATGGAAATCAGATAAAGAAGGCTTAAAATCATCTCCTGTTTATGCAACATTACCTGATTACAGCAAAGCAGGTCGAATCCGTGCATCGACTGGTGTAGCTTTCCAATGGCAATCACCAATCGGACCATTGGTATTCTCTTACGCGAAACCAATCAAAAAATATGAAAATGATGATGTAGAACAATTCCAATTTAGTATTGGTGGTTCTTTCTAATAAATTGAACTTTTACGTTCTATTTAAGTCAAAATCTTCGTTCTGTGTCAGTGAGTTAGCTGACACAGAAATATTTACTCAACTAATTTAAGGAAATTCAAATATGAAAAACGTAGTAAAAGTTACCGCACTTTCTTTAGGTCTTGCACTTGCATCAGGTTTTGCTGCTGCAGATGAAAATATCGCATTCATCAATGCGGGTTACTTATTCCAAAACCACCCGGATCGTCAAGCTGTAGCAGATAAGTTAGATGCAGAATTCAAACCAATGGCGGATAAACTTGCTGCAAGTAAGAAAGAAATTGATGACAAAATCGTAGCATCTCGTAAAAAAGTAGAAGCAAAAGTGGCTGCTTTACAAAAAGATGCACCTCGTTTACGTCAAGCTGAAATTCAAAAGCGCCAAGAAGAAATTACTAAATTTGGTTCAGATGAAGAAGCTGCATTAAATAAATTAATGGAAGAGCAAGATAAAAAAGTGGCAGAGTTCCAAGAGTTAAACGAAAAACGTCAAACTGAAGAGCGTGGTAAATTATTAGAAAGCATTCAAGTTGCAACGAATAACTTGGCAAAAGCAAAAGGTTATACTTATGTTTTAGATGCTAACTCTGTCGTATTTGCGGTAGATGGTAAAGATATTACTGAAGAAGTATTAAAATCTATTCCAGCAACTGAAAAAGCGGAACCAGCGAAAACTGAAGAGAAAAAATAATAGGTTCTCATAATGCAAAAATCCTATTCTTTACAGGAATTAGCAACAAAAGTCGGCGGCACCCCTCGCGGTAACGCCGACGTTGTCGTTAATAGTATTGCTGCTCTTTCAAAAGCAGATGCAAATCAGCTTACGTTCATTTCTAATGCAAAATTTCGCCCTTTATTAGCTGAATCTAAAGCAGGTATTCTTGTGGTGTCAGAAGCGGATGTGGAATTTTGCTCACCTGAAAGTAATTTACTTATCGTTAAAGATCCTTATGTTGCTTATGCAGTATTAGCTCAATATATGGACACTACCCCGAAAGCGGCTCAAAATATCCACCCAAGTGCGGTTATTTCTGAAAAAGCTTCAATGGGTGAAAATGTATCAATTGGTGCAAATGCCGTGATTGAAGAAGGTGTTGTATTAGGCGATAACGTGATTATTGGCGCAGGTTGTTTTGTAGGTAAATTCACCAAAATTGGTGCAGGTACACAGCTTTGGGCAAACGTAAGCATTTATCATGAAGTAGAAATTGGACAAAATTGCTTAATTCAATCAGGTGCTGTGATTGGTAGTGATGGCTTTGGCTATGCGAATGATCGTGGTCGCTGGGTGAAAATTCCACAAGTAGGACAAGTGATTATTGGTAATAATGTCGAAATCGGTGCTTGTACCTGTATTGACCGTGGTGCCTTAGATGCGACAGTCATTGAAGATAACGTCATTATTGATAACCTTTGTCAAATTGCGCATAACGTTCATATCGGCGCGGGTACAGCAGTAGCTGGTGGTGTCATTATGGCGGGTAGCCTAAAAGTGGGGCGTTATTGTTTAATTGGCGGAGCAAGTGTGATCAATGGTCACATGGAAATCTGCGATAAAGTCACAGTGACAGGCATGGGTATGGTGATGCGCCCAATTACTGAGCCTGGCGTATACTCATCGGGCATTCCACTACAAACCAATAAAGAGTGGCGAAAAACAGCCGCACTTACCTTGGGAATTGATGGTATGAATAAACGATTGAAAGCCCTTGAGAAAAAACTTGGCTAAGATTTTAAAACGTACCTTAGGGTGCGTTTTATTTTTATACAGAAATATCGTATAATCTCAATGTTTTATTATTATTTATTTTAAAGGTATTAGTCGTGTCAGAGAATCAAGTAAGTAAAGTGATTGAAGCAAAAGAAATTATGACCTTATTGCCACATCGTTATCCATTTTTATTAGTGGATCGCGTGTTGGATTACAAAGAAGGTGAGTGGTTAAAAGCAATTAAAAATATCAGTGTAAACGAACCTTGCTTTACTGGTCATTTCCCAAGTGAACCGATTTTACCAGGTGTGTTAATTCTTGAAGCTTTGGCACAAGCAATGGGATTACTTGCATTTAAAACCCATGAATTAAAAGGTGGCGAATTATTCTATTTCGCAGGTATTGATGAAGCGCGCTTCAAACGCCCAGTATTACCTGGAGATCAAATGGAATTGAAAGTTCAAGTGATAAAAGAACGTCGTGGTATTACAGCATTCACGGGTATTGCAACCGTAAACGGTGAAGTAGCTTGTGAAGCCAAATTAATGTGTGCTCGTCGATAATTAAAGAAAATTAAGGGGTAAGTATGATCCACCCAAGTGCAAAAATTCACCCGACCGCGATTGTTGCTGATGGCGCAGTTATTGGCGAAGATGTTGTTATCGGTCCTTTTTGTATTATTGAAGGGAGCGTTGAGATTAAAGCACGCACTGTTTTAAATTCTCACATTGTCGTGAAAGGCGATACCGTGATTGGTGAAGATAACCAGATTTATCAATTTGCCAGCATTGGTGAAGTGAACCAAGATTTAAAATATAAGGGCGAAGCAACAAAAACCATTATTGGTAATGGAAACCGTATTCGCGAGCATGTGACGATTCATCGCGGCACTATCCAAGGTGGTGGTGTAACACGTATTGGTAATAACAATTTACTCATGGTAAACGTACATGTTGCTCATGACTGCCAAATCAAGAATAACTGTATCTTAGCAAATAACGCAACACTTGCAGGTCATGTTGAATTGGATGATTTTGTGATTGTTGGTGGTATGTCTGCGATTCACCAATTTGTGATCGTCGGAGCACACGTTATGCTAGGTGGTGGTTCAATGGTTAGCCAAGATGTGCCGCCTTATGTGATGGCTCAGGGTAACCATGCTCAACCTTTCGGCGTTAACCTGGAAGGATTAAAACGTCGTGGTTTTGATAAACCAACCATGCACGCGATTCGTAACGTTTATAAAATGATTTACCGCAGTGGTAAAACCCTTGAAGAAGTCTTGCCAGAAATTGAACAAATTGCACAAACTGAATCGGCAATTAGTTTCTTTGTGGAGTTCTTCAAACGTTCTACTCGTGGCATTATTCGTTAATTAACGTTTCTTTTCTCATTAAGAGAAAATGATGAATAATAAAGAGACCGCACTATGATTTGTTCAAAGTGCGGTCGTTTTTTAGGATAAATTTAATGATTAAAGAAAATCCGACTATTGCGATTATTGCTGGCGAGGTCTCTGGCGATATTCTTGGTGCCGGTCTCATTCAAGCGCTAAAACGTCACTATCCGCAAGCTAAATTTGTCGGAATTGGTGGTGAGCGAATGATTGCTCAAGGCTTTGAAAGTTTTTTTGATATGGAAGAGCTCTCTGTCATGGGGCTAGTAGAAGTTCTCAAACATTTGCCGCGATTGCTAAAAATTCGTCGCAGTATCATCGACCAACTCTCTGATATTAAACCTGATGTATTTATCGGTATTGATGCACCGGATTTTAATCTCACCGTTGAACTGAAATTAAAAGAAAAAGGGATTAAGACCATTCATTACGTGAGTCCATCTGTATGGGCTTGGCGTCAAAATCGTATTTATAAAATTGCCAAAGCGACCCATCAAGTATTAGCCTTTCTTCCTTTTGAAAAAGCCTTTTATGATCGTTTTAATGTGCCTTGCCGTTTTATTGGTCATACCATGGCAGATGCGATTCCATTAAAACCAAATAGAACGGAAGCTTGCCAGATCTTAGGTATTGATGAAAAAGGACGTTATCTTGCCATTTTAGTGGGGAGTCGGGGGAGCGAAGTTGGGTTTCTGACAGAGCCATTTCTAAAAACCGCTTTGTTATTAAAAGAAAAATATCCAGACCTGCAGTTTTTAGTCCCTTTAGTGAATGAAAAACGTCGCCAGCAATTTGAGGAAATAAAGGCTCAGATTGCACCTGATCTTGATATGCATCTCATTGATGGTAAAGCACGCCAAGTGATGATCGCTGCTGAGGCAACTTTACTTGCTTCAGGTACTGCTGCACTTGAAGCGATGCTATGTAAATCACCAATGGTGGTGGGCTATCGAATGAAACCGTTCACGTATTTCTTGGCAAAACGATTAGTCAAAACAAAATATATTTCATTACCTAATTTATTAGCGGATGAAATGCTTGTACCAGAAATGATTCAAGAAGATTGCGAACCGAAAAAATTAGCAGAACAACTTTCTCAATATTTGGGCGATGATGAAAGTGCGGTCAAATCTCGCAGTGTTTTAATTCAACGTTTTACTGAATTACATAAATTAATTCAATGTGATGCGGACAGTCAAGCCGCACAAGCTGTGATTGATTTATTGGAGCAAAACCATGACTGATTTTGTTTATCCTGAAGGTTATCAACTATTTGCTGGGGTGGATGAAGTAGGCCGAGGCCCTTTAGTTGGTGCAGTTGTCACGGCTGCAGTGATCTTAGATCCGAATAACCCGATTGCTGGTTTAGCAGACTCTAAAAAGCTCAGCGAGAAAAGACGTCTTGCACTCGCGGCAGAAATTAAAGAGAAAGCCTTAGCTTGGGCAATGGGTCGAGCAGAGCCAGCTGAGATTGATGAATTGAATATTCTTCATGCCTCTATGTTAGCCATGGAGCGAGCCGTAAAAGCCTTAGAAATTCAACCGCACTTTGTATTGGTGGATGGCAATCGTATTCCGCCTAACCTTGGTTTACCAGCTCAAGCGGTAGTGAAAGGGGATTCACTTGTGGCGGAAATTAGTGCCGCCTCTATTTTGGCAAAAGTCGCACGCGATCAGGAAATGGAAGAATTAGATAAAAAGTATCCTGAATATGCTTTTGCTCAACATAAAGGCTATCCAACCAAATTACACTTGGAAAAATTAGCGGAACTGGGCCCTTTACCAGAGTATCGTCGAAGTTTTTCACCTGTGAAGAAAGCGCTAGGCATAGAAGACTAGCGAGCTTGAAGGTTTTAAGATTGAAGGATATAAAATGGACATTTATTGCCTTGTCTTTGATGACTATGAAACGTTAGATCTAATGGGGCCTGTTGAGTTTTTAACAAGAGTCCCTAATGTTAAGCTTCACTATGTATCCCAAGTCGGTGGATTAATTCGTAGTAAGCAAGGATTTTATATTGAAACAGAAAAGCTAGAACATTTATTACCTCATAGTGCGTTATGGGTTATTGGGGGGCAGGGAACGCGTCAGTTAGTAAACGATGAACAATTTATTAATCAGCTTGGTAAATGGATTGATGAGTCAGAGATTTGTCTCAGTGTTTGTACAGGTTCAGCATTATTGGCTTGTACGGGGCGATTAGATAGTTTAAAAGCGACTTCTAATAAAAAATCTTTTGAATGGGTAAAACAATGTCGTCCAGCTGTAAAATGGCAACCCATTGCAAGGTGGGTGAAAGAAGGGAAGTTTTACACTTCATCAGGTGTTTCTGCTGGTATGGATATGGCACTTGGGTTTATTGCTGATTACTATGGCAATGACTTGGCTCAAGACATTGCTAACCACACCGAATATCATTGGCAAAAAGATCCTTGTGTAGATAATTTTGCTCGACTCTATGGATATGAATAATAGATTTAGTTTTAGATTAAACAAAAGAGCGGTCAAAATTGACCGCTCTTTTTATACCTCAGCGAGATTATTTATTTAATTTCGCTTTATAAGTTGGGTTCATTAAGTTTTCTACAGAAAGGATATCATCCAATTGTTCTGCTGTTAATAAACCTTTTTCTAATACAACTTCACGTACGCCTTTACCGGTTTGAGCACAGATTTTACCCACTAAGTCGCCATTATGGTGACCGATAAATGGATTCAAGTAAGTCACGATACCGATTGAGTTGAATACGTAGTTTTCACAAATTTCTTTGTTTACAGTAATACCGTCTACACATTTATCGCGTAAGTTCACGCAAGCATTGGTTAAGATGTCGATAGATTCAAACATTGCTTGACCAATCACTGGTTCCATTACGTTTAATTGTAATTGACCTGCTTCAGATGCGAAAGTAACGGTAGTATCGTTACCAATTACTTTAAAGCATACTTGGTTCACCACTTCTGGAATAACTGGGTTTACTTTTGCAGGCATGATAGAAGAACCTGCTTGTAATTCAGGTAAGTTAATTTCTTTAATACCTGCACGTGGACCAGAAGAGAGTAAACGTAAGTCGTTACATACTTTAGATAGTTTTACTGCGGTACGTTTTAATGCACCATGAACCATGACATAAGCACCACAGTCAGATGTTGCTTCGATTAAGTTTTCAGCGGGTACGCAAGGTAATCCAGTTACCTTGGCAAGGTGTTTTACTACTAATTCTGTATAACCTTGTGGTGTATTTAAACCAGTACCGATTGCGGTTGCACCAAGGTTGACTTCAAGGAGCAACTCAGCGGTACGTTTTAAGTTACGTACTTCTTCTTCAAGTAATACGGCAAAGGCTTTAAACTCTTGACCAACGGTCATAGGTACCGCATCTTGTAATTGGGTACGACCCATTTTTAAAATTTTAGCAAATTCTTTTGCTTTATTATCGAAGCCATCATGTAAGTATTGGATTTTGTCGATAAGTTTCAAAATGCTGTTATATACTGCAATACGGAAACCGGTAGGATACGCATCGTTGGTAGATTGGCTAGCGTTCACGTGGTCCATTGGGTTAATAACATCATATTCACCTTTTTTATGACCAATTTTTTCAAGTGCGAGGTTAGCAACTACTTCGTTGGTATTCATATTAACAGAAGTACCCGCACCACCTTGATATACATCAGATGGGAATTGATCTAAGCATTTCCCCGTGGTAAGAATTTCATCACAAGCAGCTACAATTGCTTTTGCAATATCACTTGGAATAGCACCTAATTCACCATTCGCTAGGGCAGTTGCTTTTTTAACCATTACCATGCCGCGAACAAATTCCGGTACATCAGAAATGGTTACATTAGAAATATTGAAGTTTTCAACCGCTCTTAAGGTATGGATACCCCAGTATGCATCAGCTGGCACATCACGTTCACCTAATAAATCCACTTCTTTTCTGTATTGAGTCATTTTAATCACCTTTTTTGGTTGTTAATTAATTTGAGGTAATTATAGGAATTTACATAGAAAATAAATTTGACATGGATCACATTTCAAATAAGACGTATAAGAGATATTTTCATTTCTCGCATAAATTTTTTTAGGGTGAAATTTTTTTATTTATCCCCTTGAAACCGAAAAAGTTATCCCCACATTTAAAACACTTTATTTTAATAAGAAGGAAATTAATCATGAATATTCGTCCTTTACACGATCGTGTAATCATTAAACGTGAAGAAGTAGAAACTCGTTCAGCTGGCGGTATCGTATTAACCGGTTCAGCGGCAACTAAATCAACCCGTGCGAAAGTATTGGCAGTGGGTAAAGGTCGTATTTTGGAAAATGGTACCGTTCAACCTTTAGATGTAAAAGTTGGCGATACAGTCATTTTCAATGATGGTTATGGCGTGAAAAGTGAAAAAATAGATGGTGAAGAAGTGTTAATCATTTCTGAAAACGACATTTTGGCGATTGTGGAATAATTTAAATTAAGGAAAAAAGAAAATGGCAGCAAAAGACGTAAAATTTGGTAACGATGCACGCGTAAAAATGCTTAAAGGCGTGAATGTATTAGCAGATGCAGTAAAAGTGACTCTTGGCCCTAAAGGCCGTAATGTCATTTTAGATAAATCATTTGGTGCACCAACCATCACTAAAGATGGTGTATCTGTTGCACGTGAAATTGAATTAGAAGATAAATTTGAAAATATGGGTGCACAAATGGTGAAAGAGGTTGCCTCTAAAGCCAATGATGCTGCAGGTGACGGTACAACGACTGCGACAGTTCTTGCTCAAGCTATCGTAAATGAAGGCTTAAAGGCTGTGGCTGCGGGCATGAATCCAATGGATTTAAAACGTGGTATCGATAAAGCAGTAAGTGCGGTTGTTTCTGAGCTTAAAAATTTATCTAAACCTTGCGAAACCTCTAAAGAAATTGAGCAAGTAGGGACAATTTCTGCTAACTCAGACAGCATCGTGGGCCAATTAATTGCTCAAGCAATGGAAAAAGTGGGTAAAGAAGGCGTGATTACCGTAGAAGACGGTACTGGTCTTGACGATGAATTAGCGGTTGTGGAAGGGATGCAATTCGATCGTGGTTACTTATCACCTTATTTCATCAACAAACCAGAAACGGCAACTGTTGAATTAGATAACCCATACATTCTTTTAGTAGATAAAAAAGTATCAAACATTCGCGAATTACTTCCAGTATTAGAAGGTGTCGCAAAAGCGGGTAAACCATTATTAATTATCGCTGAAGATATTGAAGGTGAAGCGCTTGCAACTTTAGTAGTGAACACCATGCGTGGTATCGTGAAAGTGGCGGCAGTGAAAGCGCCTGGTTTTGGTGATCGTCGTAAAGCAATGTTACAAGATATTGCGATCTTAACAGCAGGTACCGTGATTTCTGAAGAAATCGGTATGGAGCTTGAAAAAGCGACATTAGAAGATTTAGGTCAAGCAAAACGTGTTGTAATCAACAAAGACAACACCACGATTATCGATGGTGTGGGTGATGAAGCACAAATCAAAGGTCGCGTAGCGCAAATTCGTCAACAAATCGAAGAATCTACTTCTGATTATGACAAAGAAAAACTTCAAGAGCGCGTGGCTAAACTAGCCGGTGGTGTCGCTGTAATCAAAGTTGGTGCAGCAACCGAAGTTGAAATGAAAGAGAAAAAAGATCGTGTGGATGATGCATTACACGCAACTCGTGCAGCAGTTGAAGAAGGTATCGTTGCAGGTGGTGGTGTTGCATTAGTTCGTGCTGCAACCAAAGTCGCGGCAACCTTAAAAGGTGATAATGAAGAACAAGATGTAGGTATCAAACTTGCATTACGTGCAATGGAAGCGCCACTTCGTCAAATCGTCACTAACGCAGGTGAAGAAGCATCAGTTGTGGCAAGTGCGGTTAAAAATGGCGAAGGTAACTTTGGTTATAACGCAGGTACTGAACAGTATGGCGACATGATCGAAATGGGTATTTTAGATCCAACTAAAGTCACTCGTTCTGCGTTGCAATTCGCGGCTTCTGTAGCGGGTTTGATGATCACGACAGAATGTATGGTGACCGATCTTCCAAAAGATGATAAAGCTGATTTAGGTGCTGCCGGAATGGGCGGTATGGGAGGCATGGGCGGAATGATGTAATTCCCCTTTGCGAAAGAAAGTGCGATCGTTTTTCTTTATAGAAATGCGATCGCATTTTTATTTGTGTGGTGCTACACTTTAACGGTTTTCGATGATTTTATAGGTATAACAATGACAATTTCCCAAAATGAACTTAATCAACAACTCAAATCTGCCGGTATTGGTATTAATGCAACTGAATTACATGGTTTTTTGAGTGGCTTAATTTGTGGTGGACTGAAAGATCAAAGCTGGTTACCGCTTTTATATCAATTCAGTAACGATAACCACGCCTATCCAACCGCATTAATTCAGCCAATTACCGAAATCTATGAACAGATTGGTAAAACCTTAGGAGATGTAGAAGGGTTTGATTTTGAATTGGGATTAACAGAAGATGAGAGTGTGTTTGCTCGCGCAGACAGCCTATCAGACTGGGCAAACCAATTTTTACTGGGTTTAGGGCTTGTTCAGCCTGAATTAGATAAAGAAAAAGGCGAAATTGGCGAAGCTGTAGATGATTTACAAGATATTTGTCAGCTTGGTTATGATGAAGAAGATGATGAAGAAGAGCTTGCTGAAGCCTTAGAAGAAATTATTGAATATGTTCGCACCATTGCCATGCTGTTTTACACCCATTTCAATGATGATGCACAAGAAATAAAACCGATATTACATTAAAAGGAGCGAAACATGGATCTCGCATACATGGCGGCATTACCGCAAGAGGAATTTACAGAACGTCGTCAAAAAGTATTCGCACAAATGCAGCCAAATTCTGCTTTATTGCTATTTTCCGAAATTGAAAAACGTCGTAATAACGACTGCGATTTTCCTTTCCGTCAAGACAGTTACTTTTGGTATTTAACGGGATTTAATGAGCCAAATGCAGCGTTGTTATTGATTAAGACGGAAGAGGCTGAAAAGGCGGTTGTCTTTCTTCGTCCGCGAGATCCTTTGCTTGAAACCTGGAATGGTCGCCGATTAGGCGTTGAGCGCGCACCGCAAAAACTCAATGTCGATGAAGCCTATTCTATCGATGATTTTAAAACAGAATTTCCAAAATTAACGGAAAAATTGACCGCACTTTATCATGTGGCCGATCGTCATCCTTGGGGTGATAAATTATTAGCCGAAAGTGCGGTGAAATTTTACGCTGTTTTTGATTGGCAGCCGATGTTAAGTGAAATGCGCTTAATCAAATCTCCAAACGAAATTCGCTTAATGCAGCAAGCGGGACAGATTACTGCGTTCGGACATATTAAAGCGATGCAAGTGACTCGTCCAAATCGTTTTGAATATGAAATTGAAAGCGAAATTCTGCATGAATTTAATCGTCATGGCGCTAGATTCCCGTCTTACAATTCCATTATTGCCGGGGGCGATAATGCCTGTATCTTGCACTACACTGAAAATGATCAACCTTTGAAAGATGGCGATCTTGTGTTAATTGATGCAGGTTGTGAATTTGCTATGTATGCAGGGGATATTACGCGAACGTTCCCTGTGAATGGTAAATTTACTCAGCCACAACGTGAGATTTATGAATTAGTTTTAAAAGCACAAAAACGCGCGATTGAGTTATTAGTGCCTGGTAATTCAATTAAACTGGCGAATGATGAAGTGATCCGTATTAAAACTCAAGGCTTGGTGGATTTAGGCATCCTGAAAGGGGATGTAGATAAGCTGATTGAAGAAAAAGCTTATCGTCAATTTTATATGCATGGTTTAGGCCATTGGCTTGGCTTGGATGTGCACGATGTTGGCCGCTATGATGATGATCGTAGCCGCACGCTTGAAGTGGGGATGATCATCACTGTTGAGCCAGGTATTTATATTTCTGAAGAGGCGGATGTGCCTGCTCAATATAAAGGCATTGGCGTGCGTATTGAAGATAATTTGCTAATGACTGAATATGGCAACAAAAATCTGACAGCGGCGGCACCAAAAGAAATCGATGACATTGAAAATTTAATGAAAAATTGAGAAGAATTCTCAAAAATGTGATCTAGTGCAAGTTTTTTGTGCAGTTAAGCTGCTAATATACTGTTAGATAAAAAAGACCAATCAAATCAGTAAGGAGTCGATTATGTACAAACACGTTTTAGTTGCGGTAGATCTTTCTGACGAAAGTGAATTTCTACTCAAAAAAGCCGTGGGAATTGCAAAACGTAATGATGCGCAACTTTCCATTATTCATGTAGATGTAAACTTCTCGGATCTCTATACTGGTTTAATTGATGTCAATATGTCATCTATGCAAGATAGAATCTCGAGCGAAACCCAAAAAGCGCTAATTAATTTGGCGGAACATGCTGGTTATCCAATAAAAGAAAAATTGAGCGGTAGCGGTGATTTAGGTCAAGTTTTGACAGACGCTATTGATCAGTATGATGTAGATCTACTAGTGACAGGTCATCACCAAGATTTCTGGAGTAAATTGATGTCTTCAACACGTCAAGTGATGAATACCATTAAAATTGATATGTTGGTTGTGCCACTTCGCGACGAATAGTGATCAAAAATTATTTTTAGCCCTATTAAAATAACGTAAATTTTAACCGCACTTCTCAATTAATGCAGTAGAGTGCGGTTTTCTTTTTTTAGATCAGTGAAAAAGCCTTTTTCTCTAGGTCAAAATATGCAAGAATAGTGAGCTTTTTTATAAATCGTGATCGAGATAGAGACACAAGGTTTTATCAATGAAAACAACAGCAGAAATTAGACAGTCATTCCTTGATTTTTTCCATAGCAAGGGGCATCAGGTCGTCGCAAGTAGTTCACTTGTGCCTGAAAATGATCCGACATTGCTTTTTACTAATGCCGGTATGAACCAATTTAAAGACGTGTTCCTTGGTATGGATAAACGTCCTTACTCACGTGCGACAACTGCACAACGTTGCGTGCGCGCAGGCGGTAAGCATAATGACTTAGAAAACGTCGGTTATACGGCGCGTCACCATACTTTCTTTGAAATGCTAGGCAACTTCAGCTTTGGCGACTATTTCAAACATGATGCGATTAATTTTGCGTGGGAGTTTTTAACCTCTCCACAATGGCTCGGGTTACCAAAAGAAAAATTATGGGTAACCGTGTATGAAACTGATAATGAAGCTTATGATATTTGGCATAAAGAAGTCGGTGTGCCAGCAGAGCGTATTATTCGTATCGGTGATAACAAAGGTGCGCCTTATGCATCAGATAACTTCTGGGCAATGGGTGACACCGGTCCTTGTGGTCCATGTACTGAAATTTTCTACGATCATGGCGATCATATTTGGGGTGGTCCTCCAGGCTCACCAGAAGAAGATGGTGACCGTTATATCGAAATTTGGAACGTGGTATTCATGCAATTTAACCGTCAAGCAGACGGCACAATGGAAAAATTACCACGTCCATCTGTTGATACCGGAATGGGTTTAGAGCGTATTTCTGCCGTATTACAGCATGTAAACTCTAACTATGAGATCGATATTTTCCAAAAATTAATTGCGAAAACAGCTGAAATCGTAGGAACAACAGATTTAACAAACAAATCATTACGTGTAATTGCAGACCACATTCGTTCTTGTGCATATTTAATTGCAGATGGCGTAATTCCATCAAACGAAGGGCGTGGTTATGTATTACGTCGTATTATCCGTCGTGCAGTACGTCATGGCCACTTATTAGGTGCTAAAGAAGCCTTCTTCTATAAACTTGTGCCAACCTTAATTGAAGTCATGGCGGAAGCTGGCAAAGAAGTTAAAGAAAAACAAGCGAATGTCGAAAAATTACTTCGTTTAGAAGAAGAACAATTTGCTCGTACATTAGAGCGCGGATTAAGCTTGTTAGACGATGCGCTTGCTCAAGTGAAAGATGGTGTGTTGTCAGGTGAAGTTGCCTTTAAACTTTATGATACTTATGGCTTCCCACTTGATTTAACTGCAGATGTATGTCGTGAGCGTGATATTGCAATTGATGAAGCAGGTTTTGAGCGTGAAATGGAAGCACAACGCTTACGCGCACAATCTGCAAGCCAATTCGGCATGGATTACAACAATGTTATTCGTGTAGAAGGCGAAACAAAATTTGAAGGTTATACTGAATCAGAATCTTTAGCCAAAGTGACCGCACTTTTCCATGATGGCAAATCAGTAGAGAGTATTACTGCCGGCCAAAGTGCTGTCGTGATTTTAGAAAATACCCCATTCTATGCGGAATCAGGTGGTCAAATTGGTGACAGCGGTTATTTAACTTCTCAAGATGTTCAGTTTAATGTAAAAGATACTCAAAAATATGGTCAAGTATTTGGTCATATTGGTGAGTTAGAGCAAGGTACTTTAAAAGTTGGACAAACAGTTAATGCGGTTGTGGATGCAGCAAGACGTCATCAAACGTCACTTAACCATTCTGCAACACACTTATTACATGCCGCATTGCGTCAAGTTTTAGGTCACCATGTAGTGCAAAAAGGATCGTTAGTATCTGATACCGCATTACGTTTTGACTTTGCTCATCCGGAAGCAATTACCAAAGCACAGCTTAACGAAATTGAAACGTTGGTAAACCAAAAAGTACGCGAGAATTTTGTGGTTCAAACGGACGTAATGGATATCGAAGCGGCAAAAGCAAAAGGTGCAATGGCGTTATTCGGTGAAAAATATGCTGATGTGGTACGTGTTTTAACAATGGGTGATTTCTCCGTTGAACTTTGTGGTGGCATTCATGCTAAACGTACCGGTGATATCGGTTTATTTAAAATTGTGGCGGAAACTGCAGTTGCAGCAGGTGTTCGTCGTATTGAAGCGGTAACGGGTGAAAATGCAATTAATTGGTTACATAATCAACAACGCATTCTTACTCAAAGTGCAGATTTATTTAAATCTGACGTTAATACCCTTGTTGAGAAAATTCAGCAACTTCAAGATAAAGCGAAGAAAGCAGAAAAAGAATTACAAGGATTAAAAGAAAAAGCCGCAATGCAAGCGGGTTCCGATTTAGTGAAAAGTGCGGTTAAAATTAATGATGTTTCTGTAATCGTACATCAACTAGACGGAATTGAAACTAAATCGTTACGTGTGATGGTTGATGATTTAAAAAATCAACTTGGTTCAGGCGTAATCGTATTTGCATCTATTTTAGATGATAAAGTCAACCTCGTCGTTGGCGTAACAAGCGATTTAACTACTAAAGTGAAGGCTGGTGAGCTAGTGAATTTAATGGCTCAGCAAGTTGGCGGGAAAGGCGGTGGTCGCCCAGATATGGCAATGGCAGGAGGCTCCCAACCAGAAAATGTGAATCTAGCATTAACTGTCGCACAAAACTGGTTAAGCAATAATCTGTAGTACAAGCAGGTCGGTGGGATGCCGATCTTTACTTGATTGATAGGGATATCTAATAAATGCAAACTAAGGAGATAAAAGATGTTAATCTTAACTCGAAAAGTTGGCGAAAGTGTTCTCATTGGAGACGATATTTCTATCACGGTTTTGAGTGTACGTGGAAACCAAGTCAAACTCGGTGTGCAAGCGCCTAAAGAAGTATCTGTTCACCGAGAGGAAATTTACCAACGAATTCTGCAGTCAAAAGATGAACATATAGATGAGGCATCTTAGACCTAGAGTTTTATGAATGTTTTACATTCTATTTATAATTTAATTAACGTTTTTTCAAAAATTAAACCCATTGGTTTGCAAGATTTTAAATAACGGAAATTTGAGTTATAAAGGTAGAGAAGGAACTTTTCCAACTTAAATCTATCAAAATTTAATAAATAATGACCGCACTTTTGTATTACAGAAGTGTGGTCATTGAATATTTAAACAAAAAGGAAATCTAATGAAAGCAATTATTCCTGTAGCCGGTCTCGGCACCCGTATGTTGCCAGCAACAAAAGCGATTCCAAAAGAAATGTTAACGCTTGTGGATAAGCCTCTGATTCAATATGTTGTGAATGAGTGTGTGGCTGCTGGTATCAAAGAAATCGTGTTAGTCACACATTCTTCTAAAAATGCGATTGAAAACCACTTTGATACGTCTTTTGAGTTGGAAACCATGCTTGAGAAGCGTGTTAAACGTCAGCTTCTAGAAGAGGTGCGTTCTATTTGCCCTAAAGATGTAACAATCATGCATGTTCGTCAAGGCAATGCGAAAGGTTTAGGTCATGCGGTGTTATGTGGTCGTCCAGTTGTTGGAAATGAGCCATTTGCAGTCGTGTTACCTGATGTGCTTTTAGCGGATTTTACAGCAAATCAAAAGAAAGAAAATCTTTCAGCAATGATTAAACGTTTTAAAGAAACACAAGCAAGCCAAATTATGGTAGCGCCTGTTGCCGCTGATGAGGTGAGTAGCTATGGTATCGCGGATTGTGGTGGTGTAGAGTTAAAAGGCGGTGATAGCGTTAAGATTAATAGTATTGTTGAAAAACCATCTGTTGAAGAAGCTCCATCAAATCTTGCGGTTGTAGGTCGTTATGTATTCTCTGCGGCGATTTGGGATTTATTAGAAAAAACACCAGTTGGTGTGGGCGATGAAATCCAATTAACGGATGCAATTGATATGCTTATCGAGAAAGAGATCGTTGAAGCATTCCATATGACAGGTAGAAGCTTTGACTGTGGTGATAAAATTGGCTATATGGAAGCCTTTGTAGAATATGGTCTTCGTCATGATAAATTAGGCAAAGAGTTTAAAGCTTTCCTAAAAGATCTTGTAAAAACCTTATAATTGACTGAAACCACCGAAAGGTGGTTTTTATTTATATATTTGGATTACTAATAAAGATAAAAAAGAAGGCATCGTGATGATGCCTTCTTTTTTCTATGAAACGAAATCTTAGTTATTTTTCGCTAATAAAGTGCGGTAGATAATACCACCTAAAATACCACCGATAATCGGTGCCACCCAGAATAACCATAATTGGTCGATTGCCCAAGTACCTTGGAATACCGCAACTGCAGTACTACGAGCCGGGTTTACAGAGGTATTTGATACAGGAATGCTGATTAAGTGGATTAGGGTTAAACCTAAACCGATTGCGATTGGCGCAAAACCTGCAGCTGCATTTTTATGAGTTGACCCCATGATGATTAATAAGAAGAATGCAGTTAATAATACTTCCGCTACGAATACTGCTTCTAAAGAATAACCTTCAGGAGAATGCTCACCGTAACCGTTAGATGCGAAACCTGCAGTCACATCAAAGCCAGCTTTACCTGATGCGATAAGGTAAAGTGCAGCACCCGCTACTAAACCACCAACAACTTGAGAAATGATGTATGGAAGTGCATCTTTCGCAGAGAAACGACCGCCAGCCACTAAACCAAGTGTTACAGCTGGGTTAAAGTGACCACCAGAAATGTGACCTACAGCATAAGCCATGGTTAATACGGTTAAACCGAAGGCAAATGCAACGCCCACATAACCGATACCTAGATTGACAGAAGCGGCAAAGATTGCACTACCACAACCACCGAAAACTAACCAAAATGTGCCGAAGAATTCAGCAAAAAGTTTTTTTGACATAATAGACCTCAATATTAAACATGTCGTTATCTTCAAATAACAATAATGTATTGCGAATGCAACAGGCATTTAGTCAAAAGTAATGGTTTTTAGTTCTGCAAATTATTGTAAATGTTTGTAAGTGAATGTAAGGGAAATAGCATGCTATACTTTTAGCCGTCTAGATTGTCATTTTGCTTATTTTTCATTAAAATACGGATAAATTATCAGGTTATTTAAGGTGCATTATGGCAAACTGGGATGGCAAATATATTAGCCCTTATGCAGAGCATGGCAAAAAGAGCGAGCAAGTCAAAAAAATTACAGTGTCTATTCCAATTAAAGTATTGGAAATTCTGACAAACGAGCGTACGCGTCGTCAGTTAAAAAGTTTGCGCCATGCAACAAATAGTGAATTGCTTTGTGAGGCATTTTTACATGCTTTTACGGGGCAGCCATTACCGACTGATGCAGATTTAATGAAAGAACGCCATGATGAGATTCCTGAAAATGCCAAAGAGATCATGCGTGATTTAGGCATCGATCCTGAAAGCTGGGAATATTAATTTATCCTTTTAATCCTTCTAAAATACTGCATTCAGGGTAATCATTGCCCTGACAAGCGTTATGCCATCGTTCTAATTCCTTTACCATTTTTTGCAAGTGATGAATTTGCTCATTCAATGTTTTAATATGCTGCGTCGTAAGTGCTTTAACTTCTCGACTACTACGCTTGGGATTATCCTGTAATTGTAAAAGTTGGTGGATTTGTTGGAGTGAAAACCCAACATCTCGAGAGTGACGAATAAAACGTAGTCGTTCTAAATCCTTTTCTTCATAATGGCGATAACCAGAAAGGCTTCGCTGTGCAGGCTTTAATAGGCCTGACTTCTCATAATCCCGAATTTGTTTACTTGATAAACCCACTAATTTGGCTACTTCACTAATGTTCATAAAAAATCCTTGACCTTAACCTTGCGTTAAGGTTTATAGTAAGCTTAATTTCAATCTATATCAATAATTAAGGAGTAAATATGAAATCAATTACATTACATGTAACAGGAATGACTTGTGGTGGTTGTGTGAAAAGCGTCACTAGAGTATTGGAAGAGCTTAATGGCGTAGAAAAAGCCGTAGTGACACTTGATGACGGTAAAGCAGTAGTTACCTTTGATGAAAGTGCGGTCAGTATTCCACAATTAATTGAAACAATTGAAGACGCAGGTTTTTATGCAACAGAATAAAAAAATAGCCATTCAAATCGAGGGGATGACCTGCCAATCCTGTGCTAATAGGATTGAGAAGGTGTTGAATCGAAAAGATTTTGTCTCTGAAGCGGGTGTGAATTTTGCTGCGGAGGAAGCCCATGTAGTATTTGATTCATCTCAGGCTTCAGAACAAGATATTTTAACAATTATTCAAAAAGCGGGATTTAATGGCATTCTAAAGCAAAATGTGTTGCCTAGCACGCCCAATGAAACGAAGATTAGTCCGCGTTTATGGTTGCTTTTGTTCATTAACATTCCTTTTTTAATCGGAATGATCGGGATGATGTTTAATCATCATTCTTGGATGATGCCGCCAATGTGGCAATTTGTTCTGGCGAGCGTTGTGCAACTTGGGTTAGCCATTCCGTTTTATAAAGGTGCGATTGGTAGTATTCGAGGTGGTTTAGCCAATATGGATGTACTGGTGAGTACTGGTACGTTGGCGATTTATCTTTATTCGGTCTTTATGCTGTTTTATCATCAGTCAATGGGGCATGATGGCGCATCTCATGTTTATTTTGAAGCCTCGGTGATGGTTATCGGTTTTGTCAGTCTTGGGAAATTTCTTGAGGAAAGAACGAAGAAACAAAGCTTAAACAGTTTAGGGCTATTATTACAACTCACCCCAAAACAAGTCAGTGTTCAACGTGAAAATCGTTGGGAAACGATGCCTCTTAACCAAGTAAAAATAGGCGATATTTTACGGGCTAATCAAGGTGAACGTATTGCAGCTGATGGCGTAGTTGAACAGGGGAGTGGTTGGTGCGATGAGAGTCATTTAACCGGTGAATCTCAACCATTAGAAAAAATGTCTCAAAGTCCTGTGCTTGCGGGGGCAATGGTGACACAAGGTAGCCTTATCTATCGAGCCAATCAACTTGGTCAGCAAACCCTATTGGGCGATATGATGAAAGCGCTCTCTGAGGCACAAGGTACAAAGGCACCGATTGCTCGTTTTGCTGATAAAGTCGCTGCAGTATTTGTACCTGCCGTGTTATTACTTTCTGCGATAACATTTGGATTAACCTGGTGGATAAAAGGGGATTGGGTAACCGCCTTAATTCATTCTGTTGCCGTGTTAGTCATTGCCTGTCCTTGTGCGTTAGGACTTGCCACACCTGCTGCCATAATGGTCGGTATGGGAAAAGCAGTCAATGCAGGGATTTGGTTTAAGGATGCGGCATCTATGGAAGAGGCAGCCCATGTGGATACGGTGGTATTAGACAAAACTGGAACGCTAACTCAGGGAGAGCTCAAAATAGCCGCTGTTTGGCAACCACAAAGTGCGGTCTATTCTGAGGATGATTTATATCGCATTGCGGCTTCCGTTGAACAAAACGCCAATCACCCTTTAGCTAAAGCGATTGTCTTGGCGACGCAGGAAAAATCACTTGAAATTCCGACCGCACTTTCAGTTCATTCAGAAGTGGGGCAGGGCATCTCAGCTCATATTGATGGAATAGGTTTGGTTAAAGTCGGTAAGCCGGCTTATTGTGAATTAACCTTACCAGATAATATGCCTCAAATTTGGCAAATTGCGAGTATTGTTGCGGTATCTGTAGATGACAACCCAATCGGTGCATTTGCATTAGCAGACAGTCTGAAAGAGGATAGTTTGCAAGCGGTTCAGCGTTTACATCAACATAATATTGATGTGGTGATAATGAGTGGTGATCAGCAATCTGTCGTTGATTATGTGGCTCAACAGATCGGTGTGAAAACCGCACGAGGTAATTGTAGTCCACGTGACAAAGCTGCCTACATTGAGACATTACGTCAGCAAGGTAAAGTGGTAGCAATGGTTGGTGATGGTGTAAATGATACACCCGCGTTAGCGATGGCTAATGTAAGCTTTGCGATGAAATCGGGGTCTGATGTTGCAGCGCAAACCGCATCAGCGACACTCATGCAGCATTCGGTTGATCAGTTAGTTGATGGATTAATGATTTCCAGAGCAACATTAAAGAATATAAAACAAAATTTATTCTTTGCCTTGATTTATAATGTGCTAGGTATTCCACTTGCGGCATTAGGCTACTTAAGTCCTGTTTTGGCAGGGGCAGCCATGGCAATGAGTTCGCTTTCTGTGCTATCCAATGCATTGCGATTAAAACGAGTGAAAATTAAATAAGAAAAAGGCGATATGAAAATATCGCCTTTTATTTTGGGATTAATGTTGCTTCCATAATGGGAGTTGAATCGTGACGGCAAGTCCACCTAAATTGCTGGATTCAGCCCATACTTTTCCATTGTGCTCATTCACAACATTATAGACAATCGTTAAACCTAATCCCGTTCCGCCAGTGGCTCGAGTTCTAGTTTCATCGACTCGATAGAATGGTTTAAAGATTTTGTCGAACTCTTCAGGTGGCAACCCTAAGCCATTGTCATCTACTCGAATTTGTAGGCAATGATCATCCTGCTCATTTTTATGTAAATCAATGGTTAAGAAAATACGATCTTTCGTATATTTCAGTGCATTTCGAATGATGTTTTCAATCGCACTGGTGAGCAAGCTTAGGTTGCCGTAAATCATATGTTTTTCAGGATGTAAAATAGAAATATTGACATCGCAGGCGATCTTGCGCTGCTCAGCTTCAAATAAGGCATCTTTGATCACATCATCCCAAAGCTGATTAATAGGAAATAAATTATGCTCCATTTGAGAATGCATTTGTTGGCGAGAAATGAGTAACAACTCGCTAATCATTTTGTCCATTCGTTGGATTTCTTTCTCAATGCGTTTAACTGGCTCAATATCACCCGTTTGATGGCGAACCAAGGCTGTGGAAAGTTGTAAACGTGTCAGTGGTGTTTTTAATTCATGAGAAATAGAGGAGAGTAGATTGTGTTGATTAGAAATGAGATTATCAATCGCAATCGACATCTTGTTAAAGCTTTGACCTACTTCTCGTAATTCTGATGGACCATGATTTGCTAATTCATTATCAACTTTAAAGTTTCCTAATGCCACGCTATTAGCCGCCTTTTGTAAATTAGTAATAGGTTTGACGATAGTATGTGTAAACCACCAAAGTAAAGGCGTTGTAATAATTAAGGTTAAGAGTAATAAGACCCAGGGATGGTCAAGCATATACCGTAAAATTTCTTGTTGGCCGTTTGCTCGAGACACAAAGAATAATTCGGAGGATTGTTCAGCGTCACCAATATAGACTTTAAAAGGTCCTGCAATTTGAATATCTTTAAACGTTTTGCGTTGTGGCTGGGCGAAGTTACTGGATTCTTGGGCGAACTGAGCAATATGTATTCTTTCTTCGCCTAAAGCGCCGAAGATTTCTTTTTCAGGCGTCATGATGACTGGGCGAGCAGAGTCGAATTTATCAGTTGGAAGCACAGGAACGCCTGCGAGAATACCATTGATTCTATTGTTACGAATGGATTCAACGAGTTTCTTTTGATAGCTCGATATTTCATTTTGATTTAAATCTGAGTATAAGCGGCTATCAAAATAAGGGAGTGCGACTGAAAGCGCGGTCATGGCAAAGAATGCCAACCAAAAGACAGTGAATGTGCGTATAGTGAGCTGATTTAAGCTAAATTTCTTAATAAGCATTATTCACAAACCAATAAGTAACCACGACCACGTAGCGTTTTCAGCCATGGTAAGCCATTGTCTCTTTCTGGAAGTTTTTTGCGCAAGTTTGACATATGCATATCAATCGAGCGATCGAAAGGAGAAAGGTGTTTGCCAAGCACATTCATACTTAATTCTTCACGCGAGACAATTTGTCCAGGACGAAGCACAAGTTTATGAAGTAGGGCAAATTCAGAGCCGGTTAGACCGAGATCCTGCCCTTTATAAGAGGCTTGTTGAAGACCAGAATAAAGGACTAAACCATAAAATTCCAATGTATTCTCTTCTGATGGAAGTGCGGTCGAATTTTGAGTATTTTCTTTTTCTACTGGCGTAGCACGACGTAAAATAGCTTTAATGCGAGCAACCAGTTCTCGATCGTTAAAAGGTTTTGGTAAATAGTCATCGGCACCGAGTTCTAAGCCAAGAACACGATCGATTTCTTCACCTCGAGCGGTAAGCATCATTACAGGGACATTTGATGTTTGGCGAATTTTCTTGAGTGTTTCAATGCCGTTTAATACGGGCATCATGATATCTAGTAAAACTAACTGGTGACTTGCATTTAGTTTATCTAACGCTTCTTGGCCATTATTCGCGACCTCGACTTCAAAACCAGTCAGTCGTAAAACTTCAGCAAGCAAATCTGTTAGTTCAATATCATCATCAACTAATAGAATTTTTGACATTTTCATTCCCTTGTAATACAACGAACCTGCTTGATATGACAAGCAGGTGTTATTTTTAAATGATTACCAGAATTTCCACCAGCTTTTCTTACCTGCATTTTCAGGTGTGCTGATAATAGTATTATTTTCGTCTTGTTTTGCCACTTCAGGTAATGGCTTATCTAATTCTGCACTGCTTACTAAACCATTCTGATCGAATTTCACCGTAAATGTGTGCTGTTCAGGTTTTTGGTAAGAGTGTTGTTGTAAGAATACGTAATACCAAGTTAGGTTACTATAAGGATCGATTAAAACCGGTGTGCCAAGTAAATATTGTACTTGTTGCGCTGTCATGCCCGGTTTTACTTGTGCTACCGTCGATGCTTCTAAATAGTTACCTTGTGGAACATCAATACGATAAACGACTTTTTGTACCGTTGAGCAAGAAGTTAAACTTAATGCTAAAACAACTACACCTAAAAATGTTCTTAATTGCATATTTTTTACCTTTTACTGCAAAGTTATGTCGAATGATACCGAAACTTTATGATCTTGCCAAATTAATTATCGCACTTTAATGCTTTTTGAAGTTGATCTTTCAGATTTGGTGGTATCCCTTTGATTGTTAAAGTATCTGTGAGTGGATCCCATTCAATACGGTTATTTAATAAATCCGCATCAAAACTTAATGTCACACCTTTACCAGAACCTGAAAATTTAGTTAATGTTTTTAAGGCTGAACGTACTGGTGGAATGGTTTCCTCCAAGCCGTAATCTTGCTCTTCTGTGAAGGTGACAAAAGGGCGCTCCTTTAGAGTCGGTAAATTCGCTGAAAGTTCAGTTAAGGCAATTTCATCACCACTTGCTAATTGACCTTTGCAGTATTCAAATACCTGTTTTTTCACGGCTTGAGTTTGTTCTTTGTTCAATTCACCTTGTTCACAGTAGTCACTGACTGCTTGTAATAAGCATTGGTTTTGAACCTGTGGATTTAAACCTTCTTCAGCCCCTAAGAAATCCATAAAGAAGTCACTGATTTTACGACCAACACGACCTTTAATGAAGGTGAGATAGCGGTTTGAGTTGGCATTCACTTGCAAATCCGTTAAGTTGATACGTGCAGCTATATCAAATTGCGTGATATCTAAGTATTCCGTACGGCGAATTTCAAGATTTTCGTCAACTAACATACTGATACGACTATCTAACAGGGCGATGAATAAGTAATCCGTCGCTAAAAAGTTGTATTGACATAGGATGAGTGTGCCACTGTCAGCAAAATTATATTTGCCCAATTCTTGTGCTAATAATTTCGTGGATTGCTGGCTGAAATTTAAAAAGTCGATTTCATTTTCTAATAAACGATTCAGATCTTGTGCAAAAATGGAATTCTCTTGGAAGATACCAAATGCTTTACCTTTATTTTGATAGCCTTGATGTAGTTGCAACATCATTTGTTCGACTTCTGGCGTAATGGTAAGAAGTTCATCACGCAACACGCTTTCCATCGTAGTGGTTTCATTTTCAGCGTGCTTAACTAATTGATGTAGCACAATTTGATTAACCGTAATGCTCATAATTTTTTCCTTCGTAAAATTTACCTTAAATTATAACCGCACTTTTTAAGCAAGAAAAAAGAAATTATTCAGATTGGACAAATTATCGGGTATGATATGAGAAGTTTTTTGTATTTAGAAACAGGCTTAAACATTCCAAATGGCTCAACATTCAAAGTATTCCGATGGGCAAGTTAATGCCATCATTAATGACATGATTAGCGTGCTTGAAACTCACAAAGCGCCCGTTGATCTTTCTCTTATCGCTTTAGGCAATATGGCCAGTAATTTATTAACCACTAGCGTACCAGCCGTACAGCGTGAAGCATTAGCACAAGCCTTTGCCAACTCTCTAATGAATTCGGTAAAAATAAAATAAAATGTTTTGGTTTAAAAAGAGCAAATTTAACGGACGTGAATACCGTGAAGAAACCTCACGAAAAATTTCGTGGGGACACTGGTTTGCTTTTTTTAACATTATTATCGCAATTCTTATTGGCAGTCGTTATGCCTTTCTCATTGACTGGCCAGACACATTACTTGGCAAAATTTATTTCTTCATCAGTTTATTAGGCCATTTCAGCTTTTGTGTTTTTGCCCTGTATTTGCTGGTTATTTTTCCACTGAGTTTTATCATCAAAAATCACCGCACTTTCCGTGGGTTAACGGTGATTATCGCGACAATTTGCACCACTTTATTACTGTTTGATACAGAAGTTTTTAACCGCTTTAATATCCACCTTTCTTCTATTGTTTGGAATTTGTTAGTGAACCCTGAAAAGGGCGATCTCTCACGGGATTGGCAAATTTTCTTTGCGCCAATGCCGATTATTTTGCTAATCCAAATGCTTTTCTCCCGTTGGAGTTGGGAAAAATTACGTAGTTTAGAGCGTCAGAAATGGCTGAAGAAAGTTGGATTAATGCTGACTTCCACGTTTGTCGCGACACACTTAATTTACGCTTGGGCGGATGCATTTTTATATCGTCCGATTACTATGCAGCGTTCAAACTTCCCACTTTCTTATCCAATGACCGCAAGAACCTTTTTGGAAAAACAAGGATTTATTAATGCGGAAACATATTCTCAGCGCTTAGAGCAAGAAGGGCGTTTGGATGCATTAAAAATTGATTATCCGAAAAAAGATCTTCAGTTTGAGCAAGTTGAAAACAAACCAAACATTCTCGTGATTACCGTTTCAGGCTTACGTTATGATGCGCTGACTAGCGAGAAAATGCCTAAATTGTTTGAGTTTGCCACAAGCTCTACTCAATTTACGAATCATTACAGCAGCGGTAATACGAATAATGCAGGCTTAGTAGGCTTATTCTATGGGCTGAATGCGAATTACACGGACAGTATTTTGAGTAATCATACGCCGTCAGTGTTAATCAAAAAGTTGCAAGATGAAAAATATCAATTTGTCGCTTATTCATCTACGGCATTTAAAGACAGCTTGTTTAAACAAGCTTTATTCCGTAATGTGAAATTGCCTAAAGTGAAAGCCTCTTCGCCAAAAGAAGCGATAAATGATGTTTTATCTCTCTTAAAAGAGGATAAACCTTGGTTTGCTTATGTGGATTTAGATATTGCGGATCAAGCGGAAGAAAATTACACCAAATCGCTTGCGGAGATTGATCAACAAATTGATGACACTTTAGCATCAGTCTCTTTAGATAATACGATTGTTATTATTACGGCAGAGCACGGTACAACGTTTAATAAACTGGATGAAAAAGCGCAAGAAAACTATTTTGGTCGTGATGAAATCCAAGTGCCATTTATTGTTTACTGGAAAGATTTACCAGTACAAGAAGTCTCAAAATTAACGAGTCATACCGATTTATTACCAGCATTGATGTCATCGATCTTTAAAGTGAAAAATCCAGTTTCGGATTATGCACAAGGCCGTAATTTATTTGAGCTTAATGGCGATCCTTGGGTGTTGGCATCGAATTTCCGTTGGAATGTCATTATTCAGCCGGATGGCACTCAATATCATATTGATCGCAAAGGAAACTATAAGAAATTTGACCGCACTTATACTGAGCAATCGTCAAGCCGCCCACCACTCGGCTTGTTCTTAGACGTCTTCAAACAAGAGCGTTCTTTTGTCAATAAATAGATAGCTTTTTTGTGCTTAAAATCTTATACTTTGCACTCAGTTGAAAGACTGAAAAGATGTTATTAATTAAAATCTGCGAATTTTTCATAACATTGCAAACAATTCATAATAGACCCGATCCTTATGGGGTTTGCTTTTCAATTAATACACTTCTCGTCTCTCTTTTCCTTTCTTTTTTGGCGGAGTTATTATGAGAAATCACGTTCGTAGCTTTAAAACGTTTATTCGAGACGAAATCATTAAAAAAGGTGGGTGGGTTAATGCCCATGCTCACGCAGATCGTGCTTTTACAATGACACCTGAAAAAATTGGCATTTATCACAACAGTAATCTTCAACAAAAATGGGATTTAGTAGATGAAGTTAAACGTACATCAAGTGTTGATGATTATTACGCCCGTTTCTGTCAATCGATTGAATTGATGATTTCCCAAGGGGTGACGGCATTTGGGACTTTTGTGGATATCGACCCGATTTGTGAAGACCGAGCCATTATTGCCGCACACAAAGCTCGCGAAGTTTATAAGCATGACATTATTTTGAAATTTGCGAATCAGACCTTAAAAGGGGTGATTGAGCCAGAAGCACGCAAATGGTTTGATATTGGCTCTGATATGGTGGATATGATTGGAGGCTTACCTTATCGCGATGAGCTGGATTATGGTCGCGGCCTTGAAGCAATGGATATTTTACTTGATGCAGCTAAATCTCGCGGCATTATGTGTCATGTGCATGTGGATCAATTCAACTCTCCAAAAGAAAAAGAAACCGAACAGCTTTGCGATAAAACCATTGAACATGGAATGGAAGGTAGAGTCGTGGCGATCCATGGTATTTCTATCGGTGCGCATAGCAGAGAATATCGTTATAAACTTTATGAAAAAATGCGTCAGGCAAAAATGATGATGATTGCTTGTCCAATGGCGTGGATTGATAGTAACCGAAAAGAAGATTTGATGCCTTTCCATAACGCATTGACTCCGGCAGATGAAATGATTCCGGAAGGGATTACAGTCGCGTTAGGTACGGATAATATCTGTGATTACATGGTGCCCCTTTGTGAAGGGGATTTATGGCAAGAACTAAGCTTACTTGCTGCGGGCTGTCGTTTCCCTCATCTTGATGCAATGGTTGATATTGCCAGTATCAATGGACGTAAAGTGTTAGGTTTAGAGCCGGTTTAATCTAAAAATTTAATGAAAGTGCGGTCATAAAATGAAACGTTTTGTGGCCGTTTTTATTTATAAGATAAAACAGAATTAATGTTAATTTGACAGATTTAAAAAGGACTTTAAGAAAGTGGTGGGCGATACCGGTCTCGAACCAGTGACCCCCTCCTTGTAAGGGAGGTGCTCTCCCAACTGAGCTAATCGCCCGATGCACCTGAAAAGGTATTCGGATTTATTTAAACACTAAAATTAAGTGGTGGGCGATACCGGTCTCGAACCAGTGACCCCCTCCTTGTAAGGGAGGTGCTCTCCCAACTGAGCTAATCGCCCACATAAGAAAAGCGTTTAAATAATGGGAAAGTTTGAGCGGAAAGAACACTTTAGAAAAGTGGTGGGCGATACCGGTCTCGAACCAGTGACCCCCTCCTTGTAAGGGAGGTGCTCTCCCAACTGAGCTAATCGCCCGCTTGGCCAAACTTTTACAACACTAAAGCCAACTTTGGAAAAAGTGGTGGGCGATACCGGTCTCGAACCAGTGACCCCCTCCTTGTAAGGGAGGTGCTCTCCCAACTGAGCTAATCGCCCTTAATGTTGTGGATTGGCATTATAAGTATAATGAGATTTCAGTCAATATATTTTTATGAAAAAGCGTCTAGTTGTTGCAAAAATAGGCATAAAATCAGATTTTTTATTTAGAAGTCACGCAAGTCGTAGTAAAATAAAGGTAATTTTTGTAAATGAATAGGTTATTAAGAAAATGAAAATTGATCCTCCTTTTGAATTAGATCCGAATGTCAAAGTACGTACGCGTTTTGCCCCAAGCCCGACAGGTTATTTGCACTTGGGCGGTGCACGTACAGCCCTTTATTCTTGGTTATTTGCAAAACATAACAACGGTGAATTTGTATTACGTATTGAAGATACCGATTTAGAGCGTTCTACACCGGAAGCAACAGCGGCAATTATTGAAGGGATGGAGTGGTTAAACCTTGCTTGGGAGCATGGTCCTTATTATCAAACCAAACGCTTTGATCGTTACAATCAAGTGATTGATGAAATGATTGAGCAAGGCTTGGCTTATCGTTGCTATTGCTCTAAAGAGCGCCTAGAAGAATTACGTCATACACAAGAGCAAAACAAAGAAAAACCACGTTATGACCGTCATTGTTTACATGATCACAATCATGCAGCCGATGAGCCACATGTTGTACGTTTTAAAAACCCAACAGAGGGTTCAGTCGTATTTGATGATGCCGTGCGTGGTCGTATTGAAATCAGCAATAGCGAATTAGATGATTTAATTATTCGTCGTACAGACGGTTCACCAACCTACAACTTCTGTGTGGTAGTGGATGACTGGGATATGGGCATTACTCACGTTGTGCGTGGTGAAGACCATATTAACAACACCCCTCGTCAAATTAATATCTTAAAAGCGTTAGGCGCACCAATTCCAGTATATGCGCACGTTTCCATGATTAATGGTGATGATGGCCAAAAACTCTCAAAACGTCATGGTGCGGTAAGTGTGATGCAATATCGTGATGACGGTTATTTACCTGAAGCCTTAATTAACTATCTTGTTCGTTTAGGTTGGGGTCATGGTGACCAAGAGATCTTTACACGTGAAGAAATGATTAAATTCTTCGAATTAGATCACGTGAGTAAATCTGCAAGTGCATTTAACACAGAAAAATTATTGTGGTTAAATCATCATTACATTCGTGAATTACCACCTGAATATGTGGCCAAACACCTTGCATGGCACTATAAAGATCAAGGTATTGATACTTCAAATGGCCCAGCATTAACTGAAATCGTGACGATGCTTGCAGAACGTTGTAAAACCTTAAAAGAAATGGCATCAGCAAGCCGTTATTTCTTCGAAGAGTTTGAAAGCTTTGATGAAGCAGCTGTGAAGAAACACTTTAAAGCAGCGGCGATTGAACCACTTGAAAAAGTAAAAGAAAAATTGACCGCTCTTTCTAGCTGGGATTTACATTCTACGCATGAAGCGATTGAACAAACCGCTGCTGAATTAGAAGTGGGTATGGGTAAAGTCGGGATGCCATTACGCGTGGCAGTAACAGGCTCAGGTCAATCACCTTCTATGGATGTGACATTAGTGGGTATCGGCCGTGAACGTGTGTTAGCGCGTATCCAGCGTGCCATTGATTTTATTAAATCTCAAAACGCTTAATATTTAGGCTGATAAGCGGGATTTGATTATTTCAATATTGACAGTTTATCAGCTGAAATTTATCATAGCTTGCGTTATTTGGGGATATAGCTCAGTTGGGAGAGCGCTTGAATGGCATTCAAGAGGTCGTCGGTTCGATCCCGATTATCTCCACCAAATTTAAAACCTTGAAACTTAAAGTGAGTTTCAAGGTTTTTTTCTTTATGGAAAATCTACATTTCTTTCAGATAATTTAAGCCTAATCCATTCATTTGTCCCATAATCCAACTTTGTTTTTTACGAACTAATGCACTAGGCTTATTTACTTTATAGATAATCGGATTTGGTAAAACCGCAGCGAGTAATGCCGCTTCTGATTGAGTTAAATTTTTCGCTGATTTTTTGAAGTAATAGCGACTAGCGGCTTCCACACCAAAGATGCCATTACCAAATTCTGCGATGTTCAAATACACTTCTAAAATGCGTTCTTTGGACCAAAAGATTTCCATTAATGCTGTTGTGGGAACTTCTAATCCTTTGCGAAACCAACTTTGTCCATGCCATAGAACGAGGTTTTTTGCTGTTTGTTGAGAAATCGTTGAAGCGCCTCGGGTTCGGCGAGATTTTTCATTGAATTTAAAGGCCTTTTGAATTGCCTCAAAATCAAAGCCCCAATGGTGGGGGAATTTTTGATCTTCAGCGGCAATCACCGCAAGCTGCATATTCGGTGAGATTTCATCAAGACTTACCCAATCATATTTGATTGAATAGCTGAAATCTAACTGCAATAAGTGCCCGATTTTTTGCTGTGCCATATAGGCAGAGAAGGGAACAGGGATAAAGCGGAAGCAAATGAAAAACGTCAGGATTGCGAGAGAAAAACGCCACGCAACCCGTTGCCAATTTTTTTTCCACCAAGATGGGCGAAAAAGATGTAAAAGTGCGGTCAGAATTCGCTTAGTTTTTTGCAGCTTGCTCATCGAGTTGGCTTTTCACCCAGTTTATAAAATCCGGATCCATTGTTTTGAGCATATTAGAACCACGCGTAATGGTTGCCGCACTGGTATTGAGATTTTGTTGAATCTCTCGTTGTGAGAGGTTTTTATCCAATAACTGCGCCACGATTTGTAAACGTAACCCCACCGCATCGCGCTCATCAGGTGTGAGTAGGAGCGTTAAGAAATCTTGTGCTTTGCCTTGCTCAAACGCGGTTTGCAAGGTCGCGAGGAAAGCATTCCATTGTTCTAAATTGCGACTAATATACATATCAACAATCCTATACTATTAAACTAGTGCGACTAGTATAGCCGATCGTATTCCTCTTTGCTAAAGGTTTGTAATTTTTCTTTGTCTTGTAGGTGTTGATAGTAAAAATCGTAAGTTAATACGTTTTGAACATAACCTCGAGTTTCAAAGAATGGAATGGAGGCAATAAATTCATCCATGGCCAATTTGCCATTGGCTCTCGCAAGCCATTTTTCTACACGGCTTGCACCCGCATTATAGGCAGAGGAGATCAAAATGCGATTATTTGGATATTTAGCATTCAGCTCATTTAAGTGAGCTGTACCGAGTAAAATATTATTAAGCGGTTTGAATAAATCTACCTCACCGTTATAAGGAAGCTGTTGATTTTCTGCTGTTTTTTGCGCGGTACTTGGTAATAGCTGCATTAATCCACGCGCATTTGCGGAAGATTGTGCCATTGGATTCCACGCACTTTCTTGGCGAGCAATGGCCATGGCAAAAGTTTTGGTTACACGATTATCCACAATAGCTTGAGGTTCCGTTGCGCTGAGATTCACATTGCTGAGGGCAATATCAAAATATTGACTGTAAGCATTTGGTAAACGTAATCCGATATAATCCCATGCTTTCGCAATAATCGACCCATCCACACCTAATTCAAACCAATTTTGTTCATTCGCATATTGGCTTAAAGCAATCTGTAGTTGTTCTTCTTGCGATAATTTTTCTAACAGAAAACGCCAACGTTGTTTGGCAGCGCCTAATCGATCTAATTGACGTAATTCAGCAATTTCTGCGAGCTCTGGTTGAAATTTTTTATATTCATGTGCCCAGTAGGGATCGGAAATACTCCGCGCGACATATAATTCTGCTTGACCGAAATCATATCCTGCGCCACGATTTTCAGGATATAATTTTGCTGTCGCTAACATTGGGTAGAATCCGCGTTCGTTGCTTAATTCAGAGAATATTTCTTTGGCTTTTGTGACATTCTCTTTTTCGAGTGCTTTCCCCATCCAATAACGCCATTCTTGTTTTTGCTTCGCTTCATTGGAAAGGGTATTCAACCAACCTAATAAATCCGTTTTTTGCCAAATAGCCGTACGCAAACGACGTTCAATGAGATTATCTGCATTGAGTTTGAGAAGTTCTTGATCGCGCCATTGCACAAAATTAGGACTTTCATTATCAAAGAAACGGCTAATAAAGGCGATTTTCCAATCACGTAATTCAGTTTCGTTTAATTGCCAAGTCTTAGCCCATTGCTCGTAAGGGGTGAAGGTTGGCTCATCCATATTTTCCGGAATGGTTCGTAAATAACGAGCAAAACCTAGCACTACGGCAAATTTATGGATAATTTTATTCGTATTACCATCAATTAATGGCAGGCTCTCAGCGAGTGTTTTCAGATTTGCTGGATTTTTTAAGAGATCCAAATAAAGAGCCAAATCGATATTTACCTGAGCATTTTCTTTTGCACCATCAACTTTTTCTAATTCTTTAGCGAGTATTTCGAGACCTTTCGCGTCATTTTTACTAAAAAGCATTTCCGCTTTTTGATAGATTTTCTCTTCAGAGCGTCCACCTTGTGAATACCAAGCCGCCCAGAGTTGCGCATCATTAGGAAGTTCAGCATTATTGAGCCAAAGTTGTTCATATTCAGACAAAATAGCCGATTTATTCTTATCGTTTGATTGGTTTTCTGCGGTTTGATTGGTATTGGCTGCTTCTATTTGATATTTAGCCGTGAGCACGGCAATTTGTGTTTCCAAATTATTTGGCGTGAGTTTAGCGAGCGCTTGAGTATCTTCAGCATTGATTAATAATGTAAAAATGCTTTGTTCTAATTTTCCGCGTAGAAAATGAGAGGAATGTTGCTGAATAAATTGTTCAATGTCTGTTCGTAATGCATTTACTTCTTCACGAGGCGTATCGCGATTAACGGTTTTTACACGCGCATCTAAATAAGCCGCCATAGCATCAGTTTGCAATGGATAGCCTTTTAAAGAATCAATAAGCCCAAGAAATAATTTGGCATTATTAGAAACATGATTATTTTTGACCGCACTTTTTAGGAGCGATTCTAATTGCAGAAAAGTCGCGCGTTGTTCAATCAACTTTAATTCATGAGCATGCTGTTGCTGTGCCCATTTGGCTTGTTCTTCTGCAAGGTTAATTTGTGGCACAGTTTCATTTTTGTTTTTATGGGCATGCTGATTAGCCAAAGCTGAGCCTGAAAGTGCGGTTAAAATTAATAACGAAATTGTCGTGTGTTTAAGTGCTCGCATAGGAGATTCCATATAAAGAGAAAGACGGATATTTAGATCCGTCTTTGAGTGTAGAGTTCGTTTTATTTAGAAAACTTTTTTGAAAGGCTTCACAATCACATCACCGTAAACGCCCGCTTCTACGTAAGGATCTTGTGCAGCCCAGTTTTTTGCTGCCGACAGGCTTTCAAATTGAGCAATCACTGTCGAGCCGGTAAAGCCAGCTTCGCCGGGATTTTCATCATCAATGGCGGGGTTGGGACCTGCTGTTAATAAGCGACCTTCTGCTTGTAATTGTTTTAAACGAGCAAGATGTTGCTCACGTACTGAAAGACGTTTTTCTAAAGAGCCAGGAATATCTTGGGCAAAAATCACATAATACATCATTTCTCCTTTTAACAATTTAATTGTAATTCTTCGATAGAGGCTAATGCGCGTTCCAATTCAAGATTACCTTCTCGTGGAATAGATCGAGATTTTCCGTCTTTTCCAACCGCGACAAAGGTAAATACGGCATCTGTCACGCAGTAACGTTCCCCAATTGGTTCGCTCGCAACTTTTTTCACCCATACTTCTACTTTGATTTTTATAGAGGAACGACCCACACTGAGACATTGGCCGTAACAACACACCACGTCACCGACGGCGATAGGCTTAATAAAATTCATACTTTCTACAGCAACGGTAACGACACGACCATGAGCAATTTCTTTTGCTAGAATTGCTCCGCCCATATCCATTTGTGACATAATCCAGCCACCGAAAATATCACCGTTAGCGTTGGTATCTGAAGGCATCGCTAAGGTGCGTAATAATAATACGCCTTTAGATTGACGACCGTCTTTATCGATAAGATTTGAAACCATTATTTGTCCCCGTCATTTTTTTGATCATCTTTAGGTAAGTAACGGTAAATATAAGCACCGCTGACGATTGTCGCAACACAGGTCATACCAAGTAAACCAAAAGATTTGAAATCAACCCAAGCATCTTCAGACATATTTTGGCTGATATAAATATTTACAAGCATACACAGAATGAAAAATCCTGCCCAGCCTACATTCAATTTGTTCCACACATTATCCGGTAATTGGATTTCTTTGCCTAATAACTTTTTCACCAGTGGCGTATTGAATTGGAATTGTGCAACCAATAACACAATGGCAAAGAGAGCATTAATAATGGTGACCTTCCATTGTAGATATTTGATTTCATTAAAATAAGCAGTAAGCAATCCAAAAAAGACGACAGCAATCGCCATGATTTTTTGTTGTTTCTCAATCACACCATATTTCAGTTTTAGCACAATCATTTGAACAATGGTTGCAATCACTAATACGATCGCAGCATCACGCACACCAAACATTTTGTAGGTAATGAAAAAGAGAACAAGAGGAATAAATTCAAGAAGTTGTTTCATATTATGCCTTCATAAATAAGCTGTAAAAACGGTAAGTAAATACCAAAATAAACATTTGAAATAATGCAGCCAAGATGCCAACGAGAGCACTTAAAAATGATGAACCTAAGATTGCACCAATGGTGTTCACTACTAAAGGAAGAAGTAAATAAGTGAGTAAAGCATAAATAATTAATACGCCATTACGCTTAATACCCGCACGCCATACTTGTAAAGCACTTTGCCCGATAGATTGATTGGAGGCAATATAATGCACAGGGGATAAGCATAGGCGAACAAAGAAAAATAAACCAAATACCATTGAAACAAAGGCTAGAGGGGAGAGGGCATTTTTGCTTAAAAATGAGCTCATAACATCAGCAAGGCCAAATAAAAGTGGCAAACTCATAAAAATATCTAAAACGACCACACCTAAAAAACGGCGCAATGTCAGTATAAGCCCTTGATTAATCGGATTTTCATTTTGCTGACTGATATGATGAATAGTTGCAATACCGAAGGTCGCAATAAAAGATATCAATAATTGTTGGAATAAAAAAGATCCAATCAGTGCAGTTGGCTCTACTTTGCTCAATGCATCAATAATATCCTGTTGTGATGGATTAGGATTATCACCCAAACTCGGCATTGGAACGCTCACTAATGCATTAATCAATTGTGTGGCAACAAAGAGTCCAACGAAAATCAGCACGATTTTCCGCTGATTACGCATAAAATTAAGGCTATCTTGAAAAATCTGAGTAAAGTTAATTTGCATACTATATCCCACAATAATAAAACCCCGATTATACAGGGTTTATTGTTTTTTTCATAAAATCAGGTTGTTTAATGGTGATTTAAGTCACTCTTTTCAAGAGCGTATATCGCTTTACTCATTAGCGTAACCATTCGGTGGTAACGGCTTGCCGTCTAAATAGGCTTGATTTTCAATGAGTTTTAGTCGATCTTCAACAAACCATTTAATCACTAAAGGATAAATGTGGTATTCCTGTTCACGTGTACGAAGTTCAATCTCCCCGACGGTATCGCCAGGAAAAATAGGCACTTTAGCCTGTAATACGATGGCGCCCCCATCGATCTCTTCATTGACAAAATGCACGGTTGTACCGTGTTCGCTGTCGCCATTCTCAAGTGCTCTTTGATAAGTATGTAACCCTGGATATTTTGGTAGAAGGGAAGGATGAATATTTAAAATTTTCCCAGCAAAACGTTGTGTAAATGGTTTAGTTAAGATTTTCATATAACCGGCTAACACAATGAGATCAACATTGAGATCTTCTAAATAATCACCGATAGCCTTATCCATATCGAGATTGGAGGTAAAATCTTGACGTAAAAAAACTCGGCTAGGAATGCCCGCACTTTCAGCGCGTTCTAAGCCAAATGAATCGATTTTATTACTGATGACAGTCACAATCTTTCCTGGAATAAAGCCTGTTTGACAAGCCTCAATTATTGCTTGAAGAGTTGATCCTTGCCCTGAAATCAGGACGGCAATTTTTTTCATATTATTCTACATAAAAGAAGGGCGAACCTTTCATTCTGAAATTTTCGCCCTGAAATGGAAAAGTGAAATTATTTAATGATAACTTGTGGTTCGTTATCTGTCGCACTTTCGATATGACCGATCAACCAGGCATTTTCACCAGATTGTTTTAAAATCGCTAAAGCGGTTTCCACTTGCGATTGTGGTAATGCAATCACCATACCAACGCCACAGTTGAATGTGCGGTACATTTCATAGGTTTCAATGTTGCCTTTTTCTTGTAACCATTTGAACACGGGTTGCCATTCCCAACTGCTTTCATCAATAACTGCTTTGGTATTTTTCGGTAATACACGCGGGATATTTTCCCAGAAACCACCACCCGTTAAGTGCGCAATAGCATGGACTTCGGTTTGTTTGATTAACGCGAGAACAGATTTTACATAGATTTTTGTCGGCGCAAGCACTTGTTCACTTAATGGACGACCATCTAACTGTTCAGTGGCTGGATTTACGCCAGCAACATCAATGACTTTACGAATTAAAGAATAACCGTTTGAATGTGGACCACTTGAACCAAGTGCGATTAAGGCATCTCCCACTTTAACTTGGCTACCATCAATGATTTCTGATTTTTCAACAACGCCTACACAGAAACCTGCAAGGTCATAATCACCCGCGTGATACATACCCGGCATCTCTGCGGTTTCGCCACCCACTAGTGCACAACCAGATTGTACACATCCTTCTGCGATGCCTTTGACCACATCTGAAGCAACATCCACATCAAGTTTTCCTGTCGCGTAGTAGTCCAAGAAGAATAATGGCTCAGCACCTTGCACGACTAAATCGTTAACACACATTGCAACCAAATCAATACCGATGGTATCGTGTTTTTTTAAGTCAATGGCTAAACGTAATTTGGTGCCTACGCCGTCTGTACCGGAAACGAGGATAGGTTCTTTATATTTGCCTGGAATAGCACATAATGCACCAAAGCCGCCTAATCCGCCGATGACTTCAGGACGAGTGGTTCGTTTCACGTGTGGTTTAATACGTTCAACTAATTCATTACCGGCATTAATATCCACGCCTGCATCTTTATAACTTAATGATGGTTTGCTCACAATGTTATCCTATATTTTTAGGTTAAATGATAAAACGGCGTGATTGTATCAGATTAAGCAAACGTTTGCGATAGTGATTTAATTGGGTTTTAACTAAAAAAATAACCGCACTTTATTTTAAAGGATAAAGTGCGGTTATTTTTTAACGTGTTTTTAGCGATTCGCTAATTCAAAAATCATCGCTTCAGCTTGGCAGCTAAATGTAAAGCGAGCTGTTAAATTTGCGCCATTTTCAGTTTCTGTGATTTCACTTTTAATCTCGCAAGGATCACTTTCTGTTTTGCGAGCTTTTTCAATGAAACGATTAAGTGCTGCTTCAGCTTCAGCTTTATTCGCATAGGTTTGATGAATATCAACAGAACAATCTGAACCGTCAATAATCGTACCCACATCAACACAACTACAAGTGAGAGATTCTTCTGCTTTGCATGTTACTGTCATAGGATTTCCTTATTTAAAATTAAGATTGGTTATATTCTAGCATTTTTGAAACGCTCTGCCAAAGTAGCCGCATTTTTTTAATTTAAATATCATTTATTTATCACTGGTCGGAACACTTAAAAATTAATCTAAAATAATTTGCACTCCATTTATTGGAGTTTTAGAATCTCGCGGCTTTTTTCATTATTATTAATAACAAAAGGTTCCAAATGAGAAAATTTAATAAAACGCTATTAGCAATGACCACATTGTTAGCAGCAAGCGGTGCAAATGCAGCTGCATTCCAATTAGCAGAAGTTTCTACATCAGGTCTTGGTCGTGCTTATGCCGGTGAAGCAGCAATTGCTGATAATGCTTCAGTGGTTGCAACGAACCCTGCATTAATGAGCTTATTCAAAACCAATCAATTCTCTGTGGGTGGCGTTTATGTAGATTCTAAAATTCACATGAGTGGTCCAGTTACAGTTAATGCGCTAGGTCGTACTGTTGCAGTAGGTTCTGCAGATCATAACAGTGTTGTTCCAGGTTCATTGATTCCGAATATGTATTTTGTGGCACCAATTAATGACAAATTTGCCATTGGTGGTGGTATGAATGTGAATTTTGGATTAAAAAGTGAATATGAATCAGATTACAACGCGGGTGTATTCGGTGGTAAAACCGATTTAAGTGCGATTAACCTAAATTTAAGCGGTTCATATCGTGTCTCTCAAGGTTTAACTGCTGGTGTGGGTTTAAATGCAGTTTATGCAAAAGCAGAAATTGAGCGTCGTGCTGGTATTTTAAGTGATGCAGTGAAAAATGTTGCACCATTAGTTCCTGCATTAGTGAAAGCTGGACGAATTTCACCAAACGCAGCTGCTTCTTTAGCAAAATTACAAGGTGTGAATAAAGAAACTGTATTAACTCACTTACAAGATAAAAATGCATGGGGTTTCGGTTGGAATGCAGGTTTAGTGTACGAGTTTAACGAAAATAACCGCGTTGGTTTAGCCTATCACTCAAAAGTCGATATTGACTTTGAAGATGATAATGCTGTGAGTGCCGGTCGTACTATTCGTGGTCAAGGCCCTTCTGCAGGTGGGTTAACATTACACTTACCCGATTATTTAGAATTATCAGGTTTCCACCAAGTCACAGATAATTTGGCATTACACTACAGCTACAAATTTACACACTGGAGCCGTTTCAAAGAGTTACACGCAACCTTTAATGACGGTGAGCTTGCTTTCCATAAAGATGAAAAATACCGTAGCAATTCTCGTTATGCATTAGGTGCAACCTATAATGTAAATGACAAATTAACGCTTCGTGCCGGTATTGCTTATGATGAAGCTGCAGCACCAACAGAGCATGCAAGTGCATCTATTCCAGATACTGATCGTATGTGGTATAGCGTAGGGGCAACTTATAAATTTACTCCTAACCTTTCTATTGATGCAGGCTTTGCACACTTACGTGGTAAAAAAATTCACTTTACCGAAAGCCAATCAATTGGTGGCTTAGCGACAGTAACAGCGAATTATACCTCTAAAGCAAGTGCTAACCTTTACGGTTTAAACTTAAACTACAGTTTCTAATTTGTTAAAAATTTAGCATAATACGCAGCACACCAAATGTATGTTTGGTGTGCTTTTTTCTTATATCACGCCATAAAAAACGAGAGAAAAATGACCGCACTTTTTTATACTTATATGGACTCACCAATTGGTCGGTTATTAATGCTTTCTGATGGTGAACATTTAACGAATTTAGATTGTGAATTAGAACAAACCACGCCAAATCCAAATTGGATTTTACGAGACGATTTACCGCTTTTTGAAAAAGTGCGCACCGCTTTAATGCGTTATTTTAATGGCGAGCCAGAAAGTTTCTCTAATATCCCTTTATCACCTAAAGGTACCGCATTTCAACAAGCGATTTGGACAGCATTGCGTCAAATTCCTTATGGCAAAACGGTGAGTTATGGCGGGCTGGCAGAAAGCATTAATAACCCTAAGGCGGTGCGAGCCGTTGGCGGTGCGGTAGGGAGTAATCCCATTAGTATTATCATTCCATGCCATCGTGTATTGGGGAAAAAATGTGAAATCACTGGTTTTGGTGGTGGATTGCCGGCAAAACGCTTTTTATTGAAACTAGAAAATATTCCTTACATCGACAAAGGCGTAGAATACGTTAAACCGAAATTATTGAAGAAATACCACGAATGATCCCACAAACCGAACAAGCCTTATTAGAAAAAGCGCAATCTATTGCGGGGTTAACCTTTGGCGAACTTGCAGATGAGTTAAATATTCCCGTTCCACCAGATTTAAAACGCGATAAAGGTTGGGTTGGAATGTTGCTTGAAACCGCATTAGGAGCGACTGCCGGCAGTAAAGCAGAGCAGGACTTTTCCCATTTAGGCATCGAATTAAAAACCTTACCCATCAATGCCGAAGGTTTTCCGTTGGAAACCACCTTTGTGAGCCTTGCGCCCTTGGTTCAAAACTCAGGAGTAAATTGGGAAAATTCGCACGTTCGTCATAAATTATCGAAAGTCTTGTGGATTCCCATTGAAGGTAGTCGAGACATTCCTTTGCGTGAGCGCCATATTGGTCAGCCTATCTTATGGCGTCCTTCGACTGAACAAGAACATCAATTACGCCAAGATTGGGAAGAGTTGATGGATTATATTGTGCTCGGAAAGTTAGATCAGATTACGGCACGTATTGGTGAAGTTATGCAACTGCGTCCAAAAGGCGCCAATAGTAAAGCCATTACGAAAGGCATCGGTCAAAATGGGGAAGTAATTGATACCTTGCCACTGGGTTTTTATTTACGGAAAGAGTTTACAGCAGGTATTTTAAACGCTTTTCTTAATCATAAAAATGGGTGAATCATCACCCATTTTTTATTTCTCTCCACGTTGAAAAACACGGAAAAAACCGACCGCACTTTGTAAAGTCTCTCCATAGAAAATGAGTGGGATACGATTTCGTTGCCAAGGTGGAACGCCGAGCTCTTGCCAAATTTTTTTCATGGTTTCAGCAGGGCGATTATGCTGGCGTTTTACTTTGCCAGTATAAGCAAATCGTATTTGAATCGGCTCCTGTGTGTCGGCAAGTTGAACCTGTTCGTCATTCCAATGCACTAAAATGCCTTTCGCATTGTGGGTTGCATAAATTGTACCAAGATTATCAGGCAAGGTAATCTGTTTATTTAGCGGCATATCAAGACAAGTTTGCGACAAATCAGTGAATTTTCCCGTTAAATAGAGACATTGTTGATAACGGCGAATAATATGTTCCCCAAGTTGAAATAGTGGAGAAGCATCCGCTTTGGCCTTAATTACATCATCAATAATATGCATTAATTGAACCTGTGTTGGCATGGCAATCTGATTTTTAGCCAGCCACATTCGCAAAAGTGCGGTTTGTTTTTGCGATGAATAGTCTAGAAAGTTTAGGAGCGAAAACTGTTTTTGATCCTCAAAAATATGCTGTTCAAAGCAGGTCTGTAATAATTCATTAATCAGTTGCTGTTGCTCAAAACAATGTTGTGCGGCACGCTGAACAGCATGATCCAAATGCCCCCATCGCTGGCGTAATTCAGGCAAAATTTGGTTACGTAAAAAATTCCGATCGTAATAATTATCTTGGTTGCTTTCGTCTTCGACCCAAGACAGATTTTCTTGATGAACGTAATCTTCTAATTCATTACGGCTAAAAGAAAGGAGGGGGCGTAAAATAGGCATCCCGAACAATTGACTTTCTTTTTGCATAGCACCCAAACCTTGTAATCCAGCTCCTCGTTTTAATGCGAGGAAAAAGGTTTCAGTTTGATCATTCAAATGATGTGCAGTAACCAGATATTCGTCAGGTTGAATATGTGTTGAAATGGCCTGATAACGGGCTTCTCTTGCACCCGCTTCAATACCATCATGCATTTCCACTTTAACTTTTTCAATAATAAGTGGAATCACAAATTGTTCACAGAGTTGTTGGCAATGAGCCGTCCAAGCATCCGCGTTGGGGCTTAATCCATGATGGATATGAATAGCTCGCAGGCTTAAGTACGGTCGTTTTTCGCTGAGTTTTTTAACTAAAGAAAGCAGTGCAGTGGAATCCAAACCACCGCTAAAAGCAATGAGCAGCTTATTGGCGGTGGTTGGAATTTGTGCTTGGAATAATGAAAAAAGATCCATTAGGCAACTTTAACAGCTTTGTAGTTTGTGCTTGGATTTAAGATCTCAAAACGTGCAGCAATCGGTTGGAGTTCGTAAGATTTCAAATCAAACGTAGTTTTCATTACGCCTGCCACAGCATTATTCATTTTTTCAAAAGCTTCAACATCGTTGCCACAGTTTAAGTAATGTGCCAAGAAAGTACCCGCAATTAAATCACCCACACCAACTGGTTCAAAGTTAAATTTATAAAGCGGGCGACTTAAATGCCATACACCTTCAGGTGTCGCCATAATAATTTCAAAGGTATCAGGATCATTCAATTTACCTGCTTTTCCTAAGTGTTTAACTAACACTTTTTTCACACCTTTAGCCACTAATGCATTGGCGGCTTTCAGCACATCGTCAAAGGTGTTGATAGGGAAGTCAGAAAGTGTACGAAGTTCGGAAAGATTTGGGGTCATGATGTCCGCACGTGGAATGGCTTTTTCAATTAAGCGTTCACGTACACCATCAGCTACTACGCAGACTTTTTCGGCATTTGGCATCACTGGATCGCACAAGTAAAGTGCATTTGGGTTACGAGCTTTGATTTTCTCTAAAGCATAGATAATTTGGTCAACTTGTTCCGCTGAACCTAAATAGCCAGAAAGTAACGCATCACATTCTTGCAGTTTTCCAATCGCATCTAAACCGTTGGCAATTTCACCAATTTGTTCTTGTGGAATCACCATGCCGGTCCATTTACCATATTGGGTATGATTAGAAAATTGCACAGTATTGAGTGCCCACACATCTACGCCTAATAGCTGCATTGGAAAGGTGGCAGATTTATTACCGGCAAATCCATAAACCACGTGAGATTGAATTGCTAATACATTTTTCATTTTGAACTCCTTTTACATTATTTTTATTTTAGCATTGATGCTTTTTCTTACATCTATGCATTATTTCTCAAAACACAAAAAAGAGCGGTTAAATTAACCGCTCTTTTCATTCATTATTAACAATAACCGTAAGACATTAAACGTTCATAACGTCTTTCTAATAAGCCATCTTTGTCGAAGGTATCTAATTCGTTTAATTCTTCAACAAGGCATTGTTTTAAATTACGTGCCATTTCATGATAATTACGATGTGCACCACCTAATGGCTCTGGAACGATATTATCAATTAAACCTAGTTCTTTTAAACGAGCGGCTGTTAAGCCCATCACTTCTGCTGCGGTAGAGGCTTTTTCTGCGCTCTTCCATAAGATAGACGCACAGCCTTCTGGTGAAATAACGGAATAAGTTGAATATTGCAACATATTCACTTTGTCGCCGACACCAATAGCTAATGCACCACCAGAACCGCCTTCACCGATTACCGTACAGATAACAGGCACTTTTAAAGTAGACATTTCACGTAAGTTGCGAGCAATGGCTTCAGATTGACCACGTTCTTCCGCACCGATGCCCGGGTAAGCCCCTGGTGTATCGATAAAGGTAATGATAGGTAAGTTGAAACGCTCAGCCATTTGCATTAAACGTAACGCTTTACGATAACCTTCAGGTGCAGGCATACCAAAGTTACGAGTCACTTTGTCTTTTACTGTACGACCTTTTTGGTGGCCGATAATCATTACTGTGCGACCATCTAAACGCGCAAGACCACCTACGATTGCTTTATCATCTGCAAAGGCACGATCGCCTGCAAGTTCTTGGAAATCAGTAAAAATATGTTCGATATAATCAAGCGTGTATGGACGATTTGGGTGACGTGCCATACGAGAAACCTGCCATGCATCAAGATTTGCAAAGGTTTTTTTGGTTAATTCATCGCTTTTCTTTTGTAAGCGCTTAATTTCATCGTGTAAATCAATTTTGTCATCAGATGCTGAACGTAGTGCTTCAATTTTGGCTTCAAGTTCAGCAATAGGTAATTCAAAATCTAAATATTCTTGGCTCATTTCTTATCCTAAAATATCGTCAAAAGTTGCCCGCACTTTATCAAGATTTAAGGTGCGGTGCAAATGGTTTTCACTGGTTGGAGCGGATTATAAATATTCCTTTTTTAGTAATGATAACAAAAACAAAAATGCGGAACAAATCACGACGGAAGGACCTGCCGCTGTATCATAAAAGGCGGAAAGGAATAACCCACCAACGACGGAAAGCATACTGATTAAAATGGCAATAAATACCATTTGTTCAGGTGTCTTTGCAAAACGTCTTGCTGTTGCGGCCGGAATAATTAATAGCGATGTAATAATCAGGGCTCCAACAAACTTCATACTTAATGCGATTGTAAGTGCGGTCAAAATCATCAAGATAAATCGCATTTTTTTGATGTTAATGCCTTCCACTTGAGCCAGTTCAGGTGAGACGGTGGTAGAGAGTAAGGCTTGCCAGAAGTAAAGCAGTGTGCCTAATACAATGACGACACCCGCGCCAATGTAAGGTAAGTCGTTAAAATTAATGGCAAGCAAATCTCCAAAAAGATAACTCATTAAGTCTACGCGGACATTTTTAAGTAAGCCAACCGTGACTACACCAAGAGAAAGACAACTGTGTGCGATAATGCCTAAAAGGGTATCCACTGAAAATTGTGTGTTACTTTCGAGCCAAACCATTAATACGGCCAGAATAATTGTCAAAATTACAATGGCAACATAAGGGTTAATTTGTAAGAAAATCCCTAACGCCACACCAAGCAAGGCTGAGTGGGAAAGGGTATCACCAAAATAAGCCATTTTACGCCATACCACAAAGGCACCCAGTGGTGCGGTAATTAAGGAAAGCAGTAAGCCCGTAAGCAAGGCGGGAAATAAAATCTCAAACATGATTTTTCCTTATTGTTGGCATTCAGATGGATTGGCGCTGCAACTACAAACATCACCATGCATATTATGGTGGTGATTATGATGGTGCGTATAAAAGCCCACATTTTGTGAGATTTGATTGCCCCAAAGGCGCATAAATGTCGGATCATTCGATAAACTTTCGGGTGTGCCGGCACAGCGAATATGTTGATTGATGCACAACACTTCTTTACTGTCCGCCATCACGATATGCAAATCATGGGAAACCATTAAGACCGCACAATTTAAAGCTTGTTGAGTGCGATGAATCAGCTGATAAAGTTCAGCTTGACCATTAATATCTACCCCTTGAGTCGGCTCATCTAGCACCAGTAAATTGGGTTTGTTTAAAATCGCACGAGCTAATAACACGCGTTGCATCTCGCCACCAGAGAGTTTTTGCATATTATTTTTTCTCAAATGAGTGATAGAGAGTTGATCAAGTGCGGTTGATATTTCTTGTGTTTTAACACCTTTTTTGAGCGCAAGAAAACGCTCAACCGTCATCGGTAAGCTGTGATCGAGGTGAATTTTTTGTGGGACATAGCCAATTCTGACATTAGCGCTATAAATCACCTCACCAGATGTTGGCGTTTGCAATTTTAATAAGGTTTTTAAGAGGGTCGATTTTCCCCCACCATTTGGCCCTACAATGGTGATAATTGAATTAGGATAAATGCTGAAATTAATATCCCGTAATGCTGTCTTTTGTTCAAAGACCACATTGATATTTTTCAGCGTAATTAATGGTGTTGGTTGGGCTGGTTGAATGGCGTGAATCTGCATAATCCCCCCTTTAAAAATGGCTCACTAAAATAGCTCATTTCCTTGTTTTTCTCAAGAAATTCTGACTATGCCTAATATTTAGGCATAAGATTTGACATTTTTAGGGTAAAATGAATTTTTTTTAGAGTTTGTAGTCTGAAGAGCGAAAAGCTTTTTATTCATTTTAAAGGTATCTATTTTGCAACACGTTAAATTAGCTAGAGATCGACGGAAACGAAAATCCCGTATAAAAGCGGCGATTTTTTTTGCCGCACTTTTGCTTATTTTAACGGGTATTTTCCTCGCTTTTAAAGATACCGCTGATTATGATCCTTCTTTGCAAAGTAATCTTGAGCCAGAGATGGTGGATAACGTTCAATATCAATCTCTTACACCTGAAAAAACAGAATCAGACAAGCAACAAACTCAAGCAGGCGAACATCCTGAAACTAAGCAGAATGCGAATACGGAAGATGCGACTTCTTACGATGATGATCTCCAAGCCAAAGATGATGAAGTAGATGAAATTAAACCACAGTTTGATGAGCTAACTGATTTACCAAAAGATGCACAAGATGCGCTCAGTGGCATTTTAGATGTAGCTGATCAGGCATTGCGTATTACCGATCAATTTAGTCATACCGTGGTGCGTGGCGACTCCTTAAAAGACGTGTTAGAGCTTTCAGGTTTAGAAGATGATACGGCGAAAAATTTAATTGCCGAATATCCTGAATTAAAAAACTTACGCGCAGGTCAGCAGTTCTATTGGATTTTAGATAAAGAAGATCAGCTGGAGTATTTAAACTGGTTGGTGTCTGAAAAAGAAGAGCGCATTTATGAGCGCACTGAAGACGGCAAGTTTAAACGCCAGATCTTAGAGAAGAAAAGTATTTGGAAGAAAGAGGTGCTAAAAGGCACGATTAACGGATCCTTTGCTTCAAGTTTACGTGATTTAGGTTTGGATGGTCGTCAAATCAGCCAATTAAGTTCCGCATTACAATGGCAGGTAAGTCTCCAGAAACTCAGTAAAGGGACCAAGTTTGCGATTTTAGTGTCTCGCGAATACTTAGGCGATAAATTAACGGGGCAAGGTAACGTTGAAGCGATTCATATTATAGCCGATGGTAAGAGTTATTACGGTATTCAAGCGGCGAATGGTCGTTATTATGATAAACAAGGGGAAACCCTTGGCAAAGGTTTTGCGCGTTATCCATTACAACGCCAAGCACGTATTTCGTCACCATTTAACCCAAATCGCCGCCATCCGGTAACGGGACGTGTTCGTCCGCATAAAGGGGTAGATTTTGCTGTTTCACCAGGTACGCCAGTTATTGCGCCAGCAGAAGGTGTGGTGGAAAAAGTGGCTTATCAAGCCGGTGGTGCAGGACGTTATGTGGTGATACGCCATGGTCGTGAATATCAAACGGTGTATATGCATTTAAGTCGTGCTTTAGTTCGAGCAGGGCAAGCTGTGAAGAAAGGGGAGCGTATTGCATTAACAGGGAATACGGGTATCTCAACGGGGCCACACTTGCACTATGAGTTCCATATTAATGATCGTGCAGTAAACCCGCTTACAGTAAAATTGCCGGGTACCAGCAGCGGTATGGCAACTGCAGAGCGTAAGCAATTCTTAGTCCGAGCGAAAGAAGTTGAAAGAACATTAAAATTATAGTGAATAAAATGCGGTCAAATTTGACCGCATTTTTTATAGGCCTAAAAAATTAGCTGAAAACTGACCGCACTTCATCTTTTCTCTTTTTCCTCAATATGCTATTCTCTTTGCATTTTAGAATTATTCTCATTTTTATGATTAAGAGACGTTATCTGATTTTTCTTTTGATAGTGCTTTCCTTTATTTCACTTTTTCTCGGGGTAAGTACCGTTAATTTGCAAGGGTTACTGAATTTTGAAGGTAATCAATGGCAGATCTTTTTAATTAGTCGCGTGCCTCGTTTAATTAGTATCTTAATTGCTGGCGCATCCCTAAGTATTTGTGGTTTAGTGATGCAGCAACTCAGTCGAAACCGATTTGTTTCTCCCACCACTGCGGGCACCATGGATAGTGCAAGATTAGGGATTTTAATGGCGATGCTGTTTTTCCCAACGGCTTCGATGTTGTTAAAAACCACTATTGCAGTCATCGTGTCTTTCCTTGGAACATTGTTATTTATGACGATTCTGTCCCGTTTGAAATTCAAGGACACGATTTTTGTGCCTTTAGTGGGTATTATGTTCGGTAATATCATCGGTTCAATTACTGCCTTCATCGCTTACAAAGAAGATTTATTGCAAAACTTATCCGGGTGGCTACAAGGGGACTTTTCTCTTGTGATGTCAGGCCGTTATGAATTGTTGTATTTCAGTATTCCTACACTCATCGTGGCTTATTTATTTGCCCATCGTTTTTCTATTGTCGGGATGGGGAAAGATTTTGCGGTTAATCTAGGTCTAAATTACAACCAGGTACTTTATCTCGGTCTGCTCATTGTGGCGGTGGTGTCTTCGATTATTATCGTGTCTGTTGGCGTGATCCCTTTCTTGGGGCTAATTATTCCAAATATCGTCACGCTTTATTTAGGGGATAACTTGAAGAAAGTGTTATCTCATACCGCTTTGTTAGGTGCGGTATTTGTTTTATTCTGCGATATTTTAGGTCGAAGTGTGATTTATCCTTATGAGATTTCCATTAATGCCGTGGTTGGTGTATTCGGTAGTGGTGTCTTCTTATTTTTATTATTAAAGCGGTATAGAAATGGCTAAGAAATCTTCTTCTCAACTGATTATATTGTCGTTGTTAGCCATTGTTTCTCTTGCACTCTATTTAGGCTACAACTTACCGAACCGTTGGCAATATGCCTTGGAAAATCGTACCTTATCCTTAATTGCGATTGTGATTACAGGTGCGGCAATTGCACTCGCTACGATGATTTTCCAAACGGTCGTGAATAACCGGATTCTCACCCCGAGTATTTTAGGGTTAGATTCACTGTATTTACTGATTCAAACGACGATTATCTTCCTTTTCGGTTCAAGTACATTGCTTTCAATGAATTCTATTGCATTGTTTGTGTTGTGTACGGGATTAATGATGGCGTTTTCATTGGTGCTTTATCACTTCCTGTTTAAGAAAGAAAACCAAAATATTTTCTTCTTGCTGCTTGTCGGGATTATTTTCGGCACCTTCTTTGGTAGCTTAACGACGTTTATGGAAGTGTTGATTGACCCAAATGAATTCCAGATCGCACAAGATATTGGCTTTGCAAGCTTCAACCGAATCAATACTCAAATCTTGTGGGTCGCATTAGCCATTTTAGTGGCGACAATTGTTTTCAGTTTGAAATATTGGCATTGCTTTGATGTGTTGGCGTTAGGGCGAGAAAATGCCATTAACTTAGGTATCGATTATCAAAAGACCTTAAAAGTTCTATTAATTCTCGTGGCAATTTTAACCTCAGTGTCGACCGCACTTGTTGGCCCACTTACTTTCCTTGGGTTATTAGTGATGAACGTGACCTTCGAATTTGTTCGTGATTATCGTCATAAAGTCCTTATTCCTGCCGCGATGTTAATTTCCATTATAACCTTGGTTTTAGGGCAATTATTAGTGACCCATATTTTTACGTTCCGCACGACATTAAGCATCATCGTTAATTTTGTCGGCGGTGTGTATTTTATTTATTTGTTATTAAGAGCAAACAAAAAATGGCAATAGAAATTCGCAATATTACGAAAAGTTACGGAAGCAAAAAGGTGGTGGATAATGTGTCCGTTACCATTCCTACGGGGAAAATTACATCTTTTATCGGGCCAAATGGCGCAGGGAAGAGTACGGTGCTGTCTATTATGAGCCGTTTGTTGAATGCTGATAGTGGCGAGATCTACCTCAACGGTGAATTGCTCAATCGTAAGAAAAGTAGCGATATTGCGAAACAACTTGCGATTTTAAAGCAAACGAACAACATTAATTTGCGTCTAACCATTGAAGATTTAGTCGCTTTTGGGCGTTTTCCTTATTGCAAAGGAAACTTAACCCAAACTGACCGCACTTTTATTGATAATGCCATTGCTTATATGAATTTAGATGATATTCGCCACCAATATATCGATAACTTAAGTGGTGGTCAGCGACAACGTGCTTATATTGCGATGACACTTGCTCAAGATACCGATTATATTTTGTTGGATGAACCATTAAATAATCTGGATATGAAGCATTCTGTGCAGATCATGCAAGTTTTGCGTAAATTAGCGACAGAACTCAACAAAACCGTGGTGATTGTGATTCATGATATTAATTTCGCCTCTTGTTATTCAGACTACATTGTTGCCATGAAAAATGGAAAATTAGTCCAACAAGGTGAAGTTAACCACATTATGCAATCACCCGTGCTACAAGATATTTATGATATGGCGATACCTATTCAGGATATCGACAACCATAAAATTGCCGTTTATTTTAGATAAATGAGGAAATCTTCATGAAAAAAACATTATCAACTTTAGCACTTTCACTCTTTGCATTTACCGGTATTGCACAAGCTGCAGATATTACCGTTGAAAATGCCGCTGGAAAACAGGTTGTACCACAAAATCCACAACGTGTGGTGGTTCTCGATTTTGGTGCAGCGGATACGCTTCGTGCATTAGGTGTGCAAGATAAAATTGTGGGCTTCCCACAAAGCGGAAAAATTCCAAACTATCTTTCAGAATTTGCAGACAAAAAATATAAAAATGTTGGTGATTTGAAAGAACAATCATTGGAGCAAATTAACGAACTTAATCCAGATTTGATCATTGCGTCTAAACGTCAAGAAAAAATGATCGACAAATTTAAAGAAATCGCACCAGTATTTAATGTTGAAAATGACTACACAAATTATTATCCAAGTTTTCAACAAAATGTGACCGCACTTGGACAGATCTTTGGCAAAGAAAATGTCGCAAAAGAGAAATTATCAGCGTTAGACAGTAAAGTCGCGCAAGTTGCGAAAGACGCACAAAGTAAAACGGCACTATTGGTGTTGGTTAATGAAAGTAAAATCAGTGCTTTTGGTGATGGTTCTCGTTATGGCATGGTGTTTCAAAAATTTGGTTTTAAACCGATTGATGACAGCATCAAATCGTCTACGCATGGACAAAGCGTTGGTTTTGAATATATCTTAGAAAAAAATCCAGACTTTTTACTCGTAGTGGATCGTACAGCGGCCATTACAGAAAAAGCCAACAATGCGCAAAAAGTATTGGATAACGATATCATCAAACAAACTAAAGCGTATAAAGATGGACACATTGTGTACCTTGATGCAGCCAATTGGTATCTTGCGTTTGGTGGTTTAGAAAGTATGGAAATCATTGCACAAGAACTTGATCGTGCAGTGAAAAAATAATACGAAAAATGATTTAAAAGGGCAGTCAAGGATTGCCCTTTTTATATGTAAATTAATCTTTACACATGTCAATAAACTTCCTATCATATCGGCATTACTTAATAAAACAGAGCTTATTTTATGCTGACATTTAATCTACAAGATCCGTTCTCTTGCTTTGTCACTCAAAGCCTCTCCATGAAAAGTGCGGTCGAAAATGCACAACGTTTTGCGATGTTTGATGTGCCGCTTTTAATTCAGGGCGAAACGGGCACGGGTAAAGATTTATTAGCAAAAGCTTGCCATTTTGCGAGTTTGCGCCGTGAGAAAAAATTCATTGCAGTAAACTGTGCAGGCCTGCCGGATGAAGATGCGGAAAGCGAAATGTTTGGGCGTAAAGTGGGTGACAGTGAAACCATCGGTTTTTTTGAATATGCTAACGAAGGCACGGTGTTGTTAGATGGTGTTGCCGAGCTTTCATTAAGTTTACAGGCAAAATTATTACGTTTTTTAACTGATGGTTCTTTCCGTCGAGTGGGGGAAGAAAAAGAACATCATGCAAATGTTCGGGTTATTTGTACGTCACAAGAACCGCTGGAAAAACTGCTAGAGCAAGGGAAATTACGCAGTGATTTATTCCATCGCTTAAATGTCTTAGCACTAAATGTACCACCCTTGCGTGAGCGAGTTGAAGATATTCAGCCTTTAACGGACGGTTTTTTACAAGAAATAAGTGCTCAGCTTAAGATTTCAATGCCGCAATATAATGCTGATTTTTTGAATTATTTGAAAGGGCAGCCTTGGCAAGGTAATGTGCGAGAGCTTTACAATGTGTTGTATCGTGCCTGTTCTTTAGCAAAAAATAATCAGCTTGATATTGAAAGTTTAAATTTAAAACCCGTACAAAGTGCGGTCATTTCTGTGGATGATTTTGGTGAACAAACCCTGGATGAGATTATGGGACAATATGAGGCGAGTGTATTGCGTGCTTTTTATGCTCAGTATCCAAGTACACGAAAATTAGCACAACGATTAGGCGTATCACATACGGCGATCGCCAATAAATTAAAACAATACGGTATTAGTAAATAATTTCTGACAGTTTAGGGAATTGTTTACAAAGTTTGAGCCATTCGACTTTATCAATTTGTACATTGAGGATAAATTCACCTTCATCCGAAATTTGTTCGTGACGAATGCTATCTAATTGATAGAGCGCATGGCGAATTTTGCCCTCTTGCGGAAGCAGTGTGAGGGTGAAAGAAAGTATCTCATTTTTCAACCGCACTTTAATGGCTTCAAGTAGTAGATCTAATCCTTCACCTGAATGTGCTGAAAGATAAACGGCAACGGGCTTATTCTCGTCATCATATTCAATATGGGGCGCTACATTTTCCAATAAATCGATTTTGTTATACACCAACAATACCGGTACTTTGTTAGCCTTAATTTCTTCCAATACTAAATTCACCGCTTCAATATTTTCGATCTTTCGAGCGTCTGCTGCATCAATAACATGCAAGAGTAAACTGGCTTCTACCGTTTCTTGCAACGTAGATTTAAAAGCGGACACTAAATCATGGGGGAGTTGGCGAACAAAACCAACGGTATCGGCGAGAATGGCTGTACCAACATCTTGAATTTGTAAACGCCTTAATGTGGGATCGAGGGTGGCAAAAAGCTGATCTGCCGCATAGACATTGGCTTGCGTGATGAAATTGAAGAGTGTCGATTTCCCCGCATTGGTGTAGCCTACTAAGGAAATGGTCGGAATATCCGCTTTTTGTCGTGTTTGGCGATTTTGATTGCGTTGTTTTTCGACTTTCGCCAAACGATTTTGCAACTGTGCGATACGAACCTTGATTAAACGGCGATCCGTTTCTAACTGCGTTTCGCCAGGGCCACGCAATCCTACCGCACCTTTTTGCTGATCTAAGCCTGTTTTTCGGCGGACTAATCGAGTGGATAAATGCTTAAGCTGAGCTAATTCAACTTGCAATTTCCCTTCGTGCGAGCGGGCTCGTTGGGCAAAGATATCTAAAATCACCCCCGTGCGATCTACTACACGACATTGGCAAATGCTTTCTAAATTACGGGTTTGAGCGGGCATTAATTGATGATTCACCAAAACTACATCGGCATCTAAAGTTTTCACTGCATCAGCAATTTCTTGTACTTTCCCCTCACCGATAAAGTATTTTGCTTGTGGCGTAGCTCGACTCGTGGTGATGATTTGTAAAATCTCAACATTGGCAGATTCCGCTAAAAGTTGGAATTCTTGCAGATCTTCAATGTTTTTATTTTGAGAAAAGAAAACATGCACGACGACAGCTTTATCTTTTGCCGATTGGCTATTGTCGCCTGTTTTAGATGACGAAAGTGCGGTTGAAACTTCAGGTGAATTTTCAACCGCACTTAAATTGATGAAATCATTCATTGAACAGAATTATTCTGCTTGTGTTTCTACTTCCGCTGCAGCGTCAGGAGTTTGTGCTGCATGATGGCCGCCGTTACTATTGTGGTGAGAAACAGAACGCGCTGGAACCACAGTTGAAATCGCGTGTTTGTACACCATTTGATTAACCGTGTTTTTTAATAAAATCACGAATTGGTCGAATGATTCGATTTGACCCTGTAATTTAATCCCATTAACGAGATAAATCGAAACAGGAATACGTTCACGGCGTAACGCATTCAAATAAGGATCTTGTAATGATTGTCCTTTTGCCATTTTGCTATCCTTTGTTGTTATATGTTAATTAATGATAGAAACGAGTTGTCTCCATCGCCAAATATAGCAATAAACATTTTTCTTGTCTATGGGTTTATCTCTTTGCTTTCACGCAGTTTTTTCAGAATTGTTTTCATTTTTTCGTCTAGTTGAGCATTGAGACGTAATGTTTCACCCGTTTTAGGGTGTTCAAAGCGAATGGAAAATGCATGTAAAAACAAACGATTGAGTCCGAGATCTTGCATATATTTATCGAATTCTTTATCGCCGTATTTATCATCCAGCGCAATCGGGTGACCGGCATATTGAGTATGAACTCGGATCTGATGGGTTCTTCCCGTTACAGGCGACGCTTTTACTAAGGTCGCATTTTGATAGCGTTCTTCAATGGCAAATCGGGTTTCTGAAGGTTTACCTTGCTCACTGACTTTAACAATGCGTTCGCCACTGGCCAATTCATTTTTTAATAAAGGGGCTTGCACAACTTTCACATGAGATTGCCATTGCCCACGCACGAGTGCGAGATAATCTTTTTGTACCGTTTTAACACGAAGTTGTTCGTGTAAGTTGCGTAAGGTAGAGCGTTTCTTCGCTACTAATAAGATACCTGATGTATCTCTGTCTAAACGATGAACCAATTCCAAAAAACGGGCTTCAGGACGTAATGCACGCAAGGCTTCAATCACACCAAAATTCAAGCCGCTCCCGCCATGAACCGCAATGCCAGAAGGTTTGTTCAATATTAATAAACAATCATCTTCAAAAATAATATGGCTTTCAAGGGAGGCGACTTTATTCAAGTTTTTAGAAATCGGCGCGGTATTTTTTTCAGAAACACGAACTGGTGGCACACGCACCACATCACCATTTTGCAATTTATATTCAGGTTTGATTCGTCCTTTGTTCACACGAACTTCGCCTTTACGCAGAATGCGATAAATCAAACTTTTTGGCACACCTTTTAATTTTGCCAATAAATAATTATCAATGCGTTGTCCAGCTTCATCCTCAGAAATCGTGAGCATTTTGACGGATTGATTGATGATTTTTTCTTGTTTTTCAGTCATTGAATCTGTCCTTTAAAAATTGGGCTGAATCATATCACAATATCCCTGGTGATAATAGCAAGAATGCCTTGCTAATTTAGCCCCGAATGTGGATAATAGAGCGTCTTTCTGCGCCTAAAATTTGGCATTTAGAAAACGATTTTGTATGTTGGTCAAAACTCAATGCGGCGAATGGCATAAGACATTGATAATCAACATATTTTTCTTGAAGGTTAACGCTTCCTTGCAATGCGTAATTAACACACCGCATTGTTTTACGAAAATTGTCTTAGATAACAATTGAGTATGCTATCAATGCACCCAGCAACATACAGTCGTGAGATTGACTGTTCGCGAGAAACACGAGGTCGATGGCTAAGGTCAGTAAATCTGTAAAGTGCGGTTAATTTTCAAGGTATTTTAGATAATTCAAAACGAGAAATTGACAATGAAAAGAATGTTAATCAATGCGACTCAAAAAGAAGAGTTGCGCGTTGCGTTGGTCGATGGCCAGCGTTTATTCGACTTGGATATTGAAAGTCCGGGTCATGAACAGAAAAAAGCGAATATTTACAAAGGGAAAATCACTCGCGTAGAGCCGAGTTTAGAAGCTGCCTTTGTGGATTATGGTGCAGAGCGCCATGGCTTCCTTCCTTTAAAAGAAATTGCCCGCGAATATTTCCCTGCTGATTATGTGTTCCAAGGTCGTCCAAATATCCGTGATATTTTGACTGAAGGTCAAGAAGTGATCGTTCAGGTGAACAAGGAAGAACGCGGCAATAAAGGCGCAGCCTTAACCACTTTTGTTTCCCTTGCCGGTAGTTATTTGGTGATTATGCCAAACAATCCTCGTGCAGGTGGTATCTCTCGCCGTATTGAAGGCGATGAACGTATCGAATTAAAAGAAGCATTGAGTTCTTTAGATGTACCAGAAGGCGTTGGTCTTATCGTGCGTACTGCAGGTGTAGGTAAATCACCAGAAGAATTACAATGGGACTTAAAAGTACTTTTACATCATTGGGAAGCGATTAAACAAGCTTCACAAAGCCGTCCGGCGCCGTTCTTAATTCACCAAGAAAGTGATGTGATCGTGCGTGCGATCCGTGATTATTTGCGTCGTGATATCGGTGAGATCTTAATTGATAGCCCGAAAGTATTTGAAAAAGCGAAAGCACATATCAAACTTGTGCGTCCAGATTTCATCAATCGTGTGAAACTGTATCAAGGCGAAGTGCCGTTATTTAGCCACTATCAAATTGAGTCACAAATTGAATCAGCCTTCCAACGTGAAGTGCGTTTACCTTCTGGCGGTTCAATTGTCATTGATGTGACAGAAGCGTTAACGGCGATCGATATCAACTCGGCGCGTTCAACTCGTGGTGGTGATATTGAAGAAACCGCATTAAATACGAACCTTGAAGCGGCGGATGAAATTGCTCGTCAATTACGTTTACGTGACTTAGGTGGCTTAGTGGTTATCGACTTCATCGATATGACACCAGTTCGTCACCAACGTGAAGTTGAAAACCGTATTCGTGATGCGGTACGTCAAGACCGTGCGCGAATTCAAATCAGCCGTATTTCTCGCTTCGGCTTATTGGAAATGTCGCGTCAGCGTTTAAGTCCATCATTAGGTGAGTCTTCTCACCATGTTTGCCCACGCTGTCAAGGTACAGGTAAAGTGCGTGATAACGAAAGTTTATCACTTTCAATCTTACGTTTAATTGAAGAAGAAGCGTTAAAAGAAAATACCAAACAAGTACACACTATCGTGCCTGTACAAATTGCGTCTTACTTACTTAACGAAAAACGTAAAGCCGTTCATAGCATCGAAAAACGTCATGATGTTGATATTATCGTGGTACCAAATGAAGCAATGGAAACGCCACATTTCAGCGTATTCCGTGTTCGTGAAGGCGAAGAGCTAAATGAATTAAGCTATAACTTAACGAAATTCCATGATGCACAAGACGATACATTTGTACCAGAAGAGTCTCTTGTTTCTCGCAATATCGAAACAGCAGCAGTGACATCTGAGCAAGTGATGGAAAGTGCAGCAGTATCTCTATCGATTCCAACGGCTGCACCAGCACCAGTTGAGCGTAAATCAGAAGAACCGTCATTGTTTGCAAAAATTGTTGCCGCAATTAAAGGTTTATTTGCTTCTGAACCAAAAGAAGAAGAGAAAAACCAAAATAACCGCAACAATCGTAATAGCAATCGTAATAATCGTCGTAATCAAGATCGTCGTAATACTCGTCGTTCTCGCAATAATGAAAACAACGATAATGCGAAAAATACAGATGAAGAAAATGCGCGTCCAACTCGCGAGCGTGTAAATAATCGTCGCAATCGTCGCAACGCGAATGAAGAAGTGACATCTGAAAGTGCGGTTAATTTTGCTAATGTTTCTGATGATAATCGTCAAGAAGAAAAAGCAGAAAAACCAGTAGCAGAGCGTCGTCAACGTCGTGATTTACGTAAACGTGTTCGTATTGATGACAATCCAAATGATGTAACTGAAAATGTTACTGAAGCAGTTGAAGTGCCAGTTGTTGAGACTATTCAAAATGAAGTGGTTGAAAACAATGTTGCTGATAATGCTGAAGATAAACCACGTCAAGAACGTCAGCGTCGTACTCCACGTCATTTACGTACATCGAATAATCAACGCCGTCGTCGTAATGAAGTGAAGTCACCAATGCCATTATTTGCGGCAGTTGCTTCACCTGAATTAGCAAGCGGTAAAGTTTGTGTCGATTATTCTGTTGTGAATGCAGCGAAAGAAAGCAATTTCTTATCTGTGGATGAATTGCTTGAGCAAGAAAAAACGAAAAAAGGTGTGATTACGCCTGCAACGGGTATCGTAGTGGAAGAACAACCGGTAAAAACTCAACCGGCTTTAGATTTCATTACTCAACCGGCAAATGAAGCAGTGCAACAGAAAGTGCAAGAATCATTAGAACGCTTACATCATAAATCAGAACCTGTTGCTCAAGTTGCAACGACAGAAGTTGAACCACAAGAGAAAACAGAGTTTGTTCGCTCTTATGTGTTCACTGGTCGTGCAGGTACCATTTCAGCGGTACAACACACTAAAGCAGCGATGACATTAGCTAAAGCACCAGATGAAGAGTCTAAACCATTCCCAATTGTAGAATGGACGGAGTCTCGCTATTACTTTAACGGTAAAGGCGCCGCAGGCCATCATAGTGCAATTAGTCATATTTATTCTGAAGCGACACAAGCGAAAGCAGAGTAATATCTCAATAATAAAGACGGAGCCAGTAGGTTCCGTTTTTTATTTTGTGTATTTTTAAAACATTGTGATTTAAAAGTAGTCAGTCAGATAATTTTTTTATTTTCTTGCTTGACGGGGTGGGGGAAAAAACGTATCATTCACCTCGCTTAAATCACGGAGGAATGGTCGAGTGGTTGAAGGCACCGGTCTTGAAAACCGGCGAGGGTTTACGCCCTCCGTGAGTTCGAATCTCACTTCCTCCGCCATCAAATTCAAAAAATCCCTAAGTCGAAAGATTTAGGGATTTTTGCTTTTCAGTCTATTAAAAATATCTTATTTTTTGACCGCAATTTCTTGGGCCTCTTTAAAGGCAAGGTATTCTTCTAAGGTTTCAATCGCTTCTAAACATTTTTGACGGCGCGTTAAATAAATTGCGGCTGTTTGCTTATGTATATCTCGTTGAATATCTGTTTGTGCCGTATCCGCTTGTGCTTTAGCTTCTTCGTATTTTTCCGTGAGTTGCTGCAAGGCCTCATAATATTTCTCTAAACGCTCTCTTGGAGGGAGACGATGAATGCTATGTTGTGATTTACTACTTGCAACTTGGGGCTCTGTTATTTTCGGCTGAATGGGCTTTTTATGCTTGCGATTCATGGCTTCAGTCAAGGCGGTACATTGCCCTAAAAGATGTTCTGCCATAAATACAATTTGTTCTTCATTTTGATGAGGAATTTTACATAGCTTAGTTAAGCTTTGTTGGATTTCTTTGAGATAAAAACCGACGGTTTCAAAATCTTCGGTAAATAAAGTGCGGTTAAATTTCGCGTTGATTTTTTTATCAGAGTCAGTTTGATAGGCTTGAGTCAGTTGCTGTACTTTTTGCTCGAGCGTATTGAGTAATGATTGAATAGACATAAAAAATCCCCGCATAATGTATGCAGGGATTATAACGATTAAAGGGTCATGGCTGCAATCCAACCGAACGCTAATAATGGGATATTGTAGTGAATAAAGGTTGGCACAACAGAATCCCAAATGTGGTCGTGTTTACCATCTATATTTAAACCGGATGTCGGCCCAAGTGTTGAGTCAGAAGCCGGTGAACCCGCATCTCCTAATGCTGCTGCTACACCTACGATAGCGACTGTCGCAAGTGGTGAGAAGCCAAAAGAGAGACAAAGTGGTACATAAATTGAGGTAATAATCGGTACAGTTGAGAAAGAAGAACCAATACCCATGGTAATCAATAACCCAACGAGTAACATTAAAAATGCCGCAACGCCTTTACTTTGAATCGCACCGGTTGAAAGTGCATCAACTAACTCTTTCACACCGCTTGTGGTATTAATCACATTAGCGAAACCAGAAGCAGCAATCATAACAAAGCCAATCATCGCCATTAAACGTAAGCCTTGTTGGAAAATGTCATTACTTTCTTTGAGTTTGAAGATACCGAATACACCGAAAATGATTAAACCAACTAAACCACCAATAATTGTAGAGCTTGTGAAAAGCTGTGTGGCAAAAGTGGCGACAATAGCAACCGCACTTGCAGTAATTTGAATAGGTTTAATGTTCGCAATGTGTTGTTCAATTTCAGTTGTAGTTGGTTCAGTCGTTGTCACAACATACTCGCGCGGTTTGCGATAGGTAACAAACACCGCAGTGAGTAAACCAAGAATCATACCTGAAACAGGGATAAGCATAGCAAGAGAAACTTCACCTACACTAGTTTGTAAGCCGAGTGATGCACCAGCAAGATTGATATTTTTAACTAAAACACTTTCAATAAAGATTTTCCCGAAACCGACAGGTAAGATCATATAGGTTGCCGTTAAACCAAAGGTAATAATACAAGCCACTGCACGACGATCGATTTTTAAACGGTTAAAAATAGAAAGTAAAGGCGGCACTACAATCGGGATAAACGCAATGTGCACAGGAAGTAAGTTTTGGGATGAAATAGCGAATAAAAGTAAAATACTAAGTAGCGTATATTTAAACCAAGCTAAATTTTTGCCGGTTGGTGTTTTATTCATTCGGGTAATGATTTTGTAGGCAAGCAAATCAGTGATGCCAGATTTTGAAATTGCAATGGCAAATGCGCCTAACATGGCGTAGTTCATCGCTACTTCAGCACCACCACCTAAACCACCAGTAAAGGCTTCAATGGTTTTTCCTAAACCTAAGTCACCACATAAGCCTGCAGTCAGAGCGGAAATCACCAGTGCGATAACCACGTTTACGCGCAGCAAGCTTAACGCCAGTAGCACGACAATTGAAATAACAACGGGATTCGATAACATATTGTTGTTCCTTATTGATTAATTAAAAGAAAAAGGTCGCATAAAAGGAAATTGATTTAAGGTTAAATGTCGCATAGTAATAAACTCCTGTAAATTAATAATAAAACAAAACCCCTCGAAAGTTGCCTTCCGAGGGGTAAGATTTTTTTGATCTTTATCTTGTCAGCTCGGAAGAAATCTTCCAAGCACGCCAACAGCCTGAAAGATTATTCAGTTGAATGGCGATGATGGTGACGAAGGATAAAGTTCATTGGAAACTCTCTTATTTAGATAACTAAATTGAATTACTTCTTAAAATACGGTAAAGCGAAAACGATTGCAAGTTTTTTTCTAAAAAATTTTAAAAATTAAAGTGCGGTCTGATTTTTTGTATTTCTTATTTGATAACATTTTTAATGACGATAGATGTTTTTTTTTGTACAATCGCGAGGATTTTTATAAATTTTTATTAATAACTTTAACCTAAGGAATTACAATGAAAAAACAACAACTTCCAGGCATGATTCACCTGCCTTTATTAGTCTTTTTAGGGATCGGTTTCTGGCAGACTGGTTTAGGTTTTGAGAAACTATTGGGGCCGGTAGCTGCATGGGGATTCTCTGCAGGTATTACCTTAATTATGTATTACTTAAGCCTTAATATCGGTACTAAACGATTAAATAATCAACCTATTTTTGGTTTGACGCTTTTCTATTTAGTATGTTCTCTATTTTCCTATGCTGGAAATTTTAATGGTGTTTATACTGAGTATCAAGAAGAACAACTTTATCGTGACGAATTGCTTAAACATAAAACCCAACTGGGAGATACAATTGCTTCATCAACAAAAGCTCTCCATAATTTTTCCCCAGAGACAGATGAGAAAAGTTTACGAGTTGAGCAACTAACACAACAATTAATCAAGCAAATTACAGATTCTGCTCGTCCAGGACTAGGTAAGAGAGCAAGAGATCTTATTCGCGAAATTGAAGGTGTGTTAGGTGAGCAGCTTACTGAGTTTGGAGGAACACCTCAACAGTTAGCAGACAAATATAGTGAAAATATCAATGATATTGCTAAGAGAAAATTTTCATCTGGTGACTTGGGACGTGTAAATGGATTAATTGAAGAGAACCAGTCGAAAGCCAACGAGATTGACAAAAAAATTGATGATTTACTTTTTGTCGGTGGTAGTTACATTAAACAAAATGGTGCAAAACTTAATCTAGAGGCTGTAAATGTTATCAATGATATAGGTACTAAAACCGCTGAGTTTATCAATAATCCAAAACTTTATACCTTTGAAAAAGTTCACTTTGAGAGTCAAGAGGTTGGGAAGATAGCATTTTCTTTTAAATCGGCTTTTGGTTCTCATCCTTTCATTGGGTTTTTGTTAACTATTTTCTGTTTCTTTTTGGACTGGGCTGTAGTCTTATATTTAATTGTTAGATATCGTAAAGATGAAGCTGCTCCTTATGAACAACGTAAACAAAGTTCAGATTTATAAAAGGAGATAAAGTATGACAAATAAAGATCCTTTTGCAGATTTTTTAAATACAAATTTAAATGACGAAACATCAAATAAGAGTGCACCAATTTCTAAAGAAAAGCCTTTAGATTCGGGGTTGCTAGAATTTCCAGAGTTGGATACGAAGCAACCATCATTTAATTTGTTTTCAGAGAGCGATATTGATACAAACAGTATAGAGCGCCGTAAGTCTCGTGCCGCAACCATCAAGATGACAAAAGAAGAATATCGTAAGCGTTTAGAAGAGCTTAACGAGAATTCGGAAATTAAAAATTACGTCATTTTTTTCGGTATTCCTGACTGTGGTAAGTCCTACATTATTGCAAGTTTATTGCATTATATGAATGCATATTTGGGCGGAAATACTCGCATCAATAAAGACGTTGCGACTAAAGATGAGGCCTTGCTTTATAATCAAATGTTAGAGATGTTTGCTAACCCTGAACGTAATGTTGGACGTACAGATGTTAGAAATTTCTTTGAGTTGAATATTCTCTTTAAACCGAGTAATGATTTAAAGGTACCTGTTGAGATGACATTTATTGATGCTTCAGGTGAACATTTAAAACGATTATATGAAGGTGGAAATGATGAATATGCTGGCGAATTACCTGATTATTTAGAAGCTATTTTAGAATCAGATGTTAATTGTAAGTTTGTATTTGTTTACGATCAAAGTAAGACTAAGCATCAGCCTCCACAATCGGAAATATTAAAAGCTATGTATGATAAAGTCTTAATGATGCAGGATAAGTATGGGAAAACTTACCCTAAAGTGTTGTTACTTTCTAAATCAGATAAAATTCCAGAGAAAATTAAACAAAAGTATGGGCATAGTGCAAAAGAGTATGCTCTAGCTCAGGAGAATGATTTGCGGACATTCGCTCAAGGTTTTTTTACCGAACGCAACAACAAAAATCGCTCTATTTTTTATAGTATGGGCAGTTTTACTAAATACGATGATTTAGATAAGTTTGATGCAGATTGTCCTCATCGTTTGTTTGATTGGATATATACCAGCATTACTGGATTTACAGTGACTGAGAAAAAATCCTGGTGGATTCGTTTTAAACAATGGTTATTAGGTAAAGAGTAATGTCTACATCTCAACAAACACAATCTAAAAATATCCCCCCTATTGCTTGGGGGCTTATTGGTTCTTCAAATGGACTTCAAACATCTGTTGCTGGTATTGATCTTCAGTTAAAGCAGGCTACTATTTTTGATTTGCCGTCAAATATTGCAGTGGTCCTACCCTCACCAGAAACTCAAGAGCGTATCCCACTTTACTGTGTTAGCAGAGTTAAGGTTGGCCAATACCAGCTGAATGCAATTGCTCAATATGTCTCAGTAAAGCAGCAAGGTAGTCATAGGTCAGGGACTTTCTTTGGATCATTTATTTATTCAGCTAATTCGACTTTTAGAGAGAATTCAGCTGCTTATTTACGTCAATCTTTATTGGGGTTATCAAAGTATCAGCTAGATAACTTTATTGATACAAATACTAATGCTTATAAAACAGATATTAAAGATAAAGTTTGTCCCAAACTTTCAAATTTTGAAATAATTGTTGATAGTCTGCAAGCTACACAAGCTTCTATTCTATCTAAATCTAATGAGACGATTATTTTTATTGATGCCTCAAATATAGAACAAGGAGAGGAAGAAACATTATCCTTAATCTTGTCTTCAGGTCTAAATAACTTTCATGATCATATCTATTTTTCAGAAAGTAAAAATATATGTAATAAGTTTAAACAAATTGATGCAATTTACTTTACTTTTGAACAAATAAGTAAATTAAAAGGAGTCTATAAAGAACTGCTTGTGACGTTTAATAATGAGAAAAATAAAGTAAAAAAATGTGAGATAGAAAAAGAGGATGTTAAGAAAGAGCTCTCATCTTATAAGCTGCAGTTTAATGCTAAACTTGAGCAAAATATTAATCAAGTGAAAGTTGAGCTTAACAATAAGTATCAAATGGAGATTAATACTTTAGAGCAAGACAAAGAAAAATTGAAGAAGTCAGCATTGGAAAATCAGAATTATGCTAATAAGTATGTAAATTTTGTTGGTAGATTTAAGCAGCTATATGAAGACATTCGTCAAGATGAGCAATCTGACGAGATTATTTCAATATCAGAAGAACGAAATAACTTAAGAAAAATAGTAGAAAATCAACAAGCTAAGATTTCAATATTACAGTCACAATGTAAAGCTGAAGATAATGAAACTCAAAAGATAAGCAATGAGTTTAAGATTCAATTATTTAAAGAAAAGCAAAAAAATAAGTTGACTTTAATTAGTTTTTCAGTTTTTTCTGCAATATTACTTTGTTACATTGGTTACTTAACTTTTTCAGATAATAGTGATAAATATCAGAGCGATATAAATGCTCATAAAAATCAAATAAATAAATTAGAGGGTGAGTTAAAAAAGATCCAGTCAGAAAATGATAAGTTAGAATTGGAAATTAAAGAAAATAAACCTGCCCAGGATAATAAAGATAATAGATTAGAAGGAGTAGATAAAAATACGCCTAATCCAGTAAAGAAAGAAAAAAATAAATAGTTTGGCTTAGTTTGTAAAGGAATTTTAAATGAAAAAAACATTTTTAACTTTATCTATTGGAATTTTATTATATTTCCCTTCATTTTCTATAGCTGGGTTATTCAGTAATTCGGATGCTGACGAATGTGAGAAACTAACTCATGAAGCATCAAGTTTAGCTGAAAATTATTGCGAGAAAGCGGCTAAATCAGGTGATGTGCGATCTCAAAAATTATATGCTAAACAGTTTTTAGCCAAAAAAGATTATGAGCAGGCTAAATATTGGTTTGAAGAAGCAGCCAAAAAGAAAGATGGGGAAGCAATTTTTCAATTAGGAGAGCTACATCGTCAAGGCCAACTTAAAAATTCAAAACCAGAATTAGTTAGGTTTTATTATAAAACAGCCTGCGATTTAGGTGAAATTAGTGCTTGTGCAGAGATTGATTTATTAGAGCAGAAAGAAGCTAAAGTTAAAAAGGCTGAACAAGAAAAAATAGAAAAGAAAGCAAAAGATGATGCTATAGCTTTAGAAAAAGCTAAAGTTGAAACACTAAAAGCTGAACAGGCTAAAATAAAAGCGGAGACCGATGCAAAGATCCGCCAATTAGAGGCTGAAAAGAAAAAGTTAGAGCTAGAGAAAACCCAATCAGTTCAAATTACTAGTCAGCAAAATACATATAGTAATACTACAACAAGTAATCAAATTGATGTTAGTAATCTTAATTTTAGAGAAGGACTAGCAAAATTTAAATCTGGTAATTTTTGGGGATATGTAGATACCCAAGGCAATGTCGCAGTGCCTCCTCAATTTCTTTATGCTGCTAATTTTTATGAAGGACTGGCTGCTGTAAGAACAACAAATAACCAATGGGGATTTATAGATAAAATTGGGCGTTATGCTATAGCTCCTAAATTTGCTTGTGTATGGCGATTTAGTGAGGGGGTCGCAAGCGTAAACGTTGGAGGGCATTTTGATGGTAAATCTTGTCAGGGTGGAAAATGGGGATTAATTAATAAGCAAGGAGCATACCTTGTTGAACCTATACTTGATAATGCGGAAATGTTCCGTAATGGGACGATAAAAATAACCTATCAAGGTGTGAAATACTTACTAGATCATAGTGGTAATTATACCCAACAGTAATATATGAGGCTCAGAAATATAATGCCAGTAATAAAGTTTGGATTAATTATATTATGTAGTTTTCTTAGCATGGCAACTTTTGCAAGGGTGCAATGCAGTAATTTTGCTACGCAAGAAGAAGCTCAACGTTATTATGAGAGAAATGGAGCAACTTGGCTCGATAGAGATCGTGATGGTGAGGCTTGTGAGTGTTTACCTGGCGGCAGTAAATATGGCTCGAGTAAATGCCGAAAATATTAATATGAATGACCGCACTTTAAAGTGCGGTCTGATTTTCATCTGTTTTTTCCGCTTCATCTGTTTGAGCAATATGCGGGAATCCCCCGAGATCTTTTAAATGATTCACCATATAGCAAAATAATTCTGCGGTACGTTCAGTATCATATAGCGCAGAGTGTGCTTGTTTGCCATCAAAAGGAATTTTTGCCGCTTGGCACGCTTTGACGAGTACCGTTTGCCCAAACATAAAACCGGCAAGCGTTGCCGTATCAAACATCCCAAAAGGGTGGAATGGATTGCGTTTTACACCCGTACGTTCAGCCGCCGCCATCACGAAGCTTTGGTCAAAAGCCGCATTATGTGCCACGATGATAGAACGCTGACATTCTGCATCTTTTTGTCCACGACGCACCATTTGGAACAATCCCGTGATGGCATCTAATTCAGATACGGCACCACGCAATGGATTGTGAATATCAATCCCATTGAATTTGAGTGATTCAGGATTAATATTCGCCCCCTCAAATGGTTCAATATGAAAATGGCATTTTTGATCAGGTTGTAAATTGCCATTCTCATCCATTTTTAAGGTGATAGCTGCAAGCTCTAAAAGTGCATCTTTTTTGGCATCAAACCCTGCTGTTTCCACATCAATAATGACAGGAAAGTAGCCGCGAAAACGATTTTTTAATTGGTGGTGATAAGGGATTTCTTGAGAGTTGGACATATTGTATCCTTTTAAATAAATAACGCAGGTAACCCTGCGTTATAAAAGAGCGAAAAAATCAACCGCACTTTTAATTAATTGCCTAGACCAGATTTTGAGCTTTTATTTTCGATAAATTCAATTTTATAGCCATCTGGATCTTCAACGAAGGCAATAACGGTTGTACCACCTTTAACTGGGCCTGGTTCGCGAGTCACTTTACCACCACTTGCACGAACTGCTTCACAAATAGCATAAATATCATCAACGCCGATAGCAATATGTCCATATGCTGTACCTTGTTCATATTTATCTACGCCCCAGTTGTATGTTAATTCAATTTCTGCAGCGCTTTCGCCATCTTCGTAACCTAAAAAAGCAAGCGTATATTTATACTCAGGGTTTTCACTTGTGCGTAATAAACGCATACCTAAAACATCTTGATAAAATTTAATAGAGCGGTCTAAATCACCTACTCGAAGCATCGTGTGTAAAATTTGCATCTTGTTTTCCTCTTTTTTATTGGGTTGTTGGGCGATTATAGCATAGAAATTTTTAAATAGACTTAGAACGTAATTTATCCCAGAAATTGGAGCGGTTTAAATGATGTAAATAAACTCGTCATTTGGAGTGGTCAGAGCTCAGTTTCTTTTAGGTTTTGGTAATCTGTTTTTCGTTGTGGTGGCCTAGCTATTGCAACGATATGACAAGTTGTAAATTATTATAGGAGAACAAAGATGTTTTCATTCTTAAAAGCATCTCCTCCAGCACCAAGAATTGAAAGTTCTAGAACAGATGCCGAGTATAAAAAATTACGTTGGCAGGTGTTTGCTGGAGTATTTATCGGGTATGCGGCTTATTATCTTATCCGCAAAAACTTTTCTTTAGCCATTCCTTATCTTATTGATGAATATGGCTTTACTAAAGCTGATTTAGGTACAGTCGGGGTGGCATTATCACTGGCTTACGGTTTTAGTAAGTTCATCATGGGAAACATCTCTGATCGTAGTAATCCTAAATATTTTATTACTATTGGTTTATTAGGTTCTGCATTAGTGAGCTTAATTTTCGGTTTAGTACCTGGTGTACTTTCTTCTATTCCATTGATGATTGTGTTAGCCGCATTAAATGGCTGGTTCCAAGGAATGGGATACCCACCAGGTGCAAAAACAATGACCAACTGGTTCTCAGTTTCTGAGCGTGGTGTGTGGTGGAGTTGGTGGAACGTATCACATAACTTAGGTGGTGGTTTAATCGGCCCATTAGCGCTCCTCGGTTTATCGATTTTCGGCGTATGGCAATCTTTATTCTATTTACCAGCCTTAATCGCCATTGTATTGGCATTCATCATGTTCTATTTAATGCGCGATACACCTGAATCACAAGGGTTACCGCCGGTAGATGAATGGAAAGGTGAAAAAATCGTAGAGAAAGTTGAATCTGCTCACACGCTTTCTTCTAAAGATATTTTTATGAAATATATCATTAATAATAAGTTCTTATGGGCAATTGCACTGGCGAACGTATTTGTGTATTTCATTCGTTATGGCATCATTGACTGGGCTCCAACGTATCTAAAAGAAGTGAAACATTTCTCAGTAGACAAACAAAGTTGGGCGTATTTCCTTTACGAATATGCAGGTATCTTTGGTATGCTTGCTAGCGGTTATTTGAGTGATAAAGTCTTCAAAGGTCACCGTGCACCGCCGATGTTATTATTCCTAACCGGTGTATTAATCGCGATTATTGTTTATTGGAAAAACCCGGAAGGTAATCCACTTGTAGATAATATTTGTCTTGTTGCTATCGGTTTCTTAATTTATGGTCCAGTAATGATGATCGGGCTTCAAGCGGCAGACCTTGTGCCACGTGTTGCAACAGGTACAGCGACAGGTCTAACCGGACTATTCGGTTACTTATTAGGTTCTGCGAGTGCAGGCTATGTAATGGGTAAATTGGTCGACTTATTTGGCTGGGATGGTGGTTTTTATGCCTTGATCGTTTCTTGCTTCTTAGGATTTGGCTTCATTGCTTTTACCTTACTCCATAAGCCGAATGCGGCATAATTAAGGTTAATTACATATAAAAAGTGCGGCCAAAAAACATGATGTTTTTGACCGCACTTTATTTTTGTTTATTTTACCGCAATCATTGAACCAAAATTAAAACATTGGAACCATAATTCGACGTGTGAAAATCCGATGTTTTTTAACCGCTCTTTGTGGATGTTAATCGAGTCAGTACGCATGACATTTTCAAGTGCGGTGCGTTTTTGGCTCACTTCAAGTTCACTATAACCGTTAGCACGTTTGAATTGGTGGTGCAGGTCAATAAGCAGCTCATTTACTTTTTCATCTTCAAAACGGAATTTTTCAGAGAGCACCAATACACCATTTGGATTTAAACCTTCGTAGATTTTTGTGAGCAAGGCTACACGATCTTCTGGTGGTAAAAATTGCAACGTGAAGTTCAGCACAACCATTGAGGCGTTTTTAATTTCAATTTGACGAATATCATCACAAAGAATTTCCACTGGCACATCACTATGATATGCCGCGACATGCTGACGGCAGCGTTCAACCATCGGGAGAGAATTATCGACACCGATAATTTTTACATTAGGTTGTTTAATATTACGTCGCATAGAAAGGGCTGCCGCACCGCGTGAACAGCCTAAATCATAGACTTGGCTGTCAGCCGTCACAAAGCGTTCAGCTAACATACCAATCGCGGTGATAATGTTGGAGTAGCCAGGAATCGAGCGTTGAATCATATCTGGGAAAACTTCCGCCACGCTTTCATCAAAAGTAAAATCGCCCAGTTTTTCAATCGGGGCGGCAAAAATTGTATCTTTCATCATTATTGAGTTCTGTGGTTGTCTTGAGAGAGCATTTAGTTAGATAAAATGCAAAAAACTGCGGTCATTTTAGTGAAAGTTTTTAAAGGATCAAATAAATTTCGCTTTTCAATTTAAAAGGCACGTCTTTTTCCGTATAATCAACGCGTTAATTATCCATTTTTAGAAAAATGAAAGGAATATAGAAATGATGCGTACACATTATTGCGGTGCATTAAATCGCAACCATATTGGACAAGAAGTAACATTAAGCGGTTGGGTTCACCGTCGTCGCGATTTAGGCGGTTTAATTTTTATCGATATGCGTGATCGTGATGGTATCGTGCAAGTTTGTTTTGACCCGAAATATCAAGAAGCGTTAACTGCAGCTTCAGGCTTACGTAATGAATTTTGTATTCAAATTAAAGGTGAAGTGATCGCGCGTCCTGACAATCAAATTAATAAAAATATGGCGACAGGCGAGGTGGAAGTGTTAGCAAAAGAATTACGCATCTACAATGCTTCTGATGTTTTACCGTTAGACTTCAACCAAAACAACACAGAAGAACAACGTTTAAAATATCGCTATTTAGATTTACGTCGTCCAGAAATGGCACAACGTTTGAAAACCCGTGCAAAAATCACCAGCTTTGTGCGTCGCTTTATGGATGATAATGGTTTCCTTGATATTGAAACCCCAATGCTTACCAAAGCAACGCCAGAAGGTGCGCGTGACTATTTAGTGCCAAGTCGTGTACATAAAGGCAAATTCTATGCATTGCCACAATCACCACAGCTTTTCAAACAGCTTCTCATGATGTCTGGTTTTGATCGTTATTATCAAATTGTGAAATGTTTCCGAGATGAAGACTTACGTGCAGATCGTCAGCCTGAATTTACTCAAATCGATGTGGAAACTTCTTTCTTAACTGCGCCAGAAGTACGTGAGATCATGGAACGCATGGTACACGGTTTATGGCAAAACATCATTGGTGTGGATTTAGGTAAATTCCCACAAATGACCTGGCAAGAAGCAATGACTCGTTTTGGTTCAGATAAACCAGATTTGCGTAACCCGCTTGAATTAGTCGATGTGGCAGATATCGTTAAAGATGTTGAATTTAAAGTATTTAATGAGCCTGCAAACAATCCAAACGGCCGTGTGGCAGTCATTCGTGTACCAAATGGTACTGAAATCACTCGTAAACAAATTGATGAATATACACAATTTGTTGGTATTTACGGTGCAAAAGGTTTGGCTTGGGCGAAAGTAAATGACGTTAATGCTGGCCTTGAAGGCGTACAAAGCCCGATTGCGAAATTCTTAAATGAAGATGTGTGGAAAGCGTTAGCTGAACGTGTAAAAGCTCAAACTGGCGATATCTTATTCTTCGGTGCAGACAAATGGCAAACCACCACTGATGCAATGGGCGCGTTACGTTTGAAATTAGGTCGTGATCTTGGCTTAACTCGTTTAGACGAATGGCAACCGCTTTGGGTGATTGATTTCCCAATGTTTGAACGTGATGAAGAGGGTAATCTTGCTGCAATGCACCACCCATTCACTTCACCAAAAGATTTCAGCCCAGAGCAATTAGAAGCCGATCCAACAAGTGCGGTAGCAAATGCTTACGATATGGTGATCAACGGCTATGAAGTAGGTGGTGGTTCTGTGCGTATTTTCGATCCAAAAATGCAACAAACGGTATTCCGCATTCTTGGTATCAACGAACAAGAACAACGCGAAAAATTCGGTTTCTTGTTAGATGCATTAAAATTCGGTACACCGCCACATGCTGGTTTAGCATTTGGTTTAGACCGTTTAACCATGCTTTTAACAGGCACTGAAAATATCCGTGATGTGATTGCATTCCCGAAAACAACAGCCGCAGCTTGTTTAATGACTGAAGCGCCAAGTTTTGCGAATCCACAGGCATTAGCTGAGTTGAGTATTGCAGTGACTAAAGCTGAGTAGTTTCTGTTTTTAAAATCGACCGTAGTTTTACGGTCGATTTTTTGGTTTATTAAGTTATAGGTGTTATTGCAAGGTATAAAATGGAACGCCCAATATCTGTAAGTGTGATTGCTTGGTTATACATACTGGGGGGAGCTAGTGATTGCTTTTCCCTACTTTTTTCATTATTTGAAGAAACATTTAGTTTAAGTTTCGATCAGATTTTGAGACTATACCTAATAAATTTTGTTCTGGGTGTATTAATTTTTCTTACAGGTATTAAATTGCTTGAAGGGCAAAATAGTGGTCGGATCTTATTTATAATATCAGCTCTTTTATATATTGTGTGGAGCTGGATTAGCTACGGTCTTGACTCAACTTTATTTATTGGCTCAGTCGTTCGCTTAATTGTGTTTGGATTAATTCTCTATCGACCAAGTGTAAATAAATATTTTACTCAAACTTCAAAAGTGTCAGAGTAGAGGGGACTTGTTTCTCATGACTATTCTAGTTTTTAGTATCTAGTATGAGCTAATACGATATAAGTGCGGTCAAAAATTCAACTGATTTTGACCGCACTTTCTTTTTATTGAAAAAATTTTATTCACTTAAATACATCACTTTTTTGGTATGAATATGATGTGGTTTTATTTGTTTTGAAGTTATATCCTGAAATTTCAAAATAATTAGATTTTTACTCTTTTATTCTTCTTTAAATGGAACTTTATCTACTTTACTCAAGGATAAAATTCTATTATAAATAGGTCCTTTTTAATTTATGGTCAATTTATAAGAGAACATTTTATGAGTGAAGTTTCAACTCCAGTAGAAAAATCAACATGGGCGAGTAAATTCTCAGCCTTAGGTCCTGGCATCGTGATGGCATCGGCAGCTGTTGGTGGTTCGCATATTATTGCATCCACCCAAGCTGGAGCGATCTACGGTTGGGAATTAGTGAGTATTGTTATTCTTGCTAACTTATTTAAATATCCTTTCTTCCGTTTCGGTGTTCAATATACCCTAGATACCGGTAATACGTTGTTAGAAGGTTACCGTCAAAAAGGGAAGTTCTACCTTTGGTTATTCCTTGCTTTAAACGTTTTTGCCACAGTAATTAATACTGCTGCAGTGGGATTATTAACGGCAGCAATTTTAACCTTTATTACACCAATTCCACTTCCAATGCCAGTATTAAGCTCATTAGTGATTCTTGTGACAACCGGCATTTTATTGTTGGGTAAATACCGTTTATTAGATAGTTTATCGAAAATCATCATGATTGCTTTAACGGTAACAACCGTGAGCGCTGTCGTGATTGCTTTTATGCGTAATGGTATCAATGGCGTAGCCGCACCTGATTTTGTAGCGCCTTCTCCATGGGAATTAAGTAAATTAGCGTTTTTAGTGGCCTTAATGGGCTGGATGCCTGCACCGATTGAAATTTCTGCTGTTAACTCTATGTGGGTGGTAGCAAAACGTCGTTTAACGAAAGTATCTTATGAAGATGGTTTATTTGACTTCAACGTGGGTTATATCGGTACAGCAATTTTAGCTGTCGTATTTTTAGCGCTTGGTGCATTGGTACAATATGGTTCTCCTGAAACCGTAGAGATGGTTGGCGGAAAATATATCGCACAACTTATCAATATGTATGCAAGTACTATCGGTGAATGGTCTCGCTTATTAATTGCAGTCATTGCGTTCATGTGTATGTTTGGTACAACAATTACAGTCATTGATGGTTACTCTCGTACCAACGTTGAATCTTTGCGTATCTTATTCGGTAAACAAGAAAGCTCTGTGAGAATTCTTAATATCGGTATGATTTTTGCGGCGTTATCTGGTTTAGCGATTATTTTCTACTTTAATAATGCAGTAGGCCCAATGCTGAAATTCGCGATGATTGCTTCATTTGTTTCTGCACCAATCTTTGCTTGGTTGAATTTATCTCTGACTAAGCACGCGAAACACAGTGTAAAAGGCGGATTATTGTGGTTATCCCTTATCGGTTTATTCTACTTAACAGCCTTTGCAGGCTTGTTTATCGCCCAACAAGCTGGCTGGTTAAACTAAAATAATTGAGATAATTACCGCACTTTAGTTTTAAAGTGCGGTAATTTTTTTGAAAGTTTTTAGTAGAAAAGGTATGATGCTACCCATTCTCAATTATGTAGATGACGAGCTTGAAATATAAAAATAATCAATCGGTTCTCGTGGTAATTTATGCGGAAAGTACGCATCGCATTCTGATGCTTCAGCGCCAAGATGATCCCAGCTTTTGGCAATCCGTTACGGGGACATTGGAAACCAATGAAACACCAAGAGAAACAGCAATTCGAGAAGTTTGGGAAGAAGTAGGATTAAAAATAGAAGAAAATTCGACCGCACTTTTTGATTGTAAAGAGAGTATAGAATTTGAAATTTTCCCACATTTCCGCTATAAATACGCACCGAATGTGACTCACTGTCATGAAAATTGGTTTTTATTGGCAGTTGAGCAGGAATTTAAACCGATATTAAGTGAGCATTTGGCGTATCAATGGGTTTTACCAGAAGATGCGATCCAAATGACGAAATCACCGAATAATGCCGAGGCCATCAAAAAATATTTGATGAACGGCTTTCCTCTATAGAAGAGGATTTCATTTAAAAACGTTTTTAAGATAAGAAGGAAAACAACATGGCAGGCCATAGTAAGTGGGCAAATATTAAACACCGTAAAGCAGCACAAGATGCGCAACGCGGTAAAATTTTTACAAAATTAATTCGTGAATTAGTCACTGCAGCAAAAATTGGTGGCGGTGATGTCAGTGCAAACCCGCGTTTACGTGCGGCAGTAGATAAAGCCTTATCGAGTAACATGACTCGTGATACCATTAACCGCGCGATTGAACGCGGTGTGGGTGGTGGCGATGACACCAATATGGAAACAAGAATTTACGAAGGTTATGGTCCAGGTGGAACTGCTGTGATGGTTGAGTGTCTAAGTGACAACGCAAACCGAACCATCTCACAGGTTCGCCCAAGTTTCACTAAATGTGGTGGTAACTTAGGGACTGAAGGTTCTGTAGGCTACTTATTCAGCAAAAAAGGCTTGATTTTAATTAGCCAAGGTGAAGAAGATGCGTTAATGGAGGCGGCAATTGAAGCCGGTGCAGATGATGTTCAACCACAAGATGATGGTTCATTCGAAATCTATACTGCGTGGGAAGATTTAGGTTCTGTGCGCGATGCAATCGAAGCAGCAGGATTTAAAATTGATAATGCAGAAGTGACAATGATTCCATCAACAACGGTTGATCTTGATCTTGAAACTGCGCCTAAATTGTTGCGTTTAATTGACATGTTAGAAGACTGTGACGATGTACAAAACGTATATCATAACGGTGAAATTAGTGATGAAGTTGCAGCTCAGCTGTAATTTTAAGGAGATTTATAATGAAATTTGCTAAAGTATTACCAGCAATGGCCGCTCTTGTTGTTTTATCTGCGTGTGCAAGCGATGCACCAAAAATGGAAAACAAAGCGGAACAAATGGCCACCCCTACTGTAACGGATAAAACAGTAGTTTATACCTGTAACAAGAAAACTGTAACTGCAGTTTATCAATTCGAAAACCAAGAGCCAACAGCAGCAATGGTGATGGTGGGTAACAAAGTTATCGCGAAAGATTTTGCTCGTGATGCAGCTCAAAAAGACTTCACTTCATTTACTTCAGGCAAATATGTTTGGAACGTAGATAGTGGTTTAACTTTAGATAAATTTGATTCTGTTGCGCCAGTAAATCTTTTAATCAAAGGCAAAAAAGCAGATAAAATTGTTGTGAAAAACTGTGATGTAGATGCAAAAGCAACTGCAAAAGCAAACCAATAATTAACGCTAAAAACGGCCGGCATTGACCGGCCGTTTATTTTTGAGAATTTATGAGTATTATTTTAGGCATTGACCCAGGTTCTCGTGTAACAGGCTATGGAGTGATTAGACAAAATGGTCGCCATTTAGAATATCTAGGCAGTGGAGCAATCCGCACGCAGGTAGAGGATTTACCTACACGCTTAAAACGAATTTATGCCGGTGTGACTGAAATCATCACGCAATTTCAGCCAGATATGTTTGCCATTGAACAAGTGTTTATGGCTAAAAATGCGGACTCAGCTTTAAAACTGGGGCAAGCGCGTGGTACGGCAATTGTGGCGGCAGTGAACCATGATTTACCTGTATTTGAATATGCTGCTCGTTTGGTTAAACAGACTGTCGTTGGGATTGGTTCGGCAGATAAAGTTCAAGTTCAAGACATGGTGACACGAATTTTGAAGCTCTCAGATAAACCACAAGCTGATGCGGCAGATGCTTTAGCCATTGCGATCACTCATGCTCATACCATTCAACATACCTTGCATATTGCAGGCTCGGTCAAAACCACAGAAACACACGAAAAAATGACCGCACTTTTAAAAACGAGGTACAGTCGAGGTCGATTTAGATTAAAAATTTAACTGGATTAATATCCAGTTTTATTTTATTCTATGCAAAATTTTTTTACATGGAAATCTTATGATCGGTCGTTTAAAAGGCATCTTATTAGAAAAACAACCTCCTGAAATTTTGCTTGATGTTCAAGGCGTCGGTTACGAATTATTGTTACCAATGACCAGTTTTTATGACTTACCTGAAATCGGGCAAGAAACCACTTTATTTACCCATCTTGTTGTGCGTGAAGATGCTCATCTTCTTTTTGGATTTGCCCAAAAAACTGACCGCACTTTATTCCGTGAATTAATTAAAACCAATGGCGTTGGCCCTAAATTGGCACTTGCGATTTTATCTGCAATGTCAGTCGAGCAGTTTGCTTATGCAATTGAACGAGAAGAACTATCAAAATTAGTTAAAATTCCTGGTGTGGGCAAGAAAACGGCTGAACGTTTATTGGTAGAGTTAAAAGGGAAGTTTAAGGATGTTCGTCAAAGTGATTTCTTTGTTGAAAGCAAACATATTCCGTCAACTTCAGAATTACGCCAAGCTGAAAGCTCAGCAGATGAAGCGGTTGCTGCATTGGTTGCGCTAGGCTATAAACCAACCGATGCTGAAAAAATGGTGAAAAAAGTGGTTAAAGCGGATTTGAGCAGTGAGCAATTAATTCGTGAAGCTTTAAAAGCCGCATTATAAAGATTCAACAGATATGATCGAAGCAGATAGAATTATTAGCAGTCAGGTAAAGATGGATGAAGATGTCATCGATCGTGCGATTCGTCCAAAGCTTTTAGCGGACTATGTGGGACAACCACAAGTGCGAGAGCAGATGGATATTTTTATTAAAGCCGCGAAATTGCGTCAAGATGCCTTAGATCATCTTTTGATCTTTGGTCCCCCAGGATTAGGAAAAACAACTTTAGCTAATATTGTCGCAAATGAAATGGGCGTGAATATCCGTACCACATCTGGCCCAGTACTTGAGAAAGCCGGGGATTTAGCGGCAATGCTGACAAATCTAGAACCACATGATGTGCTGTTTATTGATGAAATTCATCGTCTTTCACCAGCGATTGAAGAAGTACTTTACCCCGCAATGGAAGATTATCAGCTAGATATTATGATTGGTGAAGGCCCTGCTGCGCGTTCAATTAAATTAGATTTGCCACCTTTCACATTAATTGGTGCTACAACCAGAGCGGGCTCTTTAACCTCACCATTGCGAGATCGTTTCGGAATCGTTCAACGTTTAGAATTTTATTCCGTTGAAGATTTAACTTCTATTGTGACAAGAAGTGCCTCTTGCTTAAATCTAGAATTAGAAGATAAAGCCGCTTTTGAAGTGGCACGCCGCTCACGTGGTACGCCCCGTATTGCAAACCGTTTATTACGTCGAGTGCGAGATTTTGCGGATGTGCGCAATGATGGCATTATTTCAGCAAGCATTGCAAAACAAGCACTTTCAATGTTGGATGTCGATGATGCAGGCTTTGATTACTTAGACCGAAAATTGCTCACGGCAGTGATAGAACGTTTTGATGGTGGCCCAGTTGGATTAGATAACTTAGCCGCAGCAATAGGTGAAGAGCGAGACACTATCGAAGATGTGCTAGAACCTTATTTGATTCAACAAGGCTTTTTACAGCGTACGCCTCGAGGGCGAATTGCGACTTCGTTAACTTATCGACACTTCGGACTTCAGAAGCCATCAGAATAAGAGATATAAAAAAGGACATATTGATATCAATATGTCCTTTCTTTTTTAAACTTGATTAGTTAGTTTCTTCAGTATAGCTCTTCATGCTATTTAATCTTGCTAAACCCACATCACAGCTTTTTTGCTGAGTAGCTAATTCCATGTCAAGAATTTGCTGTTTACTTTGATTGAGTTTGCTTTTGATTTTACTAACTTGAGTGTGAGTGCCAGGCTGTTTTTCCGCTTGAGCAATCAAATTTTCTGTTTCTTTAAATAACTGTGTACATTGTTTTGGAAGAGCAGCTTTATTTTCTATAAGAGGTGCTGCAGTGGCTGATAGTGCTATAGAACCGCAAAGTGCGGTCAACATTACAAAAATTTTTTTCATCATAAATCCCTACAAATCTCTCCAAATATTACTGGGCTAAAAATAGCAAAATCTTACGACTCTGTCTAGCGGTTATTTTGTCCATTCCTTTTCAATAAAGTTTCCTTGTGATAGATAAATTTTTCTATTTTTTGTAAAAACACAAAATCTGATCTATATCAATTTTGCTATTACTATACAAAATTGTGATTTTGTAATTTATATCAAAAAAATATGATCGATATAACTGTTTTTTATTTTTTATCCTCATAAATAGTAGTAGAATAGAGCGAAATTTTGAATGTTTATATTGTAATCGGTTACTGTATTCTGTTTTGAGAATAGAAAAGGCAATTATTACGTAAATAATTCAATGTCTCTTAACAATTTGTGTTGAGTAGTTTGGGGTGGTTATTTGGGATTATCCTTGGTAATCATAAAGTGAAAATCTTGTAGATTTATACAAGGAGTTGAGATGTTAGACGTTGTTGATCTCTCACGCTTGCAGTTTGCGTTAACTGCGTTATATCACTTCATTTTTGTACCATTAACATTAGGTTTATCTTTCGTTCTTGTGATCATGGAAACCATTTATGTTAAAACGGGCAAAGAAGTATATAAAGATATGACTAAATTCTGGGGTAAGTTATTTGGTATTAACTTTGCTCTAGGGGTAACGACCGGTATTATCATGGAGTTCCAATTCGGGACAAACTGGTCTTATTATTCTCACTATGTAGGTGATATTTTCGGTGCGCCATTAGCGATCGAAGCATTACTTGCATTCTTCTTAGAATCCACTTTCGTGGGTCTATTCTTCTTTGGTTGGGATCGTTTAACTAAAGGTAAACACTTACTCGCAACTTACTGCGTAGCCTTTGGTTCAAACCTTTCTGCAATGTGGATTTTAGTGGCAAATGGTTGGATGCAACATCCAGTAGCAGCAGAATTTAACTTTGAAACCGTTCGTATGGAGATGACCAGCTTCTTAGATCTTTGGTTAAACCCAGTTGCGCAAAGTAAATTCTTACATACATTAACAGCAGGTTATTCAACTGGTGCTATGTTTGTATTAGGTATTAGTGCATTCTATTTATTAAAAGGCCGTGATATTGGTTTTGCTAAACGTTCATTCTCTGTAGCAGCAACCTTTGGCTTTATCGCAGCATCAGCAGTATTAATTATGGGTGATGAATCAGGTTACGACATCGGTAAAGCACAACCTGTGAAATTAGCTGCAATGGAAGCTGAGTTTGAAACTCATCCTGCACCAGCCCCATTCCACCCAGTGGCGATTCCAAATACTGCAGAAATGAAAAATGATTTTGCGATTGAAATCCCATATTTAGGTGGTTTAATTGCAACGCGTTCTTTAGACACTGAAATCGTTGGTTTGAAAGAAATTCAAGCAAAAAATGAAGGCCGTGTTCGTAACGGTATGGTTGCTTATGATTTATTCACACAATTAAAAGCAGAGAAAAAATCAGCAGGCCAAGTAAATCCAGAAACTAAAGCAAAATTTGATGAAGTTAAAGGTGATTTAGGTTTCGGTTTATTATTAAAACGTTACACAGATAAAGTTGTAGATGCAACGGATGAACAAATTAAACAAGCAGCACGTGATACTATTCCAAACGTAGGTCCTAACTTCTGGGCGTTCCGTGGTATGTTAGCAGCAGGCGGTTTAATTATTTTACTGACCTTTGGTGCATTTGTTCAAAATTTACGTAACAAAGTGACTTCCTCTCGCTTATTACTTAAAGCATTGCTTTGGGGTATCCCATTGCCAATCTTAGCGATTGAATTTGGTTGGTTCTTAGCTGAATTTGGTCGTCAACCATGGGCGATTTATGAAGTATTACCGGTAGGTGTGTCTGCCTCTAACTTGAGTGTAGGTGACTTATGGTTCTCTATCGGTTTAATTTGTGTACTTTACTTCTTCTTCATCATTGCGGAAATGTATTTGATGTTTAAATATGCACGTTTAGGTCCAAGTGCATTGAAAACCGGCAAATACTATTTTGAGCAATCATCTAAATAAGCAGGAGATGAATTATGCTTGATTATGAAATTCTACGTATTATTTGGTGGGTGCTAGTTATCGTATTGCTTATCGGTTTCTCTGTAACAGATGGATTCGATATGGGCGTGACCGCACTTTTACCCGTAGCAGGTAAGAAAGAAGTAGAAAGACGTATTATGATTAACTCTATTGCTCCACACTGGGATGGTAACCAAGTTTGGTTATTAACTGCTGGTGGTGCAATCTTCGCGGCATGGCCGATTGTTTATTCTGTAGCGTTTTCAGGCTTCTATATTGCCTTATTTTTAGTGTTAGCTGCGTTATTCTTCCGTCCAATTGGTTTTGAATATCGTGCGAAAATTGATAATCCAACATGGCGTGCTATGTGGGATTGGGGCTTATTTGCGGGTGGTTTTGTACCTGCATTAGTATTCGGTGTAGCATTTGGTAATTTATTACAAGGTGTACCATTCGAATTAAATGAGCTTTCACAAGCAACTTACACAGGTTCTTTCTTTGCATTATTAAACCCATTCGCATTACTTTGTGGCGTGTTAAGCCTTGCAATGTTAGTGACTCACGGTGCAAACTGGTTACAAATGAAAACCACTGCTGCATTGCGTGATCGCGCAAGAGCAATTACACAAATTGGTGCATTAGTAACATTAATTACTTTTATACTTGCCGGTGTGTGGCTTTCTTTTAAAGAAGGTTATGTTGTAACTAGCACTATCGATCACTTTGCAGCATCAGCGCCAGCTTCAGGTAAAGAAGTGGCAGTTGAAGTAGGAGCATGGTTCAAAAACTTCAATGAAAATCCAGCTTTATGGGCATTCCCAGTATTAGCTGTGGTAGGTGCATTATTAAATGTGGTTGCATCTAAAGCAAATCGTTGTGGTTTTGCGTTCTTCTTCTCTGTATTAACAATGGCAGGTGTGATTATTACTGCGGCAGTATCAATGTTCCCATTTGTAATGCCTTCAAGTACTCATCCAGAACAAAGCTTGTTAATGTGGGATGCAACGTCAAGTGAATTAACATTAACTTTAATGTTCTACTTGGCATTAGTATTTGTTTCCATCTCATTGCTTTACACCATTTGGTCATACTACAAAATGTTTGGTCGCTTGGATGAAAGCTTTGTTGAAGACAACAAAAACTCATTATACTAAGGAGAAACAATATGTTATATATAATTTGGGTAGTGGGTGTGTTGGCTGCAATTATGGTGAGTGCTAAATTAACCATTGGTAAAGAAAAGTCAGGTAAATTTGACGAGTAATGATGATTAATTCGCTCTATCAATTAAGTAATAAGGGTTCCTTGCGAACCCTTTCGTTTATTTTGGCGTTATTTTTGACCGCGGCTTTCTTTTTAAATTTAAATCAATTTTCGACCGCACTTCGTACTGCACATCCCGCTTGGATTCTTGCGATTTTTTGGGGATTGATTAATTTGTGGATTCACGGTATCGGATTTGAAATTCGCCGAGCAATATGGCAGCTTGTTTTCTTGCCATTTATTGGTTATTTCACCACAATAATTGCCATTGTTCAGCATTGGTTACTATAGAAACTCTAGATAAATATTGTTATTTGGAGCTTGCACATCTAATGAACAGGTTCTAAAATAGGCGGCTTGTTATGGCTGATAATTTGAGCATTATTTTGAATAACCAATGTTTTACCTTTCCGGTTCGTGTCTATTATGAGGATACGGATGCAGGCGGAGTAGTGTATCACGCACGTTACTTACATTTTTTTGAACGTGCGAGAACAGAATATTTAAGAACGCTTAATTTTTCCCAACAATCATTATTGCAGGAACAACAAGTCGCTTTTGTGGTCAAAACCATGTCTATTGACTATTGTATTCCGGCAAAATTGGATGATTATCTTATTGTCGAAACTGAAATAACGGCAGTGAAAGGGGCGACAATCCTCTTTGAACAGCGGTTAGTTCGTGAGACGGTGGTGTTATCAAAGGCTACTGTTAAGGTAGCCTGTGTTGATCTAGGCAAAATGAAACCTGTCGCAATTCCTGAAGAATTAAAAGCGGCATTTTTAAAGTAAATAACTTTTCGGAGTATGCAATGACTGCAGAATTGAACTTTTTAGATCTTTTTCTAAAAGCGAGTATCGTTGTTCAACTTGTAATTGTGATCTTAATTTCGTTCTCAATTATTTCTTGGGCAATCATCATTCAACGTAGCCGTATTTTGACGAGCGCGTTAAAAGAAGCGAACACTTTTGAAGATCGTTTCTGGTCTGGTGAAGATTTAAATAAACTTTATGATGGTTTATCTAATCGTCGTGAAGTATTAACAGGTAGCGAACAAATTTTCTTTGTCGGATTTAAAGAATTCTCTCGCTTAAAACAAGTGAATGCGAATGCACCAGAAGCCATCATCAAAGGTACGACTCGTGCGATGAACCTTGCGATGAATCGTGAAGTAGAAGCGCTTGAAAGTCGTGTGCCTTTCTTAGCAACAGTTGCTTCTGTAAGTCCATATATCGGTTTATTTGGTACCGTTTGGGGGATCATGCACGCATTTATGGCATTAAGTGGTGCGAAACAAGCAACATTACAAATGGTTGCTCCAGGTATCGCAGAAGCCTTGATCGCAACCGCAATCGGTTTGTTTGCGGCGATTCCAGCTGTAATGGCGTATAACCGTTTAAGCTTACGTGTAAATGCGATTGAACAAAATTATGGTAACTTCATTGATGAATTCACCACAATTTTACATCGTCAAGCTTTTGGTAAAGCGCCCCATTAAAAAATAAATGAAAAATTGACCGCACTTAATAAATAAAACGAAAAGTGCGGTGGATTTTAGCGAAGTTTTAGAGGAAATTATGGCTCGTCGTCAGCGTAAAGACATTAAATCTGAAATCAACATCGTGCCATTTCTCGATGTTCTTTTAGTTTTAGTGTTAATTTTTATGGCAACCGCGCCGATTATCAGTCAGAGTGTTCAAGTGGAACTCCCTGATTCGGTGCAAAGTCAAAATGTATCAAATGAAGATAAAACACCAGTTATTTTAGAAGTAGCAGGTATTGGGCAGTATTCGATTTCTATTGGTGGTCAACGCCAAGAAGGCCTTAACGAAGAAATGGTAACCCAATTATCAAAACAAGAATTTGATAAAGACAATAACACAATGTTCTTAGTGGGCGGAGCAAAAGATGTACCTTATGAAGAAGTGATTAAAGCACTGAATTTACTACATCTTGCCGGCATTAAGTCTGTGGGTTTAATGACCAACCCAATTTAAGAATAAGTAGGTAAAACCGTGCAGAATAATCGACGAAAAAAACGTGCAAATGAGTTTGTCATCTCTATTGCGATGCACCTTGCATTGTTTGGTTTGTTGATTTGGAGCTCTCTTTATCAAACCGTTGAAATAATGGGTGGTGGAGAAGGTGAAGGTGATGCCATGGGAGCTGTGATGGTCGATACTGGCAGCGCAGCACAGGAATGGGGACGTATTCAACAACAAAAAAAAGGTCAAACTGATAAACAGAAGAAACCTGAGCCTGTAGTTGAAGAGAAAAAACCAGAGCCTGAACCTGAACCAAATCAGCAAGAAATTGCGAAACAAGAAGAGATTAAGCGTCAGCAGGAAATTCAACGTCAAAAAGAACTTGAAAAACAAAAGCAGCAAGAAATTGAAAAGCAAAAACAGCAACAAGAACTTGCTCGTCAAGAGGCGTTAGAAAAGCAGAAACAAGCTGAAGAAGCGAAAGCAAAACAAGCTGCTGAAGCAGCGAAGTTAAAAGCTGATGCAGAAGCGAAACGTTTAGCGGCAGCTGCTAAACAGGCTGAGGAAGAGGCAAAAGCTAAAGCACAAGCCGAAGCTCAAAAAGCGAAAGAAAAAGCTGAAGCAGATGCTAAAGCGAAGGCTGAGGCAAAAGCGAAAGCCGATGCTGAAGCAAAAGCGAAGGCCAAGGCAGAAGCAGATGCTAAAGCGAAAGCTGAGGCAGATGCTAAGGCTAAAGCAAAAGCTGAAGCTGATGCAAAAGCGAAAGCAGATGCAGAGGCAAAAGCTAAGGCTGAAGCAAAAGCTAAGGCTGAAGCAAAAGCTAAAGCGGATGCAGAAGCAAAAGCGAAGGCTGACGCAGCAAAACGTAAAGCAGATCAAGCAGCTTTAGATGACTTCATGAACGGCGGAGATGTCGGTGGTGGTAGTGCATCTAAAGGTGGTAATGCAAATAAAGGCGGTACACAAGGTAGTGGTGCAGGACTAGGTGCTGGAGATGGTGGTAAAGTTGGTGACCAATATGCAGGTGTCATTAAACGTGAAATTCAACGCCGTTTCTTAAAAGACCCAAGCTTTGCCGGTAAAGTTTGTAGCATTAAAATCCAACTCGGTCGAGATGGCACGATTTTAGGCTACCAACGCGTTTCTGGACCTGATGATATTTGTACTGCAGCATTAAGTGCGGTAGCGAGAACGAAAAAAGTTCCAGCAGCACCATCTGATGCTATTTATGAGAAATATAAAGCGCCGACTATCGATTTTGATATCAATGCTCGATAATCGGTTTTAGGAAAGTAACAACGTTAAAATAAGGTGATTAAATGAAATTGATCAAACGTGTTATGGGGCTATTTGTGGTGATGTTTGCATTTGCAAGCACAGCAATGGCAGAAGATGAAGTTCGAATTGTGATTGATGAAGGTGTTGATGGCGCTCGTCCTATCGCAGTTGTTCCTTTCGCAGGTTCTGCACCTGAAAATATTGGTCAAATTGTTGCAGATGACTTACGTAATAGTGGTAAATTTAACCCAATTCCAGTGAGCCAAATGCCACAACAACCAACGACTGCAGCAGAAGTAAAACCTGAAGCTTGGACTGCTTTAGGTATTGATGCTGTTGTGGTAGGTCAAGTGACATCAACTGGTAGTGGTTATAACATTTCTTACCAATTAGTTGATACTGTAGGGGCATCAGGTACACCTGGTGCGGTGCTTGCACAAAATAGCTATACAGTGACAAATAAATGGTTACGCTATGGTGCACATACCGTGAGTGATGAAGTATTTGAAAAATTAACCGGTATTCGTGGTGCATTCAGAACGCGTATCGCTTACGTAGTTCAAAAAAATGGTGGCTCACAACCTTATGAAGTTCGTGTAGCAGATTATGATGGTTACAACCAATTTATCGTAAATCGTAGCTCACAACCAATTATGTCTCCAGCTTGGTCTCCAGATGGTAAACGTTTAGCATACGTATCTTTTGAGAACAAAAAATCTCAACTTGTTGTACAAGACTTAGGTTCAGGTTCTCGTAAAGTTGTAGCTTCTTTCCCAGGACATAACGGTGCGCCAGCATTCTCTCCAGACGGTTCTAAACTCGCATTTGCTTCTTCACAAGATGGTTTATTAAACATCTATGTAATGGGCTCAAATGGTGGTACACCGACTCAATTAACTCGCGGTGCGGGTAATAATACAGAACCATCATGGTCTCCAGATGGTAGCTCAATTCTCTTTACTTCAGATAGAGGCGGTTCGCCACAAGTTTATCGCATGAGCGCAAGTGGTGGTGGTGCATCACCAGTTGGTGGTCGCGGTAGTGCGCAAATCAGTAGTGATGGTAAAACACTCGTGATGATCAACGGTAATAACAACGTGGTGAAACAAGATCTCACCAGCGGTAGTTCTGAAGTATTAAGTACATCTTTCTTAGGTGAAAGCCCAAGTATTTCTCCTAATGGTATCATGATTATTTACAGCTCTACACAAGGGCTAGGAAAGGTGTTACAATTAGTTTCTGCAGATGGTCGCTTTAAAGCGAGTCTTCCAGGAAGTAATGGCCAAGTGAAATTTCCAGCTTGGTCTCCATACTTGACTAAATAAAAAAACTCATTGAGGAGAAATCTAATGAACAAATTTGTTAAATCATTATTAGTTGCTGGTTCAGTAGCTGCATTAGCAGCATGTAGCTCATCAAACAACGATGCAGCAGGCAACGGTGCTAACAACGGTCAAACTTTCGGTGGTTACTCTGTTGAAGATCTTCAACAACGTTACAACACCGTTTACTTCGGTTTCGACAAATTCAACATCGAAGGTGAATACGTTCAAATCTTAGATGCTCACGCTGCATACTTAAATGCAACTCCAGCTTCTAAAGTTGTTGTTGAAGGTAACACTGACGAACGTGGTACTCCAGAGTACAACATCGCTTTAGGTCAACGTCGTGCTGATGCAGTTAAAGGTTTCTTAGCTGGTAAAGGTGTTGACGCTGGTAAAGTATCAACTGTTTCTTACGGTGAAGAAAAACCTGCAGTGTTAGGTCACGATGAAGCAGCATACTCTAAAAACCGTCGTGCAGTGTTAGCATACTAATTTTTAGAGAATTTTGATTCTTAGAAAAAAGGAGAGTAGAAATACTCTCCTTTTTTATTTGTTCTAAGATATTGTCAGAAATTGACGAGTATTCACGCAATTAACACAATTTCTTCAGATTTTTCTTGCGTCAGAAAATAAAATCGGTAATATACGCACCTGTTACGAAATAATGTGGGTCGTTAGCTCAGTCGGTAGAGCAGCGGACTTTTAATCCGTTGGTCGAAGGTTCGAATCCTTCACGACCCACCACTTTTATTTCGAAGAATTCCCAAATGGGTCGTTAGCTCAGTCGGTAGAGCAGCGGACTTTTAATCCGTTGGTCGAAGGTTCGAATCCTTCACGACCCACCATCTATTTTACAGATCATTATTTAACCGGTTGGGTTGTTAGCTCAGTTGGTAGAGCAGCGGACTCTTAATCCGTCGGTCGAGAGTTCGAGCCTCTCACAGCCCACCAGTCAACATCTTATTCCTCCTATTTGTTAAAAAATTTACAAAAAATTAAAATATTTTCAAAATTCTTGACTATATTTAGCGGTTATTATGGTAGAATATCCACAAATTTAAGTCGGGCATAAAATGTTACAAAATATTCGAATTGTTTTGGTTGAAACATCACATAGCGGGAACATCGGTTCTGCGGCGCGTGCGATGAAAACAATGGGATTATCCAATCTTTATTTGGTCTCACCAAAATCGGTGGATGAGCAATCTATTACATTAGCAGCAGGCGCTGATGATGTTGTACGTAATGCCCACATCGTTGATACTTTTGAACAAGCAATAGAAGATTGCTCATTAGTGATTGGTACGAGTGCAAGATTACGTCATTTACAGAGTACACTGATTGAGCCAAGAGAGAGTGCAGAGAAAGCCAGTGCTCATCAAGGGCAAGTAGCGATCGTGTTCGGTCGTGAGCGTGTTGGACTCACAAATGAAGAATTACTTAAATGTCATTATCATTTAAATATCCCTGCTAACCCTGAATATTCTTCGCTCAATTTAGCGATGGCAGTACAGTTGGTAAGTTATGAAATGCGAATGGCATTTTTAACAAAAAATAAAACGGAAAGTACACTTTCAACGATAGAAGATATCTATCCAACAGCACAAGAAATGGAGTATTTTTTTGCTCATACGGAACAGGTGTATCAGTCTCTTGGGTTTATTCAAAATCAAGGGGTTATACAAAAGTTAAGACGACTTTATAACCGTTCTTCTCTAGAAAAAAATGAATTAAATATTTTGCGAGGAATGTTAAGTGCGGTTGAAAAACGCCTTAATCTGCAAAAAGAGTAAAATTGACTATCATAGTCAGATAGGTAAACTACCTAGATGGCGATTTATAGGGATGCTTTATGAAACTAACATCTAAAGGACGATATGCGGTTACCGCAATTTTAGATATCGCATTACATGCAGGAACAAACCCTGTTTGTTTAGCGGATATCTCAGAACGTCAAAATATTTCACTTTCTTATCTTGAGCAATTATTTGCAAAATTGCGTCGAGGAGGATTAGTAAAAAGCGTTCGTGGCCCAGGTGGTGGCTATCGTTTAGCGTTACCAACTGATCAAATTTCTATCGGTATGGTGATTTCAGCCGTAAATGAGAACATTAATGTCACAAGATGCCTTGGTAAAGGAAATTGCAAAGGCGGAGTAGAGTGTTTAACTCATACATTATGGCAAGATTTAAGTGATCGCATTTCTGATTTTTTAGATGAGATTACATTAGCTGAGCTTGTAGAGAAAAAAGCTGGGAAGCATAAAGCTCACAAAGATTTTGATGACTTAATTGTAGTCAACCAATAATGGGAAAGTAGATTAAAGTGCGGTCAAATTGATAGCATTTTTAGTAGTTATTTAGGAGTGAAAATGAAATTACCAATTTATTTAGATTATGCAGCAACATGTCCAGTGGATGAACGTGTAGCTAAAAAAATGATGGAATATTTAACCATTGATGGTGTATTCGGTAATCCTGCATCTCGTTCACATAAATTTGGCTGGCAAGCTGAAGAAGCAGTTGATATTGCACGTAATCAAATTGCTGATTTAATTGGTGCAGATTCACGTGAAATTGTGTTTACTTCAGGCGCAACGGAAGCAGATAACCTCGCAATTAAAGGTGCGGCACACTTTTATCAAACAAAAGGTAAACACATTATTACTTGTAAAACTGAGCACAAGGCAGTATTGGATACTTGCCGTCAATTAGAGCGTGAAGGCTTTGAAGTGACCTATTTAGATCCAGAAGAAGATGGTTTAATCGATCTTGAGAAATTCAAAGCTGCATTGCGTCCAGATACGATTCTTGTGTCAATTATGCACGTGAATAATGAGATTGGCGTGATTCAAGATATTAAAGCAATTGGTGAGCTTTGCCGTGCAAATAAAACGATTTTCCACGTAGATGCGACCCAAAGTGTCGGTAAAGTAGAAATTAATCTTGCTGAATTACCGGTTGATTTGATGTCAATGTCTAGCCACAAATTATACGGACCAAAAGGGATTGGCGCATTATATGTTTGCCGTAAACCGCGTGTTCGTTTAGAAGCGATTATCCATGGTGGTGGTCACGAGCGTGGTATGCGTTCAGGAACATTACCGGTACACCAAATCGTTGGTATGGGTGAAGCTTATCGCATTGCAAAAGAAGAAATGGATACTGAAATTCCACGTATTGGTGCTTTACGCGATCGTTTATACAATGGTCTTAAAGATATTGAAGAAACCTATGTAAATGGTTCAATGGAACACCGCGTAGCGAATAATTTGAACATCAGCTTTAACTATGTTGAAGGTGAGTCATTAATGATGGCATTACGTGATATTGCAGTATCTTCTGGTTCCGCTTGTACGTCTGCAAGTTTAGAGCCATCTTATGTATTACGTGCATTAGGTCGTAATGATGAATTAGCACATAGCTCAATTCGTTTCACGCTTGGTCGTTGGACCACTGAAGAAGAAATTGATTACACCATTAATTTAATGCATGGTGCAGTAGCGAAACTTCGTGAATTATCGCCACTTTGGGATATGTTCAAAGAAGGTATTGATTTAAACACTATTGAGTGGGCTGCCCACTAATTTTCAAGGCGGCTTGACCGCCTGATAGCAACTTATTTAGGAAAGGAAAATAATATGGCATACAGCGAAAAAGTTATCGATCATTACGAAAATCCACGCAATGTTGGTTCAATGGACAAAAAAGATAATTCTGTGGGAACCGGCATGGTGGGCGCGCCAGCTTGTGGTGATGTTATGCAGTTACAAATTAAAGTAAATGATAGTGGCATTATTGAAGATGCAAAATTCAAAACTTATGGTTGTGGTTCTGCGATCGCTTCTAGCTCTTTAATTACCGAATGGGTAAAAGGCAAATCTTTAGATGAAGCGGGCGCAATTAAAAACAGCCAAATTGCGGAAGAACTTGAATTACCGCCAGTAAAAGTACACTGTTCAATCTTAGCAGAAGACGCAATTAAAGCCGCCATTGCTGACTACAAAAATAAACAAGGTAAGTAATCAAAAGTGCGGCCGAAAATGACCGCACTTTATCAATTTAAGGATCAGAATATGTCTATAACACTCACTGAAAAAGCGGCACAACGAGTTCGTACTTTTCTTGAAAATCGTGGAAAAGGCATCGGTTTACGCTTAGGTGTGAAAACATCAGGTTGTTCGGGTTTAGGTTATGTACTTGAATTCGTTGATGTGCTCAATGATGACGATCTTGTTTTTGAGCAGCATGGCGTGAAAGTGGTAGTCGATCCAAAAAGCTTGGTTTATTTAGATGGCATTGAGCTAGATTATGTCAAAGAAGGCTTGAACGAAGGCTTTAAATATAACAATCCAAATGTGAAAGAATCATGTGGATGTGGTGAAAGTTTCCATGTTTAAGGAATAAAGATGACAAATCCTTTTGCTATTTTTGATTTGCCCGTTGCTTTCAATGTTGATCAAGCCCTTTTGTCTGAACGCTATTTAGTGCTTCAAAAGAGCTTGCATCCTGATAATTTTGTTACGGCAGATGCGCAAGAACAACGCATTGCAATGCAAAAGTCGACAGAAGTTAATGATGCATTAAAAACTTTGAAAGACCCAATTTTGCGTGCGGAAGCGATTATTGCGTTAAATACAGGGAAAACAGAGGATTTAGAGCAAAAGAGTACGCAAGATGTCACATTTTTAATGCAGCAATTAGAATGGCGAGAAGAGCTCGAAAACATAGAGCAAAGTCAAGATGAAAATGCACTAGAATCCTTTGCAAAACGCGTCAAAAAAGAAACAAAAGAAATGTTGACCGCACTTGAAGCACAGCTTAATGAGCAACAATGGCCAACTGCTGCACAGTTCTGCGATAAATTACGTTTTCTAAAAAAATTGGCGGATGAAATTAGCCAAGTAGAAGAACGTCTATTTGAATTATAATCTTGAGGGCGTTTAATACGCCCTTTTCGCTATTGATAAATGGGCAGCAGCCCCTCATACTGATGAAATTCGATTATGCAAACTTTAGAACAACTGACTGATGCCTCAAAATCTGCTTGGGGAACCATTTTCCAATGGATTGAGCGTGCTCGTAATCATTGTGAAGTGATTAAAAAAGATCAATCCAGTGCTGAACGTGAGCTTTTCACCATGCAAATGCCTACTTCTTCTCCGATGGGCGCGGTGATTTATGAAACCGGTGGCATCTTAATCCATCATGGTTGGTTGCGTATATTGGGTTCAGGTAATTTTAAATTACCACGTGGCTTAATGGACTGGAATTTCAGCAAATCCTTTAATCAATCAGGTGATAAACCGAAATATTTGCTCGTTGCAGATGATGTCATTGGGGGGTATTTTGCCTTAAATGGTGGTTCTTTAGGGGATAATCTCGGCAAGATTTACTATTTTTCACCGAAAGACTTAACTTGGCATGATTTAAATTTTACCTATACGGATTTCTTAGCTTGGGCATTAAATGGTGACATTGAAGCATTTTACCAAAATCTGTTCTGGCAAAATTGGCAAGAAGATGTAAAACAACTTGATGGCAACCACATGATTGTTTTTACACCAGAGCTTGCAGAAGATAAGACGACTGATATTAATCAGCGTGAACGACGCGAAGTCAACATAGAAACCCATTACAACGCAAGTTTCACCGAACAAGATAAATTTGCACAAGCTTATTCAGTGGCATAACCAGCCTTTAACGAATTAATTATTAGAGATAAAAAGAGATATGGCATTACTCCAAATTGCAGAGCCAGGACAAACGGCTGCACCACATCAACATCGTCTTGCAGTAGGAATTGATTTAGGTACAACGAATTCTTTAGTTGCCGCTGTGCGTAGCGGTCAAGCCACCATTTTAAATGATGAACAAGACAGAAGCCTTGTGCCTTCAGTCGTTTATTATGGTGAAAATGAAAAACTTGTGGGTACTGAAGCATTTGCCAAAGCTGCAATGGATCCTAAAAATACGATTATTTCGGTTAAACGTCTGATTGGACGTAGCCTTGGTGATGTGCAAGCTCGTTATACCAATTTGCCGTATGAATTTGTAGCAAGTGAAAATGGGTTGCCATTATTGGTCACGCATCAAGGAAAAAAAAGCCCGATTGAAGTCTCTGCAGATATTTTATCTCGTTTAAATCATATTGCAGAACAACGCCTTGCAGGTGAGCTTTCTGGTGTGGTGATTACCGTACCTGCTTATTTTGATGATGCTCAACGCCAAAGTACGAAAGATGCAGCACGCCTTGCAGGGTTGAATGTATTACGTTTATTAAATGAACCCACTGCAGCAGCAGTCGCTTATGGCTTAGATAGCGGAAAAGAAGGCGTCATCGCTGTTTATGACTTAGGTGGGGGTACCTTTGATATCTCGATTTTACGCTTGTCTAAAGGTGTATTTGAAGTCTTAGCAACAGGTGGAGATACTGCCTTAGGTGGTGATGATTTTGACCATTTAATTGCCGATTGGATTATTGAACAAACGGGTATTCAACCACAAAATGTAAATGAGCAGCGTGAGCTTTTAAGCTTAGCGACTCAGACTAAAATTGCCTTAACGAGTGCACAAAGTGCGGTCATTTCTTGGCGCGGATTTGAAGGTGAGTTAAGTCGTGAGCAATTCAATGAATTAATTCATTCATTGGTTAAACGTTCTTTATTAACCTGCCGTCGAGCATTAAAAGATGCGCATGTTGAAGCTGAAGACGTGCAAGAAGTGGTTATGGTTGGCGGCTCAACTCGCGTGCCTTACGTACGTGAGCAAGTAGGCGAGTTCTTCGGTAAAACGCCATTAACCTCTATCGACCCAGATAAAGTAGTAGCACTAGGTGCGGCAATTCAAGCGGATATTTTAGTGGGGAACAAAAATGACAGTGATATGTTGTTACTCGATGTTGTGCCGCTTTCTTTAGGCATTGAAACCATGGGCGGTTTAGTGGAGAAAATTATTCCACGCAACACCACGATTCCAGTGGCTCGTGCACAAGAATTTACCACCTTTAAAGATGGTCAAACTGCGATGACGGTACATGTAGTGCAAGGTGAACGTGAATTAGTGGATGATTGCCGTTCTTTAGGTCGTTTTACGTTGCGTGGTATTCCGCCAATGGTAGCAGGCGCGGCCCATATTCGTGTGACTTATCAAGTGGATGCGGATGGCTTATTAAGTGTGACCGCCATGGAAAAATCCACAAAAGTCCAAGCATCGATTCAAATTAAGCCTTCTTATGGTTTAACCGATGAAGAAGTGACAGCAATGATTAAAGCTTCTTTTGATAATGCACAAGATGATATGCAAGCACGTGAATTAGCCGAGCAACGTGTTGAGGCTGAGCGTGTGATTGAAAGCGTGATTGTGGCATTACAACAAGATGGAGCGGAATTATTAACCGAATCGGAATTTCACCAAATTGAAAATGCATTGAAACAATTAATGGATGTAAAAGAAGGAACAGAGCGTCATGCTATCGTTCAGGGAATCAAAGCCCTTGATGTCGCGACTCAAGAATTTGCGGCAAGACGGATGAATAAATCCATTAATCAAGCGCTGACAGGCAAATCTGTATCAGATATTGAGCAATAAAGTGCGGTTATAAATTAACGAGTTTTTTATATTGAGGAAAGTAATATGCCAAAAGTGATTTTTTTACCGAATGAAGAATTCTGTCCAGAGGGTATGGTGGTTGATGCTGCAGCAGGCGACAACTTATTAGAAGTGGCACATAATGCGGGTGTGGAAATTCATCATGCTTGCGATGGTTCTTGTGCTTGTACAACATGCCATGTAGTCATTCGTGAAGGGTTTGATTCATTAAATGAAGCCAGCGATCAAGAAGAAGATATGCTAGATAAAGCATGGGGCTTAGAAATGGATAGCCGCCTTTCTTGCCAATGTGTCGTGGGTGATGAAGATTTAGTGGTGGAAATCCCCAAATATAATATTAACCATGCAAATGAGGCGGCTCACTAATGAAATGGACTGATGCCCAACTTATTGCAGAAGAGCTGTATGATCGTAATCCAGATTTAGATCCTAAAACGGTACGTTTCACGGATTTACATAAATGGATTTGTGAACTAAAAGATTTTGATGATGATCCAATGAAATCTAACGAGAGTATTCTCGAAGCAATTTTGTTGAAATGGTTAGATGAATACGAATAAGCCTGATTACACAGGCTTATTATATTTTTAATAGTTAATCTGATAGTTTTTGTATATAAAGTTGGTAAACTGGCAACATTTGTAAAACATGGAGTTTTTGCTGATAGATATTGACATAAGCATCAACAGCAGGTTTTACTAAGTGGTAGTAGTTTTGTTTTCCATTTTCTTCTGGGCTCCATAAATAGTCATCAAAAGCAATAATCCCATTATTTTTTACTAATTTATGGGCTAAAATAGCATCGAACAGTACATCTGGGGCTTCATGAGAACCATCTACATAGATAAAATCAAATTTTCCAGCTTCGCCTTTTGCTAATAGTTCAATCATTTTAGTATGGGAATATCCTTTATGTTTGATAATATTAAGGGATTTTCCGCATTGTTTGGCATAAATCATTAATGTTTGAATATTCTCATTGAAAGATTGCTCAACGGAACTCATATCCCATTTTCCTTGATGCTCTAATCCGCCCTCCCAAGAATCAATACAATGAATTTCTATTTCATTATGGTATTTAAGCATTTCTTCAGTAAAAAAATGAGTAGAACGCCCTTCAAATGAACCAATTTCTAAGATCCGTTGAGGTGTAAATTGTTCAAAAATATAGGATAGAGAAGGGATATTATGAGTAAACCAGTCAGTACTGAAATAGACAGTTAAATTATCTTTAGTTACGTTGTTTGACATTTTAAATCCTTAGATTATATTAAATATGAACCGCACTTTATTGCTAACGTGCGGTTATTTTTATCGTTGTTTTTAATTATTTTTTCTTCGCGTATTTTAAGGAGTCGATAGCAACCGCGAGGATGATAATGCTACCTTTAATGATATATTGCCAGTAAGGGTTTACACCGATATAAGTTAAGCCGTAGTTAATAACGGTGAAGATGATAACACCCGTGATTACACCGATAACAGTACCCACACCACCGGCGAAAGATACACCACCTACTACGCAGGCAGCAATCGCATCTAATTCATACATGAAACCGAGGTTGTTGGTAGCACTACCGATACGACCAGCTTCTAACATACCACCGAATGCATAGAACATACCTGCAATCATGTAAATCACAACAAGGTTACGTGCTACGTTTACGCCAGATACTTTTGCTGCTTCAGGGTTACCACCGATAGCAAAGATATTTTTACCGAAGCGTGTTTTATTCCACATTACCCAAACTAAGAATGCACAAATCGCCGCATAAATAGTGATGTAGGATAATTTGAATGAACCGAGTCTGAAGAAACCTTGTGCGAAGTTTGAGAAAGATTCGCTGAAGCCAGCAATTGGTGAACCCCCTACGCCATCATAATAAAGTGAGTTAAAACCGTAAACGATGATCATGGTACCCATGGTTGCAATGAACGGGGTTACATTGAGATAAGCGATAACTAAACCATTTACTAAGCCGATTACAGCACCTACTGCACAAACAGTCAGGATAACCACTGGAATAGGAATCTCACCTAAATCCGGGAACACGCGGTTCATGTTTTCCATTGACTGCAAGAGGGTAGCAGAAATAACCGCTGCTAAACCGACTTGGCGACCAGCTGACAAGTCGGTACCTTGAGTGACAAGCAAGCCAGCGACACCAAGGGCGATAATGAGACGGACGGATGATTGAGTTAAAATGTTACTAAAGTTGCGAACATTCAAGAATGTTGGATCTTGTGCGATGATGATGCCAAGTAAAATCAACAACACAAAATAAATCGCATTTTGTTTTAAGAAATCGAATGATTTATTTTTTGGTAAGGCACTCATAATTTGTTCCTTTATGATTTATAAATATTTTGCGGCAAGTTGCAAAATTTCTTCTTGAGACGTTTTTGCCGTTTCAACGATGCCGGCAACACGACCATTACTCATGACCAAAATTCGGTCTGTTACGCCTAATAGTTCCGGCATTTCTGATGAAATCATAATGATACCTTTATCTTTTTTAGCGAGTTCTTGAATGAGCTGATAAATTTCAAATTTTGCCCCAATATCAATACCACGAGTTGGTTCGTCGAGCATTAAGATATCTGGTTGGGTTAAAAGCCAACGGCCGATAATGACTTTTTGTTGGTTACCACCAGAAAGCGATCCAATCGTTGTTTTGTGAGAAGGTGTTTTCACATTCATCGCATCAATCACCCATTGTGTATCGCTCGCCATTTTTTTGTTGCTGAGCAATTTCCATGGAGTGAGGTAAGATTTCATATTTGAAATCAAAGAGTTAAATTCAATGCTTAGGTTTGAATAAATCCCGGTTGAACGACGTTCCTCAGTCACTAAAGCAAAACCGTGGTTAATCGCCTCAAGTGCGGTATGATTTTTCACGATTTTTCCGTTGAGTTTGATCGTCCCTTCTTTTAATTCGCGTACACCAAAAATGGCTTCCACAATATCGGTTCGTTTTGCACCAACAAGACCTGCAATACCTAAAATTTCACCTTTGCGTAAATTAAAGGAAACATCTTGAATGGAAGGTTGATTCACCGCAGTTAAATGTTCCACTTCAAGCGTGATTTCTTTTGGTACGTTAGTTTTTTCAGGGAAACGTTGTGTTAATTCACGGCCAACCATCATTGAAACAATTTCTTCCATGGTGGTGCTTTTAACTTGAACGGTATTGATCCATTTACCATCACGAAGAATGGTGATTTCATCACAAATTTTGAAGATTTCATCCATTTTGTGTGAAATATAGATAATGCCACAACCGCGATCTTTTAATTTTTGAATAATTTTGAAAAGATGTTCCACTTCTTTTTCTGAAAGTGAGGATGTTGGCTCGTCCATAATTACGATTTTAGCGTTATACGAGAACGCTTTCGCAATTTCGATCATCTGCATTTGTGAAACGGAAAGTTTGGCCACTTTTTCTCTTGGATCAACATCAATATCCAATTCATCGAAAATCGCTTTGGTATCACGATACATTTTGGCGTGATCCACAAAAGGACCTTTAAGTGGGTAGCGACCCAACCATAAGTTATCCATTACACTAGTTTGACGCACCAAGTTAAGTTCTTGGTGAACCATTGAAATCCCATTTTCAAGGGCTTCTTTTGATGTTTTAAAATCAACAGGTTTGCCTAAGAATAAAATTTCACCTTCGTCTTTTGCATAAATTCCGAAGAGGCATTTTAATAATGTCGATTTTCCCGCCCCGTTTTCGCCCATTAAGGCATGAACAGAGTGAGAACGAACTGTTAGATTGGCGTGATCAAGGGCTTTTACACCGGGAAAAGACTTACTGACATCCGTCATTGTCAGTAGTACATCACTGTCTTGGGTTTGAGTTGTCATATCCAACCTCATCAAAAAGGGGGAAAGGGAATTTGGGTTTCCTTTCCCCCTAAAATTAAAGAAAAGCAATAGATTTTCTTATTTTAAGAATTCACTTAGGTTATCTTTATCCACACCAACATAAGGGATACGTACCACACGGTTTTCTAATTTCCATTGTGTACCTTCTGTTGCTGCTTTACCGTTAGCAAGGTTTGCAGAAAGTTGAACAACTGCTTTACCTTGGTTAACACCATCGTTTAACACAGTACCAGCAATTTCGCCTTTCTTAATTAATTGAAGCACTTCTGGTAATGCATCCACACCAAAGATTGGTAATTTTTTACCGTGTGCTTTGGTTGCTTCTAATGCACCTAACGCCATACCATCATTGTTTGAAATGATCATTTCAATTTCGTTAGCTTTAGAGCTAGATAACCATGCATCCACTTTATCTTTAGCCATTGCTGCATCCCACATACCGGTATCAATAAATAATTGTTCGGTTTGGATACCTTTAGCATTTAATTGCTCAATTACATATTTAGTACGTGCTTCTGCGTCTGGGTGGCCTGGCTCACCTTTTAATAATACATATTGGATTTTACCATCTTTGTTTAAGTCTAAGGCTGGCATAGCTTTCCATTGTTTTGCAATTAAATCACCTTGGATTAAACCTGATTCTTTCGGATCGGTACCAACATAGTAAGCGTGATCGTAGCTACCAATTGCTTTTGCACCTGGGTCTTTATTGAAGAAAACAACAGGAATGTCATCTTGTTTAGCTTTCTTAATAACAGTTGAAGCTGCTGCTGGGTCTACTAAGTTAATGGCTAGGGCTTTTACACCTTTAGAAAGCAAACCATCTACTTGGTCGTTTTGAATAGATTGTGCATTTTGAGAGTCATTCATTAATAACTCAATGCCGCCAAGCGCTTTCGCTTCTTTATCGATTTCTTTACGCATTAATGACATGAAGTTGTCATCATATTTATAAATGGTAACACCAATACGGTTATCGGCTGCAAAACCTGAAGTTGCTGAACCTAAACCGATTGCTAAAGCGACCGCACTTAATACTGCTGTTTTTTTCATAAAAACGCTCCTATCAGAGAAAGTGATTTTATTGTTGATTTTTTATATACCAAATAGAGGAATGTTGCGTAAATCTATTGCAACTGAACCCATCATAACGAAATCAAAATCGTTAATCTGTGATCAAACTCACATAAATGAAAACGATTACATAATAATGTTTAAATTTGTGATCTCCATCACGGTTTCATAGTGTTTTCTACAGAAAAACGTCTTACTAATGTTGGATTAAATTGCACAACAGTTGGTGTGATAATAGATGAATCAACTAAACTTAATGCCAGTTTTGCAGCATAATTCGCCATTAAATCAATTGGATAACGAATAGTTGTGAGCTTTGGAATTAAATATCGAGCAATCGGCATATCATCAAAACCCACAATGGAAAACTGTTTCGGCACTTTGATATTGTTTTCATTTAAAACGGAAATTGCACCCGCTGCCATGGTATCGTTATAGGCTACCACTGCAGTTAAATTCGAGTTGTAGCTTAATAGATCAATCATGGCTTTTTCACCGCCTTCAAAATCCGGTGAATTATGCACAATGGCTTGTTCTACAATGGGGAAGTTATGTGCTTCTAAGGCCTCTAAATAACCTTCTTTACGCTCGGTTTCATCTAAAATACCGTGATTAGATCCAATGTAGGCGATGTGCTTATGGCCATAACGAATCAGCATTTCAGTAGCAAGATAGGTACCTTGGCGATTATCGAGGCTGACACAACGATTTTCATAACCTGCAATTACACGGTTAATCACAACCATACCCGGTACATTTTCGAGATAATGACGTAATTCTTCGTCTGAAAGGGCTTTGGAATGAACAACCAAACAGCTACAACGCTTGCGTAGCAAGGTATCAATCGCTTCACGCTCTTTTTCAGCATGGTGATAGCCAATACCGATCAAAATCGTTTTTTGATGCTCTTCAGCAACTTTATCGACTGATTTGACCAAGATAGCAAAAAACGGATCTGTTACATCAGTAACCACCACGCCAATGGTATCAGTATTTTGCACGGCCAGAGCTTGTGCGTTTGCATTGGGTTGATAATTTAAGACTTCCATCGCGCGTTGTACTGAATAACGGGTTTTTTCACTTACGGAAGGAGAGTGATTAATCACCCGGGAAACAGTGGCAACCGACACGCAAGCTAATTCAGCAACATCTCGAATTGTAGGCATAACAGGGCTCTCATTCATTTTTTCATAGCAATTATCATAGTAAATTTGAATAAAATTGAAAGCGGTTACTTTCAAAAATGCTACATTCGTCACAAAAAAGTGATTGGGCTAGCGCCTTATTTCCTGATTTTGTGATAATGATCACGGTTTATTTTTTTTAATTTGTTATCTTATGAAGAAAATTTTGTAATCGTTTACATTTTGGAGCAAAAATATGAGCGAAACCATATTTGAACCGACAGATCATCCACATCGTCGTTATAATCCGTTAATTGACCAATGGGTTTTAGTCTCGCCACATCGTGCTAAACGTCCATGGCAGGGGCAACAAGAAAAAGTGAGTGAGGAACAAAAGCCAAGTCACGATCCAAATTGTTATCTTTGCCCGCGTAATAAGCGTATTACAGGTGAACCGAATCCGGATTACCATCAACCTTATGTATTCAAAAATGATTTCTCGGCTTTATTAGAAGATACACCAGCGCCAGAGCAATCAGCCGATCCGCTTTTCCAAATGAGCCAAGCTCGTGGAGAAAGCCGTGTTATTTGTTTTTCACCAGATCACAGTAAAACATTGCCGTTATTGACCGCACTTGAAATTGAAGAAGTGATTAAAGTGTGGCAAGAACAATTACGTGAACTGGGTCAAAAATATCAGTGGGTGCAGATTTTTGAAAACAAAGGTGCAGCAATGGGCTGCTCCAATCCACATCCGCACGGACAAATTTGGGCAAATAGCTTTTTACCGAATGAAGTCGCACGTGAAGATGTTACTCAACGAAATTATTATGAAAAACACGGTTCAGTACTTTTAGTGGATTACGTTCAAAAAGAATTAGAGAAAAAAGAACGTATTGTGGTGGAAACCGAGCATTGGGTTGCGGTGGTACCTTATTGGGCGGTGTGGCCGTTTGAAACCCTGTTATTGCCTAAAGTGCATGTAAAACGCTTAACAGAATTAACTGAGGCTCAAGCTAAAGATCTTGCCGTGATATTGAAAAAACTGGCAACAAAATACGATAACTTATTTGAAACATCTTTCCCTTATTCGATGGGCTTCCATGCAGCACCATTTAATGGTGAAGATAACGAACATTGGCAGCTTCATGCACATTTTTATCCACCATTGTTGCGTTCAGCTACGGTTCGCAAATTTATGGTGGGCTATGAAATGCTAGGCGAAAGCCAACGTGATCTCACCGCTGAACAAGCTGCAGAAAGATTACGTGCGTTAAGCGAAGTACATTACAAAGAACGTTAAGAAATCCTTTCCCTCTTGAATTAAGAGGGAGTGTGAAAGATAAAGGAAAATAATATGACTCCAGTCCAAAAATCCCAACACATTTTTACGCAAAAATATAATAAGCAACCTGAACTGACCGTGTATGCGCCAGGTCGTGTGAACATTATCGGCGAACATACCGATTACAATGATGGCTTTGTGATGCCTTGTGCAATCAATTATGGTACCGCCATTGCAGGATCAAAACGAGCTGATCATATTTGGAATGTTTATGCCGCAGATCTTGATCTTGAGGATACCTTTTCTCTTGATGAAGATTTCCCTCAAAGTGAGCAAAAATGGGCGAATTATGTGCGTGGTGTCGTGAAATTTATTCAAGAGCGTTGTCCACAATTTAAACAAGGCGCTGATTTGGTCATTTCTGGCAATGTGCCTCATTCTTCCGGTTTAAGTTCTTCTGCAGCGCTTGAAGTAGCGACGGGTAAGTTCTGCCAACAACTCAGTGATTTACCTTTAACACATACAGAAATTGCTTTAATTGGTCAAAAAGCTGAAAACAAATTTGTAGGCGCAAATTGCGGAAACATGGATCAATTAATTTCCGCTTTAGGGCAAAAAGATCATCTCTTAATGATTGATTGCCGTAGCTTAGAAACGCAACCAACACCAGTGCCGAAAGATGTCGCTGTTATTATTGTGAACTCAAATGTACCGCATGATTTGGTGACGGGCGAATACAATACACGCCGTTGGCAATGTGAAAAGGCAGCAGAGTTCTTTGGTGTGAAAGCGTTGCGTGACGTATCAGTAGAAGAATTCCAAAAAAGAGAAGCAGAATTGACCGCACTTAATGCTTTAGTGGCTAAACGTGCACGACATGTAGTGACTGAAAACCAACGTGTGCTTGATGCAGTAGAAGCATTAAAACATAACGATTTAACAAAATTAGGCGAATTAATGGGGCAATCTCACGAATCCATGCGTGATGATTTCGAGATTACCGTGCCGCAAATCGATTATCTTGTGGAGCTCGCTCAATTAGTGATTGGTAAAACCGGTGGCGCGAGAATGACAGGGGGTGGTTTCGGTGGCTGCATTGTTGCCCTTGCACCTCATGATAAAGTTGAAGAAGTGCGTAAAATCATTGCCGATAATTATGAAAAACAAACTGGCTTAAAAGAAGATTTCTACGTTTGCACTGCCTCACAAGGAGTGAGTCTATGCTAGAAAAAACGGCGTTCAATGCACCAGATGGACAGCCTTATCAACTTGTTCAACTCACCAATTCAAATGGCATGACTGTGCAATTTATGGATTGGGGAGCCACTTGGCTTTCTTGTAAAGTCCCTGTGAATGGTGAGTTGCGAGAAGTGTTACTCGGCTGCAAAGTGGAAGATTATCCTCATCAAACTGCTTATTTGGGTGCAAGCGTAGGACGCTATGCGAACCGTATTGCTAACGCCCAATTTGAATTAGGTGAGCGAACAATCCATCTGGTCGCTAATCAAGGCAAACATCAATTACATGGTGGCAAAGAAGGCTTTGATAAACGCCGTTGGAAAGTCGAAGAGTGCGGTCAGAATTTTGTGCGTTTTTCTCTTGTGTCTCCTGATGGAGATCAAGGTTTTGAAGGCCATGTACAAGTTAATGTGCTTTACACGCTGACCGATGAAAATAGCGTAAAAATTGAATACGAAGCCGAAAGTGATAAAGATACCGCACTTAATTTAACGAACCACGCTTATTTCAATTTAGAAAATGCGGAGCAGGGCAGTGATGTGCGAAATCATACATTACGCCTTAATGCGGATTTCTATCTGCCGGTTGATGGCGAAGGCATCCCGAATTCACCACTTAAACATGTGGTGAATACCAGCTTTGATTTTCGTGTGGCAAAACCAATCGCACAAGATTTCCAACAAGGCGATCAAGTGGTAACGAAAGGTTATGATCATTCCTTTATCGTCAATAAAGCATGGCAAAAACCTTGCGTATTATTGACTTCTCCTAATGAAGATTTAAGCCTTGAAGTGCTCACATCCCAAGCCGCGTTACAGGTTTATACGGGAAACTATCTTGCCGGCACTCCAGCTCGTGAAGGTGGCACTTATCAAGATTTCAGCGGCATAGCCCTTGAAACGCAATGCCTTCCCGATACCCCTAACCATCCCGAATGGAAAAATTATGGCGGTGTTCAAAAAGCAGGTGAACGCTATTACCAGTGGACAGAGTTTAGGTTTAAATAGGTAATCTCTGAAAGTGCGGTTAAAAACTATTGTGTTTTTAACCGCACTTTGTTTATATGTAATTACATAAAATGTATAAAAAATACATTAATTGTATTTAATTCGTAATATTTTACTAGAGGTGAAAAATTATAAATGAAAAGCGCCTTTGAAAAAACGATGCTTAAAATATCTAAAGGAAGTAATGCAGGATTTTTCCCTGTTTATTTTGGATATGTTGATAATGATCAATGCCAAATATCCTTTGAATGTTTTGATATGAAAATTTGTATTGTAGAGGATAATTTTTGGGATTGTTTATCTAGATTAAAAAAACAATATCCTGATATATTGTTACATTGTAAAGGATATAAACGAAATGCTTATCCATCGCGCATGCTACTACAGATGGGAAAAGCTGTAAAAGTATATGAATACAAACTTGGTAAACAAGCTACATTTGAAGATTTAGTTTTTATTTTTTCTCCTGAAGATAGTGAACTAACTTCTTCCGTAGATGAACAAATTGTGTTTTTTAATAAATGGATTAATTCATTAGACAATAAGTAAAATGTTCTAAGTATTTATCCTATAAGAGGACAATAATGATAGTTGAATTTGGATATTATGATTATTTTGGCAAGCTAGCTCCTATCTGTGCAACTAAGGATTCGTTATTTGATTCAAGTGTTATAACTACATATATATCAACATTAAATGAGATAGATATTGTTCGCCTTGTTTTAGATGACTTAAAAAATTTAGAACTCACATGGGAATATATCGGCACGGAAGCTTTTGATGCCTATATCGATCATGATAGGGTGAAAGTGGGTTTCGATCTTTTAGATGGATACGATGAATATGATGAAATTGATGATGAAAGAGATCATACAGAGTATTTAATCCCTCGTAAGGAACTGACTTATCTTTTAGAAAGATGGTTGGCATTCATACAAAAACCAATAACAGAACCGAACTACATAGAAATTGTTGATTCAATTGAATTTGGATATTGTGATTCTTCTGGCAAACTAGCGCCTAGGTGTGTAGCTAAAGATTCGTCAGACAATGCAAGAAGAGCTATAGCCACATATATATTAACATTAAATGATATAGATATTGTTCGTCTTGTTTTAGATGATTTAAAAAATTCAGAACTCACATGGAAATATATCGGCACGGAAGCTTTTGATGCCTTTATCGATCATAATAGGGTTAAATTGGGTTTCGATCTTCTAGATAAATGCGATGAAATTGATGATGAAAGCGAGCATACAGAGTATTTAATCCCTCGTAAGAAACTAACTTACCTTTTAGAAAGATGGTTGGCGTTCATACAAAAACCAATATCAGATCCGAACTACGTAGAAATTATTGATTCAGAGGATGCTTATAAATAAGCGTGAGTTATGGAAGCTCCTTCTACCTGCAGAAGGAATCATAACAACAGTTAAAATTGAAGTGCGGTTAAAAATTGTTATGTTTTTAACCGCACTTTATTTTCAGCCATTTAGCTTAAGTTTTTTGCGATTTTTGTCAAAATATGCTACTTTTTACGCAGTCAATCCGACAGTAACACATTTAATTTTATGAACGAAGAACATTCGAGTAATCAAACTGAAACAACTAAAAAATCTTTTTTCCAATCACTTATTGGCCGCTTTTTCCAAGGTGAGCTGAAAAACCGTGAAGAACTCGTGGAAGTGATTCGCGATTCAGAACAAAATGATTTAATCGATCAAAACACTCGTGAGATGATTGAAGGGGTAATGGAAATCGCTGAGCTTCGTGTACGCGATATCATGATTCCACGCTCTCAAATTGTATTTATTGAATCGAATCAAGATCTTGATGCTTGCTTAAACACCATTATTGAATCAGCACACTCTCGTTTTCCTGTGATCGCAGATACGGATGATCGCGATAATATTGAAGGTATTTTACACGCGAAAGATTTGCTCAAGTTTTTACGTGAAGATGCGGAAGAGTTCGAACTTTCTAAGTTATTACGTCCTGTTGTGATCGTACCGGAAAGTAAACGCGTCGATCGTATGCTAAAAGAGTTTCGTTCTGAACGTTTCCATATGGCGATTGTAGTGGATGAGTTTGGGGCGGTATCAGGTTTGGTGACTATCGAAGATATTCTCGAACAAATTGTGGGTGATATTGAAGACGAGTTCGATGAGGAAGATGTCGCAGATATTCGTCAGCTTTCTCGTCATACTTATGCGGTGCGTGCGCTAACAGATATTGATGATTTTAATGCGCAATTTAATACGCATTTCGATGATGAAGAAGTGGATACCATTGGCGGTTTAATCATGCAAGCCTTTGGCTATTTGCCTAAACGAGGTGAAGAAATCACCTTAGAAAACATTCAATTTAAAGTGACTTCTGCCGATAGTCGCCGTTTAATTCAGGTGCGCGTAACCGTGCCAGATGAGCATTTATCGGATATGGAAGGCGTGGAAGAACAAGCTGAATAAGTTGTTCAGTCTAATCATATTCTAAGCCCCCTCTTTGCTGAAGAGGGGGAATGTTTTTTATAGTATGGATAAAATGAATAAGTTAGTGATTTATCTTATTGCTCTGATTTCTGGTGTGATTGGCGTATTTGCCTTTTCGCCGTTTGATTATTGGGGATTAGCCTACGTATCCTTGGGCGGATTGCTTTTTGTGGCAAAAAATGCCAAAAAATCAACCGCACTTTTGGCCACCTTTTTGTGGTCGATGGGCTTTTTCTGTTTTGGTGTAAGTTGGTTAAATGTCAGCATTCATCAATTTGGTGGCGCTTCCCTTGGCGTGAGTTATCTCTTGGTGGGCTTGCTTTCGGCTTACCTTGCACTTTATCCAATGCTTTTCACGTATTTAGTGCAGCGTTTTCAGGTGCAAAGTGCGGTCATTTTTGCCGCGATTTGGACATTGACTGAATTCTTGCGTGGATGGGTGTTTACCGGTTTTCCGTGGTTACAATTTGGTTATACCCAAATCGACAGTCCATTTTTCGGCATTGCGCCGATCTTTGGGGTCACGGGGATGACATTCTTTACCGTTTGGGCAAGTGCGGTCATTTTTAACCTTATTTTTGCACTATCGAAAAAACAATGGAATTTAGTCGGCGTGAATGCGTTGCTATTATTGGTTGTGGGGGGAGTAAGTGCTTATGCCGGTAAGGTGAATTTTGTTCAACCCAAAGATGATAAAGGGCTAACCGTCACACTTGCACAAGGTAATATTGAGCAAAATTTAAAATGGGATCCTGAATACCTTTATGCCACGGTAGACATCTATCAAAAACAAATTTTGGCACATTTAGGCAAGTCTGATTTGATTATTTTACCCGAGTCAGCATTGCCAACTTTGGAAAATGCGATTACGCCATTTTTTGAAGCGTTAGATAAAGTCGCAAAAGAGAAAAATACGGAAGTGATGATTGGCACCGTATATCGTGATGAGCAAAGTGGTAAGTTATTAAATTCCATTGTGACGGCAGGGAATCCTGATTTTCCTTATGAGTTGACGACAAAAAATCGTTACAGCAAACATCATCTCGTGCCATTTGGTGAGTACGTGCCGTTAGAAAGTTTGTTGCGTCCACTTAATTCTGTCTTTAATTTGCCAATGTCTGCGTTCCAAAGTGGCGATGCAGTACAGCCGTCATTTATGGCGAAGCAGCATGCTTTTGCACCAGCTATTTGTTATGAAATTATTTTTGGTGAGCAACTTCGTGAAAATCTGAAAAAAGAGACGGATTATTTGCTGACGATTTCTAATGATGCCTGGTTTGGTGATAGTATTGGCCCTTGGCAGCATTTACAAATGGCTAGAATGCGTGCGCTCGAATTAGGTAAACCATTAATTCGTGCAACCAATACAGGGATTTCAGTGTTTATTGATGCAAAAGGCAATATTGAAGCCCAAGCGCCTCAATTTGAGGAAATAACGCTGACCCATAAAATGGTGCCAACAGAAGGCAAAACACCTTATGCAGCATTAGGTAATTTACCTATTTATGTGTTGTCATTGATTTTTGTGTTATTACGTGGCTTCACGACGTTATTAAAACGCCGCTTGAACCTTTCACAAAAATAGCAGTCAAAACGACCGCACTTTTTTAACGTGAGAGGAAAATAAATTTCCTCTTGTAAAACCAATGAGATTTTAATGAATAAAAATCTAATCGAAGTCAAAAACCTGACCTTTAAACGAGGTGAGCGTGTGATTTACGATAACCTGAATTTGAAAGTCCAACAGGGCAAAATTACGGCCATTATGGGGCCATCAGGGATCGGGAAAACCACGCTGCTGAAATTAATTGGTGGTCAGTTGTATCCTGAACAAGGCGAGATTTTGTTTGATGGACAAGATATTTGTCGTCTTTCAAATCGCGAGCTTTACGAAGTACGTAAACGCATGGGAATGTTATTCCAATCAGGGGCATTATTTACGGATATTTCCACGTTTGATAACGTGGCATTTCCGATTCGCGAGCATACCCGTTTGCCGGAAAGTCTAATTCGTCAAATTGTGTTGATGAAATTAGAAGCGGTGGGCTTACGTGGTGCAGCAGATCTGATGCCTTCAGAGCTTTCTGGTGGGATGGCGCGTCGTGCCGCATTAGCGCGTGCGATTGCACTTGACCCAGATTTAATTATGTTTGATGAGCCGTTTACAGGGCAAGATCCAATCAGCATGGGCGTGATCGTGAGCTTAATTAAACGCTTGAATGAAGCACTGAATTTAACCTCTATTGTGGTTTCCCATGACGTGCAGGAAGTATTAAGCATTGCGGATTATGCCTATATTATTGCGGATAAACATGTAATTGCCGAAGGAACCTCAGAGCAACTGCTGGCGAGTCAAGATCCGCAAGTGATGCAGTTCTTGAAAGGTGAAGCAGATGGTCCGGTAAAATTCCATTATCCGGCAGGTGATTATGTGGAGGAATTATTTAAATGATCGTTGATATGATTTCTTCACTTGGACGAAGCGTAATTAAATTTTTCCGCGCATTAGGTCGTTCCGGCTTTATGCTGTTTGGTGCGTTAGTGGGTAAGCCACAAATTCGTCAACATTTTCCTTTATTAGTGAAGCAGTTACACGTATTAGGCGTACAGTCTTTATTGATTATCCTGCTTTCTGGTTTATTTATTGGAATGGTGTTGGGCTTACAAGGCTATGTAGTTTTGGTCGATTTTTCTGCTGAAACCAGCCTTGGACAACTTGTAGCGCTGTCTTTATTACGCGAATTAGGCCCAGTAGTGACCGCACTTTTATTTGCGGGTCGAGCAGGTTCTGCGTTAACGGCTGAAATTGGCTTAATGAAAGCCACAGAACAACTTTCTAGCCTTGAAATGATGGCGGTCGATCCATTACGTCGAGTGATTGCACCACGCTTTTGGGCGGGGCTGATTGCGATGCCAATTCTTGCGCTTCTCTTTACTGCGATTGGTATTTGGGGTGGTGCGCTTGTCGGCGTAGATTGGAAAGGTGTCGATGCAGGTAGCTTCTGGTCTGTGATGCAAAATGCCGTCAGCTGGAGCTATGACATTCTAAACGGATTTATTAAAAGCGTATTTTTCGCCATTGCCGTGGTGTGGATTGCGTTATTCAATGGTTATGATTGTATTCCGACATCAGAAGGTATCAGTCAAGCCACAACCAGAACAGTTGTCCACGCATCACTTGTGGTTCTTGGGCTCGATTTCATCTTAACTGCCATTATGTTTGGGGCAGGCTAAAAGGGTATTTTTATGCGACAAACAATTAAATATGAATTTTGGGTAGGGCTATTTTTACTACTTGGTATCGCCGCGTTAGTGTTTTTAGGCTTACGTGTAGCAAACGTACAAGGTTTTGGTGAAACAAAATCTTACACAGTGACTGCAACTTTTGACAATATTGGTGGACTAAAAGTCCGTGCACCACTTAAACTTGGTGGGGTAGTCATTGGTCGCGTATCTGACATTACGTTAGACGAAAAATCTTATTTGCCAAAAGTCAGTATTGCGATTAATGAAGAATATAAAGAAATTCCGGAAAATAGTTCGTTATCGATCAAAACATCGGGATTATTGGGCGAGCAATATATCGCCTTAACAATGGGTTTTGATGATGGTGAAACCGCAATGTTAAAAAACGGTAGCCAAATTCAAGACACAAAATCCGCAATGGTATTGGAAGATTTAATCGGCCAGTTCCTTTACGGTGATAAAAAAGCCGACGGCAATGCTGACAAAGCAGAACCTGAAGCCAAATAATAATCTTTATTTAGGAGATTTATGATGAAATTTACTCAGTTTAAAAAATGGTTTAGCGTAATGGCATTTGCAGTGACTGCACTTTTTGTGACTCAAACTGTACGTGCAGAAACGAGCCCTTATGTGTTGATGCAACAAGCATCAGATAAGTTATTTGCCGATATCAAAAACAATAAGGCAAAAATTAAAAAGGATCCAAACTATTTACGTACTATCGTGCGTAATGATTTATTACCTTACGTGCAAGTAAACTATGCTGGTTCTTTAGTGTTGGGTTCATACTTTAAATCAACCACACCAGAACAACGTGAAAAATTCTTTAAAGCATTCAGCGATTTTATCGAACAAGCTTACGCACAAGTGTTAACCGCTTACACCGATCAAAATATTCAAATTGAACCGGCTAAAGAAGTAGGCGACAAAAACCTTGTAAGCATTCGTGTAAACATCGTGCAAAATGGTGGACAAGCGCCAATTAAATTAGATTTCAAATGGCGTAAAAACAGTAAAACGGGCGAATGGCAAGCCTATGACATGGTTGCAGAAGGCGTGAGCATGGTTGTCACCAAACAAAACGAATGGAGCGGTATTTTACGTCAACAAGGTATTGATGCTTTAACAGCTCAAATTCAAAAATCTGCCGCAGCACCTGTGACATTGAGCAAATAAGAGAATGACTGCGTTAAAGTGGGATTTAATCCAAAATAATGATAAGATAGCTCTCCAATTATCGGGGGAGCTATCCCGCAACACGTTGTTACCATTATGGCAGCAACGTGCTTCTTTTTTATCAGAAAAGCTGGCGAATCAAAGTACCATTGAATTTGATTTAACGAATATTAAACGAATTGATTCTGCCGGTTTTGCATTATTGTGTGATTTTCTACATGATAGTGAGCAGTTACCAAATAAAAAAGTGCGGTTGATAAATCCGCCAGAACAGTTATTAACCCTTGCTGATTTAGTGAATTTATCTCATTGGATTGGCACTTTTATTGATCATCATTAAAACGGAAATCCGAATGGAACTGCAAGAAATTGAACGTATTTTAAAAGAAAGCCTGAATGTAGATGAGGTTTATGCTCAAGGTGAAAATGCACACTTTGGTGTGATTGTAGTGAGCGATGAGATCGCTGCACTTTCTAAATTAAAACAACAACAAACTATCTACGCGCCATTAATGACTTATTTCCAAACTGGCGAAATTCATGCTTTAACCATTAAAACCTATACCACTGCAAAGTGGAAAATGGATCGTCTATTACATCAAGCAAGCTAGGATTTTCTATGGAAAAATTTCGTGTTTATGGCGGGCAATCTCGCTTAAGTGGTACTGTAACCATCTCTGGTGCAAAAAATGCTGCACTTCCTATTCTTTTTGCCGCAATTTTGGCGACTGAGCCGGTTAAATTAACAAATGTACCGGAACTCAAAGATATTGATACCACCTTAAAGATCTTACGTAAACTTGGCGTGGTGGCAGAGCGTGATGCTGAAGGTGCAGTATTATTAGATTGTTCTAAAATTGATCACTTCGTTGCACCGTATGAATTAGTAAAAACCATGCGTGCTTCTATTTGGGCATTAGCACCGTTAGTAGCTCGTTTTAATCAAGGTCAAGTTTCTTTACCGGGTGGTTGTTCTATCGGTGCACGTCCGGTTGATCTTCACATTAGCGGCTTAGAAAAACTCGGTGCGACCATTGAGCTTGATGAAGGTTATGTAAAAGCAGTTGTCGCAGAGCGCCTTGTAGGTACACGTATTGTGATGGAAAAAGTGAGCGTTGGTGCGACTTTATCTATCATGATGGCGGCAACGCTTGCTGAAGGTACAACAACGATTGAAAACGCTGCACGTGAGCCTGAAATTGTTGATACAGCTGATTTCCTCAACAAAATGGGCGCGAAAATTACAGGTGCGGGTACGGATCATATTGTTATTGAAGGTGTTGAACGTTTAACTGGTTGCGAGCACAGCATTGTGCCAGATCGTATTGAAACCGGTACATTCTTAATTGCGGGTGCCATTTCAGGTGGTCGCGTGGTATGTAAAAATACCAAAGCGAATACCATGGATGCCGTGATTGATAAACTTCGTGAAGCGGGTGCAGAAGTTGAAGTAACTGAAGATAGCATTACATTGGATATGCATGGCAATCGTCCGAAAGCCGTTAATATTCGTACTGCACCACACCCAGGTTTCCCAACAGATATGCAAGCGCAGTTCACCTTGTTAAACATGGTGGCAGAAGGCACCAGTATCATTACTGAAACCATCTTTGAAAACCGTTTTATGCACATTCCAGAATTAATTCGTATGGGCGGTAAAGCGGAGATTGAAGGTAACACGGCGGTTTGTCAGGGTGTTGAGCACCTTTCTGGTGCAGAAGTGATGGCGACAGATTTACGCGCATCAATCAGTCTTGTGTTAGCAGGATGTATCGCAAGTGGTGAAACTATCGTAGATCGTATTTATCACATCGATCGTGGTTATGAGCACGTTGAAGATAAACTTCGTTGCTTAGGTGCGAAGATTGAACGTTTCTCTGAAAAGAGCGAAGAAGTTTAATTAAATCCAGATAAAAAAGAGCGGTCAATATTGACCGCTTTTTCTTAGTTGGTAATTCTTATATCAATTGCTGGATCCAGTGGAATTTCCCTTTTATCTATCGTTTCTTTTAATCCATAATCACTGGTATCTGGTTGATCAGAAAATAAATCAATACTCTTATTTAGTTTGCTATTTGCTATACCAATCCAGTTAGCAATTCCATCTGTAAAATTCAAGCCAGATTTGAAGACTTTATATTCTTTTCTATCAACATCATCAGATGATATTTTGAATAATGGAACATCATTGTGAAGTTTACTTAAACAAGCTTGAGATACAATAATATTAGGTGGATTTATAGAAGAATGACATTGTCCATGATCTGAGAAATAAACTATTGAAAATTTGCGGTTTTTTACTTTATTAACATTATTCATTAGGTTATATGTGTTTTCAATAAATTTATCTGTTTCTTTTATAGATGTAATATAGCAATTAAGATAAAAGTATTTCTCATCAAACTCTTTGTCTTTTAGAATCATTTCTTTTCCTTTAATTCTATCGCAAGCATTTGGATGCGAACCATATAAATGAATAACAATAAAGCGTTTTTCTTTTGAGTCTTTATTTATAATATTTTCTAAATAAGGTAATAGCAGAGTGTCATCGGTATCTTGTTCATCGTATTTACCTTTTTTTATAAAGAATTTATAGTCTGCCTTGTTTCCAATAGCAGATATTGGAGTATCCCATTCTCCTAAGTAACCTTGGTTAGAAAGCCAATAAGTTTTTATGCCTGCAGACTTAATTAAATCAATTAAATTTAAACTATAGTTTTCTTCCCATTTTGATGTATCAGGCTTAGTTAGCATTAATTTTAATGATCCAATAGTATAAAAACCCGCAGATTCCAATCCATCAATAAGTATACCTTTTGATGAACTCATAAATGGAGTATTTGCAATTGGATAACCGTATGCATGCAGATAATCCCTTCTCGCGCTTTCCCCAATGATTAAAATATAATCATCATATTTGGAATTTTCTAAATATGTATCTCCCCATTCATTTTTTAAGCTTAGTTTATTTAAAGTATCTAACTCTCTTTTTACATCTAGAGCTTCAATATATGTTTTTCTAAAGAAATCAAAGGGGGACATATTGAAGAGTAAGTATAATGTGGCTATAGATAAAATGAATTTATTTTTAAAGAAATTTATTCTGAACTTTACCGTTATTATTCTATAAGCAACAATAATAATAATAATACTTATTGCATATAAATAATTTTTATAAGGTATCTGAAGTAGAAATTCTTTGGCTTCATTGGTATCAGTTGCAACTAATGAGGATATATGTTGATAAGTTGGCCCTCCGAAAGTCAAGCCGATGGGGGTATATAGAGCATAAATAAGAATAAATGGAAAAAGCAAGAACCAAAATATTTTTTTTGATGAACTAAATATAATAATTAGATATGAGAATATCAGTATTTGTTCTATATTGGGTTTAGGGTAATAACCCGATCCTCTAAGAATTAGCTTGCTATCTATAATAATCAGACTGAGTGCTATTAAGCACCCAATAACCCATTTTGCATTTTTAAGAGAAAATACATTCTGTAGGTAGTTAGTTAGCTGATAGAGTTTTGTTCTAAATTTGCTACTCTCTATAGACATAATTATTAGTTCCTTATTCTTATTAATATATAGTAAAATTTAAATTGTAATTGTTGATATTATAATGTCAATGGCAGTGTTAAAACATGTGGAAAGTTTATAATTTTATCGTAATTTAATAAATTCTCGCCCCAAAAATGGCTGTACCAATACGTACCATGGTTGAACCACATTTTATGGCACTTTGCATGTCATCGGTCATTCCCATCGAAAGCGTATCAATTTGTTGATGAGGGAAAGCGACTTTCAATTGCTCAAATAATTGTTCCATTTGGCTAAAAGCCGCTTCTTGTTCTGCAATATTGTCTGTTGGAGCAGGGATCGCCATTAATCCACGCAAACGTAAGTGCGGTAGATTTTCAATGTGTTTTGCAAGCTCAATCATTTGACTTGGTTGAATGCCTGATTTACTCGCTTCGTCACTGATATTAATTTGGATTAAAACATTCAGCGGAGCTTTATTGGCAGGGCGTTGTTCATTTAAACGAACGGCAATTTTTGCACGTTCTAACGTTTGCATCCAATCGAAATGTTCAGCCACAAGACGCGTTTTATTGGATTGCAATGGGCCAATAAAATGCCATTCAAGCTGAATATTCTGTGCTTCAAAATACTGAATTTTATCTACACCTTCTTGAACGTAGTTCTCCCCAAATGCTTTTTGTCCTGCATGATAGGCTTCTAAAATCGCTTCATTGGGTTTCGTTTTAGAAACCGCTAATAAAGTGACCGCATTTTCAGGGCGATGAGCGAGTTGTGTGGCTTCTTGGATTTTTTGATGGATGGTTTCGAGTGCTTGTTGAATTGTCATAATTCCCTTCCTGACCAATGTGAAACTCTCTTCATTCTACACCAAAGCGATGATTTTTAGAAAAAATCTTCATTTTTTTGATTTTGTGTTTGACAAGCCAGCGCTTTTTCGGTATTTCTAAACACATCTTTTTTTTCAAGGTTAAAACACAATGAAAAATAACCGCACTTTCACGATTACCACCATTATTATGACCATTACGACAATTAATGGGGCGGGTTAGTGCATAACAAACAGGATCAAGAAAACCCGCATTCAGTCTAGTGCGGGTTTTTTAGTATTTAAAAATCACAACATCTGAGGATATTATCATGCGCGTATTAAAATTTGGTGGCACTTCATTAGCCAATCCTGAGCGTTTCTCACAAGCAGCTCAATTAATCGAAAAAGCTCATTTAGAAGAGCAGGCTGCCGGTGTCTTATCTGCCCCAGCAAAAATTACTAACCATCTTGTTGCCCTCTCTGAAAAAGCCGCATTAAACCAACCTACTGATACCCACTTTAACGAAGCCATTGAGATTTTCTATAACATCATTAATGGTTTACACGCTGAAAATAATAAATTTGATCTTGCTGGTACTAAAGCCCTCATTGATGCAGAATTTGCTCAAATTAAAGGCTTATTAGAAGAAATTCGCCAAGCTGGCAAAGTAGAAGATAAAGTTAAAGCAACCATTGATTGCCGTGGTGAAAAATTATCAATTGCGATGATGAAAGCGTGGTTTGAAGCACGTGGGTATAGTGTTCACATTGTTGATCCAGTTAAGCAATTATTAGCACAAGGTGGTTACTTAGAATCTTCAGTTGATATTGACGAATCAACAAAACGCGTTGATGCGAAAAGTATCGATAAAGATAAAGTTGTTTTAATGGCTGGTTTTACCGCATGTAATGATAAAGGTGAATTAGTGTTATTAGGCCGTAATGGTTCTGATTATTCAGCAGCCTGTTTAGCAGCTTGTTTAGATGCGTCTGTTTGTGAAATTTGGACTGATGTGGATGGCGTTTATACGTGTGATCCTCGTTTAGTGCCAGATGCTCGTTTATTACCAAGCCTTTCTTATCGTGAAGCGATGGAGCTTTCTTATTTTGGCGCGAAAGTGATCCATCCACGTACAATTGGTCCATTATTGCCAAAACAAATCCCTTGTGTGATCAAAAACACCGGTAATTCATCTGCACCTGGTTCAATAATCGATGGTCATGTAAAATCTGAAGGGTTACAAGTGAAAGGGATTACTAACCTTGACAACGTGGCAATGTTTAATGTTTCAGGCCCTGGTATGCAAGGCATGGTAGGGATGGCTGCGCGTGTCTTCTCAGCCATGTCAAAAGCCGGTATTTCAGTTATTTTAATCACTCAATCTTCTTCTGAATACAGCATTAGTTTCTGTGTGCCAGTTAAATCAGCGGATGCAGCGAAAGCGATTTTAGAACAAGAGTTTGCGACAGAATTAAAAGCGCATGACTTAGAGCCAATTGAAGTCGCAAAAGATCTATCTATCATCTCAGTTGTAGGTGATGGTATGAAACAAGCTAAAGGTATTGCGGCTCGTTTCTTCTCTGCCTTAGCACAAGCGAATATCAGCTTAGTCGCAATTGCACAAGGTTCTTCTGAGCGTTCAATTTCCGCAGTTGTCGCGCAAAATAAAGCGATTGAAGCTGTGAAAGCGACTCACCAAGCCCTTTTTAATAACAAGAAAGTTGTCGATATGTTTCTAGTCGGCGTTGGTGGCGTTGGTGGTGAGTTAATTGAACAAATTAAACATCAAAAAGAATACCTCGCAAAGAAGGACATTGAAATCCGTGTTTGTGCCTTAGCGAATTCAACAAAAATGCTTTTGGATGAAAACGGATTGAATTTAGATAATTGGAAAGCAGATCTTGAAAATGCAACCCAACCTTCTGATTTCGATGTGTTGTTATCTTTCATTAAATTACACCACGTAGTGAACCCAGTCTTCGTAGATTGTACAACAGCTGAATCGGTTGCAGGACTTTATGCTCGTGCGTTAAAAGAAGGCTTCCATGTGGTCACTCCAAATAAAAAAGCGAATACCCGTGAATTAGCTTATTACCACGAATTACGTCGCAATGCACAAGCGAGCCAACATAAATTCCTATACGAAACCAACGTAGGCGCTGGTTTACCGGTTATCGAAAACTTACAGAATTTATTGGCAGCAGGGGATGAGCTTGAGTATTTTGAAGGTATTTTATCGGGCTCACTTTCTTTCATTTTTGGTAAATTAGAAGAGGGACTTTCTCTTTCAGAAGTGACCGCACTTGCACGTGAAAAAGGGTTTACAGAACCAGATCCTCGTGATGATTTATCAGGACAAGATGTGGCACGTAAATTGCTTATTTTAGCGCGTGAAGCAGGGTTAGAACTTGAGCTTTCCGATGTGGAAGTGGAAGGAGTATTACCGAAAGGCTTCTCTGAAGGTAAATCTGCTGATGAATTTATGGCAATGTTGCCACAATTAGATGCGGAATTTAAAGCACGCGTTGAAGCTGCGAAAGCAGAAGGCAAAGTATTGCGTTACGTAGGACAAATTAAAGATGGTCACTGCAAGGTATCAATCATCGCTGTGGATCAAAATAATCCATTGTATAAGGTGAAAGACGGTGAAAATGCGCTTGCATTTTACACTCGTTATTATCAACCAATTCCGTTGTTATTACGTGGTTACGGTGCGGGTAATGCAGTGACTGCAGCGGGCATCTTTGCTGATATTTTAAGAACATTACACCACTAAGAAGGACATAACATGTTAAGAATTTATGCTCCGGCATCGAGTGCCAATATTAGTGTAGGGTTTGACACATTAGGTGCAGCCATTTCGCCGATTGATGGTTCATTATTAGGTGATGTCGTACAGATTGAGTCTATTCCAAGTGGTTTTGAGCTCGAAAGTGCGGGCTATTTTGTGCGTAAATTGCCAAAAGAGCCGCAAAAAAATATCGTGTATCAGGCCTATGTACTGTTTAGTGAGCAATTAAAATTACGCAATGTGAGAGTCAAACCATTGCGTTTGACCCTTGAGAAAAATATGCCGATTGGTTCGGGATTAGGCTCAAGTGCGTGCTCTATCGTGGCTGCATTAGTGGCATTGAATAAATTCCACGATGAACCATTTTCAAAAATGGAACTGTTAGAAATGATGGGAGAGTTGGAAGGTCGTATTTCAGGTTCAATCCATTATGATAACGTTGCGCCTTGCTATCTTGGTGGTGTGCAATTTATGGTACAATCCCTCGGTAACATTTGCCAAAAACTGCCATTTTTTGATAATTGGTATTGGGTCTTAGCTTACCCAGGCATTGAGGTTTCAACTGCTGAAGCGCGTGCAATTTTACCGAAAAGCTACACGCGTCAAGATGTGATTTCTCATGGTCGTCATTTAGGTGGCTTTGTGCATGCATGTCACACGCATCAAGAAAACCTTGCAGCGATGATGATGAAAGATGTGATTGCAGAACCTTATCGTGAGGCTTTATTACCAAACTTTGCAGAAGTGAAACAAGCTACGCGTGATTTAGGCGCATTAGCGACGGGGATTTCAGGCTCAGGCCCAACGATTTTCTCCATTGCACCTGATTTACAAACGGCAACAAAACTGGCGACTTATTTAGAAAATCATTATTTACAAAACAATGAAGGTTTTGTGCATGTTTGTAAGGTCGATAATGACGGCGCGAGAGAACTCGGTTAAACAACAAATCGCTTTATCCCCTCTTTTATAAGAGGGGAATAACATTTTATTAAAACTCTATAATTAACGGATATACAATGAATTTGTACAACATCAAACACCCTGAAGAACAAGTAAATTTTGCGCAAGCAGTACGTCAAGGGCTTGGCAAAGATCAAGGTTTGTTCTTTCCGGAAACGATCCCCGCTTTAACCAATATTGACGAGTTATTATCTTTACCATTGGTTGAACGTAGCCAAAAAATTCTTGGCGCATTAATCGGTGAAGAATTACCAAAAGCCACTTTAGATGCAATGGTGAAAAATGCATTTACTTTTTCTGCACCATTAGAAAAAGTGGAAGACAATATTTATGCCCTTGAATTATTCCACGGTCCAACTTTAGCATTTAAAGACTTTGGTGGTCGTTTTATGGCGCAGGCACTTGCTGCAGTACGTGGTGATGGCAAAATTACCATTTTAACAGCAACATCTGGAGATACCGGTGCGGCAGTTGCCCATGCATTTTATGGGTTGGAAAATATCAATGTGGTGATTTTATATCCGAAAGGCAAAATCAGCCCATTACAAGAAAAATTATTCTGTACTTTAGGTGGTAATATTCGCACTGTGGCGATTAATGGCGATTTCGATGCCTGCCAAGCGTTAGTTAAACAAGCCTTTGATGATGCAGAACTGCGTCAAGCGATTGGTTTAAACTCAGCAAATTCCATTAACATTAGCCGTTTATTGGCGCAAGTTTGTTATTACTTTGAAGCGGTAGCGCAATTACCAAAAGAAAAACGTGATAACGTAGTAGTTTCTGTACCAAGTGGTAACTTCGGTAACTTAACTGCGGGATTAATCGCTAAAACATTAGGTTTACCAATTAAACGCTTTATTGCAGCAACCAATGCGAACGATACCGTGCCACGTTATTTAGAATCAGGTAATTGGGCACCTAAAGCGACCGTAGCGACGCTTTCTAATGCGATGGATGTGAGTCGCCCGAACAACTGGCCTCGTGTCGAAGAGTTATTTAAACGTAACGGTTGGAATTTAAGTGATTTAGGTTCTGGTATGTTAAGCGATAGCGAAACAGAAGAAACCTTAAAAGCGATGTACGCAAAAGGTTATTTATGTGAACCACACGGTGCAATCGCCTATCAAGTATTGAAAGATCAACTTAAAGCGGATGAAACCGGTATTTTCTTATGTACGGCACATCCTGCAAAATTTAAAGAGTCTGTGGAGCGTATTCTTTCGCTCGATCTTCCATTGCCAGAAGCGTTGGATAAACACAATAAATTGCCATTACTTTCTGATGAAATGGATGACGATTTTGCACAATTACGTGCATATTTGCTGAAATAATAAAAAAGTGCGGTTAATTTTGACCGCACTTTTGTTTTATCACTCAAAAGGGCGGGATAAACGCCCTTTATTTTTTAAGAGTTAATCTTCTTTTCCTAAGATTTGATTCACTTCACTCTTGTAGAGTACGGCTTTGGCACCGAAAATGGCTTGTACGCCACCGCCAACTTCAAGCACATCAATCGCACCTAATTTTTTCAGTGTGGCTTTATCAACGGCTTTTACATCTTTAACTGAAACGCGTAAGCGAGTAATACACGCATCCACGTTTTCAATATTTTCAGCGTTACCTAATGCTGCAATAATTTTATGTGCATTTTCAGTCAGTGAACTTGTTTCTTGTTCTACATTGTCTTCGGTTTCTTCACCACGTCCTGGTGTCATCACATTAAAGATGCGAATCAAGAAAACGAAAGAGAAATAATAGAGTAGAGCCCAAGGAATACCGACAAAAATCACACGCAACCAATGAGTGTTTTCATCACCTTGTAAAATGCCGAAGAGCAAGAAATCAATAAAACCACCAGAGAAAGTATTCCCGATAGAGATATTTAAATAATCGGCAATAAAGAAAGACACCCCATCTAAGAATGCGTGGAATACATAAAGCCATGGTGCAACAAACAAGAACATAAACTCGATCGGTTCTGTAATGCCAGTAATGAAAGAGGTTAGGGCTGCACCAAGGAACAAGCCGCCAATTTGCGCACGACGTTTTTTCGGTACACAGTGATACATGGCTAAACAGGCAGCTGGTAAGCCAAACATCATGGTATCAAAACGGCCAGCAAAGAAACGGGTTCCTTCAGTAAATAAACCATGGTGATTTGGATCGGCTAATTGAGCGAAAAAGATTTTTTGTGCACCGACAATCATTTCGCCATTGACCATTTCCACACCACCTAATTCAGAATACCAAAACAGCGGATAAATCATATGATGTAAGCCAACCGCGCCAGATAGTCGCATTAAGAAACCGTATAAGAATGTACCAAAGGTTCCCATGGATGCGATGCTTTTACCCGCCGAGACGAGCCATTGTTGGAAAGTTGGCCAAATGAGGAAGAAAACTAATCCAACAAAAATAGCTGAAAAAGCAGTTACGATTGGTACAAAGCGAGAGCCGCCAAAGAAACCTAATACTTGTGGTAATTGGATGTTGTGATAGCGATTGTGCAATTTAACGGTAATCAAGCCCATCACCAATGCTCCAATCACACCCGTATCGATGCTTTTTACATCAGGAGAGAAAATCGGAATTAATGCAGCAATGGTGCCCGTCATAATGAGATAACCAACAACGGCAGCGAGAGCAGCAACGCCTTTGTCACGTTTGGCTAAGCCGATACCTAAACCAATACACAATAATAAGGCTAAATTAGCGAACACCACGCTACCTGCCGCAGACATAATCTGAAACAGACCTTGCAGCGCCTCATTATTTAAAATTGGATAGGCTTGCACCGTTGCTTTATTGGAAAGTGCACCACCGATCCCGAGTAAAAGACCTGCAGCAGGCAAAATAGCAATCGGCAACATAAATGCCTTACCAACTTGTTGAAGTTGTTTAAACATAGAACCTCCTGTGATTACTTTTTTGAAATGTAACATATTTAAGGAGAAAAATCTGTGAAACTGCTCACAGTTTTAATCTAAGATGTTGTTTTGACAGATTTTTGCTTGTGTTGGCGCGCAGCGAATTTCCTTTTATAATGCTATCAAACTGATATGTTTATTTATTATTTGTATGACAACTTTTATTGCCTACGCCAATATTCAGCAACCTTTTTCTTTTGATGAAATCCCTACGGATCTTGTCCCTGAAAATTTATGTATAGAACAGCTGGGAAATTCTCGGATAACGCAACGTCATCAATGTCGTCGATTGGCGCATTTTTTACTTTGGCAGTTGTTAAAAACATCGGGAAAATCAACCGCACTTTTAGGACAAATTTATCGTACGCAAAGTGGCAGACCACAATTTCCCGCCGAGAATATCGATTTTAATATAAGCCACTCAGGCGATTGGGTTGCCGTATTGCTGCATATTAATGAATCAGAAAAAAGTTCGGTCGGTATTGATGTTGAATTTTCGAAAAAACGGAGTTTTTCTGCACTCATGGCTCATTTTGCGCTACAAACAGAGCAAGAATGGTTTGCTAAACAACTTGATAAGGAGCTGGCTTTTTATCGCTGTTGGTGTTTGCGTGAAGCGGTGTTGAAATCACAAGGTGTAGGAATAGTGAAGTTATCAAGTGTTATTCATTTTCCAGAACAACTTCAGATCTTTTCAGATTATTGTCCGAAAGGGAAATTGATCTTTACCGATGAATTACCTTTTTATTTTGCTGTATTTATTAATCAGTCAAAAATTCAACCGCACTTTTATCAATGGGATGGGAAAAATTTAGTAGAAAAAAATATACAAAAATCCTTGATTTACCAAGTAAATGAATAAAAGAAAATCCTTGAAAATATTCAAGGATTTTTTATTTTATAATAATTTGCATTGCCACTTGTATTTTCATAGACTAACCCCATTTATTTCGTTAAACTCATTAAAAATTTTAGACAAATGGAGAACGTAATGTCGCAAAACGGTCCAGATCAAGATCCTTGGGGTAAACCGGGACAGAGCAGCGGTCCAAAACAGTCAGATAATTCATCAGATAAGCAAAATGAAAATGGCTGGGGCGCTCGAGACAATAAAAATCAGGAACAATCACCGCCAGATATTGAAGAAGTATTTAATAATCTGTTGAAAAAGTTAGGTGGTGGCAATAAAAAAGGTGGATCAAATAATACTTCGCCGAATATACCTTCATTTAATTTAGGTAAGATTTTACCGATCGCCGCAGTAATCGGGGGGATTATTTGGGGCGCAAGCGGTTTTTATACCATTAAAGAAGCAGAACGTGGCGTGACGTTACGTTTTGGCGAGTTTCATTCTATCGTTCAACCTGGTTTAAACTGGAAGCCAACCTTTATTGATAAAGTGATTCCAGTGAATGTAGAACAAGTTCGTGAGCTTAAAACACAAGGTGCGATGTTAACCAAAGATGAAAACATGGTTAAAGTTGAAATGACCGTGCAATACCGCGTGCAAAATCCTGAAAAATACTTGTTTAGCGTGAGCAATGCGGATAATAGCCTTGGGCAAGCGACGGATAGCGCACTTCGTTATGTGATTGGTCATATGACTATGAATGATGTGCTGACAACAGGGCGTGCCGTGGTACGTGAAGATACGTGGAAAGCCTTGAACGATATTATCAAACCTTATGATATGGGACTTGAAGTAATTGACGTGAACTTCCAATCCGCGCGTCCGCCAGAAGAAGTGAAAGATGCTTTCGATGATGCGATTAAAGCACAGGAAGACGAACAACGTTACATTCGTGAAGCGGAAGCTTATGCTCGCGAGAAAGAGCCAATCGCTCGTGGTGATGCACAACGTATCGTTGAAGAAGCAACCGCTTATAAAGATCGTGTTGTGCTTGATGCGCAAGGGGAAGTGGAACGTTTACAGCGTCTGCTACCTGAATTTAAAGCGGCTCCTGATTTGTTAAAAGAGCGTCTTTATATTCAAACCATGGAAAAAGTCATGGCAAATACACCTAAAGTGATGCTAGATAGCAATAATGGTAACAATTTAACTGTATTGCCATTGGAGCAATTAATGAGTAAAAAGACGGCTAAGCCAGTGACCACTACTTCAGAAAGTGCGGTCAGTTCTGCGCCAGTTTCAACACAGGAACGTCGTGTAGAAACACAAACGGTTCAACCGGTTCAATCAAATGAAGGCATTCGCCAAGGGAGATTTAATTAATGCGTAAATTCTTACTTCCGATTATTGTGGTGATTGCTGCGGTGCTGTATTCCAGCGTAGTGGTTGTAACTGAGGGCACTCGTGGCATCATGTTGCGTTTTAACAAAGTACAACGCGATGCAGAAAACAAAGTGGTTGTATATGAACCAGGTTTGCATTTTAAATTACCTTTAATTGATAGCATTAAAGTGCTTGATGCGCGTATTCGTACCCTTGATGGATCTGCTACTCGTTTTGTGACAGTCGAGAAAAAAGACTTGTTGGTTGATTCCTATGTGAAATGGAGAATCAGCGATTTCGGTCGTTTCTATACTGCAACGGGTGGTGGCGATTATAATCAAGCTTCAAGCTTATTAAGCCGTAAAGTGAACGACCGTCTGCGTTCAGAAATTGGTACTCGTACAATTAAAGATATCGTTTCAGGTACGCGTGGTGAATTAATGGCGGGGGCGAAAAAAGCGCTAAATTCAGGGCAGGATAGTACCTCTGAATTAGGGATTGAAGTCGTTGATGTTCGCGTAAAACAAATCAATTTACCGGATGAAGTCTCTTCTTCGATTTACCAACGTATGCGTGCAGAACGTGATGCGGTTGCTCGTGAACATCGTTCGCAAGGTAAAGAAAAAGCAGCATTCATTCAAGCGGATGTGGATCGTAAAGTCACCTTGATCTTAGCGAATGCAAATAAAACGGCACAAGAATTACGAGGTAATGGTGATGCAGCAGCAGCGAAATTATATTCTCAAGCTTTTGCCCAAGAACCACAGTTTTATAGCTTTATTCGTAGCTTAAAAGCCTATGAAAGCAGCTTTGAAGGTTCAGATAATATGATGATTTTGAAACCTGACAGTGATTTCTTCCGCTTTATGCAAGCGCCAAAGAAATAAACAAGAGATAATGAAAAGTGAAGTGCGGTTAGAAATAACCGCATTTTTTTATTGCTTAATTTTAGGGGAATTCTCACTTATAAGATAAAAAGGCCTTTAATGCAATCAATCGCATCCATAGCCAAATCAAATTAAATCCACATAAAATATAAGCCAATTTTTTGGCATAATCACCTTGCTTTTTAAGCTTTCTCTTTCTTTTTATATTTATATTTTATTGATCATTTGGAGGATTAGATGAAAAAACTGATTATTGGCGGAGCAGCCATTGCAGTATTGGGTTATTTGGGGGTTGTGGGGTATCTACATCAATTTGATAAAGAGAACGCGACCCAACTTTTAATGGAAAATCGCTATACGGGCGAACAAGAAAAAGTGGCAAAAGCGTTGTTTGATAACAGCTGCCAATATTGCCATAGTCCAAACACACCTCTTCCATTTTATTCAAAATTTCCGATTGTGGGTGACCAAATGCAATCGGATATTCAGAATGGGCTTAGAGCCTTCCGCTTAGATCGTTTAGTTGAAGGCTTAAAAGATCCGAGCAAATTATCCCAAGCTGATTTAGCAAAATTACAACGTGTACTAGAAAATAACGAAATGCCAATTGCTAAATTCAGACATCTCCACTGGGGAAGCAAACCAGATGAGCAAGAAAAAGTAGCGTTGCTTAACTGGATTCGTGAAGCACGTAAAATGTCTTTACCAAAAGAAACACCAAATGTTGATGCCGATAGTTTAGTTTAACCGATTCCAGACAGTATTGCGACTGATGAAGCAAAAGTCGTGTTAGGTCATGATCTTTTCTTTGATGGTCGTTTATCAGGCGATGGTTCTATTCAATGTCACACTTGTCACCAATTAGATAAAGGTGGTGTGGATAGACTTGAAACTTCAACGGGTATTGATGGTAAAAAAGGCCCAATTAACGCACCAACTGTATTCAATGCGGCATTTAACTTTGTGCAATTCTGGGATGGGCGAGCGGCAGATTTAGCGGATCAAGCGAAAGGTCCTCCAACAAATCCGGTAGAAATGGGTTCACACTCTTGGGATGACATCGTGGCACGTTTTGAAATGGATGAAGAGTTCAAAAAAGAATTCTTAAAAGAATATCCACAAGTGACGAAAGAAACCTTAACTCACGCGATTGGTGAATATGAAAAAACATTAATTACGCCAAATAGTGATTTCGACCGTTATTTGAAAGGGGATAAAACAGCCTTGACTGAACAACAAGTTCGCGGTTATGAGTTATTCAAACAACATAAATGCGATACTTGTCATACTGGTGTAGCAATGGGTGGACAATCTTATGAATACATGGGACTCTACGGCGATTACTTTAAAGATCGTGGTACGCCATTAACTGATGCAGATGAAGGTCGCTTTGCACAAACTAAAGATCCATTCGATATGCATCGCTTCAAAGTGCCAACTTTACGTAACATCGCGCTTACCGCACCATATTTCCATGATGCGTCAGCAAAAGAGCTAAAAGATGCTGTGAGTGCAATGTTGAAATACCAAAGTAACGTGCAACAGCCTGCTCAAAAAGATGTAGAGGACATCACCTCTTTCTTAGAAAGTTTGACCGGTGAATTTAAAGGTGAAAAATTAAAATAATCCTTTAAGCTGTAAATAGAAATGACCGCAAGTGCGGTCGTTTTTTTATGTGTTTTATTTTGAGATTTAATATAAAGCAAAACGATGAGTTTCTTTTCCCTTATTTTATGCTAAGTGTTTATCCTTTGTTTCCGTAATAAACCAAAGTCCAATCAAACTTAATACGGCATTTAAGGTTAGATAAATTCCAACGCCTTTTAGACCGTAATTGGCATTCAGTGGCAATGTAATAATTGCTGCTACACTGGCACCGAATAAGCCTGAAATATTGTAGGTCAACGATGCACCAGAATAACGAGCATGTGTTGGAAACAATTCAGGTAAGAAACTCGCAAGGGGGCCATAACCTATGCCAATTAACCCCATTCCTATCATCAAGAACCAAAATAAACTGGTAGTTGTTCCATTATCGAGAAAATATGGCAAGGCTAAGCCGAAAATAGCCACGCCAAAGGTTGTCCAAATTAACCAAATTCTTCGTCCAACGATATCGATATATTTGCCTGAAATAGCAATAGTAATGGCTAATGAAATCGCACTGCACATTAATAAAGCAGTAAAAATTTGTGGTGAGAAACCTAATCCCATTGCATAACCGGCTTCCGATACGGTTGGGGTAGATTTTGCATAAATTTGGCTGAAAGCGATCATAATATAAAAGAGCACATAGCCTGCAATGCAGATCAACATGCCTAAGAAAAATGGTTTGAAATGAGTAACGATCACTTCCATCATCGGTAAAGCTTTAGGTTTAGGCTTGTTAAGTGCTGCAATAAATATTGTCGCTTCAGTAAGTTTTAATCGAACATACAACCCAATAGCAACTAATACAAAAGAGGAAAGAAATGGAATTCGCCATGCCCAGTCAGTCATTGCGGCTTGTCCAAAAAGCGCGGTAATGAGTAAAAAGACACCATTGGCAAGTAGTAATCCTAGAGGAGCGCCTAATTGTGGAAAAGTGCCATACCAACCACGTTTCCCTTCAGGTGCATTTTCGATTGCCACTAATGCAGCGCCGCCCCATTCGCCACCTAAACCAATGCCTTGCCCGATACGGCATAAGCAAAGTAAGATCGTAGCCCATATTCCGATACTGTCATAAGTTGGTAATAAGCCGATCACTACGGTTGAGATTCCCATTACTAACAGGCTCATAACAAAGGTATTTTTTCTTCCTAAGCGATCGCCAAAATGTCCGAATAATATCGCCCCCAGAGGACGAGCAATAAAAGTTAGCGCTAGCGTAGAAAGCGCAGCAATTTGTCCCGAAAGTGGGTCAGCAGCGTGGAAAAATTGATGATTGAAAACGAGCACTGCAGCCATGGTATAAATATAGTTATCGAAATATTCAATAGCGGTGCCAATCATTGTTGCCATTGCTACACTTTTCAAACTATTTGGCTTATTCAGTGGTTGCATCCGCTAGCTTCCTTTAATGCTTTGGTGCTTGCCTTTATATCTTTGGCTTGACTGATTGCGGTTATTACCGCGATACCATCTGCGCCGTATTTTCGCAACGTTTTCACATGCTCCAATTTCACGCCACCAATGGCTACAAGTGGTTTTGTGATACCTGCTTTTCTCAAGGTTTGAATAAACGCCATTCCTAGAGTAGGTTTAGGATTTTCTTTTGACTGAGTCGGAAAAATTGGACCAATACCGAAATAATCGATTTCAGATAATTCCTCTCCGATTTTGGCTTCGTCTAAACGATTGACGGACCAACCAATAATGAGTGGTTTATGGGTTCTTGCTCGAATCGTTTTTACGGGCGTATCACTTTGTCCAACATGAATGCCATCCGCTTCAATTTCTAAAGCTAAATCAACGTTATCATCGACAATAAATGGCACATTATATTGACGACATAAGTCTCTGCACTTAATGGCTAAGGCTCGTTGTTCTGTTGGAGAATTTTCTAATGAGAATTTGCCTTTATCGCGAAATTGAAAACAGGTAATGCCTCCTTCTAAAGCTTGTCTAAGAACAGAAAGCAAGTTATCTGCTAGATTATCACCTAAATGTCGACAATCTTGTGTACCTGCCACAAAATAGAGCGGTAAAATTTCTTGAATATTTTTCATCTTTCACTCCTTAAAGGCGACTGTAAGCCCAATGATTAGTCGGTCCATGTCCATGACCAATATTCAATGGATGAGATATGGCTGCCGTAATAAAATCTTTGGCTGTTTTGACCGCACTTTTTAGAGGTGCCCCTTTGGCTAATTCTGCCGTTAAGCAAGCTGAGAAAGTACAGCCTGTGCCGTGAGTATGTGGTGTATTGAAACGCGGGCTTTCTAAAACAAAATGTTCACCATTTTGTAAAAGGATCCAATCTTGGCATTGCTGACTTTGTGAATTGAGCGAATGTCCGCCTTTAATAATCACATTCTTCGCACCTTGTTTTTGCAAGTCTAATGCGGTCTGTTGAATGCTTGTGGTATCAGAAATTTTGATGCCTGTTAACGCTTCTGCCTCAGGAATATTTGGCGTAATCACATCGGCAAGTGGCAATAAATATTTGCTTAGTGCGGAAACCGCTTGTTGTTGTAATAAAGGGGCCCCACCTTTCGCAATCATGACAGGATCGATAACCAATGTGCCGAATGGACGATTTTTTAAGAAATCAGCAACGCATTCAATAATATCTGCTGTGCCAAGCATACCAATTTTGGCACTTGCAATCTGAAAGTCATTTTTTACCGCTTCTAGCTGTGCCTGAATTGTTTTCAGTGGAATGGGGTGAATATCAAATACCCCAAGCGTGTTTTGTGCAGTTACTGCAGTAATCACTGAGGTTCCAAATACACCTTGCATTTGAAAGGTTTTCAGATCGGCTTGGATTCCTGCACCACCGCCACTGTCCGAACCAGCAATAGTCAATGTTTGTGGAATGTTAGACATATTTCACCTCCGCGTTTTGTTCTATTAAATCAGGTGTTAAGGCTGCCAATTCATCAAGCAAGTGAATTTGGAATTGACCGACTTGCGTGGTTAAGTTTTTAGCCGCAAGCTCCCCAGCAATGGTGTAAGCGGCACAGGCTTCGATTGTTGCTGAAAAATGTTTTCCTTCATCAACGGCTAAAAATGCTGCGCATACTGCACTTAATAAACAACCCGATGCGGTAACTTTTGGAAATAGCGGCGTACCATTATGGACTGTAGCCGTTTGTTGTCCATCGCTGATAATATCGACCTCTCCACTAATTAATACTGTGCAACCATAGCGTTGAGCAACACGTTGAGCAACTTCTTGTAGATTTGTTTTACCTTGTCCTGCATCCACGCCTTTTGCTTGCCAGTCTTCACCAGCAATCGTAGCTAGCTCACCTGCATTACCACGAATTAAGGCAAATTTCACTTCAGACAGTAACTGACGGATAGTTTCTCGTCGGTAGCTCGTAGCGCCCACTCCGACAGGATCAAGCACGACAGGAATACCGATTGAATTAGCGGTTTTACCCGCTAGTAACATAGCCTCTCGTTCTTTACCGATAAGCGTGCCGATATTGATTACCAATGCTTGGCTGATTTTGGGCACCTCAACCATTTCCTCTATGTTTGCTGACATCAATGGTGACGCACCTAATGCAAGTAAACCATTGGCACTAAAATTTGCCGCAACAATATTGGTTATGTTATGAATAAGCGGGTTTTGCTCACGAATTTTTGATAAATAAACAGATTTCATTTCACACCTTTATTTTTACGATAGATCTAATCCCATTTGCCAAAATCCAATTTCCATTCGAGTGGCTGTGGTAAAAATCTGTTGAATATTGGTTAACTGAGAATCATTAAGTGGCTCACAAAGTGCGGTAAGAAAATCAACCGTTTCTTGTGCCGCTTGTTGATATTCAGGCGATGAATATGTGTCAATCCAGGCTTGATAAGGATTGCTTAATAGCTTTGGATAATTTTCTGTAATGTAACCTGCTACTTGAGCATAACCTAAAGCACAAGGCGTCACGGCTGCATATAGCTCTGGTAAGCCGCCCATTATTCCACAATCAAGCAGGTAACGTGTATAGGAAATACATGCCGCACTTTCTGGAGTTTCGAATATTTCCTGCTCACTAATTTCCCATTGACGACAGTAATCCAAATGTAATTGGATTTCTAGGCAAAGAATGTCTAGCGTTTTACGTGGCATTTCCATCTCAGTGAAATTTTTTGCCTTGAAGACGCCCAAGGCAAAAGCACGGCTGTAATGGAAAAGATAGATGTAATCTTGTTTTAAATAGTGTTGAAAACAAGCTTTTGGCAAGGTGCCTTTTGCAAGTTGTTGCACAAATTCATGCTCAACATATTGCTTCCAATAAGGTTGCGCTTGCTGAATGAGTTGTTCAATCATCATTTTCCCTTACTGTAATTCGACAGCATAGTCTTTCAATTCAAGTGCTTTTGGAATCAAGCCTTTTTGATGCATAAATTCCGCCATTTGTTGATAACGTTTGGCATCCAATTGACGAGGTTTCGTTGCTAATAAAGGTAGGGTATCTTTCCACGCTAATTGATTTAATTCTGTATTGAGTTCTTTTGACTTATAGCTCACAAATGCTTGCCATGCGTCATTTTGGTTGTTTTGTAGGTAGGTTGTAGCTTGTTCAAGTGCGGTCAAAAAATCGGAAATTTTTTTAGAAGCAAGACTGTTTTTGTTAGCCACTACAATCAATTCATCATAAGCCGGCACACCATATTCTTCAGGGAAAAATGCCACACCTTCTTGTTTTTCTAAATGGATTTGATTGAGTTCAAAATTGCGGAAAGCCCCGATGACCGCATCAACTTGTCCGGTTAAAAGAGAAGGGGAAAGTGACCAATTCACGTTTACTAATTTTACGTCTTGATTGCTGAGTCCAATAGAGCGAAGCATTGTGTCGAGCAACACATCTTCAAAGCCACTAACTGAATAGCCTACTTTTTTGCCTTTCAGATCGGCAAGTGTTTTGATGTTGCTATTTTTAAGTACCACAACACTATTTAATGGGCTGGAAATCAGAGAGCCGACACGCACTAAAGGCAATCCTTCTGCGACTTGTTGATAAAGTTGAGGTTGATAATTAATAGCTAAGTCTACTTTTCCTGCTGCAACCAATTTAGGCGGTAATGATGGATCGGCTGGTTCGATAATTTCGACGTCTAAGTTATTTTTTTCAAAAAAGCCTTTTTGCTGCGCCACAATGATTGCAGCGTGATCAGGGTTTACATACCAATCAAGCATTAAGCTGATTTTCTCTTTTGCCAAGCTGGAAAAGCTGGTGGTGAGTCCAATTACAAGGCTGAAATAACAGATGATTTTCTTCATTTTTGTCTCCTTTTGTCATGAAGTGTTAAACGTGCCAAATAAAACGGCGTAGTAGCCAATCGATGCTGAAATATAAACAAAGTGAAATCGCCACTAAGATCAGCAACGCAGCGAACATTAAATCCACCTGCATACGAGCATTGGCGTGGATCATTAAATAGCCAAGCCCTTCTGATGAACCCACCCATTCTCCGATTACAGCGCCAATTGGGGCGACTGAAACGGCAATACGAAACCCCGATGCAAATGCAGGCAATGCAGCAGGTAATCGCACTTTAAGTAATAAACGCAAAGGGGAAGGATTGAATGTTTTGGCAAGATCTAGCCAAGCTTGAGGTGTATTGCGTAATCCATCGTAACAAGCTGCTGTTACAGGAAAATAGATGATGAGTATGGTCATCAGAATTTTTGATAGCATGCCATAACCCAGCCAAAGTACGAGTATTGGGGCGATGGCAAAAACAGGAATAGCTTGAGAAATGACTAAAATCGGTAACAGTAATGATGATGTTTTAGGTGAAAAAGAGAGTAACAGGGCTGATGACAATCCGAAAATAAACCCTAACAATAACCCTAAGCCAATTTCAATTAAGGTGATTTGTGTATGCTGCCAAAGTAGTTCTGCATTGGAAGTCAATTGCAGCCACACGGCTTGTGGAGAAGGAAATATGTAATGAGGAAAATCACCTAATACGCCAATAAGTTGCCAGAGACACAGCAATATAATTCCAATAAAGAGTGGTTTAAGAAGGCTAAGTTTCATCTTTTTCCCTCTAATAACTCATTTAATAATTGCTGTTGGAGTATCCACAAATTTTCTTGGTTAAGTTCTCGTGGTGCTTTACCTTCAGGTTTTATGACATCAGATAATGCTGGTTGATTAGACTGCGGTGAGCGTAATACAAAAATACGCTGGCTTAAGCGTAATGCTTCTTGAGGATCATGTGTAACCAATAACACTGATTTATTTTTTAATAGTTCATAGGCCAAGTTTTGTAATTGGTAACGACTAATCGCATCAAGGGCAGAGAAGGGCTCGTCAAGTAAAACTAAATCAGCATTTTGCATTAAAACTCGAGCTAGGGCGACGCGTTGTTTCTGTCCTCCAGATAATTGAGCACAGTTTTTATGCAGATGCTCTGACATACCCACTTGTTCAAGTAATACTTTTGCTTGAAGAGTTGTTTTTGCAGATTTATTCCCGAATAGTACGTTTTCTAATTGGACGTTATCAATAATTGAAAGCCAGGGATAAAGAGTATCTTTTTGTGGTAGCCATGCCACTCGAATATTAGGATGAAAGATGATATTACCTTGAATCTTCCCTTGTATTTCAAGCCCTGCAATTAATCTTAAAAGCGTTGATTTACCTACACCAGAACAGCCAAGTAAACTCACCCACTCATTAGGCAAAAGCGTTAAGTCAAGGTGTTTAAATAGTACCTGCTTACCAAAAGCAAGACTAAGATCCTGAATATGCACCATAGTATTAACCTTACTGATTAATAACTAAAGGCTTTGAGAAAAAAGGATTGAAAATAGATATGAAGAATGAAAAGTATTTTGGCATATTAGTTTCCTACGTCAGTGCTAACTGTTTCAGGTTCACGGGTATCATCTCAGCCACTTTGTGGCACCCCGACTAAAGTTGGAAACGATTGTATATCTCAATGTAGAATAAAACAAGAATAAATTTCATTTGATGAGAGAGGTTCTCTTGTTTAGCGCTGATAACGCATACTTAATATGCTTGAATATAAAAAAGATGTAGACCGGATCAAACTTAAGTTTGATCTTTTTGGCTTGGAATGAGAAGTGCAATATAAGAATAAAACAATTATATTTTCGTAGAAATACTTTCAGTATAAGAAATAACTAATAAAATAAGTTTTTAAAAATTAAAGTGAAAAATGAGATTGGATTTGGATTTGAAATTAAAATGGTGCCCGAAGCCAGACTTGAACTGGCACGCCTCGAAAGGCGAGGGATTTTAAATCCCTTGTGTCTACCGATTCCACCACTCGGGCATCGAGTGATTAACTAACTGCGTGGTTATGGAGGCGTGTCCCGGAGTCGAACCGAGCTACATGGATTTGCAATCCAGTGCATAACCGCTTTGCTAACACGCCGTTAGTTTGGAGCGGGAAACGAGGCTCGAACTCGCGACCCCGACCTTGGCAAGGTCGTGCTCTACCAACTGAGCTATTCCCGCATACGCTGTTAGTGCGGTGCATTTTACGGGAATTTGAAATTCTGTCAATCTAAGATCTTAAAAAAAAATTCAAATGTTGAAAAAATCTTCGTTTCGGTTGAAATTACAGCAAAATTTAGCACAAGAATATAATTTTTACAGAGTTTTCAATTTCTACTTTTATCGTGAGTGGCTTTATGACAAAATTGGAACGTTTTGCTCGCCATTAAATAAAGAAAAGTGCGGTCAAGTTTTTGCATGTTTTAGAGGTAAATTATGACACAACAATATTCTATTGATACATTATTAGCCCAAGCGGGGAATCGCAGCGATGAGCGCACTGGTGCGGTTTCAACGCCAATTTATCTTTCAACAGCTTATGGCCATCATGGGATTGGCGAAAGTACCGGATTTGATTATACGCGTACGAAAAATCCAACGCGTAGTGTTTTGGAAGATACCGTAGCAAAATTAGAAAATGGTGATCGTGGTTTTGCCTTTTCCTCCGGCATGGCAGCAATTCAAGTGCTGATGAACCTATTTAAAGGCCCTGATGAATGGATTGTGTCAAGTGATGTATATGGTGGGACTTATCGTTTATTGGATTTTGCCTATAAAAATAACAACAGTGTAAAACCCGTTTATGTGAATACTGCTTCTTTAGCTGAAATTGAAGCTGCGATTACAGCGAATACAAAAGCGATTTTTATTGAAACCCCATCTAATCCATTAATGGAAGAGTGTGATGTGGCAGAAATTTCAAAATTAGCGAAAAAATACAACTTGTTAATGATTGTAGACAATACTTTCTTAACTCCTGTGCTATCTCGTCCATTAGATTTAGGCGCAGATATTGTGATCCATAGTGGTACAAAATATATTGCAGGTCATAATGATAGTTTAGTGGGCTTGATTATTGCGAAAGGACAAGAGCTTTGTGATCGTATTGCCTATATTCAAAATGGTGCAGGTGCCGTACTTTCGCCATTTGATTCTTGGTTAACCGTGCGTGGTATGAAAACCCTTTCATTACGTGTGAAACGCCATCAAGATAATGCGAAGGCGATTGCAGAATTTTTACGTCAACAGCCACAAATTGATAGTGTGTTATATCCAAACAAAGGCGGTATGCTATCTTTCCGTTTGAAAGATGAAAATTGGGTGAATACGTTCTTGAAATCAATTAAATTGATTACCTTTGCTGAAAGTCTAGGGGGAACAGAAAGCTTTATTACCTATCCTGCAACCCAAACTCATATGGATATTCCAGAAGCAGAACGCGTCGCTCGTGGTATTACAAACACATTATTGCGTTTTTCTGTTGGTTTAGAAGATGTGGAAGACATCAAAGCCGATTTATTACAGGCGTTTGCACAACTTAAATAATTAGTTTTTATCAATCGGACTAATCTGTGCAATTCAATATGCCTTGTGCTATTATGCATAACATCAATTAACGTTAGGTGTTGATTCGTCAGCACCTTATTAAATAAGGAAACAAAAATGAGCGAAGTATTACATATTAATGATGCAGATTTTGAAACTGCCGTTGTGCAATCTGATATCCCAGTATTAGTGGATTTCTGGGCACCTTGGTGTGGCCCTTGCAAAATGATTGCGCCAATTTTAGATGAAATCGCACCTGAATTTGCAGGTAAAGCAAAAATCGTTAAAATCAACGTAGATGACAACCAATTAGTTGCAGGTCAATTTGGTATACGTAGTATCCCAACTTTACTACTTTTCAAAAATGGCCAACTTGTTGCAACACAAGTCGGTGCGTTACCAAAAAATCAATTAGCGGCGTTTATTAATCAACACCTATAATTGAGTTATTAAACATAAAGAGCGGTCAAAAATAGTGATGTTTTTGACCGCTCTTATTTTTTCTCTCGCCAATAAGTAGCAAAACGAGGTTTCCCAGAATTAGTTAATCCTCGATATTTGTAGGTAATCGTGCTACCAATAGGCGGTGGATTTTCGCGCTCACTCAGATTAAATCCTGAACCAATTTTGAATTTTCCACGATGATTTTCACAGGTGAGTGATCCGAGTATATTCTCAAATTGTCCTTTCCCTTTGTGATGTGCTATCACTGTGCACTCTTCATCATAAGTGCTTTTTAACTTTAAAATTTGTGTACTGCGTTTTCTTTCGTAAGGCGCATTAGGATTACGTAATACAATCCCTTCACCTTTTTTCGCTTCCACTTCATACAAATACTCGAATAAATGTGTTTTATCTCGTATCGGAATTTGCGGAATAATCTTGATATAAGGTGTAGGGTGTTCTTTCAAATAATCTTCTAAGATTTTGAGACGTTCAAAGAGATTGCCTGATGCATTAGGCACATCGAAAACATAAAGTATCAATTTTGTCCAATTATCATCTTTAAAGGATTTCGTGATAGAGGCAATCTCTTCAAATTGATTACGTTCACTAAATATCTCACCATCAATGGCAAAAGGCGGAAATTGAGCGGTAAAATAGGTCGGTGCGGGCAAGGGCAGTCCTTGACGACTTAATAATGTTTTGCCATCCCAATAACCTCGTACCCCATCTAATTTTTCTGACATTACCCAACCTTGAACATCTTGGTTTTCATAAGTGTCTAATAGCATTAAATCACGCTCATTCGCCCAGGTTATTTGGCTGAATAGGAGGCAAAGTAATAAGTAAATCGCTCTCATGATGTTTCCTTTTTAAATTTATTGAGTTTAAAAAGTGCGGTCATTTTTTACAGCGTTTTTAATTGAATCTGTGATTCGTATCGCAAAATAATGAGAAGTAAGATGAAAAATAGAGAGATAAGAAAGAGCGCTAGATTATTTGAAATGAACGCTATACAATGCCAACGCGATTTCGAATTTTAATTTTTAAGGAGAATAAAATGTATTTTGATCAAATTAAAGCTGAGCTTGTGGAAGCACAAGACGTACTAAATAAGTTTGTTTCAGATGATAACAATATCAAACTCATTGAAAAAGCGGCTAAATTGTTAGCAGAAAGCTTTAAAAATGGCGGAAAAGTATTATCTTGCGGTAATGGTGGTTCTCACTGTGATGCTATGCATTTTGCTGAAGAACTAACTGGTCGTTATCGTGAAAATCGTCCTGGTTATCCTGCAATTGCGATTTCTGATGTAAGTCATTTAAGCTGTGTAAGTAATGACTTTGGTTATGAATATGTATTCTCTCGCTTTGTTGAGGCAGTGGGTAAAGAAGGCGACGTTTTATTTGGATTATCGACATCAGGCAATTCTAAAAATATCTTAAATGCGATTGAAGCGGCAAAAGCAAAAGGCATGAAAGTGATTGCGATGACAGGCAAAGATGGCGGTAAAATGGCCGGCCTAGCGGATGTTGAAATTCGTGTGCCACACTTTGGTTATGCAGATCGTATTCAAGAAATCCACATCAAAGTGATCCATATTTTAATGATGTTAGTTGAATTTGAAATGGCTAAAGAAGGTTAATACGCGATAAGTGCGGTTAAAAATTCAATGATTTAAAGATCCCAAAAAGTTTTTTGGGATTTTTTATAAAAAACACTTGCATAAATAATCACTAAAAAGTAATATTTATTCATTCTTACGGATCAATCAAGGATAGCAGTAAACTTAAAATGGCGATTAGTGTTAAAAATTTGAATTTCTTTTATGGTTCATCACAGGCATTGTTTGATATCAATCTTGATGCACAAGAAGGCGATACCGTGGTATTACTCGGACCAAGTGGAGCAGGGAAAAGTACGTTCATCCGTACATTAAATTTGTTAGAAGTGCCAACTTCTGGTGAATTACATATTGCGAATAACCATTTTGATTTGTCTCAGGCGAATAATAATCCGAAAGCTATTCGTCAACTTCGTCAAGATGTAGGCATGGTATTTCAACAATACAATCTTTGGCCGCATTTAACGGTGATTGAAAACCTAATTGAAGCGCCCCAAAAAGTATTAGGCATTAGCGAAGAAGAAGCGAAAAAAGATGCATTAGAACTTTTAAAACGTTTACGTTTGGAAGAGCATGCCGATCGTTTTCCTCTTCACTTATCAGGCGGTCAGCAACAACGTGTTGCTATTGCTCGAGCATTAATGATGAAACCACAAGTGTTGCTGTTTGATGAACCAACGGCAGCACTGGATCCTGAAATTACAGCTCAAGTTGTTGATATCATTAAAGAGCTTCAACAAACAGGTATTACTCAGGTGATTGTGACCCACGAAGTGAACGTGGCACAAAAAGTGGCGACCAAGGTCGTCTATATGGAACAAGGTAAGATTATTGAAATGGGCAGTGCAGATTGCTTTGATAATCCAAAAACCGAACAATTTAAACAATATCTTTCACACTCAGAATAAGGAAACACGACATGAAAAAATTACTTTTAAGCGCAATGTTAATGGGCTCAGCTTTTGCTGCAAATGCACAAGAAATCACTTTCGCGATGGAGCCGAGCTACCCGCCATTTGAAACAACAAATGAAAAAGGTGAAATTATCGGTTTTGATGTGGATGTAGCGAATGCAATTTGTAAAGAAATCCAAGCGACTTGTCATTTCAAAAGCCAATCTTTTGATGCATTAATTCCAAGCTTGAAAGCAAAACGTTTTGATGCAGCGATTTCTGCAATGGATATTACTGAAGCGCGTGCAAAACAAGTTTCATTTTCTAATGCGTATTATGACAGCACAGCAAGTTATGTCGCTTTAAAAGGCAAAGCAGATTTAGCTTCAGCAAAAACAATTGGTGTTCAAAACGGAACAACATTCCAACAATATACCGCAGCAGAAACCAAGCAATATAATGCAAAATCTTATGCAAGCTTACAAGATGCGATCTTAGACTTAAAAAATGGTCGTATTGATATCATCTTCGGTGATACAGCCGTATTGTCTGATATGATTTCTAAAGAGCCTGAAATTCAATTTGTTGGCGAGAAAGTGACTAACAAAAAATATTTCGGTAATGGTTTAGGTATCGCGGTGAATAAATCAAGCAAAGAATTGCTAGAAAGCTTAAATAAAGGTTTAGAAACCGTGAAAGCAAATGGTGAATACCAAAAAATCTATGACAAATGGATGACAAAATAATCTATGTTTTATGATTATCTTACATTAATTGGACATGCAGCCCTAATGACCTTAGGGCTTGCTATTTGCTCGTTAATTGTCGGTTTATTGCTCAGTATTATTTTTACGGCTTTAGAAGCGAATAAATATGTCTTTATTGCGAAACCAGTTTCTGTTGTGATCGCTTTATTGCGTGGTTTACCGGAAATCTTGGTGGTTCTACTGATTTATTTTGGTTCAACCCAAGTTGTGGAAATGCTGACGGGTGAGTATATCGAATTCAGCGCCTTTGGTTGTGGTGTATTTGCATTGTCTTTGATTTTTGCCTCTTATGCTTCACAAACCTTACGTGGTGCGATCCAAGCTATTCCAAAAGGACAGTGGGAATCAGGTGCAGCATTAGGATTAAGCCGACCTTATACTTTCATTCATTTGATTATGCCGCAAGTATGGCGACACGCTTTACCAGGCTTAAGCAATCAATGGCTCGTGTTATTAAAAGATACGGCATTGGTGTCATTAATTGGTGTTGATGATTTAATGCGCCAGGCAGGATACATTAATACAAATACTCATGAACCTTTTACTTGGTATGGTATTGCTGCGTTGATTTATTTAGTGATTACGTTGATCAGCCAAGCGGGTATTCGCAAATTAGAATTACGTTTCACTCGATTTGAACGGGGAGTCGAATAATGTTTCAAGAGTATTTAGCAGTGATTGCTCAAGGCATTCCGACTAGCCTGTTGCTTACAGTCGTATCTTTGTTTATTGCCTTTTTCTTAGCATTGGGACTAACCTTCTTGCTTTCTATCGGCAATAAATTGGTGAAAAGTGCGGTCAATTTATTCCTTGTTTTATTTACAGGGACCCCGCTTTTAGTGCAATTTTTCTTAATTTATGCAGGCCCTGGCCAATTCCAATGGTTGGTAGACAGTCCATTATGGGGATTATTCTCCAACGCATGGTTCTGTGCAGCATTAGCTTTAGCATTGAATAGTGCCGCTTATTCAACCCAATTATTCCATGGGGCAGTAAAAGCGATCTCTAAAGGTCAATGGGAAAGCTGTGCGGCATTAGGGTTAAGTCGTATGCAGACGTTAAAAATCTTAATTCCTTATGCGTTAAAGCGAGCACTTCCTTCTTATACCAATGAAATTATCTTGGTATTTAAAGGTACAGCGTTGGCTTCGACGATTACGATTATGGATATCATGGGATATGCACGCCAACTTTATGGAACAGAATATGATGCACTGACTATCTATGGTATCGCAGGCGGTATTTACCTCATCATTACTGGTATTGCCACTTTATTACTCCGTCAGTTAGAAAATAAAGTGTTAGCATTTGAACGTATTGATACCGCCAAAGCATAAAGTGCGGTCAAAAATAGAGACAAATCGGGCAGTTTAAAAATTGCCCGATTTTTTATATGATTAAAGAAAATATTTCTATTTATGAGGCAATTATGTCCGAATCATCTTCCCTAAAATTCCACCTCGAACTATTACGTTTAATTCCGAAAAACTATTCCATCAGCTCATTAGAACTGCGAGAAAAATTGCTCGCATTAGGTATTGAGCGTGATTTGCGCAGTATTCAGCGTGCATTGAATACATTATGTGAGCAGTTTGAAATTGATTGCAATACCAATGATAAACCCTATAGCTATCGTTGGAAGCCTGATGCAAAAGGGTTGGATATGCCAATTTTAAATGAACAGCAATCATTAGTGTTGATGCTGGCAAAACAATATTTAACCGGTATTTTACCAACCAATATTATGCAGTCGATGGACGGTTTTTTTAAACAGGCAGAATATAATTTAGCTTATGGCAAAAATCAGAAAAAGGAAGCCTCTGAATGGTTGAATAAAGCGGGGATTGCTCCAACTAGCCAGCCATTATTACCTGCAAAGATTGATCCTGAAGTATTTAATAAAGTAAGTATTGCTCTTTATCATAATAAATACATTAACATGAGCTATCGTAAGAATGATGGAAATATACGTGATGCTCAAGTTAAACCTCTTGCATTAGTGCAACAAGGACCAAGTACTTATTTGGTAGTTCAATATGAGAGTGGGGCGATTAGACATCTTGCATTACATCGATTTATTTCAGTTAATGTCAGTACGATGCAATTTGAACGCCCGAAATTTAGTCTAAAAATGCATATTGAAAGCCAAAACTTTGGTTTCAGTTCGGGTAAGAAAATTCGCCTAACTTTCCGTATTGATAAAGAAACAGGTAGATTTTTGACAGAAACGCCATTATCAACTGATCAAACAGTAAAAGATTATGGCTCTGAATATGAAATTTCAGCGACCGTGATTGAGAGCGCCATGCTGGAGTGGTGGATTGCCCATTTTGGTGAAGATTACCAAGAAATTGACCGCACTTATTTAGACAAAAATACCTAACGACATGAATTGTCGCTTCATCTTTTATCATTAAGCCATCAACATAGAGGGCATTAAAATGAAGAAAATTGTTTATATTGATATGGATAATGTGATGGTTGATTTTCCGTCGGGTATTGCAAAATTAGATGAGAAAACCAAGCAAGAGTATGAAGGTCGATATGATGAGGTTGAGGGCATTTTTAGCTTAATGGAACCCATGCCAAACGCGATTTCTGCCGTCCATAAATTGATGAAGAAATATCATATTTACGCACTTTCTACCGCTCCTTGGCATAATCCATCCGCTTGGAGCGATAAAGTAAAATGGATCCAGCATTATTTCGGCGAAGAAAAAGGCTCAGCATTATACAAGCGGTTAATTTTATCTCACCATAAAAACTTAAACCAAGGCGATTATTTAATTGATGATCGCACTAAAAATGGGGCGGATAAATTCGAAGGTAAACACTTACATTTTGGTACTGAACAATTTGCTAACTGGAACTGCGTACTATCTTATTTGGACTGTGGCCCTTTTACGCCAAGTGATATTTTGCAAGATTGCTTGAAAAAGCCAGCCGCCCTCGTGCAAGTTGAAAATGAGGAGCAAAGCCGAATCATTGGTGCTTTTGCCGATCGTTATAAATGGCAAGTGTTTAATTTGGCATGTGTTTATGCGGATGAAACAGCAACTGAACACAAAACGGTCTATTTAATTATCAGCCCTTATCTCAGTGATGAATTTAAAATGCGTATTGAAGCAATGAGTGCCCATATTCAAGCCGAATATGACGAGTTATTACGCTCAAAATCACAGCTAAAACAATATTTCCAACGCCTTTCAGATAAGCCATTCTTGCACATTGAAAGCTATGCTTATCAACCCCTTTATAAAGCAGGGAATATTTTTGGCATGATGGCTAGAGATAGACAGATTGATGAAATTTTAGAAGAAAAAGGAGCCTGAAAAATGACGGCGAAAAATAAACCAATTTGCGTGGTATTAACTGGGGCAGGAATTAGTGCCGAAAGTGGTATTCCTACTTTTAGAGCGGAAGATGGCTTGTGGGCTGGGCATAAAGTAGAGGAAGTTTGCACACCTGAAGCCTTAAAGAAAAACCGAGCAAAAGTATTAGAGTTTTATAATGAACGACGTCGTAATGCTCAAGCGGCAGAACCTAATGCAGCACATTTGGCTTTGGTTGAATTGGAAGCGTTTTATGAAGTTCATATAATCACTCAAAACGTGGATGATTTACATGAGCGAGCAGGAAGTACTAACGTACTCCATTTACATGGTGAATTGAATAAAGCTCGCAGCAGTTTTAATACCGATTACATTGTTCCATGTTTGGGCGATCAATTATTAGAGGATAAGGATAATCACGGTCATCCAATGCGTCCACATATAGTCTTTTTTGGGGAAAATGTACCCATGTTTCCTAAAGCAGAAAAGTTAGTGAAAAAGGCAGATATTGTGATTGTTATTGGCACTTCATTACAAGTTTATCCTGCTAATGGATTGGTAAATCTCGCTCCATATGGTTCACTTATCTATTTGATCGATCCTAATCCCAATACAGGATTTGTCCGTAAGAAAGTGACTGCAATCAAAGAAAAAGCGGGTGAGGGCGTACCGAAAGTGGTCGCCGAGTTATTGGATAAAATTAAAAAATCATAGAAAATCGACCGCACTTTTTACATAAATAATAAGTTTTGTATCGCTATACTACATAACTGATGAATTAACGGGAAACATATGCACCCAGTAATTGAATTTTATTTAGAACAAAGAAAAAGCCAGCATAATTTATCTTTGCAAGATATGTGGGCAATGCCCAAAAGAATGATTGGTGATGCTTATTTATATATTCCTTGGCTTTTACCTGTCACTGAAAGTTCCAAATGGAATCGTTCAGTACCAGTTTTTAATGAAGAAGATCTGGCTATTTTTATTGGAGATGAAGCAATTCAAAATAAATATTTACATTCTATTGATTTTATTTTGGATTATTTCAGTTTATACCGTGAATGCAATCAAATTTTCCCTAAATCAGAATTAACGGAGCGAAAAGTTTGGCTACGGAATATTGGGCATGAAAGTAAGAAAATTTCTCGCATCATTCGTAGTTTAAATTATTGCGGCCATCCAGAACTAGCCAAAAGTTTACAACAACTGGCGATAAAACTAGGTCAAGAAAAAGGTGTAATTCAAGAAGAAACCATAGGGATTTGGACGAATCTACTTAAATAATGAGGATAGAATAATGGTAACAGATGAATTTAGAAAAATAGCGGTATCTTTTGCTGGGGGCGATGGTGGAAATCCTAAGTCTGAAGTATGGTTTTGCGGGCTAGAATGGGGAATTGGTGATGAAGCTTCTCCTGATGATTTTTATGAGAAATTTAGTTTAAGCCCGAAATTAATACCGCATTCTTGGATAGAGGATGATTTTGATGGTAGTTGGACTACTCAATATAATCGGAAAATATGTTGGTTTTTGTGGTACTACTACAATTTAGATTGGAAAAATGGAGAAAGTACGGACCATTTTGTTAGAACATACAATGTGCTTTACCCACAAGGTATTGGTTTCAAGTTAAATATGTTACCAATCAATTTTAAAAATAGAGCATCGATTAAATGGAATGAACAATTTATTAAGATGACTGGATTTGAAACATTCGATGAATATAGAGAGTGGTGCGTTCAAAATCGCGGTGCTTTTTATCGTCAACTTATAGATGAATGTAATCCTAAAGTTATTATTTGCACAGGAGTCACTGAAAAAGATAACTTCTTTAAGTTTTTTACTGGAGAAGCTTTATATGAAACTAAAGCATTGGAAGAATTTAATATCTTCTATCGCAAGTATAATGATACTTTAATTTGTGTTTGCCCATTTTTTGGTGGCCCAAGTGGTATTAATTCTTACGATAAAATGGAAGCATTAGTGGAGTCAGTAAAAGAATTATGTAAATAATTTTTTTTTAAGTTTAACGTTGATAGATAAATAGCGACTTTGGTCGCTATTTATCTTTCTTAAGTATGTGCATATCTTGGTAAACTACTGAGAAATCCTCGGTAGTTAAATAGTCATCAAGCTTAGCTTTATTAAAAATATTTTTAAAGTGTAGGCAGATATTATCTGAACCAGTCCTAAAAATAACCGCTTGTAATATTCACTAACGACACGCATTGTCGCTCTCCTCCCTATAATTTTTCCATAAAAGAGAGTTTTTTACCTCTTACAACACGCTTAAGCCCTTTTTATAGAAACAACACAGGAGAAAACTTATGGCAATGAAAGTCACTTTTAAACGAGATCCGCTTTTTGAGGATGTAAAAAAATTCGTGCAACAAGAAAAATTTACATCTGGTTCACGGATTCAACGCAAATTTAGTTTAGGCTTTAATCGAGCTGCGAGAATTGTAGAACAACTAGAAGAAGCTGGAATTATTTCACCAATGAAAAATGGACAGAGAAAAGTATTATGAAAAATGATTTAAATTATGCAGTGGAACTTATCCATAAGGCTGATGGCATTTTAATTACTGCTGGTGCAGGAATGAGCGTAGATTCAGGTTTGCCGGATTTTAGAAGTGTAGGCGGGTTTTGGAATGCCTACCCAATGTTTAAAGGCCACAATATCAATTTTGAAGATATTGCGACGCCATTGGCTTATGAAACTCATCAAGAGTTAGCTTATTGGTTTTATGGGCATCGTTTGTCGCAATATCGTGCAACAAGTCCGCATGATGGCTACCAGATTTTAAAACGTTGGGCAGAAAGCAAACCGCATGGTTATTTTGTTTTTACAAGCAATGTGGATGGGCATTTTCAGAAAGCGGGTTTTGAAGAAGGACGCATTTATGAAGTGCATGGCACACTAGAGCGTTTACAGTGTGCGCATAATTGCCGGGATCTGAGCTGGTCTGCAAAAGAATTTCAACCTGTGGTAGATAATGAAAATTTGCGCTTATTGAGTGAGCCGCCTCGTTGCCCTTATTGTCAGCGTTTAGCAAGACAAAATGTGCTTATGTTTGACGATTATTTTTACAGCAGTAATTATCAAAATTTAAAACGAAATAAGCTCGATTTATGGTTAAAAGAAGTGCAAAATCTCGTCGTCATCGAACTGGGTGCGGGAAAAGCCATTCCAACTGTGCGTCGATTTTCTGAACGTACGGCGAAAGCAAAAAAGGGTGGATTTATCCGTATTAACCCACAAGATGCAGGTGTGCCGAAAATGCACTTTTTAAGTCTAGATATGAAGGCGTTAGATGCGCTAAAAGCGATTGATCGCCTTCTGAATCCTTCTCAACAAGCGGTTGAATAATGGAAAATTTTTGCGAAATTACCTTCTGCCAACAAATTGGCAGCAATAAGCGACACAACCAAGATGCCCTTTTTAATGGCGAGGCGGTGTTTCAATATAAACTCAAAACGGCTGAAAAACGCCTTGAAAACCGACCGCACTTTATTGTGGGCGTGGCAGATGGTATTTCCAATAGCAACCGACCTGAAAAAGCGAGCAAGTTGGCTATGCAATTATTAAGCCAAATGGAAAGCATAAGTCGTCAAACGATCTACGAACTGCAATCTAATTTATCTGCAGAATTGGCAGAGGATTATTTTGGCTCAGCAACCACGTTTGTGGCAGCTGAGATTGACCAAATAACCCGTAAAGCCAAAATTCTCAGCGTAGGCGATAGCCGTGCTTATTTAATTGACGCCCAAGGTAAATGGCAACAAATCACTCAAGATCATTCAATTCTGTCTGAATTATTGTCGGATTTTCCCGATAAAAAAGAAGAAGATTTTGCCACTATTTATGGCGGTGTTTCTTCTTGCTTAGTCGCCGATTATTCCGAATTTCAAGATAAAATTTTTTATCAAGAAATTGAAATTCAGCAAGGTGAAAGTTTATTACTGTGTTCTGATGGATTAACAGATGGACTTTCTTCTGAAGTGAGAGAAAAGATTTGGAAACAATATGATAATGATAAATCTAGATTGACGGTGTGTCGTAAATTAGTTGCAAAACAAGGGTTTTATGATGATTTGTCGGTGGTTTGTTGCCATTTTATTTTTGACTAAAAACACACTAAAATTATTTTTCTAGATTGAATATGATTCAGTGAACTTTAACTAAAAAGAAGAGAAAACTATGTTTGAAAAAATTAAACCTACCAATATCCGTTTTATTAAGTTAGGAGTTAATGGGTGTTGGGAAGAAAAAAGTATAACCGAAGAGCATGTAATTCGTTTAGGTTATGAATTTAAGCCAGAAACCAATATGCATGAAGAATGTCTTAATGATAGATGGGATAAATGTCGAGAGTACTGTATTGAACATTGGAGCAAAAATAGTGGCGCGGTTACAAGACATGTTAATCAAATCAGAGATTTCTATACGTTGGATGAAAATACGCTTTGGATTACATTTTATGGTAGAAAGCTTTACTGGGCGTTCTGTGATAGTACTGTGCATTTAGATGAGGATCAAACTAGATGGCGCAAAGTGAAGAGTAATGGTGGAACATGGTCTTGTCTAGATAGAAATGGTAAAGAACTAACAATTGATAACCTTGATGGTAGAGTAACAAAGGTACAAGCTTATAGAGGGACGATTTGTGGTGTTGAGATGGAAGATTATTTAATACGCCGTATAAATGGTGAAGTTATTGAGGAAATTACAGAAGCAGAAAATTCGTATGATACATTAATTAACTCAGTTGAAAAATTAATTAAAGGTTTATGGTGGAGTGATTTTGAACTTTTAACAGATCTTGTTTTTTCTAAATTAGGATGGCAGCGATACTCTGTTTTAGGTAAAACGGAGAAAGGAATAGATCTTGATTTATATTCACCTTCAACACAGAAGAGAGTATTTGTGCAAATTAAGTCTTATACAGATCGTAAACAATTAGATGAGTATGTTTCTAAGTTTCAAAGCGAATATAAAAACTACGGTTATTCAGAAATGTATTATGTATATCATTCAGGTTTAGAAAACATAGACGAAAAACAATATCAAGATAAAGAAGTTAAGCTAATAAATAGCCGTAAAATGGCTGAACTTGTCATTAGTGCTGGCTTGGTTAAGTGGTTGATTAAAAAACGCTCTTAAATAATTTCGCCTAACGACACAATCCGTCGCTCTACTTCTTAAACTATACTCAAACCTATTAGGTTTGAGTATTTTTTATTGGAGTGATGATTATGTCGAAATTCAAACTTAACCCGTCGTTGGTTTCTCCTTATACCGAAAAATTAATGCTGCAACTTTTATTAGAACATCGAGGATTTTCAGAGGTTTTTCATGAAGATGTTTGGCGATATGACAATATTGCAGCGGCTTTAGGTTTACCGAGTGAAATGGAGCGTTGTGATGATTTCCGTGCGAAAGTGAAAAAATTATTACAAGCACGAAATAAAACGTTGCCAAAATTGGCCGCACTTTGCGTAAACGAGAATTCAATTATTCAACAAAATATCGATAAATTGACTCAATTATTATCATTGAATACAGCTGAGCAGACAGTTTTTCGCTTAGCTATTCAGTTCCGTTTAGATGAAGCATTGAAAGAATTGAGTAGAGCATTACCAAAATCTAATTTGGCAGAGCTAGGTGAGGTATTATCAAATTTATTTGATTTACCCAAATCTGACATTATTTCTGCCTTAAAAGATAAAGGAAAACTATTAGGTTATGGCTTGCTAGCTCGAAACTATAATCCAGATAGAATCCATGAATATTTGGATTGGGGCAAAATGTTGGATTTTGATGAGTTTATTTCAGAACCATTAAATGAACAAACACTATTAAAATCGTGCACTCAGCCTGCGATTAAAACAAGTTTAAATTTAGATGACTTTGCTTATCTAGGAGAGATGAAAGCAATGATGCTGGATTATCTTCAGTCCTCATTTGTTACTCATAGAAAAGGCGTAAATATTTTAATTTATGGTGCGCCAGGTACAGGCAAAACGGAATTGGCCACTTTATTGGCTAAAGCAATGAGTGTTTCTGTGCATAACATTACCTATATGGATGGAGATGGGGATGTGATTGGCGCTGAAGATCGTTTGAATAAATGTCGTTTCGCGCAAAAGGTGTTAGAAGGGCAATCTTCGTTATTGATTTTTGATGAAATTGAAGATGTTTTTCGTGGTAGTTTCTTTGAGCAATCAGTGGCACAGCAGAATAAAGCTTGGATGAATCAGTTATTGGAAAATAATAACGTGCCGATGATTTGGCTATCTAATTCTGTTTTTGGCATAGATCCTGCTTTTTTACGCCGCTTTGATTTTATTTTAGAAATGCCGGATTTACCGTTGAAAAATAAGTCGGCATTGATTACGCAATTGACTGAGGGAAAATTAAGTCAGGCTTATGTGCAACATTTTGCTAAAGTGCGGTCATTAACGCCGGCGATTTTAAGCCGCACAATTCGGGTGGCAAAGGAACTCAACACATCTAATTTTGCTGAGACTTTGCTTATGATGTTTAATCAAACGTTAAAATCGCAAAATAAACAGAAAATCGAACCGCTTGTTTTAGGCAAAGCCGACTATAACTTGGATTATGTGGCTTGTAATGACAATATTCATCGTATTAGTGAAGGGCTAAAACGGTCAAAAAAAGGGCGAATTTGTTGCTATGGCCCGCCGGGAACAGGAAAAACTGCTTGGGCAGCATGGCTTGCTGAGGAGTTGGATATGCCACTGTTGTTAAAACAAGGTTCTGATTTACTTAATCGTTATGTAGGCGGGACAGAACAAAATATTGCTCAAGCCTTTGAACAGGCGAAAGCCGATAACGCATTATTAGTACTAGATGAAGTGGATACGTTCTTATTTTCTCGAGAAGGAGCAGACCGAAGTTGGGAGCGTTCACAAGTGAATGAAATGTTGACACAAATTGAACGCTTTGAGGGCTTGATGGTGGTATCAACAAATTTAATTGAAGTGCTTGATCCTGCCGCCTTACGCCGTTTTGATTTGAAATTGAAGTTTGATTATTTAACGCTGCCACAACGTTTAGATTTTGCTAAACAACAAGCAGAAATTTTAGGGTTGCCGTTGTTATCGGAAGAGGATTTAAGTCAGATTGAATCGCTTAATTTGCTGACTCCTGGAGATTTTGCTGCGGTGGCTCGTCGTCACCAATTTTCTCCTTTTCAAAAGGTGCAAGATTGGCTGAGCGCATTACAGGGTGAGTGTGAAGTGAAACCAGCATTTTCTGCAACGACAAGGCGGATAGGGTTCTAATTAAAGTGCGGTCAAAATTCTCATTGTTTTTTGACCGCACTTTTTATTCTCCAGTTAGCCAACTTGCCAATAAGATAACGATAGTAAAAATAGCCAACCAAATAAGGTGAAGTTTAGTGCTTTTTCGATTAATTTCGGCATTTTTTTGGCGTCTTTGTTCGAGTTTTTGTTTGTAAATTTCAAGATCTTCTTTTTTAAAAGAGAACCCACAATTTGGACAAAATTGAGCAGATTCGCTGATTTTTTTACGACATTCAGGGCAGCGGGTGAGAGCCATTGATGATCCTTTATTAATTATTTTAATTTATATGCCTATTGTAAGTGAAAAAAACGGAATGATAAACGTGACATGGATCACAAAATTGAAACAATGTAAAAATTAAAATTTTGATTTTGATGATTTTCACTTAGAATACCGCCGACGAAGTCTAGTATATGACTAAATTTCGGTATTCATTTATTCCTGAGGAGTATTTTTTATGTTGTGGTTTTTCTTCTGCGTGGCGTTATTGCTAGCAGGTTATTTCATTTATAGTCGTGTAATTGAGCGCATTTTTGTGATCAATCCAAACCGTCAAACGCCAGCTTATACCATGAATGATGGCGTTGACTATATGCCAATGTCTAAAACTAAGATTTGGTTAATTCAATTATTAAACATTGCGGGTACAGGTCCAATCTTTGGTCCGATTCTTGGTGCGTTATACGGACCAGTTGCAATGCTTTGGATTGTAGTGGGTTGTATCTTTGCTGGTGCGGTACACGATTATTTCTGCGGAATGTTAAGTGTGCGTAATGGCGGTGCATCTATGCCTAACCTAGCAGGTAAATACTTAGGTCGTCCAGTTAAAGCATTTATTAACATCCTAGCAGTTGTACTTTTATTATTAGTGGGTGTGGTATTCGTTGCAAGTCCAGCTCAATTAATGGGTACGATTACAATGGATGTGTTCGGTGCCGCATCAGGTAGCATTTCTATTAGCAATGCGGAAGAAATCCATCAAGTAGCTGAAGCAGGTGGTATTACAGTTTGGGGTATGGATAAAGCGACAGTTATCAGTGTTTGGACTGGTATCATCTTCATTTACTATATTCTTGCGACATTACTTCCAGTTGATAAAATCATCGGTCGTATCTACCCATTCTTCGGTGCATTATTACTCTTTATGTCTGTAGGTATGGTATATGGTTTAGTAAGTGCAGATCTTAGCTCAGCAGATCCAATTTCTTTCTATCGTTCTGTGGACGGTATGTCTTTTGAGAAATTCTTCCAAAACTTTGAAACTCGTGCAGATTTACCATTATGGCCACTCTTGTTCTTAACTATCTCTTGTGGTGCATTATCTGGTTTCCACGCAACACAAAGCCCGCTAATGGCGCGTTGTACTGAAAACGAAAAAGAAGGGCGTTTCATTTTCTACGGTGCCATGATCGGTGAAGGTGTGATTGCATTAGTATGGTGTGCAGTTGGTTTAAGTTTCTATGATTCTTTACCAGATTTGTTAGCTGCGATTAAAGCGGGTTCGCCTTCTAAAGTGGTTTATGATTCTTCAATCCACTTCTTAGGTCTTGTTGGTGGTATTTTTGCAGTATTAGGTGTGGTTGTTCTTCCAATTACATCAGGCGATACGGCATTCCGTGCAGCACGCCTTGTTATTGCAGAATTTTTCCATTTAGAACAAAAAACCTTAGCTAAACGTTTAATTATTGCTGTGCCATTATTCGTGGTTGGTTATATCGTATCAAAAGTGGATTTCTCTATCTTATGGCGTTACTTCACTTGGGCGAACCAAACTACTGCGATGGTTATGTTATGGACTGCAGCAGCGTACTTATACCGTTATAATAAATTCCACTGGGTATGTACAATCCCTGCGGCATTTATCAGTACTGTATGTTTTACTTATCTTGCATACAACAAAATCGGTTTCGGTTTAGACTATCAATTATCTGTTTATATCGGCTTAGGTTTAACAGCTCTTTGTTTAGTATTATTCTTCACACAGCTTAAACCATTAGGTGCACGTGACGAAGAAGCTTATGTAAATAACTAGTCAAATTGAGTTAAAAATTGAAAAACCGTTTGAGGAAAACCTCAAACGGTTTTTTTATTTATTTTATTACCAAAATTTACCAATCTTTACGTTTTAATTGCTTGCAAGTTAAGGCTACAACCGATAAACTTACATAAAGTGGTGAAAAGTGGAATTTTGTGGAGAATTCTGCTAATTTTTCTAAAAATAAACGTTTAAAGGTAGAAAAATGTTTCGTGGTGCAGCAGCGGTAAATTTAGATGCAAAGGGTCGTGTAGCGATTCCTACTCGTTATCGAGCTGAAATCATGGAAAAGAACCAAGGCCAAATGGTTTGTACCGTTGATATTCGTCAGCCTTGCTTATTGCTTTATCCTTTAGATGAGTGGGAAAAAATCGAACAAAAACTACTTTCACTCTCCAACTTTGACCCAAATCAACGCCGTTTACAACGTGTTATGCTCGGTTATGCCACTGAATGTGAAATGGATGCGCAAGGTCGTATCTTATTAAGTGGTCCATTACGTCAACACGCAAAATTAGAAAAAGGCTTAATGTTGGTAGGGCAGTTGAATAAATTTGAAATTTGGAGTGATACCGAATGGTATGCACAAATTGATGAAGATATCGAAATTGGCTCAAGTGCTGAATTCGGAGCTTCTGAAGAACTAAAAATGCTGTCATTATAGAACAGCAGCACTAGCAGGATAAGCGGTGCTTGCGCCGCTCTATCTTCTCTTTATCGATTTTGATTTAACGTTTACTTATGACTATGCAAAATTCTTTTTCTGCACCTGAACATATCACGGTTTTGCTTCACGAAGCGGTGAATGGTTTGGCGTTGAAAGAAAATGGAATTTATATCGATGGTACCTTTGGTCGTGGTGGTCATTCTCGTCTAATTCTCTCCCAACTTTCTGAAAATGGTCGTTTAATTGCGGTTGATCGTGATCCGCGTGCGATTGCTGAAGCCGAAAAAATTCAAGACCCTCGTTTTCATATTGAACATAATAGCTTTTCTCACATCCCAGACATCTGTCAAAAACTCGATTTAGTTGGTAAAATTGACGGCATTTTGCTGGATTTAGGGGTGTCATCTCCACAGCTTGATGAAGCTGAGCGTGGTTTCAGTTTTATGAAAGATGGTCCGTTAGATATGCGCATGGATACCACACAAGGTTTATCCGCGGCAGAGTGGCTAAAACAAGTATCCGTTGATGATTTAACTTGGGTGTTAAAAACCTTCGGCGAAGAGCGTTTTGCAAAACGAATTGCCACTGCCATCGTAGAATTTAATAAAAGTGCGGTCAAAAATGGCACAGAATGTTTAAGTCGTACTTCTCAGCTCGCTGAATTAATTGCTCAATCTGTTCCGTTTAAAGATAAACATAAGCATCCAGCGACTCGTAGTTTCCAAGCCATTCGAATTTATATTAATGCGGAATTAGATGAGTTAGAAAGTGTATTAAATTCTGCATTAGATATGTTGGCCCCTGAAGGGCGTTTATCGATTATCAGTTTCCATTCACTTGAAGACAGAATGGTAAAACATTTCATGCGTAAGCAAAGCAAAGGCGAGGATATTCCAAGAGGCTTACCACTACGTGAAGATCAAATTCAACGTAATCAAAAGTTAAAAATCATTGGTAAAGCTATTCAGCCGAGTGAGGCAGAAATTTCGGCAAATCCACGCTCAAGAAGTGCGGTGTTACGTATTGCGGAAAGGGTGAAATAAGATGTTAGAAAATAGCGAACGTTATCCTTTACAACATATTCTCGTGGAAGATATTTTTTCTTCTAATAAATTAATTGTCGTCTTACTTTTATTAATTTTAGCTTCTGCAATGGGCACAATTTGGATGACGCATCAAACACGGGGCCTAATTTCTGAAAACGGGCAGTTGGTATTACAACACCAAGCCCTTGAAAACGAATATCGCAATTTACAATTACAAGAAGCAACCGAAAGTGATAATACAAGAGTTGAATCCATTGCGATTGGTACATTAAAAATGCAACGTGTTCAAAGTGAACAAGAAGTAGTTATTTTTGAATAGGGATTTTGAATAAAATGGTTAGATTTAATTCCTCTAAGAAACCAGGAAAGCCAAAGAAAACAATTAGAAAATTGGCTCAACCTGCGTCAGTAAAACCAAACAAACCGAAAATGGTGTTTGAGAAATGTTTCCTTCGTGGTCGTTATCTCATCGCGACAAGTTTTATTTTCTTAGGCTTAGGCGCATTAGTGGCTCGTGCTGCTTATGTGCAATCTGTTAATTCTGAAACCCTATCTGGTGAAGCGGACAAACGTTCATTACGTAAAGATGATGTGCTTTCTGTTCGTGGTTCAATTTTAGATCGTAATGGCCAATTGTTATCGGTGAGTGTGCCGATGAGCGCGATCGTGGCTGAACCTCGTTTAATGTTAAAAGAAAATGCATTAGAGGATAAAGAACGTATCAAAGCCCTTGCTAACGAATTAAATATGACACCTGCTGAGTTGGTGAAAAAAATTGAGAAAAATCCAAAATCAGGTTTCTTGTATTTAGCACGTCAAGTAGAAGCGGGCAAAGCAAATTATATCCGCGACCTCAAAATTAAAGGTATTTCATTAGAAACTGAACCACGTCGTTTTTATCCACGTGTAGAAGAAGCGGCTCAATTAATCGGCTTTACCAACATTGATGGTAAAGGGATTGAAGGTGTTGAGGCGAGCTTTAACTCAATGCTAGTGGGGAAAGACGGTGCGCGTGTTGTACGTAAAGACAAACGTGGTAACGTGGTTGAGCATATTGCAGATGAGAAAAAATACGATGCACAAGATGTCACCTTAAGTATCGATGAAAAATTGCAATCCATGGTGTATCGCGAAATCAAAAAAGCGGTAACTGAGAACAAAGCTGAATCTGGTACTGCGGTACTGGTAGATGTGCGTACGGGTGAAGTATTAGCAATGGCAACAGCGCCTTCTTACAACCCGAATAACTTGGCTAATGTGAAAGATGAATTAAAACGTAACCGTGCGATTACGGATACTTTCGAACCAGGTTCAACAGTAAAACCTTTCGTTGTTTTGACCGCACTTCAACGTGGCGCAGCGAGACGTGATGAAGTGATTAATACAGGTTCATTTACCGTAAGTGGTAAAGAAATTGTGGACGTGGCACCTCGCCCACAACAAACCTTAGATGAAATTTTGATTAACTCTAGTAACCGTGGTGTGAGTCGTCTTGCGTTACGTATGCCACCTTCAGCATTAATGGAAACTTACCAAAATGCGGGTTTAGGCAAAGATACAGAGTTAGGCTTAATTGGTGAGCAACGTGGTGTATTAAATGCAAATCGTAAACGTTGGGCTGATATCGAACGTGCTACAGTTGCTTATGGTTATGGTATTACTTCAACACCATTACAAATTGCGCGTGCTTATGCCACTTTAGGCAGCTTCGGGATTTATCGTCCGCTTTCTATCACGAAAGTTGATCCACCAGTCATTGGTCAACGTGTATTCTCTGAGAAAATCACGAAAGACGTAGTGGGCATGTTAGAAAAAGTCGCGATCAAAAATAAACGTGCGATGGTTGAAGGTTATCGTGTTGGTGTGAAAACAGGTACAGCGCGTAAAATTGAAAATGGTCACTATGTTAATAAATATGTAGCATTTACAGCAGGTATTGCACCAATTAGCGATCCACGTTATGCATTAGTTATTTTGATTAATGATCCGAAAGCAGGGCAATACTATGGTGGTGCGGTATCAGCACCGGTGTTCTCTAGCATTATGGGTTATACTTTGCGTGCTAATGGTATTGCACCAGATGCAGAACCAACAGAAAAAACAGCAAGACGTACCGTTCGCTTAAGCGATCAAAAATTTGAAAAAATGAATTAAGAAAAGGCAAAACAATGAAAAAATTGACCGCACTTTTTGATCTTCCGATGCTTTCAGACATTAATGTGAAGGCGATGGTGTTAGATAGCCGCAAGGTTACCCAAGGTGATTTGTTTGTGGCAGTAAAAGGGCATCGTTTTGATGCGAGTCAATTTGTTCCTCAAGCCATCTCTTCTGGCGCAAGTGCGGTCGTTTTGGAAACAGATTTAGAAAACGAGCATTTAAGCATCCAGTGGCAAAATAATGTGCCTGTGATTCATTATTATCATTTATCTGCCAATCTTTCTGCATTGGCAGGTAAATTCTATGAACATCCTTCCGAAAAACTGACTTTAGTTGGTGTAACTGGAACAAACGGTAAAACCACCGTTTCTCAATTATTAGCCCAATGGGCAACGCTATTCGGCCATAAAGCAGCCATCATGGGCACCATTGGTAATGGTTTATTAGGTCAAGTCAAAGAAGCCAAAAATACCACAGGATCAGCCGTTGAAGTTCAAGAAAATTTAGCTGATTTTGTAGAAAAAGGTGCAGATTTTGCTTCTATTGAAGTGTCTTCACATGGTTTAGTTCAACACCGTGTTGAAGCCCTTAAATTTAAAGCCGCTATTTTTACCAATTTAAGTCGTGATCATTTGGATTATCACGAGACAATGGAAAAGTATGCGGAAGCTAAAAAACGCTTTTTCATTGATTTAGCCCCCGAATTACAAATTCTCAATGCTGACGATCCAATTGGGTCTGCCTGGTTAAGTGAATTACCAAATGGTATTGCAGTCAGCTGTCGCCCAGATTTTCAACCAACTTCTAAACAATGGCTTTATGCAACACAGATTCGTTTTACTCACGAAGGTGCGGTGATTGATGTTGCTTCAAGTTGGGGTAATGGCACATTACATAGCCCATTAATTGGCGCCTTTAACGTGAGTAATCTGCTGTTAGCCACAGCCGTTTTATTGGCTTTAGGTTATTCTTTCGACGATCTTATCCGTACGGTTTCACAGCTAAAAGGGGTAAATGGAAGAATGGAATTGATTAAAAAAGCAGGAAAACCAACAGTTATTGTTGATTATGCCCATACTCCGGATGCATTAGAAAAGGCATTAAATGCCGCGCGTGAACACTGTAAAGGTAAACTTTGGTGTATCTTTGGTTGTGGCGGTGATCGTGATGCAGGCAAGCGTCCGCTGATGGCAAAAGCGGCTGAGCAGTTTGCAGATTTAGTGATCGTAACTCAAGATAATCCTCGTACAGAAGACCCAAATAAAATTGAAGCAGATATCCTTACGGGTTTTAGTCGAATGGAAGATGTTGGTGTGATTCCTGATCGCGAAGAAGCCATCAAATTTACCATTGAGAATGCGGTTAAAAATGATGTGATTGTGGTTGCCGGTAAAGGGCATGAAAACTATCAGATCATTGGGGATAAAACACTTCATTTCTCTGATCAAGAAGTGGCTGAAGCTTATTTAACGAAAAAATAAAAAATAGAATGATTAAATTAACTACCCAACAGCTTGCTCAAATTTTAAATGCTAATCTTATTGGAGATGAGCAGGCCGTTGTTGAAAATATCAATACGGATACGCGTAAATCGGTATCTAACTCACTTTTCTTTGCATTAAAAGGTGAGCATTTTGATGCACATCAATACTTAGATAAAGCCGTTGAGCAAGGTGCGACAGCCCTAGTTGTGCAACAAGCCAACACTGAAATTGTAACGCCACAATTAGTTGTTGCAGATACGCGCTTAGCTCTTGGTCAATTAGCAAAATGGTTACGTGAAAAAATTAATCCTCGTACCGTAGCAATGACAGGGTCATCAGGTAAAACTACAGTGAAAGAGATGGCCGCATCCATTCTGCAACAAACAGCGGGCAATCCTGAAGCAGTGCTATTCACTAATGGTAATTTCAACAACGATATTGGCGTACCATTAACGTTATTACGCTTAACCGAACAACATAAATTTGCCGTTATTGAATTAGGTGCCAATCATCAAGGTGAAATTGATTACACCACGAATCTTGCTCAGCCTGAAGCCGCATTAGTGAATAATGTAGCGGCTGCACATTTAGAAGGATTTGGTTCAATTGAAGGTGTAGCACGTGCGAAAGGGGAAATCTATCGTGGTTTAACCCCAAATGGTGTAGCCATTATTAACAGTGAACATAATTATATTGAATTGTGGCAAAAAGAAATTGGTTCCCATGTTATTCAATATTTTAATGGTGGCGATTACAAAGCTGAAAATGTAAAACATTCACCGAATGGCTCGATGTTTACGTTAGTTTCGCCAAAAGGTAGCATTGAAATTAATTTGCCTTATTTAGGTGAGCATAATGTAAAAAATGCTTTGGCAGCGACCGTACTAGCTATGAATGTGGGCGCGAGTCTTGCTGATGTAAAAGCCGGTCTTGAACATCGCTCTCAAGTAAAAGGAAGATTATTCCCGATTCAAGTAAATGACAATCTCCTTTTATTAGATGATACTTACAATGCGAATGTCGATTCTTTACAAGCGGCGATCGATGTTTTAAAAGGTTATGATGCTTTCCGTATTCTACTCGTAGGCGATATGAAAGAATTAGGCGAGGATAGCCTAAAATGCCATCAACAAGTGGGAGAGCACGCCAAACAAGCTAAATTAGATTTAGTGCTTTCTTATGGAATAGAAAGTGCGGTCATTTCTGAAGCTGTTTTGGGAAAACATTTTACAGATAAAGCTGAATTAACAGCTTATGCGTTAGATATTATTAAACAGAAATTACAAGAAAACCAAAAAGTCGTCGTATTAGCGAAAGGCTCGCGCTCAATGAAAATGGAAGAGACGATTTATTCATTAAAGGATAGCTTATGTTAGTTTGGCTTGCTGAATACTTAGTTCGCTATGAAACGGCATTCAATGCCATTTCCTATATTACCGTACGTGCGATTTTGGCATTATTGACCGCACTTTTCATTTCTTTATGGATTGGTCCGAAAGTGATCAAACGCCTTCAAATTTTAAAATTTGGGCAAGAAGTGCGTAATGACGGTCCTGAAAGTCACTTTGCGAAAAAAGGCACCCCAACTATGGGCGGTGTGATGATTTTATTCTCCATTGGTGTGAGTACGTTATTATGGGCTAATTTAATGAATCCTTATGTTTGGATTTGCTTATTTGTGTTGTTTGGCTACGGTGCAATTGGCTTTGTGGATGATTTCCGTAAAATCACGCGTAAAAATACCGATGGTTTAATTGCGCGTTGGAAATATTTCTGGATGTCAGTAGTCGCATTAGTGGCAATTATTTGGTTGTATTGGTTAGGTCATGATACCGATGCAACGCGTTTAGTGATTCCATTCTTCAAAGATATCATGCCTCAATTAGGTTTATTCTATATTGTATTGTCTTACTTTGTGATTGTGGGCACAGGTAATGCGGTAAACTTAACTGACGGTTTAGATGGTCTTGCCATCATGCCAACAGCGTTAGTCGCAGGTGCATTTGCTTTAATTGCATGGGCGACTGGTAACGTTAATTTTGCAGAATACTTACATATTCCTTATATCAAATATAGTTCAGAAGTCGTAGTGTTCTGTACTGCAATCGTAGGGGCTGGCTTAGGATTCTTATGGTTTAACACTTATCCGGCTCAAGTCTTTATGGGCGATGTAGGTTCTCTAGCACTTGGTGGCTCACTTGGTGTTGTTGCCATCCTTGTTCGCCAAGAATTCTTATTAGTGATTATGGGCGGTGTATTTGTTGTTGAAGCCTTGTCTGTGATTTTGCAAGTGGGTTCTTTCAAATTAAGAAAACAACGTATTTTTAGAATGGCACCAATTCATCACCACTTTGAATTGAAAGGCTGGCCAGAACCAAGAGTGATTATTCGGTTTTGGATTATATCCTTGATGTTGGTGTTGATGGGGCTTGTAACGCTCAAACTAAGATAATTTTTGTAGGGTGCACTTGTTGCACCCTGCGTGATCCCAGAATACGAGAGAAGAAAAACAACATGACAACTCTATATCAAAATAAAACTATCACCATCATAGGCCTCGGAAAAACAGGCCTTTCTTGCGTTGAATATCTTCAATCTCAACAAGCTAATATCCGTGTGATTGATACACGTCAACATCCAGCAGGCGCAGAGCAATTACCTAAAAATGTTCCTTTACACACAGGTAGTCTAAATCAACAATGGTTACTTGAAAGCGATATTATTGTCATTAGCCCAGGGCTCGCGGTAAAAACACCTGAAATTCAGACCGCACTTTCAGCAGGTGTGGAAGTGATTGGCGATATTGAATTATTCTGCCGAGCTGCCACCAAGCCAATTATTGGGATTACCGGTTCTAATGGTAAAAGCACCGTGACAACATTAGTCTATGAAATGGCAAAAGCAGCGGGAATAAAAGTGGGAATGGGGGGAAACATTGGCATTCCTGCGTTGTCATTATTAAATGAAGATTGTGATCTTTATGTATTAGAACTTTCCAGTTTCCAACTTGAAACCACTTATAGTTTGAAAGCGGCTGCAGCGACAGTGCTTAATGTGACTGAAGATCACATGGATCGCTATGTGGATTTAGAAGATTATCGCCAAGCAAAATTACGCATTTACCACAATGCAGAAACAGCAGTAGTGAACTTAGAAGACAAACTCACGTTTGGCGAAGGTGAAAATCAAGCTAAGAAGGTGGTGTCTTTTGCTGAAAATCAAGCTGATTACTGGCTAAAAACCGAAAACGGTAAACAGTACTTAATGGCGAAAGAGGAAGTCATTTTACCTTGTGATGAAGCGACTTTAGTTGGTCGTCATAATTACATGAATATTTTAGCGGCGACAGCGTTAGCACAAGCAGTAGGTATAAATTTAGAGGCAATTCGTACCGCACTTCGTCAATTTAAAGGTTTAGATCATCGTTTCCAATTAGCACATCAATCGAATGGTGTTCGTTGGATTAATGATTCTAAAGCCACCAATGTAGGTAGCACCGTTGCAGCATTGGCAGGGTTATATGTTGAGGGAACGTTACACCTTTTATTAGGTGGTGATGGTAAAGGGGCAGATTTTTCTGAACTCGCTGATTTAATCAACCAACCTCATATTTCAACGTATTGCTTTGGTCGTGATGGCAAACAACTCGCGGCACTTTCAAGTCAAAGCCATTTGTTTGAAACTATGGAACAAGCCATTTCATTTTTACGTCCACATTTAAAATCAGGCGATATGGTGTTATTATCTCCTGCTTGCGCAAGTTTGGATCAATTTGCCTCTTTTGAAAAACGTGGCGAAGAGTTTACTCGTTTAGCAAAATTATCTTAAAGAATTAGGGTAGTAATGGAATTTATCAATAAAATTAAACAAAATTATGAACAATGGGCGAGAGTGACGCCGCAAGGATTACTTTACGATCGCGCATTGTTTTGGCTTTTTGTCGTGCTATTGCTGATTGGTTTGGTAGCAGTAACTTCTGCTTCGATGCCTTACAGTGCACGCGTATTTAATGATACATTCTATTTTGCTAAACGTGATGCCGTGTATGTCTTACTTTCTTTAGCAACTTGTTATTTAACCCTCCAGATCTCTTCTTCTCAATGGGAAAAGTGGCACGCAAAAGTTTTCTTGTTAGCTATTGTTTTATTAATACTGGTTCTTGGTATCGGGACTTCTGTTAATGGCGCTAAACGTTGGATTTCTTTAGGAATTTTAAATTTCCAGCCTGCGGAATTTGCGAAGTTAGCTTTAACTTGTTTCCTGGCGAGCTATTTTACGCGTCGTTATGATGAAGTTCGTGGTAAAAAATTCAGTGCGGCTAAGCCTTTCATTGTGATGGGCGTATTAGGGATATTCTTACTAGCTCAGCCTGACTTAGGGAGTACCGTTGTACTTTTCGTTATTACCTTTGGCATGCTTTTTATTGTCGGTGCAAATTTTTGGCAATTTATTTTGCTAATTGGTACAGGCATACTTCTCTTTGTATGGCTAGTTCTCTCCGCCTCTTATCGTTTAAAACGTTTTACCGGTTTCTTAGAGCCGTTTAAAGATCCTTACGGAACAGGGTTCCAGCTAACTAACTCTTTGATGGCGTTTGGTCGTGGTGAAATTAGCGGAGAAGGGCTCGGTAACTCCATTCAAAAACTCGATTATCTTCCTGAGGCTCATACTGACTTTATCATGGCGATTATTGGTGAAGAGTTCGGTTTTATTGGTATTTTAGTAGTTGTAATTCTTTTAGGTCTATTGATTTTTCGAGCGATGAAAATCGGGCGTGAATCTCTCATGCTAGAGCAACGTTTCCGTGGCTTTTTTGCTTTAGGTATTAGTTTCTGGATTTTCTTCCAAGGTTTCGTCAATCTTGGCATGGCCTTAGGGATGTTACCAACAAAAGGTTTAACTTTCCCATTAGTGAGTTATGGTGGTTCAAGTATCATTATTATGTCAGCGACTGTGGGAATTTTATTGCGTATTGACCATGAAAATAGATTACAACGTGGTGGTCAAGCTCGTTTGAGAGATGATTAGGAATATTTATGGGTAAAAAATTATTAGTTATGGCGGGTGGTACTGGTGGACATGTTTTCCCCGCCATCGCGGTTGCTCAAACCTTACAAAAAGAAGGGTGGGAAATTTGCTGGTTAGGCACCAAAGATCGAATGGAAGCACAGCTTGTACCAAAACATGGTATTCCAATTCGTTTTATTCAAATTTCAGGGTTGCGTGGTAAAGGCATTAAAGCTTTACTCGGTGCGCCTTTTGCTATTTTAAGAGCCGTATTACAAGCTCGTAAAATTATTCAAGAATATCAACCTAATGCGGTATTAGGTATGGGCGGTTATGTATCAGGCCCAGGAGGTATCGCGGCAAAACTTTGTGGCGTGCCAGTAATTTTACATGAACAAAATGCCGTAGCAGGCTTAACCAATGAATGGTTGGCAAAAATTGCGACGCGTGTGTTACAAGCTTTCCCAACAGCATTCAAAGATGCCGAAGTTGTAGGAAACCCAGTTCGCCAAGATTTATTTGAAATGCCATCACCACAAGCACGTTTTTCAGAAAGAAGCGGAAAATTGAGAGTACTTGTCGTGGGGGGAAGCCAAGGGGCTCGCGTACTCAATCAGACTATCCCACAAGTTGTTGCTCGTTTGGCAGATAAATTAGAGGTTCGTCATCAAGTGGGGAAAGGTTCTGTTGAAAGTGTGACCGCACTTTATGGTGAACATGCAGATTCGGTCAAAATTACAGAATTTATTGATGATATGGCGGAAGCTTACGCTTGGGCAGATGTGGTGATTTGTCGCTCTGGTGCACTAACAGTATGCGAATTAGCTGCTGTGGGGACGCCTGCGATTTTTGTACCATTCCAGCATAAAGATCAACAACAATATTTAAATGCGAAATATCTTGCCGATGTAGGCGCAGCAAAAATTATTCAGCAAAATGAATTAAATGCGGATGTGTTGGTCGATTTCTTAGAAAAAACAGATCGTGAAACATTACTAGCGATGGCGATTAAGGCAAAAGAAATGTCGGCCCCATTGGCAGCTAAACGTGTAGCTGATGTTATTGTAGAGAACGCGAAATAAGAACAGCGAAGTTGAGGGATAGTAAATAAACCCTTAACCTAAAAGTGCGGTTAAAAATAAAGGTGAAATAATATGAAACATATTTCGGACGAAATTAGAAAAATTATCCCTGAGATGCGTCGGGTTCAACAAATTCATTTCATTGGTATCGGTGGTGCTGGTATGAGTGGAATTGCCGAAATTTTATTAAATGAAGGTTATGATATCTCTGGTTCCGATATTGCAGATGGTGTCGTGACTCAACGTCTTGCTCAAGCTGGCGCAAAAATTTTCATTGGTCACCAGGCTGAAAATGTGAAAGGGGCAAGTGTCGTTGTTGTATCAAGCGCGATCCATGAAGATAACCCCGAATTAATCGCTGCTAAACAAAATCGTATTCCTGTGATTCAGCGAGCACAAATGTTAGCTGAAATTATGCGTTTCCGTCATGGTATAGCGGTTGCAGGGACTCATGGAAAAACCACAACCACTGCCATGATTTCGATGGTTTATACTCAAGCGAAACTGGATCCAACCTTCGTTAATGGTGGCTTAGTTAAATCTGCCGGTAAAAACGCGCATTTAGGTGCAAGCCGTTATTTAATCGCAGAAGCGGATGAAAGTGATGCATCTTTCCTACACTTGCAACCTATGGTTTCTGTGGTAACCAATATTGAACCGGATCATATGGATACCTACGGTGGTGACTTTGAAAAGATGAAAGCCACTTACGTGAAGTTCTTACATAACTTACCATTCTACGGTTTAGCGGTTATGTGCGCAGATGATGCGGTATTAATGGAACTTGTTCCTCAAGTTGGACGCCAAGTGTTAACGTATGGTTTCAGCGAGCATGCTGACTATCGTATCGAAGATTATGAACAAACCGGTTTCCAAGGTCACTACACTGTAGTTTGCCCAAGTGGTGAACGCATCAATGTATTATTGAATGTGCCAGGTAAATATAATGCGTTAAATGCGACGGCGGCACTTGCAGTAGCAAAAGAAGAAGGCATTGGCAATGAAGCGATTTTAGAAGCGCTTGCTGATTTCCAAGGTGCGGGCAGACGTTTTGACCAATTAGGCGAGTTTATTCGTCCAAATGGTAAAGTACGCTTAGTGGATGATTATGGCCATCACCCAACAGAAGTTGATGTAACAATCAAAGCAGCCCGTGAAGGCTGGGGAGATAAACGTATTGTTATGATCTTCCAGCCTCACCGTTATTCACGTACTCGCGATTTATTTGATGAATTCGTGCAAGTATTATCCCAAGTGGATGCATTGATTATGTTAGACGTTTATGCGGCAGGTGAAGCGCCAATTGTCGGTGCAGATAGTAAAGCACTTTGTCGTTCTATTCGTAATCTAGGAAAAGTCGATCCAATTTTAGTTTCTGATACGGAACAACTTGGCGATGTATTAGATCAAATTATTCAAGATGGTGATTTAATTCTTGCTCAAGGTGCGGGAAGTGTAAGCAAAATTTCTCGTGGTTTAGCAGAACGTTGGAAAGCATAAAAACACTGAAAAATAACCGCACTTTTCGATGAAAAATAAAAAGAAAACAGGATAAAACAATGAATTTAAAACAAGAAAAAATTGCTGTGTTGTTAGGCGGCACATCAGCTGAACGTGAAGTTTCTCTTAATTCTGGCGCAGCCGTGTTAAACGCATTAGTGAGCCAAGGTTATAATGCACATGGTATCGATCCTAAAGAATATAATGTCGCGAATTTAAAGGCTGATGGTTTTGATCGTGTCTTTAACATTTTACATGGTCGCGGTGGTGAAGATGGCACCATGCAAGGTTTATTAGAACAAATCGGTTTGCCTTACACTGGTTGTGGCGTGATGGCTTCAGCGTTAACCATGGATAAAATGCGTACTAAAATGTTATGGAAAGCCTTTGGTTTACCTGTTGCCGATATGGAGATCGTGACCAAAGAAAACGCTCACGAACTAAACCCACAAGCTGTGGTCGAAAAGTTAGGTTTACCTTTGATGGTTAAGCCATCTCTTGAAGGTTCAAGTGTGGGTTTAACGAAAGTAAAAGCAGTCGAAGAATTAAAAAGTGCGGTCGATTATGCACTTAAATTTGATAACACCATTTTGATTGAAGAATGGTTGGCTGGCGATGAATTAACTGTGCCTGTTTTAGGTGGCGAAGTATTGCCTGCTGTTCGCATTGTGCCAGAAGGTGAGTTTTATGATTACGATGCGAAATATATTTCAGATAACACTCAATATTTTTGCCCAGCTGGCCTTTCAGCTGAATGTGAAGAAGAATTAGCGAAATTAGTTAAACGTGCTTATGACGTTGTGGGTTGTCGTGGTTGGAGTCGTATTGATGTGATGACTGATGCACAAGGTAATTTCCGTTTAGTAGAAGTAAACACGAACCCTGGCATGACAAGTCACAGTTTATTCCCTAAATCTGCGTCAACAGTCGGTATTTCATTTGAACAACTCGTCGTGAAAATTTTGGAGTTGAGTGCGTAATGAATGTAATTAAGCGCAAAAATACACCGCCAACGCAATTTGGTCGCTCATCTAACGGAGAAGGTAAATTCCGTTTTATGTTGCAGATTAAACTTGCTTTGGTGTTACTTTGTGCGGGGCTAGGGTATTTCGTTTATTCAAACTGGCAGAGTTGGCTTGAAAGCTTAGACGGTGATAGAAAAATTACTGCCTATGCATTAGTGGGCCAAAATGAATTTACCACTTATCCGGATGTGCAAGATGTGTTGCTTAAAATGGGCTCTCTCAAGGGTTTTTGGGGACAAGACGTTAAGCAAATTCAAGAGCAGCTTGAAACGATTCCTTGGGTAAAAGGTGCGGTGGTTCGTAAAATTTGGCCAAATCGTTTAAGTATTTGGCTATCAGAATATCAGCCAGTCGCCATTTGGAATAAAACAGAGTTCATCACAAAAGAGGGAACAGTTTTCCAATTACCGATGGATAAGTTAAAAGAAAAAGCGTTGCCTTATTTAGGTGGCCCAGATTATCAAAGCTTGAAAGTATTAGAAGCTTGGAATCAAATTTTCGCTGATTTTAAAGCCAAAAATTTAGTGGTTAAAGGTGTTCGAATTGATGATCGCGGTGCATGGCAAGTTACGCTCGATAATGATATAGTATTGAAACTTGGGCGCGGAGATTGGAAACCAAAATTAGATCGATTTGTAACGATTTACCCACAAATTGAAGTGCCTGAAGGTAAACGAATTGATTATGTAGATTTGCGCTATGCATCTGCATCAGCAGCGGTTGGATTGACAGAGAAATAAAAATAATTCATTAGGTGTAATAAGAAAATGGGAAAAGAGTTGGAACCGAAAGTCATTGTAGGTCTTGAAGTTGGTACATCAAAAGTTGTTGCTGTTGTTGGGGAAGTGCTTCCTGATGGCGTAGTAAATGTACTTGGCGTGGGTAGTTGTCCATCGAAAGGGATTGATCGTGGCAGTATTACTGATTTAGATGCCGTTGTTAACTCTATCCAACGTGCTATTGAAGCGGCTGAATCAATGGCTGATTGCCAAATTATGAGTGTGACTCTTGCAATTACGGGTGAACATATTCAAAGCCTGAACGAGAGCGGTTTTGTTGCTATTTCTGAAAATGAAGTGACTCAAGAAGAGATTGATGATGCTTTACATACAGCAAGCTCAGTAAAATTACCTGAAGGCCTTTCTTTATTACACATTATTCCTCAAGAATACGCGGTAGATAAACAAGTTAATATTAAAAATCCATTAGGTTTACAAGGTGTTCGTTTAAAAGCAAACGTACACTTAATTGCGTGTCACCAAGACTGGCAAAATAACTTGAAAAAAGCAGTTGAGCGTTGTGGATTACAAGTTGATAAAGTTGTGTTCTCCGGCTTTGCAGCAACACATTCTGTTTTAACTGAAGATGAAAAAGATCTTGGTGTTTGCTTAGTTGATTTCGGTGCAGGCACCATGAATATGATGGTTTACACCAATGGCTCATTGCGTTTCAGCAAGGTTATTCCTTACGCTGGAAATATTGTAACGAACGATATTGCTCATGCATGTACCGTTTCTCGTGCAGAGGCAGAGCGCATTAAAGTGAATTATGCGAGTGCATTGTATCCGGCACGTTTACATGGTGATAAGAAAATTGAAGTGGCAAGTATTGGTGGTCGAGCACCACGCGCTTTAACAAAAAGTGATTTATCTTTAATCACTTCAGCAAGATATATTGAACTATTAGGCGTTGTTAAGGACGAATTAGATAAGCTCAAAGCAGATTTAGAAACCAAACATATTAAATTTGAATTAATTGCGGGTGTTGTTATCACCGGTGGTGGTGCACAGATTGAAGACTTAAAAGATTGTGCCTCAAGTGTATTTGGTTGCCAGGTACGTATTGGTAGTCCATTAAATATTACGGGTTTAACAGATTATGTGAATCGCCCACAATATTCAACTGTAGTGGGATTATTACAATACCATCATCAGAATAGTGATAATGATCCTGTGGATAGTAACTATGGCGATGAAGCATTAGGCAAAAAATTCTGGAAAGGTCTTAAAAATATTTTCAATAAAGTGAAATCAGAATTTTGATCATTTTGGCTTTTTCATTTACAATAGAAAAAATTTAACTTTTATTAATGTGCTAGCAGAGTATTAGCAGTAACGGAGAACAGCAAATGTTATACCCAGAGTATGGTGATTTTGAAGAGCAAACAGGTGCACTGATTAAGGTTGTCGGTGTCGGTGGAGGCGGCGGTAACGCAGTTAACCACATGGTTGCTAACATGGTGCAACAAGAATTCAATGGTAATTTCTTGGGCGAAAGTGCAATTGATAGCGAAGAACACGGTAAAATCGTATTCTATGCGGTGAATACCGATGCGCAAGCATTACGCAAAAGCCAAGTTCAACAAACTGTACAAATCGGTGGGGCAACAACTAAAGGTCTTGGTGCAGGCGCAAACCCAAATGTAGGTCGTAAAGCGGCTGAAGATGACCAAGAAGAAATCCGTAAAATGCTTGAAGGTGCAGACATGGTCTTTATCGCTGCTGGTATGGGCGGTGGTACAGGTACTGGTGCCGCACCAATCGTCGCTAAAGTTGCGAAAGAATTAGGTATTCTAACTGTTGCTGTTGTTACTAAGCCATTTAGCTTTGAAGGCAAAAAACGTATGCAATTTGCTGAATTAGGTATTAAAGATCTTTCACAATACGTGGATTCAATGATCATTATTCCTAACCAACAAATCCAAAAAGTTCTCCCGAAAAATGCAACGTTAATTGATGCTTTTGCTGCTGCAAATGACGTATTACGTAACTCTGTTATGGGTATCTCCGATATGATTACCTCTCCTGGTTTAATCAACGTGGACTTTGCAGACGTAAGAACCGTTATGTCGGAAATGGGCCAAGCAATGATTGGTTTCGGTTCAGCTCAAAGTGAACCAGGTGCAGGCCGTGCAGAAGAAGCAGCTCGTCTTGCAATTAAAAATGATTTATTAGAGAAAGTCGATCTTTCTAATGCTAAGGGTATTCTTGTTAATATTACCTCAGGTATGGATCTCGGCTTTGACGAATTTAACGTGGTGGGTGACACAGTAGGTAGCTTTGCATCAGAAGACGCAACTATCGTTGTGGGTACCAGTTTAGTCCCTGAAATGAGCAATGAAATTCGTGTCACGATCGTTGCAACAGGTTTAGGTGATGTTGTTGCGGCTGAGCCAGTAGTGATTGCTCGTCCTCAAGCTGCAGTACAACAAGCGCCAGTTCAACAACCTGTAGCACAAGAAACGATTCAGCCACAACCGCCAGTTGGTTTACATGGTTTAGATGCATTAAGACATAATCCACAGCCAGAACCAGCACAGGAACAAAATCCGCAATACGGTAACTTAAATAAACCGCTTGATCCAAGCCGTTTAGAACAGTTAAGAAATAATCCTAATTTCTTTAATCCGGCATCATTTGGTCGTGATGAGAAATAAGAGTAGAAGTAATCTTGTTGTGAAGCAATAAGGTAAAAGAGATGATTAAACAAAGAACATTAAAACAAAGCATTAAAGTCACAGGTGTAGGCTTACATAGCGGCAAAAAAGTAACGTTAACGTTGCGTCCGGCTATGCCAAATACTGGCGTGATTTACTGCCGTACTGATCTTAATCCGCCGGTGACTTTCCCTGCGAATGCGGATTCAGTACGCGATACAATGCTTTGTACTGCACTTGTGAATGAACAAGGTGTGCGTGTTTCAACCGTAGAACACTTAAACGCAGCATTAGCGGGGTTAGGTATTGATAATATTATTATTGAAGTTGATGCACCTGAAATTCCAATCATGGACGGTAGTGCAAGCCCATTCATTTACCTGCTTTTAGATGCGGGTATTGAAGAACAAAATGCACCGAAGAAATTTATTCGTATTAAGAAAAATGTACGAGTAGAAGACGGTGACAAATGGGCAGAATTTAAACCTTATAATGGTTTCCGTTTAGATTTCACAATCGACTTTGATCATCCTGCGATTAGTAAAAATGTACGTAATTACGTGATGGATTTCTCAGCACAAGCATTCGTACATCAAATTAGTCGTGCAAGAACCTTTGGTTTCATGAAAGATATTGAGTATCTTCAATCTCAAGGTCTTGCACTAGGTGGTAGCTTAGATAATGCTATCGTATTAGATGATTACCGAATCTTAAATGAAGATGGATTACGCTTCAGAGATGAATTAGTTCGTCACAAGATGCTTGATGCAATAGGTGATCTTTATATGTGTGGCTATAATATCATCGGTGATTTCAAAGCTTATAAATCTGGTCACGGTTTAAATAATAAGTTACTCCGTGCTGTACTTGCCGATCAGGAAGCGTGGGAATTTGTTACCTTTGAAGATAAGAAACAAGTTCCACAAGGTTATGTTGCACCTGCGCAGGTACTCATCTAACAATGTTTTGTTGAAAAGCTATACTTCTTTCGGGAGTATAGCTTTTTTATTTCCCATCTTGCTCTGTTATTTTTGTTTTCTGCGAAGGTAAAGAGCGGTCAAAAATAGAGGTATTTTTATTATGAAAAAATTATTTACCGTGCTTCCTCTTGTGCTAGCAACTTCTGCTGCAATGGCATATGAACAGGGCAAAACCTATCAATTTACCATATTGCACACTAATGATACGCACGGACATTTTTGGCCGAATGCAAAAGGTGAATATGGCTTTCCTGCTCACAAAACAATTGTTAATCGCGTAAAAGCTGAAGTCGAGCAAAAAGGTGGATCACTCATTTTATTAAATGCAGGTGATTTTAATACTGGTGTACCTGAGTCAGATATGCAAACAGCAGAACCTGATATTAAAGCAATGAACGCAATGGGCTATGAGGCAACTGTATTAGGTAACCACGAGTTTGATAATCCACTACAAATTCTTGATATGCAAGAAAAATGGGCAAACTTCCCATTCTTATCTGCAAACGTGATTAATACGAAAACAGGTAAAACCTTAGTTAAGCCTTATACGATTTTAAATAAACAAGATCTTAAAATTGCAGTGGTTGGTTTAACCACAGAAGATACTGCAAAATTAGGTAACCCAGAATATCTTCACAATGTGAAGTTTGAAGATCCAACAATGGTAGCAAAAGCCACATTAAAAGAGCTAAATGAAAAAGTTAAACCGGATGTAAAAATCGCTTTAACACATATGGGCTATTACTATGATGCAAAACATGGTTCAAATGCGCCAGGTGATGTAAGTCTTGCACGTAATTTAGATAAAGGCGCATTTGATATGATTATCGGTGGTCACAGTCATGATCCGATTTGTGTGGATGATAAAGGCGTATGGATTAAAGATTATCAACCAACTCAGCCATGTAAACCCGATTTCCAAAATGGTACTTGGATTATGCAAGCGTTTGAATGGGGTAAATACGTTGGTCGAGCTGACTTTGAGTTCAAAAATGGTGAATTAAAATTAGTGAATTATCAATTAATTCCAGTGAACTTGAAGAAAAAAGTGAAAAAAGAAGACGGCAAAACAGAATATGTAAACTATGCCGAAGAGATTCCACAAGATCCAGAAATGGAAAAACTTTTAAAAACTTACCAAGATAAAGGCGATGCGTTATTAAGCCAAAAAGTGGGTAAACTAAAAGGTAAGTTAGAAGGCGATCGTACCATTATTCGTTTTGAACAAACTAACCTTGGTCACTTAATTGCAGAAGCACAACGCCAAAAAGCGAAAGCAGATATTGGTATCATGAACTCAGGTGGTATTCGTGATTCTATCCAAGAAGGTGATGTGACTTATAAAGACATTTTAAAAATCCATCCATTTGGTAATATTGTGAGCTATTTTGAATTAACCGGTAAAGAATTATTGGATTATTTAAATGTAGTCGCATTGAAAGAAGTGGATTCTGGTGCTTATGCACAATACTCAGGTATCAGCATGACAGTAAATCGTGCGGATAAGAAAGTTGAAAATGTGAAAATTCAAGGTAAACCATTGGATTTAAATAAAACTTACCGTATTTCTTTACCAAGTTATAATGCGGCGGGTGGAGATGGTTATCCAGTCATGACCAAAAATCCAACTTTCGTTAACACAGGTTTTATTGATGCGGATGTTTTAAAAGAATTTTTTGAGAAAAATTCACCTATTAATGCTGAAAAATACATCCCTCATAATGAAGTAACCTTTAAATAAGGAATGAAATGGCATTAGATTTATCAGAAATTCGTCAGCAAATTACGCAAATTGATCGCAGCTTGTTAAAGCTGCTTTCAGAGCGTCACCGCCTGGCATATGATGTAGTAAGAAGTAAAGAAGTGACGCAAAAAGCGTTGCGTGATTTAGAGCGGGAGCAACAACTCTTACAAGAGCTTGTGCAGTTTGCTGAAAGTCAAAATTATCAGCTTGAACCACAGTATATTACGTCAGTCTTCCAAAAGATCATTGAAGATTCTGTGTTAACACAACAAGTGTATTTGCAGAAAAAACTCAATGAGCAACGAGAAGAAACGTTACATATTGCTTTCTTAGGCAAGCGTGGTTCTTACTCTAATTTGGCTGCGCGTAATTATGCGGCTCGTTATAATCAGCAGTTTGCTGAAATCAGTTGTGATTCCTTTGCTCAAATTTTTGAAAAGGTTGAAAGTGGAGAAGCTGATTATGGTGTACTGCCTTTAGAAAACACTACGTCAGGTGCAATTAATGAAGTTTATGATTTGCTTCAACATACCACCTTATCTTTGGTGGGCGAGTTGGCTTATCCTATCAAGCACTGTGTTTTAGTGAATGAGCAGGATGATTTAAGCAAAATTGATACGCTTTATAGCCATCCACAGGTCATCCAGCAGTGTAGTCAATTTATTCAAAGTCTTGAGCGTGTGCATATCGAGTACTGCGAAAGTAGCTCTCATGCAATGCAGCTCGTAGCAAGTTTGAATAAACCGAATATTGCGGCATTAGGTAATGAAGATGGCGGCAAGCTTTACGGCTTACATGTGTTAAAACATAATATTGCTAACCAAGAAAACAACATTACTCGTTTTATTGTGGTAGCCAAACAAGCTCGTGAAGTTTCACCACAAATTCATACGAAAACTTTATTGTTGATGACAACATCGCAACAAGCGGGTTCTCTAGTGGATGCTTTACTTGTGTTTAAAAAGCACGGTATTAATATGACCAAGCTTGAATCTCGTCCTATTTATGGCAAGCCTTGGGAAGAAATGTTCTATTTGGAAATTGAAGGAAATATTCATCATCCAGATACCCAAATTGCCTTGGAAGAGCTTAAGCAATTCAGTAATTATCTGAAAGTGCTTGGTTGTTATCCAAGTGAAATAGTGAAACCAGCGAAAGTATAACGAAAATAAAAAAAAGAGCGGTCGATTTAAAACAACGTTAAAATCGACCGCTCTTTTTCTTGAGAATTCTTAAGCTTTTTTCAAGAACTCTGATTTCAACATGATTTTGCCACAATCGACATTGTGATCTCCGTTAACTAAACGGATATTTTTGAATTTCGTGCCTTTCTTTAACACTTCAGATGAACCTTTTAATTTTAAATCTTTAATTAAAAGCACATCATCACCATCGGCTAATAAATTACCGTTGCTGTCTTTAACAATCAGTTGATCTTCATCGGTTTCAACTGCTTCGTTACCATTCCATTCATTACCGCAATCAGGGCAAACAAAATTCACAGAATCGTGATAAACATATTCACCTTTACATTTTGGGCAAGCTGGCATTTGATCCATTTCTTTTTCCTTCTTTATCTGATTTAAGCAAAGTATAATGCGCACGGAGTATAACAAAAAAGTGACTATTCGCCAAAAAATGGGCATTTCACGGAATTTATGAGGTATTTATGAAAAAAATCATGCTTTTGAGCGCTGTGATGGGGAGTTTAATCTCAGCCAATACATTCGCTCACAATATTCAACCTAATCAACTTTTAGCCAATGTAACGGTTTCGGATAAAGGCGAAATCACTTTAAATGGCAATGATGTAGCGTATAAATCGTGGAGCTCAACGGCATTACCTGGCAAAGTCCGTGTGATTCAGCATATTGCAGGCAGAAGTGCGGCAAAAGAGAAAAATCAAGCGATGATCGAAGCCATCAAAGCCGCTCATTTTAACCAAGCCAAATATCAAACCACGACCATTATTAATGCTGATGATGCCGTTGTGGGCACGGGTATGTTTGTGAAAAGTAGCGCAGAAAAAGGCAAAAAAGAAAATGCCCATAGCCAAGTGATTTTAGATGATAAAAGTGCGGTTAAAAATGCGTGGGGATTACGTGAAAAAGACAGCGTGATTATTTTGCTTGATAAAACCGGCAAGGTGCAATTTGTGAAAGAAGGTAAATTGACGGATGATGAAGTCAAAGAAGTGATTTCACGTGCAACAGCATTAATGGCGAAGTAATAGAGTAATAAGCGGAAGTTCTCTTCCGCTTTTTTATCCTTTGAAATCCTTCATTAATTTTCTCAATGTGCCACAATTTCGTTGAAATTTACGGCAATGTGTACAGATGGCAAGATGCAAATTGAGCCCAATTTTTTCTTTAGTCATTAATGAGCGTTCTTGCGCATCTGAAATAAGGCGAGTCGCTTGGCGACATTTCATAAAATGACTCCTTAAAGTTTATGAGATAAGCAGTTTTGAAGTTGTAAGCGGGCACGATAGAGTGTCGTGTGCAAGTTACTTATGCTTAGTTGATTTTCTTGGCAAATTTCTTCGGAAGATAATTCCAAAAACTCTCTCATCATAAAAATCTTGGCTTGTTTGGCTGGCAGGCAAGTTAAGCAAGTTTCAAAAATCAGCCAGAATTCTTCAGAATAGACCGCACTTTCGCTCAGTTCGAGATCGAGTGGAGAATGTTCAGCTTTCCAGTGTCCACCTTCATCAAAGAAATGATTAGTTTGTTCTTCATCTTCAATTTCGGTTTCTAGCACTAATTTGCCTTTCTGGCGAAGAAAATCAATGATTTTATTTTTTAAGATAGCAAAGACCCAGGTCTTAAATGCCGCTTGTCGTTTAAATTGCTCAAGATGGTTAAATGCACTTAAAAAACTCTCTTGCACCAAATCTTCAGCTAATACAGAATCGCCCACCTGTAATGTGGCAAATTTCAGCATTTGCTCTCTAATTTGAGCCAAGTCTTTATTGGAAATTCCAGTTTCCATATTTTTTCCTTGAAAAAAGTGTAAGAAATAGATTTCTCATTCGTCTAATGATAATGAAAGGGGAAACCTTTCCATCCAATGCTAATTATTCACAAATTAAGGAAGATTCAAAATGAAAAATATTACTTCAAAAACAACCTTTACTGCTATTGCTGCACTTTTCTTCGCAACCAGTCTTTATGCGACCGATATGAAATCTAATGAAATGTCGATGGCAAAAGATTCCATGCCGATGACAAAAGACGCTATGCCAATGCAAAATGACAAAATGGCATCTGATGGGATGATGAAATCTCATGATATGAAATCTCACGACATGAAAATGGATAATATGAAATCAGAAGGAATGAAATCTGGTGATATGAAAACAAAAGAAATGAAAGCAAAAGAAATGAAGAAAAAAGCAAAAACAATGGAAAAACCGAAAATGTAATGCTTTCTTCTTAAAAGAAAAACTGCGGTCAATTTGACCGCAGTTTTTGTATCAAAGTGAGATTATTGTTTACGCCACGTCGTGCCGTTGGCGCCATCTTCTAACACGATACCCATTGCTGTGAGTTCATTACGAGCAGCATCCGCAGCAGCCCAATCTTTAGCAGCACGCGCTTCGTTGCGTTGTTTGATGAGCGCTTCAATTTTTGCGACTTCATCATCGTTAGAGCCTGCTTGTAAGAATTTTTCTGGATCTTGTTGAAGTAAACCTAAGATACCCGCTAATTCACGTAAACGCGCAGCAAGGCCATTGGCTTTTTCTGCATCTTCAGTTTTCAATTTATTGATTTCACGCGCCATTTCAAATAAGACAGAAAGGGCATTCGGCGTATTGAAATCATCGTCCATTGCTTCACGGAAGGCGTCCACAAAATTTTCACCGCCTGAAGCGACCGCACTTTGATCGGTGCCACGTAAAGCCGTGTACAAACGTTCTAATGCACCTTGTGCTAAGTTCAGGTTTTCTTCGCTGTAATTGAGCTGGCTGCGATAGTGTGCTGTTAATAAGAAATAACGCACCGCTTCTGCATTGTAGTGGTTTAATACATCACGAATAGTGAAGAAGTTGCCGAGAGATTTCGACATTTTTTCTTTATCCACCATAATCATGCCAGAATGGATCCAATAATTCACATATTGGCCGCCGTGAGCACAACAAGATTGCGCAATTTCATTTTCGTGGTGTGGGAACATTAAATCAGAACCGCCACCGTGAATATCAAAGTGTTCACCAAGTTGTTTACAGTTCATCGCTGAACATTCAATGTGCCAACCAGGACGACCAGGCCCCCATGGTGATGGCCAGCTTGGTTCGTTTTCTTTTGACATTTTCCAAAGCACGAAATCCATTGGATTTTTCTTGATTTCATTAATTTCAATACGTGCACCGGCTTGTAATTGGTCAAGATCTTGACGTGATAATTTGCCGTATTCCTTAAAGCTTTCCACATCAAACATCACGTCACCATTGTCTGCAACATAAGCATGACCATGTGCAATCAGTTTTTCCACAATCTCAATAATTTCTGGAATATGATGCGTCGCACGAGGTTCGAAATCTGGACGTAATACGTTTAATGCATCAAAATCTTTATACATTTCTTGTACCATACGATCCACAAGTTGATCGCAGGTTTCTTTGTTTTCTAGTGCACGTTTAATGATTTTATCATCCACATCCGTGATATTACGCACATAAGTTAAATCGTAACCTAAAGAACGTAAATAGCGGGCAATCACATCAAAACATACAAAGGTACGGCCATGGCCAATATGGCATAAATCGTAAACGGTCACGCCGCACACATACATACCCACTTTTCCTTCATGGATAGGTTTGAACACTTCTTTTTCACGAGTGAGGGTATTAAAGATCTTTAACATATTTTTTCTCTTCTGATTGGAATCCGACCGCACTTTTTCTGCTCATGGTGGCACTTTCTCACCATTTGTGGAATAATGAACGCCTTAATTTTCAAGAGGAAAACAACATGGTTACATTACACACAAATTTTGGCGATATTAAAATTAAACTTGATTTTGATAAAGCGCCAATCACTGCAGAAAACTTTTTAAATTATTGTAAAAACGGTTTCTATAATAACACAATTTTCCATCGTGTTATTGATGGATTTATGATTCAAGGCGGTGGTATGGAAAGCGGAATGCGTGAAAAAGCAACAAACGCACCCATCCAAAATGAAGCAAACAATCGTTTAAGCAATAAACGTGGCACAGTCGCCATGGCGCGTACCTCTGATCCACATTCTGCAACGGCACAATTCTTCATTAACGTGGCAGATAATGACTTCTTAAACTACCGTTCAAAAGAAATGTTCGGCCGCGAAGTGGTACAAGAATGGGGCTATGCCGTATTCGGTGAAGTGGTTGAAGGCATGGATGTGGTTGATAAAATCAAGAAAGTAAAAACCGGTAATAAAGGCTTCCACCAAGATGTTCCGACCGAAGATGTGGTGATTACATCTGTTTCTGTTGAATAATTAATTCGGTGTGTGGATGCGCAATCTACACACCTTTTTTCTTAAGTGAAATAACGTTATGCCTTTCTTCGATACTCATACCCACCTCGATTATCTTCATCATGACACGGGAGAGCCATTAGCTCAGCTGGTGGATAACGCTAAGCAAGCTGATGTGCAAAAAATCTTGATTGTGGCGGTAAAAGAGTCGGATTTTAAAACGATCCAAAATATGACCGCACTTTTCCCTGAGCATCTTTATTGTGGGCTTGGGCTACATCCTCTTTATATCAAAGAGCATCAAGAGCATGATTTAAAAAAATTGGATGCGGCATTATCCGTTTGTAATCAAAATTGTACAGCCGTAGCAGAATTTGGCTTAGAATGTGCGATTCCAGATTTATTAACCGATAAATTATGGCAAAAGCAACAGCACTTTTTGGAGAGCCAGCTTTATTTAGCGAAGAAGTACAATCTGTCGGTTAATTTACATAGTCGAAAATCCCACGAGCAATTATTCCGCTTTTTAAAACAAGCTAATTTGCCAAAATGTGGTGTGGTGCATGGTTTTTCTGGAAGTTATGATCAAGCAAAACGATTTGTGGATTTAGGCTATAAAATTGGCGTAGGCGGCACTATTACTTATGAACGCGCGAATAAAACGCGCCAAGCGATTGCGAAGTTGCCATTAGAGGCGTTGGTGTTAGAAACGGATACACCAGATATGCCGGTGTTTGGTTTTCAAGGACAACCTAATCGACCAGAACGGATTGTTCACACCTTTGAGGCGTTATGTCGTTTAAGAAGCGAAAATGCTGAAGTGATTAAAGAAACGGCTTGGCAGAATAGCTTAACCTTATTCGGTTAAACCTTAAAACGATAAATCACTTGATTGGCTGAACCACGCCAAACTAAGCTTGGGTCAGCCTGTTCTTGTATAAATTTTCCATCAATAAGCACGTCAATATAAGGCAACATTTGACGTTGATAATCATCAAGTTCATCCAGTTTATAACCCGTCCACACCCAAATATCCTTATCAGGGCATTCTTTTTTTACACGCTGTACAAAAGGAAGTAAGGCTTCAACATTACGAGGATGCATCGGATCTCCACCTGAAAGCGTGAGCCCTTGACGTTTAATGCGCGTATCTTTTAAATCATTGATGATCTGTTGTTCCATCGCTTCATCGAATAATACGCCATTATCAAAAGACCAGCTCTTTTGATTGTAACAACCACGGCAACCATGCGTACAGCCGCTAACGAAAAGGGTGCAACGGGTGCCTTCGCCATTTACAACATCTGTCGGGTAGTATTGGAGATAGTTCATGGTTTTGCCTTAAAAGTGCGGTTGATTTTCTCGTCAAATTCACCGAATTAATAAATTAACCTTTGCAATACAGGGCCAATTCTTGCATAATAGCCCACCTAATCGCATTGCGATATCAATGGAAATCTTCTCGGTCTCTCGCAACGGTGCCCGGTTTACTCGGTCAGGTTCGGAAGAAAGCAGCCAAAGTCGGAATTTCTGTGTGCCGAGAATAAGCTGGGAAGATTTCCACCCAACTTATCCTTTCTTATTTTACACTCGCTCCACTAATTGTTTAAAGAACCCTTTTTCTAATTGCAATAATTCTGCGTAAGTGCCTTTTTCAATTAGCTTCGCTTCATCAATCACACAAAGTTCATCAAATTGCTCAATCGCCGTTAAGCGGTGAGTCACCATAATTAAGGTTTTATTTTCAGCATGGGCAAGAATTAAACGCAGAATTTGGCGTTCAGTTTCGCGGTCTAAACCTTCGGTTGGCTCATCTAATAATAAAATTGGCGCATCATTAAGCAAAATACGTGCTAAGCCTAAACGACGTTGTTCTCCACCAGAAAGTGGGCGGCCGCCATCACCTAGCCAAATATCTAAGCCTTGTTCTTGTTCCAACAATTTGCCTAAACCAACTTGATTTAACACCTCGATCATTTTTTCATCTGAAATATTGACCGCACTTGCGAATTGCAGATTTTGACGAAGTGTATCGCTAAATACATGGACACGTTGTGTTAAAAAGCAGAATTGGCTGCGTAATGTGTTTTCTGCATAATCAGCAATTGGTTGACCAGCAAGGCGTAATTCTCCTTGATTGGCATCATAATTACGCACTAAAAGCTGCAATAACGTGGATTTTCCGCTACCTGTTTTACCTAAAATTGCGACTTTTTTACCTTTTTGAATGGTTAAATTCAAATTTTCTAAAGCACGATTTTGACGTTCAGGATAAGTGAAAGAAAGATCTTTCGCTTCAATTAATGTTGTGGCGTTTTGATCGAACTCCGCTTTGCCATTAAAAGTCACTAATGGTTGCTGCTCAATAATATCTGTTACACGTTCAGCTGACGCGATTACTTGCCCGATATGTAAGAACGCAGAACCTAATGGCATTAAGATTTCAAATGAGGCCAAGGCGGCAAAAGTGAAGAGCGCAATAAACGCCATACGATATTCATCGTTGCCAAATTCCGCTTGTGAGCTAAACCACAACATTGCGGCAATAACCAAACCATTTAAGAAGAGTGAAAGTGCGGTTGAAAATCCGCTTAAATTGGCTTCTTTTTGCTGGTCTGTTTGCCAGTTAGCTTCAGTTTTAGCCATGTTATCTTTCAATTTATCTTCGGCATTAAAGAGCAATAATTCTGCTTGAGCTTGAATAAACTCTAAGAATTGCGTGCGATAAAGTGCACGTGAATGCACGAGTTTATCGCCAAATTTTTTGCCCAGTTGGTAGAACACAGTTGGAATAACGAATACCAATAAAAGTAGACTCACACCTAGACCTAAGGCTAAAGGAGCATTGACGAAACTTAGGCCAATACACATAGCTAGAATCACAAAAATAGCCGTAATAAATGGCGCAATTAAGCGAAGATAAAGACTATCGAGTGTATCTACATCAGACACTAAGCGGTTTAATAAATCGCTGTTGCGGTAGCGATTTAACACAGCAGGACTTAATGGAATAATCTTCTCAAAAACTTGTACCCGTAATTTAGCTAAGATGCGGAAAGTCGCATCGTGCGTCACCAACTTTTCGAAATAACGGAAAAGGGTGCGGCTAATGGCAAGCCCACGCACAGAAGCGGAAGGGTAGAAGAAATTAAATAACGTGCCAAGACCCGCAATAGCCGTTGCGGCTAAAAACCAACCAGAGGTGGTTAGCAAGCCAATACTGGATGCGAGGCCGGTGATCATTAAAACCAAGCCTAAAAATAAAGGCAGCTTGGCGAATTTAAATAAACGTAAAAAGGGAAGTAAAGCACGCATTATTGAATATCCTCTTTTCGTTGAGCCAATAATTCGGCAAAGAAGCCTTGATCTTTTAATTGGTTGAAATACCCTTGTTGAACAATTTCACCTTCTTGCATCACTAAAATATTGTCGCATTGTTTCAGATCTTCAATTCGGTGTGTGATCATTAAGGTGGTTTGGTTATGGCTCATTTCTGCAAGGGCTGCAAGTACCAGATTTTCAGATTGAGCATCTAGGCTAGCGGTTGGCTCATCGAGTAATAATAAATTGCCTTTGCCTAGTAAAGCGCGTGCGATAGCTAAGCGTTGAGCTTGACCTACAGATACACCAATGCCGCCATCTTTAATTTCGCTATCCAAGCCTAATTTATCGGTAAACTCTTTCGCTTGAGCTGAAATCAAGGCTTGTTCAATTTGCTCATCAGTTGCTTGAATATCACCTAAAAGTAGATTTTCTTTGATGCTACCTTGTAGTAGTAATGGGTTTTGACCTACCCAAGCAATTTGTTTGCGCCAGTCGCTTAAACGGCTTTGATTAAGTTCAACACCATTAATTTTTAAGCTGCCTTCATAAGGCAAGAAACCCAGTAATACATTGATTAAAGAGGTTTTTCCCGCACCACTTTGGCCCACAAGAGCAATATGGCTTTCTTTCGGAATATGGAATGAAAGCGGCTTAGTTAATGGTTGACCTTGTGGAGAAAGTGCCACTAAATTTTCAGCCTGAATTTCGACCGCACTTTGTGCTGGAATTTGTTCATTACCCTGATGTGCAATTAAATAATCCGCTTCTAAGAAATCGACAATGGCATCAGCTGCGCCAATGCCGGCTGCACGATCGTGGTAGTAAGTCCCGAGATCACGCAATGGTTGATAAAACTCTGGTGCAAGAATTAAGCAGAAAAAGCCGGTAAATAAGGTCAGCGTAGTGCCATAAGTACCAAATTCGACTTGGCCTAAATAGCTAAAACCAAAGTACACCGCCATTAAAGCGATGGAAATGGAGGTGAAAAACTCTAACACGGCAGAAGAGAGAAACGCCATTTTTAGTACTGTCATGGTTGTTTCACGGAAGTCTTCCGTTGTGTTTTCAATATGTTGAGTTTGTTCTGAAGTTCGGTTGAAAAGGCGCAAGGTTTCTAAACCCCGTAAGCGATCCAAGAATTGTGCACTTAAGCGAGAAAGGGTAGCCATATTTTTTTGGCTACTGTCTGCCGCCGCAATCCCTACCAGAATCATAAAAATTGGAACAAGTGGTGCAGTAACCATCAAAATCAATCCAGCTGCCCAGTTGAGCGGGAATACAGCAATTAAAATCACCATTGGTACAATGGCTGACAAACTTTGTTGTGGTAAGAAACGCGCATAGAAGTTATGCAGATTCTCCACTTGTTCAAGCATGATACTTGCCCAGCTACCAGCTGGTTTGTTATTGATAGTCGCAGGTCCCACTTGATGGATTTTATCTAAAATCTTTTGACGCATGTGATTGCGCAGTAATCGACCTACTTTAAAGCCAATTTTTTCGCGTAGCCATAAAATGACCGCACGTAAAGCAAAAGTGATGATTAATGCAATAAAATAGGGAACCAGTTCAGCGCGATCGACATGTTGCATAATGAGCTTGTCGAGCAATGTCGCAAGAAAATAGGTTTGAGCCACCAGAATTAAGGAGGAAAGTGTGGCCAGGGCAATATTGGTACGCATTAATTTTTTAACAGGTTGTTGCTGCGCACGAAGCCATTTTTGTAAATATTTTTGGCGAAGTTTGTCCATAGATTTGTAGAATTAGTATTTAAAAAGTTCTCCCTCTCAATTGAGAGGGAGTTTGAAGGGCGAGTTCATTGATACAGAATTGATTCTTTAAAATCTCCCCTAACCCCTCTTTGTTAAAGAGGGGAAAATAAATAAGGAAATTTATTTATTCTTGTGCATCTAAATAACGTTCAGCATCTAATGCCGCCATACAGCCTGTACCTGCTGAAGTAATCGCTTGGCGATAGTTGTGATCCATTACATCACCTGCAGCAAATACGCCTTCCACAGAGGTTGCTGTTGCGTTGCCTTCAAGACCTGATTTAACGACGATATAACCATTGTTTAGCTCAAGCTGACCTTGGAAGATTTCAGTATTTGGTGCATGACCGATAGCAATAAATAAACCGTCTAATTTCACGTCTTCTTTTTCGCCAGTTTTCACATTTTCTAAACGTACACCGGTTACGCCCATGTTATCGCCTAACACTTCATTCAAAGTGCGGTCAGTATGAAGCACGATTTTGCCTTCTTCGACTTTTTTGTATAAGCGATCGATTAAGATTTTTTCTGCGCGGAAGCTATCGCGACGGTGGATTAAATGTACTTCCGAAGCAATATTCGCTAAGTAAAGTGCTTCTTCAACGGCGGTATTTCCGCCACCCACAACGGCAACGGGTTTATTACGATAGAAGAAACCATCACAGGTTGCACAAGCTGAAACGCCACGGCCTTTATAAGCGGTTTCAGATTCTAATCCGATATAACGTGCTGATGCGCCTGTTGCGATGATTAATGCATCACAAGTAAAGGTTTGCATATCGCCATAAAGTTTGAATGGGCGAGAAGATAAATCGACTTTATTAATGTGATCAAACACGATTTCCGTTTCAAATTTTTCAGCGTGTTGCAACATACGTTGCATTAAACCTGGACCAGTGGTCATTTCAAAATCACCTGGCCAGTTTTCAATTTCATCAGTAGTAGTAAGTTGGCCACCTTGTTGAAGACCGGTCACTAAAACAGGTTTTAAGTTTGCACGTGCGGCATAAATAGCGGCGGTATAACCTGCCGGGCCTGAACCTAAAATTAATAATTTGCTGTGTTTAACGTCTGACATAAAGAATCCTTTGTTTATAAAATAAAGCATGAGGCTTTTGGAGTTCGTTCATTATAAAGCCTTCATGCATAAAAAAATAGTTGATCGTATTAGTAAAGCAATGAATACAGCAATCGGCGATATTTATTGGTGATAGGATCTGCGTTACCAATGGCTGATAAAATAGATAAAAACTGTTGTTTCACTTCACCATTTTCCGCAGAAAGATCTTGTTTAAGAATGCTAAATAATAAATCCAATGCTTCTTCGTTTCGATTGGCTTGATGTAGCTGAACTGCCAATTTCAACGCAATTTCAGGCGTTGGATTTTTCGCATAATCTGCTTGTAATTGCTGAATTTCTGGCGTATCAGCCGCTTTAATTAAAAGCTCAATCTGCGCTTGTAATCCATGCCAACGGCTGTCGCGATCCTGAATAGGGATTTGCGCTAAAATATCTGCCGCCGGCTCCGTTTTCTTCATCGCAATATAGGTTTCCGCATAAAGTAATGCCACATCGCTGTTTTTCTTATCTGAAAGCTCCCACGCCTCTTTCAGTAATGGAAGGGCGGCGTTGTAATCTTCCACTTGTAAAAAATCTAAGGCTTTTTGGAATTTTAAATCTTCTTCTTTTGGCAAAATGGCACTCAAACGTTGTAATAAGCTGGCTTCATCTAATGCACCAGGGAACGCATCTATTGCTTGAGCTTCTTTGAAAAGATAGGTCGTAGGCAATGCTTGAATACGAAATTGAGCAGCAATCATTTGCTCTGTTTCACAATTGACTAAGCCGAGGATAAATTGTCCTTGATGTTGTTCTGCAACACGTTGTAGGACTGTTGCAAAATCAGCTGATTCTTTATGGCTTGGCGCATAAAAGTTAATGACAAGTGGCGTTTCAACAGAACGTTGCAACGTTTCAGTAAGATTTTGTTCGTTGAGCTCAACGAAGAAAGATAAATCTGCCATTTTTATTCCTTCATAAATGGAAAATGATGCTTGATTTTAACAAAGTGCGGTCAGTTTTAGAAATGTTTTACAGGAAAAGAAAAGGGCAGTGTTAATCTGCCCTTAGTTGAGATGCATTTTTATTCTTTTCTTTCTTCCACTTTATCTTCTGGAAGCACAAGGTTAAGAATTAAGGCAAGTAATGAGCCAACAGTAATGCCTGAACCGAGCACTTCTTTGAAAAAGTGCGGTAATTTATCAAGCAATTCAGGACGAGTCGTCACGGCTAAGCCACAACCAATAGAAATGGCGATGATTAAACCATTACGTTTGCTACGCGCCACTTTATCTAACATTTGGATACCCGCGGCGATAATCATCGCGAACATCATTAAGCCTGCACCGCCCAATACCGGTAATGGAATTGAAACAATTAATGCACCGAATACAGGGAATAAACCCGCTAAAGCAAGAAGTACACCTGTTAATGCTACTACGTGGCGGCTTGCTACACCAGTTAAGGAAATCACGCCGATATTTTGTGAGAATGAAGAGAATGGTGTAGTGGACATAATGGCGGCTAAGGCAGATCCTAAACCATCGGCTAAAACCCCGCCGCGTAAATGTCTACCAGTGATTTCAGTTTTGGTGGCATTACCTAGTGCTAAGAAGTTGCCGCTTGATTCAACGATTGTCACTAAATAGGCAATGGACATGCCGATAATCCCTGAAATAGGGAAGGCTAAACCAAAGTGTAGAGGTTGTGGAATCGCGAAAGTTTGTGCTTGTTTTACGCCTTCAAAGCTTACCCAGCCCAAGGCTAAACAAACGAGATAACCAGTCATCATCCCAATAACGATGGCGGCAGCAGAGAAAATCCCTTTACCCCATTGCACGAGAGCGACCACGATCACTAAGACAAAGCTCGCCATCATTAAATTTTCTGGCGTCGCATAATTTGCATCACCACGTTGACCACCAGCAAACCAGTCAACGGCAACAGGAATGAGGCTTAAGCCGATCATCATGACGACAGTCCCTGTCACAAGTGGTGGGAATAATTTACGAATATACGGCATGAAAAAGCTGCCGATAATCATCACTAAGGAACCAATGAGAGAAGAACCTAAAATACCGGCGATGCCATATTCACTGAAACCAATGGCAAGTGCAGCAGCAACGAAAGTAAAACTGGTCCCCATCACACTTGGTAAACGAATACCAATAGGCCCTAAGCCTTTACATTGGATAACGGTTACCACTCCAGAAATTAAAAGCGCCGCATTAACTAACGTAATAGTATCTTCGGTTGGTAATTTTAAGACGTTACCAATGACCAATGGTACGGCAATAATTCCCCCTAATGCGGCAAGTAAATGTTGTGCGGCAAGGAGTAAACTCAATCCGAAAGGTGGTTTGTCTTCCACCGTATAAAGCAGGTTGTTATTCATTTGGTTTCCCTAAGTAAAAAAAATTGTGCGAATTATACGTTAATTTTGATTTGAGGCAAACGTTTGCGTAAATAAAATAAAAAAGTGCGGTTAAAAATCATCTTGTTTTTAACCGCACTTATTCGATTTTAAAGGTTACATCCAGAAGAGATAAGCAATTGTCCCGATAATTAGCATACAGGTTAAATCAATAAATTTACCCACGCGGATCATTTCGGATTGTTTCACAAAACCTGTCGAGTACACAATCGCATTCGGTGGGGTACCAACCGGCATCATAAAGGCACAGGATGCCCCTAGACCGATAATCATTGCAAAACCAAGTGGTGGCATATTCAGTGCATTTGCAATAGAAATAAAGATTGGAACCAGTAAAGCCGCACTTGCTGTGTTTGACGTAAACTCAGTTAAACAGACGATAAAGGCCGCAACAATTAATGCCATCACATAGTAGTGGCCACCTTCAATAATGAAGACAATACCATCTGCCATGATTTTACTTGCACCAGACTGAGTCAATACCGAGCTTAAGGTTAAACCGCCACCGAAGAGGAATAACACGCCCCATTCTGTATTGTCTTGCACTTGTTTCCAACTTGCGATCCCTGTTACACAAATGACAATCGCAGCTGAGAGCGCAACCATACTGTCAAAACTGCTAATTGGTTTTGGTAAACCTAATAATTGAGAAAGAATAGGGTTAATGTAGCCACCAAAGATCCAAAGAATCGCCACCGTGATAAAAATAACCAACGTTAAAATACGTTGTTTGGTCATGTGAATTTTTTCAAATTCAGCAGCAAAACGAAGACCGAGTTTCGGTTTAAAAACAAGATATAACCAACCAATAATTACAGGAAATAAAATCAACATGACTGGAGTGCCATACATTAACCAGTCTGCAAAACCTAAATGAAGTTGAGATGCTGCAATCGCATTAGGTGGGCTTCCCACAAGTGTTCCCATCCCGCCAATGGTGGCACTATAGGCAATCCCTAATAACACGAATACGTAAGTATTGTGATCTTTATTGCGGTCTAACTGACTTAAGATAGTCATTGAAAGTGGGATCATCATTGCAGCAGTAGCGGTATTGCTCATCCACATGGACAAAAATGCTGTTGCGACGAATAAATAGAGTACAGCAACAGATAACCGCCCCCGCGCTAACTGCATGATTTTATTAGCGATCATTTGGTCGATCTTTTGCACATTTAATGCTGTTGCAAGTGCAAAACCACCGAAGAATAAAAAGATAGTTGGATCTGCAAAGGCTACGAGGGCTTCGCGACTATCAGCTAATCCTAATAGAACAGATAGAATTGGAACGAATAATGCAGTGATGGTTACACTAACTGCTTCGGTGAGCCATAGAATGGCCACAAATGCGAGTAAAGATAATCCTTTATTCTCAGCAGGGGCAAAAGGAAGTGTATTGAGTAGAATAAAAAAGAGAGCTACATCAGAAAGGAATATAATAGTTTGTTTATTCCATGCTTTTCGTTGAGAGTTTGTGACAGATATTACTTGCATATTTTTTCCTATATTTTTAAGGCCGGCGATTTTAGCATAACAGGCCTCAGTCAGGAAATAATGCATACTAAAAATTGATTATAATAAAAGAAAAGTGCAGTCAAAACTGGATGCTTTTTGACCGCACTTCATAGTTGAATATCAATTTAGCGAGATAAATTAACGAGATAAAATCGCTTTCACTTGCTTTTGTAATACGGGGATAATCTCTAGTTCAAACCATGGATTTTTCTTGAGCCAGATTTGGTTCCGTGGAGAAGGATGAACGAGCGGGAGAAAGTGAGGGAGAAAATCACGGAAATGCTGAACTGTCTCAGTGACATTAAGGTTATTTTCTGGCAAATAGTATTTTTGTGCATATTGTCCAATAAGAATCGTTAGCTCAATATTAGGCAAATTAGCGAGAATTAGCGGATGCCATTTTTCTGCGAAGCCTTTGCGCGGTGGTAAATCACCGGATTTGCCTTTTCCTGGGTAATAAAAGTCCATCGGGATGACAGCAAACAAACCAGAATGATAGAAGGTATCGCGATCCACACCGAGCCATTCACGTAGGCGATCACCGCTTTTATCATTCCAATATAAACGACTTTCTTGGGCTTTAATTCCAGGGGATTGTCCGACAATGTTAATGCGAGCTGTCGTTGGTGCAGCAAAAAGCGGTTCAATGCCTTGTGACGTAAAAGATTGATTGTCGGGGTCTTGCATAATGGATTGTGTGATTTGACTAAGTGTTGGCATGATTCTTCCTTATTTATTGAAATAAAAATAGCTCATTTTTGATGAGCTATTTTATCATAATAACGAAACGACCATTATAGATGTTTTACACGGCGTTTTACTTCTTCCTGTTTACCCGCATTGAATGGGCGAGCATCAGGGCTGCCGAGATAACCGCAAACTCGTCGAGTTACGGACACTTTTGCACTGTCATGGTTGCCACATTTCGGACAAACAAAACCTTTACTTGTGCAATTAAATTCTCCTGTGAAACCACATTCGTAACATTCATCAATTGGCGTATTAGTGCCGTAATAAGGCACACGATCGTAGCTATAATCCCATACATCTTCGAGTGCTTTGAGATTATGTTGAATATTTGGGTATTCGCCATAACAAATAAAGCCCCCGCTTGCTAATTCGGGATAAGGCATTTCAAAGTCTAATTTATCGTATGGATTCACTTTTTTCTCTACATCTAAGTGATAGCTGTTAGTGTAGTAGCCTTTATCGGTAACGCCTTCAATGACACCAAATTGTTTGGTATCTAAACGGCAGAAGCGATCGCACAAGTTTTCACTTGGTGTGGAATAAAGGCTAAATGCATAGCCGGTTTCTTTCTGCCATTGTTTGACCGCTTCGCTTAAACGAAGCACAATTGCGATGCCTTTTTCGCGTAGTTGTTCATCGTCAAAAATATGCCCTTGTTTATACAGGGCATTGATGGTTTCGTGAATGCCAATATAGCCTAAAGAAATTGATGCTCGTCCATTTTTGAAAATATCCGCAACCTTATCATCAGCTTTTAATCGAACGCCACACGCACCTTCCATATAGAGAATTGGCGCGACACGAGCTTTCGTATTTTCTAAGCGAGCAATACGGGTAAGCAAGGCTTTCTTCGCAAGGGCTAAGCGTTCATCTAAAGTGCGGTAGAATTTTTCTTCGTTTCCTTGTGCTTCAAGAGCAATACGAGGTAGATTCAAACTCACCACACCTAAATTATTGCGACCATCATGCACTTCATGACCATTTTCTTCATAGGCACCTAAGAAGCTACGACAACCCATTGGCGCTTTGAATGAGCCAGTGACTTTGACCACTTGATCATAGTTTAAAATATCTGGATACATGCGTTTTGATGCGCATTCTAATGCCAGTTTTTTAATATCATAGTTTGGATCTTGTTCGTTTTGGTTCACGCCTTTTTTAATGGTAAAGACCAGTTTAGGGAAGACCGGTGTTTTATGATTTTTACCCAAACCACGAATACGGTTTTTCAAAATCGACTGTTGAATTAAACGTTCTTGCCAACTTGTACCTAAACCAAAACCAAAGGTAACAAACGGCGTTTGACCATTGGATGTATGGAGCGTGTTAACTTCATATTCAAGGGATTGAAACGCATCAAAACATTCTTTTTCAATTAGCGCTTTTGCATAACCTTCCGCATCCGGAATTTGCCATTGTGCAGCGTTTTTCAAATGTTTTTCAAAACTGAGTTGAACATACGGCGCAAGCACTTCATCAATGCGATTAATGGTTGTACCGCCATAAATATGGCTGGCTACTTGAGCAATAATTTGTGCAGTAACCGCTGTTGCTGTGCCGATAGATTTAGGCGGTTCAATTTCGGCATTACCCATTTTAAAACCATGTGAAAGCATACCTTTTAGATCAACCAGCATGCAGTTAAACATTGGGAAAAATGGCGCGTAGTCTAAGTCGTGATAATGGATTTCGCCTTTTTCATGAGCTTCAACAACATCTCTTGGCAGAATGTGACGTTTGGCATAATGTTTTGCCACAATACCCGCCAGTAAATCACGTTGGGTAGGGATCACTTTCGCATCTTTATTTGCATTTTCGTTAAGCAATTCGACGTTGCTTTGTTCAATCAGTCCTTCAATTTCTTTGGTTAATTGACTGCGTTTTTCACGAGCAAGGTCGCGATCGTGACGATATTCAATATAAGCACGTGCAATTTGGGGATACTTGCTTGTCATTAAGTGATCTTCAACGATTTTTTGAATCTGGTTGATATCAATTTCATGCTGATAGTGACTAAAAATCTCGGTATTAATTCGCTGGCTCAGATCATGGATATAAATTTCATCAACAATATTGACCGCACTTGCCGCTTTTCTGATTGCATTAGTAATACGTTGTAGGTCAAACCCAATTCGTGAACCATCACGCTTAATCACGAAGAAAGCATTCATTTTATGACTCCTATATAGGCTAACTTTAAAAAAAACGAAAGCACTATATATAGTTTTATTTAATAGATCAACACACAATATGTAGTGTTATTTTATGTTTTTTGATGCTTAAAATTGTGGAGGAACCTTGCTAAATCTGGAAATCAAGAGAGTTTTTATTGAGAATTATTCTCAAATTATTTTTTTAATAAATTTGATCTATGTCAAGATTTTTGGCAATAAAAAAACGGACGAAAAATCGTCCGCTCTTTAAGTCATAGAAAAGAAATTAAGCTGCAACCATTACCATGGCTGGGCGAATCACTCGACCATTTAAGGTATAACCTTTTTGTAAAACGGTAGTGATTTGATTCGTTGCAAAGCCTTCTGCTGGTTGCATAGAGATAGCTTGGTGAAGATCTGGATTAAAGGTATCACCTACTGCACCAACAGGCTCGACACCAAAGCGAGAAACCGTTGAGAGTAACTCTTTTAAAGTCAGCTCGACGCCATCGAATAAGGCTTTGATATTTTCATCTTCCTTATTGGCAGGCGTTGCAAGCGCACGCTCTAAGTTATCAATGGTATTTAAAATGTCTTTTGAGAATTTTTCGAGCGCAAATTTATGTGCTTTTTCGATGTCTTGTTCACTGCGACGACGCATATTGTCAATTTCAGCACGCGTACGAAGCAATAAATCTTGCTCTTTTTTAGAGGTTTCTTCCACTTGTGCTTTTAATTGTTCTTCAAGCTCTTGTACGCGGGCAATCGCTTCTTCTAACGGATCTTCCGTTGAGGTGGTTTCTTGCTGAACTTCTTCAACAAGTTCTTCATTTTCATTTAAGTTTTGTGCTTGTTCTGACATCTTTTTCTCCATTTATCAAAAATTAGTGCTATTTTAGCAAAACTGAATTGCTATGTAATATAATGGCTAAAATTTTAAATTCAAGTGCGGTCAAAAATCAGGAAGTCTGTACTTGGGAGCAATCATAGTTATGGATGAATTAGTCAAATCATTTAAAACCATCGCCTTGATGGGAAAACCACGTCGCGACATTAATTTGCAAATGCATAAAAACTTGTATCAATGGCTGAAAGAGCGAGGATATCAAGTTTTAGTTGAAAAAGAAGTGGGGGAAAAATTCGGTTTACCGGAAGAGGTGTTAGCAACGGTTGAAGAAATTGGAGAGCAAGCTCAACTCGTGATTGTAATCGGTGGTGATGGCAATATGCTAGGGCGTGCTCGCATTTTGGCTAAATATAATATTCCAATGATTGGTATTAACCGAGGCAACTTAGGCTTTTTGACCGATATTGACCCGAAAAATGCTTATGCACAGCTCGAAGCATGTTTAGAACATGGTGAATTTTTTGTAGAAGAGCGTTTTTTATTGGAAGCTAAAATTGAACGAAACGGAGAAATTATCTCCAGTAGTAATGCCGTAAATGAGGCGGTGATTCACCCAGCTAAAATTGCGCACATGATTGATTTCCATGTTTACATCAATGATAAATTCGCGTTTTCTCAGCGTTCAGATGGCTTGATTGTTTCCACTCCCACAGGTTCAACCGCTTATTCGCTTTCCGCAGGCGGCCCAATTTTAACGCCAAATTTAAATGCGATTGCCCTTGTGCCGATGTTCCCACATACACTTTCTTCTCGACCATTAGTAATTGATGGAGACAGTAAAATTTCAATTCGCTTTGCTGAACATAATACTTCACAGCTAGAGTTGGGCTGTGATAGTCAAATTGCGCTAGATTTTTCTCCTGATGATATCGTTCATATTGAAAAAAGCCCGCATAAACTGCGCCTATTACACCTAAAAAATTATAATTATTACAATGTATTAAGCACAAAATTAGGCTGGCTTAAAAATTTCTAATCCCAAAAGTTTAAAAATCTCTTTACTGTATATTGTAACAGTTATAATATATGGATATACAGTTAAGGAGATTTTTTTATGCTAACCCAACTTACCATCAATAATTTTGCAATTGTTCGTCAATTAGAGATTGAATTGGCGAAAGGAATGTCTGTGATCACGGGGGAAACTGGCGCAGGAAAATCCATTGCTATTGATGCATTGGGGTTATGCTTAGGGCAACGTATTGAAACGTCTATGGTTCGAGAAGGGCAGGAAAGAGCCGAAATCTGCGCCACCTTTTTTATTGAACCAACGAACCCCGCTTATCAATGGTTGCAAGAGCAAGAATTGCAAGATCCTGATAATCCCTCTGATTGTATTTTACGCCGTGTCATTAATGCAGATGGGCGTTCTAAAGCCTTTATTAATAGCACGTCTGTATCAGCTTCTCAATTAAAAGAAATTGGTCAATATCTTATTCATATTAATGGGCAGCACGCTTCGCAGTTATTATTGAAAAATGATTATCAGCTTCAGTTGGTGGATACATTTGCACATCACCATGATTTGCTCGCACAAATGCGAGAAGATTATCGCACGTGGAAAAATCTTCAAACGCAAGTTAAAACCTTCCAACAAAAAGTTGCTGAAAATGAAGCGAAGAAACAGCTTTTACAATATCAGGTTGAGGAGTTGGATGAGTTTGCACTTCGTCCAAATGAATATTTAGAATTGGAAGAGGATCAACGCCGTTTATCAAATAGCGAACAGCTGACACAGTTATCACAATCAGCCTTACAGTTACTTAGTGAAAATGAGACCGTGAGTATCGATTCTATGCTTTATCGTGCAACACAGTATATTGATGAATTAAGTGAGCTAGATCCTCGATATGTTTCCGTTCAAACAATGTTGAATGATGCTCTTATCCAAGTGCAAGAGGCGACAAGTGAAGTCCAACATCTTGCATCTCATATTGAGCAAGATCCGATGTTATTACAAGAGATTGAACAACGTCTAGGTCAAGCTTTACAACTCGCTCGCAAGCACAATGTGAAACCTGAAGAGTTAGTGGAGTGGCATCAAAAATTAAAAGCAGAATTGACCGCACTTTTAGATTTTTCAGAAAGTGAAGAACGCCTGATTCTAGAAGAAAAAGCCGCTTTTGAGAAAATGCAACATACGGCAAAACAATTACATGAAAGCCGTTACCAAGCTGCAGAGAAATTAGCCCAACAGGTTACACATTCTATCAAAGGGCTTGCAATGGAAAATGCCGAGTTTTTCATTGAAGTGAATTCGGATTTAACTAAAGTTGCGTCAAATGGGGCAGATAATATCGCCTTTACTTTACGCAGTAATCTAGGACAACAGGCACAACCGCTAGCAAAAGTGGCATCAGGTGGTGAATTGTCTCGTATTTCATTAGCGATTCAAGTCTTAACGTCCGATCAATCGGCGATTCCAACGTTAATCTTTGATGAGGTTGATGTTGGCATTAGCGGTAAAACGGCGAGCGTGGTCGGTAAATTGTTACGTCAATTAGGCGACAAATGCCAAGTGCTTTGTGTGACGCATTTACCACAAGTGGCATGTCATGGACATCATCAATTTAATGTTGAGAAATTTACCGTTGATGATAAAACTGAAACCAAAATGACCGCACTTTCTCAAGAAGAACGCGTACCTGCTCTTGCAAGATTACTCGGTGGTAGTGAAATTACGGATCTTGCTTTAGCAAATGCACAAGAGATGTTGGATTTAGTTAAATAAAATCAGGTAAATAAATGGGTGTTTGTCACCCATTTAATGTATTAATGAGTGAATTCTGTCGTAAAGCTTAGATTCTTCTTGTCACATTTCAAAAATACTTGATAGAAATGCTTGCTTATTAGTCAAAAAAGCGTATTATAGACGTCTATACGTCAATACATCTAAAAGAAGAGAATTTATGTCTAGCTATTTATTTACTTCTGAATCAGTTTCAGAAGGACATCCAGATAAGATTGCCGATCAAATTTCTGATGCGGTACTTGATGAAATTTTAAAACAAGATCCTAAAGCTCGTGTGGCTTGCGAAACCTATGTCAAAACAGGGATGGCGTTAGTGGGTGGTGAAATTACTACATCAGCATGGGTTGATATTGAAAACCTTACTCGCCAAGTGATTTGTGATATTGGTTATAAACACTCTGAAATGGGGTTTGATGGCAATTCTTGTGCTGTATTAAATGCGATTGGCAAACAGTCATCGGATATTAATCAAGGTGTGGATCGTGAGAATCCATTGGATCAAGGTGCGGGTGACCAAGGGATCATGTTTGGTTATGCAACAAATGAAACCGAAGTCTTGATGCCAGCAGCGATTACTTATGCGCATCGTTTAATGGAAAAACAAGCGGAAGTACGTAAAAGCGGTAACTTAGCCTGGTTACGCCCTGATGCGAAAAGCCAAGTGACCTTAAAATACGAAGATAACAAAATCGTGGGCGTGGATGCCGTTGTTCTTTCTACACAGCACAGTGAAGAAGTCTCACAAAAAGAAATTTATGAAGGCGTGATGGAAGAAATCATCAAGCCAATTTTGCCAAGTGAATGGTTATCTCAACAAACAAAATATTTTATTAACCCAACCGGTCGTTTTGTGATTGGTGGTCCAATGGGCGACTGTGGTTTAACGGGTCGTAAAATCATTGTCGATACCTACGGCGGTGCAGCTCGTCATGGTGGAGGTGCATTTTCTGGTAAAGATCCATCAAAAGTAGACCGTTCAGCTGCTTATGCCGCACGTTATGTGGCTAAAAATATTGTTGCAGCAGGTCTTGCAGATCGTTGTGAAATTCAACTTTCTTATGCAATTGGCGTGGCTGAGCCAACTTCTATCATGGTAGAAACCTTCGGCACAGGAAAAGTATCAAACGAAGTATTAGTTAAGTTAGTGCGTGAATTCTTTGATTTACGTCCTTATGGTTTAATTAAAATGTTAAATTTAATTCAACCAATCTATCGCCAAACTGCCGCGTATGGACACTTCGGTCGTGAACAATTCCCATGGGAAAAAGTAGATCGTGCAGAAGAATTGCGTGCAGCAGCCGGTCTTAAATAAGTAAATAAAATGTGTATGATAAAAACCGCTAAATTAGCGGTTTTTGTTTACTTAACATGATGATCTCATCTCAAACTCAGTTTCGGCATTTAAAAATGCAGGTACAGCGTAAACTTGCAGAAACATTACAACTGGCTGAAAATCACTTTCAACGGAAATTTCCTATTCCGACAATCAGTTATGACTTGCGAGGTGTAAAGGCTGGCGTTGCATACTTGCAGAAAAATGAGATTAAATTTAACCGCACTTTACTACTCGAGAATTCAGATGAATTTATTCATCAGGTGGTTCCACACGAATTAGCCCACCTTATTGTGTATCAAGTATTTGGGCGAGTGAAACCGCATGGAAAGGAATGGCAAGCGGTGATGACGCAGTTATTCAATCTTCCGGCTGATACTTGCCATCAATTCGATGTGGAAAGTGTACAGGGTAAAATGTTTGCTTATCAATGCGAATGTCAGACCCATTATTTAACGATTCGTCGGCATAATCGTATTCAACGCGATAAAATTACCTATTTATGTCGAAAATGTCAGGGAAAATTGGTTTTTCATAGTGAAAATTAATGAGTGCTGTGATATATTCGTAATGTTTTCAATCAAATAACAGGGGTTATCCAATGAAAAAATCATTATTAGCTATCGTTGTCGGTGCATTAGCGGTTGCTTCAACTGCAAATGCTGGTTTATATGCGGAAGGCGATCTAGGTCTTTCAAGAACTAAATTAAGCAATGGTGGTTCAAGCAAAACTAAAGTTGAACCTCGTGTTGCAGTGGGTTACAAATTAGGTAATATGCGTGTAGCAGGTGATTATACTCATCACGGTAACTTCCAAGGTACTAAAGTTCAAGGTTTAGGTGCGACAGTATTCTATGACTTCGATACCAACTCTCAAATTGAACCTTATGTTGGTGCTCGTCTTGCGGCAAACCGTTTCAAATTTGAAGAGCGTGCGGATCAACGCTATAAAAGCTCTTCTGAAACCAAAGTGGGTTATGGCGTAGTTGCGGGTGCTAAATACAAATTAGCAGAAAAAGTGTATGCAAACGGTGGTTTAGAATATAACCGTTTAGGTAGCTTTGACGATACTAAAGTGAATAACTATGGCGCTAAAGTGGGCGTAGGTTACGAATTCTAATTTCCCTTTTGAAAAGTGCGGTTGATTTTCACCGCACTTTTTCTTTTGGAGGTGAAAATTTGTATCGGGCTAATCTATTTGTGATTAATTCATGTAGCAGTTACAATCCTCGTTCTAAATGAATTGAGGATTTTTTGTTTTTAGAGGTGAGAATATGATTATCGTTTATGGCATTAAAAACTGTGATACAGTGAAAAAAGCATTGAAGTGGCTAACTGAACATAATATTCAACATAAATTACATGATTATCGTGTGGATGGATTAGATACTCAATTCTTACAACAAGCAGAAGCCCAATTTGGTTGGGAAAATTTAGTCAATAAACGCAGCACAACTTGGCGTAATCTTGATGAAAATGTGAAAAATACACTCTCGAAATCTACCGCACTTTCCGTATTAGCTGAAAATCCAACGTTAATCAAACGCCCGATTATTTTGCAAGATGGTAAGGCATTGATTGGCTTCAACGAAAAAGAATATATCGCAGCATTTAAGTAGTATTAAAGTAGGAGGACTCTATCTATTTTGGGGATAGTTCAATTGGTGCTGGCAGTAGTATGTTTACCAGAAATGTGTAAGTAAATAGTCATCTTTTAACCTTGCCTTTTGCATTTAATAAGAATAAGATTCATTACAGTATTGTTACAATCTCAATCATTGATGTGATAAATGTTTCATAACGGTTGCTTATTTGTTTGAAAGATTTTATGTGGTTGAATTGTGGTTTTTATGACTCAAGTGCAAAAACAAGGGATTGATTATGCATAACAAATCTTATTTTGCCCTCCTTCCTCTTTCATTTTTTATATCTAATGCTTTTGCTGAGGATATGCAGTCTGTAACATTATTGGATCCCATTGTGGTAACAGGTGTTACCCAGACGAATAGCAATTCAGTCAAACTTAATCCTAAAACAACACTTCAACCTTTACCTGCTGGTGATGGTGCAGATTTATTGCAATCTGTGGCAAATATGAGCGTGATTCGTAAAGGTGGGAGTTCTGGCGATCCGTTATTTCGCGGGTTAGGTGGTTCTCGCTTGAATATTCAAGCAGACGACCAATTCATTTATGGTGGGTGTAGCAACCGAATGGATCCGCCAACAGCTTATATTTTCCCATCAGCTTATGATGAAGTTGTGGTGACCAAAGGTCCCCAAACTGTAACTGAAGGTTCTGGCTTGGTGGCTGGCGCAGTTCGTTTTGTGCGTAAAGAGCCTGAATTTGATACTCAAAATACCTATTTAAACGGCAGTGTCACACTTGGCGGAAACAAACGTAGAGATGCTTATTTCGATGCGATGGCAGGTGGCAAATATGGTTATTTACGTACGAGTATGTCACACAATGAGGCGGGGAATTACAAAGATGGCGATGGCAATCGAGTTCATTCCTCTTTTGAGCGCCGTAATCAAATGTTACAGCTTGGTTTCACACCGACAGAAAACACCTTATTGACCGGGACTTATGAACGTAGTCGAGGCGAAGCGGCTTATGCAGATCGAATGATGGATGGGAGTAAGTTTGATCGTGATGCGTGGAATGTACGATTTGTACAACGTAATATTACACCGTGGTTCACTGAACTTGAATTACGTTACGGTCAAAGCAAGATTGATCATGTGATGGATACTTATAGTATGCGTTATTTAAGCATGATGGGAAATCAAGTTAAAAAAGCAATGAATCCAAAACGTGAAACCAATACAGGGCATTTGAAAGCAACCTTTGATTGGTCGGATATTAATTTGCAAACAGGCATCGATTATATGCGTGATAAACATCTTTCACGTATGGAAATGAATGGTGAGGGCTATAGACACAAGCCTTATCAACCACAGCAAAACTTTACTCAATGGGGCGGATTTGTTGAAGGTGCATGGACGGCAAGTGATAGTCGTAAGTTTATTTCTGGTTATCGTTATGATGAAGTGAAAGCTGAATACGACACTTTAATGGCGAATCACCCAAATAAACACCATACGTATGGTTTACATTCAGGTTTCTTCCGTTGGGAAGAAGAAATCAATGGCATTAAATATTATGCAGGTGTAGGGATTGCAGAGCGAGCGCCAGATTATTGGGAACGCCGTGCAAGCCAAGTTTTAGATAAAGAGCAAAACCGTCAAATTGATACGGGATTGATGTGGAAGAATGACACCTTTGATTTTTCTGTGTCGCTATTTGGTAGTGATGTCCACGATTTCATTATGTTAGAACGAGTAGGTAAAGATGTCTCTGCTCGTAATATCAAGGCAACTCGATTAGGCGGCGAAATTGAAGGTAAATGGAAATTTGCTCGTCACTGGGAAATCGGTAGTAGTCTCGCTTATACCTATGGTAAAAATCGCACGGACGACCGTCCACTTGCACAAACACCGCCATTAGAATGGAAAAATTCATTAACTTGGGATAATGAAACCTTGAGTGCGGGAATATTATGGCGAGTGGTTTCGGCACAAAAACGCTATGCAACAGGACAAGGCAACATTATTGGGCAGGACATTGGCGCTTCAGCAGGCTTTGGAACGTTATCCTTTAATACTGGGTGGAAAATTAATAAATATGCCACTTTGCAGGGCGGAATTGATAACTTATTTAATAAATCCTATGCAGAATTTGTAAGTAAAGGCGCAGATCCTTCAGCGGGGCTTCAAACTGTTCGAGTGAATGAGCCAGGACGTCAATATTGGTTACGTTTGCAAGTTCAATTCTAGGATTCTTCATAAACTAATAAAAAACGGATAACGAGGTTGTCCGTTTTTTATTTGAACAGATTTAAATTAAAGGAAAATTTTGTTAAATTAGACCGCACTTTTAGTCATAAACAAATATTATGAAACAAAAAACTATTGAGCTTGCACAAGCATTAATTCGTCGCCCCTCTATTAGCCCAAATGATGAGGGCTGTCAGCAATTAATCGCTGAGCGTTTGGAAAAACTTGGCTTTCAAATTGAATGGATGCCTTTCAATGATACGTTAAATTTATGGGCGAAGCATGGTAGTGGTGAGCCCGTTATCGCCTTTGCAGGGCATACCGATGTGGTACCAACGGGAGATGAAATGCAATGGACTTATCCGCCGTTTTCTGCAGAAATTGTGGATGATATGCTTTATGGTCGTGGTGCGGCAGATATGAAAGGTTCATTGGCCGCAATGATTGTGGCAGCGGAAGAATATGTGAAAGCCAATCCGAATCATAAGGGGACGATCGCTTTGTTGATTACTTCTGACGAAGAAGCAGCCGCAAAAGATGGTACCGTGCGTGTTGTCGAAACCTTAATGGCGCGCGGTGAGAAAATCACATATTGTATGGTAGGCGAGCCGTCTAGCTCGAAAACATTGGGTGATGTGGTTAAAAATGGCCGTCGTGGGTCGATTACAGGTAATCTCTACATTCAAGGTATTCAAGGTCATGTGGCTTATCCCCATTTAGCGGAAAACCCAATTCATAAAGCAGTGCCTTTCTTGCAGGAGTTAACCACTTATCAATGGGATAATGGCAACGAATTTTTCCCGCCAACCAGTTTGCAAATTGCGAATATTCATGCAGGCACAGGGAGTAATAATGTCATCCCAGGTGAGCTTTATGTGCAATTCAATTTACGTTATTGTACGGAAGTTACAGACGAAATTATTAAGCAGAAAGTGGCAGAAATGCTCGAAAAGCATGGCTTGAAATACCGTATGGATTGGAATTTATCGGGTAAACCATTTTTAACGAAACCGGGCAAATTATTAGATGCGTTAACGATGGCTATTGAGCAAAAAACCGGTATTGCACCACAAGCAGAAACTGGCGGTGGTACCTCTGATGGACGTTTTATTGCATTGATGGGCGCTGAAGTTGTGGAATTTGGTCCGCTTAATGCAACGATTCATAAAGTGAATGAATGTGTAAACGTTGATGATCTTGCCAAGTGCGGTCAGATTTATCATCAAATGTTAGTGAATTTATTGGATAAGTAAGATGAAATTAACGCCAGAAATGTTAACCGGCAAATCTCGTGAACATTTGATCAATTTGCCTACACCTCATTCTCCGAATCATTTTTTGCAAGCAGAGGCAATGAAAGCGTTTCAAGGATTGCAACAAAGTGCGGTCAAAAATGGCTTTAATTTGCAACCCGCGAGTAGCTTTCGTGATTTTGAACGTCAACAACTCATTTGGAACGGTAAATTTAACGGTGAACGCAAGGTTCATGATGATGCGGGAAATCCATTAGATTTAGCGTTATTAGATGATTGGCAAAAAGCACAAGCCATTTTACGTTGGTCAGCGCTTCCAGGTGGCAGTCGTCATCATTGGGGTACAGAAGTCGATATTTTTGATCCTGATCTTTTGCCTCAAGGTCAATCTTTACAACTTGAACCTTGGGAATATGAAAAGGGTGGTTATTTCTTTGAACTTAGCGAATTTCTTACTGAAAATCTACCGCACTTTGATTTTGCTTTGCCATTTATTAGCCAATCAGAAGGTAAAAAAATCGGCCGAGAGCCTTGGCATATCAGCTATTTACCGTTGGCAGAGCAGGCTTCACGATTATTTACGCCAGATGTGCTATTGCAAGTTTGGCAGCATGAAACCGTGGCTGGAAAAGAAACGTTAATTACACATTTACCTGAGATTTTTGAGCTATATGTGGTTTAACAAAAAACGCAGCGAGTCGCTGCGTTTTTTTATGGTTTGATTAATTCTTTTTATTTTTTTCCAAGGATTTATGCTGAATTTTCACATCCTTACCTTTAGCTTGGAAATATTCACCAATTTGTTGAGCAATATAAACAGAACGATGTTTACCACCCGTACAACCAATGGCAATGGTTAAATAGCTTCGGTTATTTTGCTCTAACATCGGTAACCACGTTTCAATGTAATTGCGTGTTTGGTAGATAAAATTATTCACTTCATCATGCGCAAGTAAAAATTGTGCAACAGGTTCATCAAGCCCCGTCATTGGGCGCAGTTCTGGGTTCCAGTGCGGGTTAGGTAGAAAACGCACATCAAAGACATAATCGGCATCAAGCGGAATGCCATATTTAAAGCCAAACGATTCAACCACGATTTTAAGCTCTTTATCTGTATTACCCCGTAAAACCTCTCTTAAACGTTCAGATAACGCATGAGTAGAAAGAGGTGCGGTATCAATAATAAAATTAGCATGTTGAATTAACGGTTCAAGTTGCTGATATTCTAAATCAATCGCTGATTCAAGTGGGAGATCTTGTGCTGAAAGTGGATGAAGACGACGTGAATCGCTGTAACGACGAATAAGTGTACTACGATCGCTGTCCAGAAAGATGATTTTGACAGAATAAGTGGCTTGAATATCTGTCAGAATCTTGTCTAAATCAGCACTTGAATGAGGAAGATTTCGAATATCAAGACTGATGGCAACAGCTGTTTGAGTTTTGGCGAGAATATTGGTGAGTTGAGGAAGTAAATCGAGAGGGAGATTATCCACGCAATAATAGCCCATATCTTCCAAAGCTCGTAATGCGACAGATTTCCCCGCACCGGAGCGACCGCTGATAATAATAATTTCCATCTGCGTGATTCCTTATGGTTAGTCGGTTAGGTTATACCTCTTGAGGTTCAATATTATCTAAATTTGTGTCGTCTTCAGATTCCTCTGAATGATCGGCACATTCAAAAATTTGCCAAATTTCATCCGCACTTTGTGCTGAACGAAGTTGTTTAATTAAGTTTTTATCCGTTAATTTTTCATTGAGTTCTGCGAGAACAGGAATATATTCTTGGCAGAGATTTTCAGGTACAAGCACAGCAAAAACGATATCCACGGGTTTATTATCAGCCGCATCATATTCAACAGGCGTTTCTAATTGCATAAATACCGTTAGGATCTTATCTGACACAGTAGCAGGTAACTTGGCTTTAGGCATGGCAACACCATTGCCCAATCCTGAATTACCTAATTTTTCCCGCTCAAATAAACATTCAAAACAGGCCTGTTCACCATTTTCGCATTGAAGTTTTTCAACAACGAAAGCGGCAATAGATTCAAATAATCGTTTCTTGCTAGAAAAAGTAACCCCCTGACGAATATCATCAGGGGAGAGCAATATCGTAAATTTCATCGGTTATAGTTTAAATTGTTCGCCTAAATAGACACGTTTAACGTGCTCATCATTCATGACTTCTTCCGGTGTGCCGGTCGCGATAATTTTCCCTTCACCAACAATGTAAGCGCGTTCACAAACATCAAGGGTTTCGCGTACGTTATGGTCGGTAATTAACACGCCTAAGCCACGATTACGGAGATCCGTGATAATTTTCTTAATATCCGTCACCGAAATAGGGTCAACACCTGCAAAAGGTTCATCTAATAAAATAAATTTTGGATTTGCGGCTAATGCGCGTGCAATTTCCACACGACGACGTTCACCACCAGAAAGCGATTGTCCCAGGCTATCACGAATATGGCTAATGTTGAACTCATCAATTAACTCATCAGCTCTCTCTCGGCGTTGCTCAGCGGTGAGATCTTTACGAATTTCTAATACCGCCATGAGGTTTTCATATACCGTTAAACGACGGAAAATAGAGGCTTCTTGTGGTAAATAGCCAACTCCTCGACGTGCACGTTCATGCATCGGTAATACGCTAATATCATCGCCATCGATGGTGATTTTTCCCTGATCGTGACGCACCAAACCAACGACCATGTAGAACGTTGTAGTTTTACCTGCACCATTTGGACCAAGCAGACCTACAATTTCATTGGAGTTTACAGTTAAACTCACATCAGAAACTACTTTTCGGCTCTTATAGCTTTTTGCGAGAAATTCAGCTTGTAATACAGACATCGGTTATTTTTTACCTTTTTGTTGTAATTGGGTCGGAATTAAGACGGTTTGTACACGTGATTTTCCATTACCATTGGCTTTTAACTGTTGTTTTTTCACATCATAAGTGATGCGTTCACCGTTAATTTTGCTATCTAATTGTTTTAATTCAGCATTACCGGTCAATGTTAAGAATTCAGTGCCTAAATCGTAGTGAACTTTATTCGCTCTACCGTCAACAGGCTTACCATCATCAAGTTGTTGGTGGAAGGTAACAGGGCTACCAAATGCTTCAACAGTTTCTTTTTTACCTGAATTTTCTGGTGGGCGAGTAATGACTACTTTATTGGCTTTAATCAAAATGGAACCTTGCGTAATCACAACGTTATCCGTAAAGGTTACTACGCTGTTCTCCATATCTAAAGATTGATTATCTGAGACAATATTAATCGGTTTATTGGTATCGTCTTTTAACGCAAAAGCAGACAAAGAAGTCATCATTAACGCCGTTAAAAGCAGAATTTTATTGTTTGTTGATTTCATAATATGTTTTTACCTGTTCCTTTAGAGTTGCAACTTGCTGACGTAAATTTCCGACGAGCTTCAATCCGCTAGAGTTAAAGTTTAATCCGTTAATTTTTACTTGTGTATCGGAAGTAATGTCTTGTGTTTTTAAATTAATCACTGCCGCTTCGGTCTCAACACGTTGCAGGCGAGATAAAGGATCAAGGCTCTCGGCAACCACGCCGCCTTCAAGATAGAGCATTTGATCTTTTGTTAATTTTGCCTTTTTCGCGCTAAGCTTCCAATTTTGTTTTTCTAATTGAATTTTATCGGTTTTCGCTTCTTTGTCTTTATTATCTAAAGAGATATCAAAAAGATAGACTAACGGCGAAATAAAATCCGTATGACCGTCTTGTGTGTAATATTCCACTTTGTCGGAAATCGCGAGATACTGTTTTTTACCTTCAGGTGAGAATACAGTGGTTTCCATTTTATTACCGACGTATTCTGGGCTATCAGGCTTTTTAATGAGGCTTTGTAAATCGCTATGATCTTGATTAAGCGAATAATACCAGCCTAATAAAGCCAGGGCGATGACACCTAAAATAATATTCCAACGAATATTCATAAATAACGTTTTTTCCTTATTAAAAGGGTACTAATCATAGCACTTTTTTGACACAAAGTGCGGTCAAAAATAGCTGTATTTTAGTCTTCTAAAATAAGTGTTTTTAAGATCTGATAAATCTCTCTATAAGCTTTTGACGGCTTATTTTGTTCCTTCTCTTTCTGTGCTGCACGAATCAAATTACGTAATTGTTGGCGATCTGCAGAAGGATGTTCATTTAACAAATCAGTCAGAGCCGCATCACCTTTTGCAATCAATTCATCACGTAATATTTCCAACTTATGCAGCATAGCTTGTTGCTGATTATGTTTGTTTTCAATTTTTTCTAAAGCTTCACGAATAGGCTCTGCATCAATTGAGCGTAAGAGCTTACCGATGTATTGCAATTGGCGACGACGCGCCTCTTTTTGCAGGCGTTGTGCTAATTCAATGGCATCTTTCAAGCTATCGTCTAGTGGAACCTTAGTCAGATTTGCTTTGGTTAAGTTCACCAATTTCTCGCCGAGCTGTTTTAAATCCTCAGCATCGCGTTTGATTTCACTTTTGCTTACCCAAATAATCTCTTCTTGGTCTTCATCTTCCCAATCAAAGGCTTCTTTTTTCTTCCGTTTTGCCATTCTGTTACCTTATGAAAAATTTGGTGCATTTTAGCATAAACTTTCAAAATAAGATAAAATGGCGCAAATTTTTAATAGGATTATCACCATGAAAACAGCAGAAAATTTAACCGCACTTTTAAAATCTCAAGAGCAAACATTGCGTGATGCAGTCAGTTTTGCGATTGAAACCGCCCAGAAAGCGGGAGCCACCGCAGAAGTTGGCGTTACAAAAGTGAGTGGTTTATCGGTTTCAACCCGTCTGCAAGAGATTGAAAATGTTGAATTTACTAACGATGGGGCATTAGGTATTTCCGTTTATTTAGGCCAACAAAAAGGTAATGCCTCTACTTCAGATTTAAGTGAAGAAGCGATTAAAAACACCGTTGAAGCCGCGCTCGCTATTGCAAAATATACCTCACCAGATGATTGCACAGGGCTAGCAGATAAAGAACTAATGACTTTTGAAGCGCCCGATTTAGAACTTTATCATGGGGCAAGTGTTGATGTTGAACAGGCTACAAAATTAGCTTTAGAGGCTGAAAAATCAGCGTTGGAATACGATGCTAAAATCGTGAATAGTAACGGTGCAAGTTTTAATTCACATACTGGCGTGCGTGTTTATGGCAATACACACGGCATGCTACAAAGTTACTTATCTAGCCGCTATTCTTTATCTTGTTCGGTGATTGGTGGAGAGCTAGATCAACTGGAAAATGACTACGAGTACACGGTTTCACGTGAGTTTGATGCGCTTTCTTCCGCGGATTGGGTAGGACAAAATTGCGCGAAAAAAGTGATCGCGCGTTTAAATCCACAAAAATTAAGCACGCGCGAAGTGCCGGTGATTTTCTTAAATGATGTGGCAACAGGATTAATCTCTCATTTAACGGGCGCGATTAGTGGCGGCAGCTTATATCGCAAATCCAGTTTCTTACTCGATCATCTTGGAAAACAAGTATTGCCAGATTGGTTCCAAATCAGTGAGCGTCCTCATTTGTTAAGACGTTTAGCCTCTACGCCTTTTGATAGCGAAGGGGTTCGCACACAGAATCTTGAAATTATTCAAGATGGCGTATTGCAAACCTATTTGCTCACCAGTTACAGCGGCAGAAAAATGGGCATGCAAAGTACCGGTCATGCAGGCGGTATTCACAACTGGCTCGTGAAACCAAATTTAACGGGTGGATTGACCGCACTTTTACGTCAAATGGGCACAGGTTTATTGGTTACCGATGTCATGGGGCAAGGCGTAAATATTGTGACGGGGGATTATTCCCGTGGTGCAGCGGGTTTCTGGGTAGAGAATGGTGAAATCCAATATCCAGTTGCTGAAATTACCATTGCTGGTCAATTGCAGAATATGTTAAAAAATATTGTGGCAGTAGCAGATGATGTTGAACATCGTTCCAATATCCAAACCGGTTCAATCTTGTTAGATAAGATGAAAATTTCAGGAAATTAATAATTTTTTTTAAAAATGATAATAATTCTTATTGACATGTAATTTCTTTCTGCTACTATACGCACATCTGTTTAGCAGCGATTGCAGATTGCTCCAACAGGTAGAGTAGAAAGTAAATTCGTTAGGGTTAAAAAGGCTGAAGGTTTAAACTTCAGCCTTTTTTATTGTAGAATACGCAAACGATTAAATTAAAAAGGAAAGACCATGAAAAAACACCACGTCGATATTTTAATTTCAGAAGCGGATGTTCGTAGCCGCATTAATGAACTTGGCGCAGAAATTACGCATTTTTATCAACAACAAGCCATTGATAAACTGATTGTTGTTGGGCTTTTACGTGGTTCATTTATGTTCATGGCCGATCTCGTGCGTGAATTAAAATTACCGGTAGAAGTGGAGTTTATGACAACTTCAAGCTATGGTTGCGGAATGACAAGTAATCACGATGTAAAAATTACGAAAGATCTTGAAGGGGATATTCGTAATGAACACGTACTAATTGTTGAGGATATTATTGATACGGGTTACACCCTCGAAAAAGTGCGTAGCATTTTAAATTTACGCGATCCTGCAAGCTTGGCAATTTGTACCTTGTTAGATAAACCTTCTCGCCGAGAAGTGGAAGTACCGGTTGAATGGATTGGTTTTTCTATTCCGGATGAATTTGTTGTCGGCTATGGTATTGATTACGCTCAACGTTATCGTAATCTAGGCTATATTGGCAAAGTGGTTATAGACGAATAATTTATTTTTCAATAAAAAGTGATCTGCACCCCAAAACCTGGATACCTATTTTGAGGTGCAGATTATGTCCTACTCTTATCAATTTCGTCTAGAAATTATCAAACTCGTCACCGAACAGGATTATGGTATCCGTGAGGTGGCTAAACTTCATAACATTCCCCATTCTGCCGTCATCTATTGGCTAAAAGCATTTCGGGAAAGAGGGCTTGATGGCGTAAAATCGCCTTATACAAACCTTCAAACACCGAAAATAGTGAAGCCAAAGATGAAAAAGAAAGACATTGAAATTCCGGAAACCACAGACTTTTCACCTAAAGCGTTTAAAAAGTTGCAGCGAGAGCTCGCCTTGGCTCGAGCGGAGATTGCTTACCTAAAAGAGTTGGAGAAGCTCGACCGTCAAAAACAACGACAGAAAAAAGAAAAATCATTGAAAGATTGAAGCCGGACCATGCGTTAAATGATTTACTTCATGTGGCTAAAATGCCTCACTCAAGCTTTTACTATAAAGAGATTAAGCGAAATTATCACGAAGCTAAAGAAGCTATCTTATCGCTGTATAAAAAGAACAGAAAACGAGATGGTTATCGCCCCATGACGTTTAAATTACGCCAAATGGGTTTTAATTTGAATCATAAAACGGTGTTAAAGCTGATGAACGAGTTAGGGATTCATTCCATTTTACGCAAGAAAAGACATGGGAAACGTGGAAAAACATCGCATATTGCCCCGAATTTACTGAATCGTGATTTTACAGCGACGGCACTCAATCAAAAATGGGTAACGGATGTAACGGAATTTCAGGTTGGGCAAGAAAAGCTTTATTTTTCACCGTTAATGGACTTGGCTAACCGAGAAATTATTGCCTATAACTTTGCGACACGCCCGAAGTTTTCATTGGTAAAAAAGATGTTAGAACAAGGGCTTAGTAGGATTAAACCAACAGAATGTCCGATTATTCATAGCGACCGAGGTGTATTGTATGGCTCGGCGGAATGGGTAAAGATGTTGAAGGGTAAAGCGGTGCAAAGTATGAGTCGCCGAGGAAATTGCTATGATAATGCGGTGATTGAAAGCTTTTTTGCCATATTAAAATCAGAGTGCTTTTACTCTCGGACTTATCATTCAATTGCTGAATTACAGGCTGACATTGAAGAATATTTAGTGTATTACAACCAAAAACGAATTAAACTAGCTTTCAAAGGATTGAGCCCAGTGCAATACCGAGCTCAATATTTAAGTTAACTACCTGTCCAACTTTTGGGGGCAGATCACTTTTTGTATTGAAAATATAAGATTTGTATAGTTTTTAAACAACTTTTGATATTATATGGAAAATTTATCAACAACTTAATCTCTGCAGTATAATGAAGAACTTATCTCGCTCCTTTCTTTCTAGTTTATTATTTATTTCCTCTTTCGTATTGGCAGCGCCAAGCTCACCAAATGCAAATGTAGAAAAACAAATCGATGCCAAACAACAGAGGCAACAAGCTGAACAAGATGCGGCTATTTTAGCCCAGCAAACGCAATCCGCGAATGTGCGTTTAGAGGGTGAAAAAGAAGCCTCACTTGGCTTTCCACAGAATGAAGCACAATGTTTTCCTATCAATCAATTGGTGCTGACCGATTATCAAGCTGAAGAAGAAAATTCATCAGCCTCTTCTCTTAAGTTAATCCAACCAAGCCAATTCTCTTGGGCATTAAAGTCAGTTTATGCTGAGCGTGATTTTGCGCTGCCGGCTTGTATTGGCTCGGAGGGGATTAATGTCTTACTTCGCCGTATTCAAAATCGTTTAATTGATTTTGGTTATGTCACGACACGCGTGGTGGTGGAGCCACAGGATTTACGTTCAGGTATGCTCGTACTCACTGTGATTCCGGGTAAAGTAGGTCGTATTCAATTACAAGACCAAAGTGCGATTCCGTTTGCCACCCGTGGTACCTTATGGTTTGCCATGCCAATGGCGCAGGGGGATATA
>JAGZIS010000015.1:0-36530 GCA_018366115.1 Parahaemophilus parainfluenzae | reverse complement strand
CACCTTTTAAGCTTTTAGCTAAATCTGAAACATTTTGTTTAATTTTATTAACATCTTCTTTATCTGCTTTTTTATCTAAAGCTGCTTTATTTTCATTAACCCCTTTGTTGGCTTCTTCTAAGGCATCTAACAAACCAGGGTTTTGGTCATCACCTTTTAAGCTTTTAGCTAAATCTGAAACATCTGTTTTAATTTTACTAATATTTTCATCATTTTTATTAATAGCACTTGCAATATCTTCAAGTGAGCTTTTTGTAGATATTTTGCTACCTTCAGCTACAGAATAAGTAGAAATAACACTACCTACAAATAACGCAATTGCAGTACGTTTTAAAAGTTCATATTTCATAAAAAACAATCCTTTTTCATTAAATTATTTGGAATAGATTTGTAGAAATGACAACAAACAATATGTAAAAACATACTGCTTTATCACTGAGAATGGTAAAAAAGGGGGAGATTTTTTGAAAGACTAAGCAAAGATAGATCTTAGTAGATCAAAGATACGACGACTTCCCTCTCTTATCATTGGTAGAAGTTATATACCCACGTAAAATAAAATACAATAGAAAAACATAAAAAATGTGATGAATATCACAAATTCTACTAATAATATTTGTTGTAAAAAAAGTGCGGTCAAAATAAACCGCACTTTTCATTCTAAACACTATTCCCCACGTTTTAACATCCCTTGTTTTTTCAAATTCACTAAGATAATTGAAATCGCAGCCGGTGTGATACCTGAAATTCGGCTCGCTTGGCCAATAGAAACTGGGCGGTGCTGTTCTAACTTCGCACGTACTTCATTAGATAAACCAGAAACTTTACTATAATCAAAGTTAGCCGGAATTGCCGTATTTTCGTGGCGTTTTTGTTTTTCAATTTCTTCTTGTTGATGCTCAATATAGCCTTGATACTTAATGGCAATTTCCACTTGTTCTACGGCTTCTCTATCTTCCATTGCCGGTTTATATGGCGTTAAAGAAGTCAAAATATCGTAGGTCATTTCTGGACGGCGCAATAAATCTTCACCGCTGGCCTCACGCACAAGTGGACTACCAAGCACTTTATTCGCTTCTTCTAAATATTCAGAACGCGGATGCAACCAAATACTGCGTAAGCGTTGGCGTTCTTGTTCAATATTTTCCATTTTTTGATTAAAGCGCGCCCAGCGAGCCTCATCAATTAGACCTAATTCATGGGCAATTGGCGTTAAACGAATATCCGCATTATCTTCACGTAATAACAAACGGTATTCTGCACGCGAAGTGAATACGCGATATGGTTCTTTGGTACCAAGTGTGCAAAGGTCATCCACCAATACGCCTGTATAAGATTGATCGCGACGTGGATACCATGCCTCTTTTTCTTGTACGTAAAGACCTACGTTAATCCCTGCCAATAAGCCTTGTGCAGCCGCCTCTTCATAACCTGTTGTACCATTAATTTGACCCGCAAAAAATAAACCAGAAATAGCTTTAGTTTCTAATGTTGGTTTTAAATCGCGTGGATCAAAATAATCATATTCAATGGCATAACCTGGTTTAATGATGCGCGCTTTTTCCAAACCTTTCATAGAATTCACAATGCCCATTTGCACGTCAAACGGCAAACTGGTAGAGATCCCGTTTGGATACACTTCGTTACTGGTTAAGCCTTCTGGTTCCAAATAAATTTGATGTGAATTACGATCCGCAAAACGCATCACTTTATCTTCAATAGATGGGCAATAACGTGGGCCGATCCCTTCAATCACACCAGTATACATAGGACTGCGATCCAGATTATTACGGATCACTTCATGAGTTTGTTCATTAGTGTGGGTGATATAACAAGGAATTTGTTGAGGGTGATCATCCACTGATCCCATAAAAGAGAATACAGGCAACACCTCATCACCATGCTGTTTAGCTAAAATATCGAAATTGATCGTGCGAGCATCAATACGTGGTGGTGTACCCGTTTTCAAACGATCTACACGTAAATTCAAATCACGTAAACGATGAGAAAGTGTAACGGATGCCGGATCACCTGCACGGCCTCCTTCATAATGTTCTAAACCAATATGGATCTTACCCGCTAAGAAAGTACCGGCAGTTAAAATAACTGATTTAGCACGGAATTTAAGCCCCATTTTGGTTTCTACACCACAAACGCGATCTTGCTCAATTAAAATATCGGTCACTTCTTGCTGGAAAATATCTAAATTTGGTTGATTCTCTAGTGCGATGCGTACCGCTTGACGATATAACACACGGTCGGCTTGAGCACGAGTTGCACGTACAGCAGGCCCTTTACTGCTGTTTAAAGTGCGAAATTGAATACCTGCTTTATCTGCAGCATGCGCCATTAAGCCGCCCATCGCATCCACTTCTTTCACTAAATGGCCTTTACCAATGCCGCCAATGGCTGGATTACATGACATTTGTCCAAGGGTATCGACATTATGTGTCAATAATAGGGTTTTTAATCCCATGCGTGCAGGTGCTAATGCGGCTTCTGTACCGGCATGACCGCCACCAACAACGATCACATCATAATTTTCGGTGTAAAACATATCTCTCTCTTCTTCTTCAATTTGATCTTCGATCTAAAAATAGGCGTTATTCTACTGAAAATTACGTGTGCTTGAAAGCAAGAATTCAATCTGTGATGAGAGAAGATCGAGAGGTAATAAAGATAAGATCTATTTATATATAAAGATCTTATTATTGTTACTATTACGATCCTTTTACCTTGTTAATAAGATCTTTTTCCTTTTTTAAATGAAGGAGTTAGATCATTTTAGACTATGTTGAAATGTCATCAGTTTGGAGGCTTTTTCTTGTGGATAACCTTCAATTTTATCCACTGTTAAAACAACCATCAGATTTACTCAGTGGAAAAGAACAAGTTTTTGACAGATTTTATTAAAGTTATCCACAGGTAATTTTTTTAGATAATGGATAAAGAAAAAGCGATAACTCAAATTATCGCTTTATTATGACTAAAGTGCATGAATAAATTGTGGTAGCCAATCTTCAGCAAATTGCTCTTGATCATCAACATGCAAGACATCGATTTTTAAACTCTCGCAGATTTTGACCGCACTTTTTTCACTTAACTGTGTTTCGACTTTATTCACGGCATGACAGAATGTATCGTAATCTGAATTACCTAAGCCTACAACAGCAAAGCGGAGGGAAGAGAAATCTTTATCTGATGCCGCAATTTGTTCAAAGAGAGGTTTTAAATTATCAGGTAATTCACCTGCGCCATGTGTTGAAGTGATAATTAACCAAATATTTTCATCAATCACATCATCAAGTTCTGGTCCGTGGAAAAGTGCGGTAGAAAAATCTTGTGTTTTTAACACATCTTCTAAATGCTCCGCCACATATTCAGCGCTGCCTAATGTACTGCCTGAAATCACGCAAATATTCATATTGTTTCCTAATAAGAAAAAAGGCTTAGATTTTCTAAGCCTTTATAGTAATTATACGTTGTCGAATTTACCCAACAATGAACGAATGTGTTCTTGCCAGTTGCGGTGTTCATTTCTAAGTTGCTCATTTTCATGTTGCAACGCTTCTACCGCTTGTTGAGATTGATTTTTTTGTTCTTTTAATTCTTCCACTTCAAGTTGAAGTAATTGAATGGTTTCTACTGCTTGTCTAATTTTTTCTTCAAGCTGATCTAAAATTTCTAAAGACATAGTGATTTCCTTTTTTAAAATAAGTCCGAAACGGCTTTATTCTACCCACTTAATCCTATTTTTAAAAGTCTCTTGTCAAAAATTATTATGCAAACGTTTGCTTAGTGATAAAATAGCGAGACTTTTTGCATTGGGAGAGAAAAATGAATCGTGCATTAGCTATTGAATTTTCAAGAGTAACCGAATCGGCTGCGTTAGCGGCTTATACTTGGCTTGGACGTGGTAATAAAAATGCAGCAGATGAGGCGGCAGTCAAAGCCATGCGTTATATGCTGAATTTAATCCATATGGACGGTGAAATTGTGATTGGTGAAGGGGAAATTGACGAAGCCCCAATGCTTTATATTGGTGAAAAAGTAGGGTCAGGTAATGGTGAGCTTGTTTCTATTGCAGTTGATCCGATTGATGGCACACGAATGACCGCAATGGGCCAATCAAATGCTATTTCAGTATTGGCTGCTGGTGGTAAACGTACTTTCTTAAAAGCGCCTGATATGTATATGGAAAAATTGGTTGTCGGCCCTGAAGTGAAAGGCATGATTGATTTAAGTTTACCGATTGAACAAAACCTTCGCCGTGTAGCTTCTCGTTTAGGTAAATCCTTATCGGATTTAACGGTAATGGTGCTCGCTAAACCACGTCATGATAAAGTGATTAAGCAAATGCATAATCTAGGTATTCGCGTGATGGCCATTCCAGATGGTGATGTGGCCGCTTCGGTTTTATGTTGCTTACCGGATGCTGAAGTGGATATGGTTTATGGCATAGGCGGTGCACCTGAAGGTGTGGCAGCTGCCGCTGCAATTCGTGCATTAGGTGGGGATATGCAAGCTCGTCTTATTCCACGTAATGAAGTGAAAGGCGATACAGAAGAAAACCGTAAAATTGCTGCTGAAGAAGTTCAACGTTGTGAAGCCTTAGGTGTGAAGGTCAATGAAATCTTAAAATTAGAAGATTTAGTACGTGATAATAACCTTGTTTTTGCTGCAACGGGAATTACGCAGGGTGAATTGCTTAAAGGGATTTCTCGTCGTGGCAACTTAGCAACTACAGAAACCCTATTAATCCGTGGTAAATCACGCACCATTCGTAAAATTCAATCTATCCATTATCTCGATAGAAAAGATTCTGAAATATATGAGATTTTAAGAAATTAGTGAAAATAAAAGAGTGATCATAAAAAACAATGAATTTTTTCGGTATTATGTAGTAAATGTACAAAGACCGCATAATTAAAAATTGTTAAAGTTCTTACTTATTAGATTAGGTAAGGGCTTTTTTGTTATGACACAAAAACTATCGAAATGAGTGTTAGGTGAGCGTTTATTGCTGCTAAAAGAAAAACAAGAGTTATTAGCAAAATAGAGCATTAATACAGGAAATCAATGAACTAGCACAGCCTTTTGTACCTAAAGAGCTTAAAGCACTACTATTAATCACAACGCCTTTGATAGCAAAAGTATTACGAGAATCTAGAGATTAGGTTTCATGTAGGGAACTTGCTGAAGCGGTATTGGGATTACAAGGTCAACCACAATTTATTGATGCTGCAATAACTATTATAAAGTAGTCAAAAGAATATTGCTGTGATTGGAAAAAAAAGATTAGTTGAGCGTGTAGGGAGGGATTGGCGTTTGAAATCCTTGAAAACTAATTAGTAGTTATACTTTCAACCTCCAGTACACATCATTTGCTTTTAATACTACTCGCTCTACTTGTCTGTGATTGCCTTAATAGGTTTGAAGCGACAGTTTATAATTCGCAAAAATCGTTTCTGAGTGAATGCTAAAGGTATGTTTACAATGATCGCTATTGTTTGTGAGTGGAGATAAAACAGGCTTGATGTTGTACACCGCATTTGGAATATACACCATGCTTTTCACCTCCCCTGCGAATATTGCACTAAATTGAAAATGATTAGTCATCAGATAGTCTTACTATCTTGATGGGAAATAAAGAGCGAGCCTTACTGGTTAAGAGAAAAAAAGATGCCACATTGTGGTTATGCCTTGATTAAATTAAAATGTGAAACAATGCGCATATCAGATAGATTAAAACAAATTTTAGAAGTAAAAGGCATGAGCGTAAAAGAATTTTTAGAATTATATTGTTCAGCAATGAACTATCTTAATGAAAGATGAGATCCTAATGTGGAAGGATTGGTAAAAATTCATAAAGCACAAGGAATCAGTATTACTTGGTTATTAACAGATAAAGGGATAATGTTCCAATCAACCATGAAAGAAAGTGATATGTCTAATCAAGAAGATAAATTGAAAGCTGATTACCGTTCAATACCTGAAAATATTTAAAGAAGCTTTTGCAAATTCTTTTAAAGAGATTGCTTTAAAAGAATAGATGATTTAACTAAATTGATATCAGAAGCATCAAAATAAATTGGATATAATTTAGTTATAAAATATCCTATTTATAGAGGAAAAGTTAAAATGAGTAACAAACAAAAACAGGAAAAATTAGTTGATGATTTACTAAGTGGAAAAGCTATACTATATTCGATGTCTGATATACAGAAAAAACTATCTATTTCAAGAAGCACATTAAATAGATGGATAAAAAATGGAGAAAACCGTATTTCTACATTATTGGAAGTAACAAACTACCTATCGCATGATTTTGGAAAATTATCATCCTTATCAGACGACGATGAAGAAGATACGACTACAGTTTTTCCACAGCCAGATTTATATATCGGTAATAGTCCACGCTGGTCAAGAGAAACTGTAAAAAATTGGATATTGAGTAGCCAAAAAAACAAATGACAACCTTAAGGTTGCCATTTGCGTAATCGTACTATAACAAAGAATTTCAGCTATAAGTAACTGATACTCTCGAGACCAAGAAGGCTTGCACCTAGCCAGTGGCAACATTTTATATCATAAAGTCATGATTGAGTTATTATTAGATATAAAAAAACACAAAAAAATACAAGAAAACACAAAAAAACACAAGAAAATAACTTACAAGGTAAAGAATTATGCTTAATCGCAATATACAGAGTATTTCTAATAGCCGTTTATCTCCTTATTTGAAAATTTGTGATGGTAATACGATTGATGCTATGTGTGTGTACACCAGTTTACAGCATCGTGCTGCACTTTATTTTACTGTTATTCAAGAAATTGAAATAGCATTTAGAAATGAATTAAGTTACAAAATAGAAGAGTGGCTTATTACTGATCCAAGTAGTCCAAAAGTACCTTTATATGAATACTTTATAAATCCTATCTATATGTCAGCTTACTTGAATAGTGAAGGACAAACGCAGTTAACTAAGGCATACAAGGATGTTCAACGTAATTACTCAAGTAAATTCAATAAATTAAAACAAAAGCAGATAAAAAAAGCAATAAAGAAAGGATTAGTATTGCCATCAGATCAACAAATACTAGCTTTAGTTCCGATGCCAAATCATAATGATATGATCTCACATCTAACATTTGGTTTTTGGGTTCATTTGCTTAATCCAGATCCTATAAAAAATCCCAATACAACATATTGGCAGAATATATTCACAAATCTATTTGACAATCGCTTTGGAACTAATTTAAATTTATTTACACGGTTACAAGATGTCTTAAGATTCCGAAATGATTTATATCACCAAGAAGCAGTATGGAAAAATAAAGGTATCAAAAATCCGATAAAAGCATTACAAAATTTAGAAACTAAATTTAATAATTTTCTTGGTTATTTATCCAAAATATCACCGGAAAGGTTTACAACTATCAATGAATCTTATAATTTAACAAATGTTATGAAGCAGATGTTTGATCAACATAAATTCTCCGTTGAAATTGAAAATCTACGAGAAATATTTATTGGACCGGGTTTAACAAATTAGTTTTCCCTTTGTTAGTTTTGAGGTGGTTGGTAGTAAAAGATTACCGTACTTTGATATATATAGGAAAAATAGTTGGTAAAAGTAACTTAAAGCTTTATCCCTCCCTAAAAATAAGTGTTTAAACTTAATTATTTATACGACCTTCTTTCATCATAATTTTGGCAATAATAGTTTTTATTGATAGCATTTCAACTTTTTAAAAAACAACTGCTAGGTAAATCCTAACGATATTACAGACGAGGTGTGTCCATATTACAGAATCTGCCAGAATGCTTATTTTCTCCAATCTTGTAAGTGTTGGTGTTATAAACATTGCAAGCGTCATTTCTATATTACTACTAACATCGCATTTGCTTTTCATAAATTACCTTTTATCGATATTTTGGCAGCAATTTTATTGTTTGCTAATGAAGTCAAAGGTATTTCTGCCATTTTAATGAGTCGCCATTTGAATGTGAACTACAAAACTGCTTTTATACTTTGCCATAAACTGCATGAAGCCTTATTAAAGACTCATGATTTAACACCATTACAAGGTAAAATTCACGAAGACGGTACATTAATCAACTTCAAATTGCATAAAAAAACTATCGTAAAAATGACTATAAACAAAAAGAGAAAAATAAAGATGGAAAAACATATCGTAAGTTTAGAAAAACAAAAAGTTACATCATCAGTTTAAATCAACGTGCTTCTAATAATGGGACATTATGGGGATTCAAATAGAGCTATTGTTGCAATAGATTACACCGAAAACGCTAACATCATTCTCGCCTTAAACCAACATTTTGTAAAAACAGGTAGCGATATTATGTATGATGAAAATCACCTAATAAGAATTTGGATTTCCATTACACTCGTTGGAGTGTTAATAATCATAAAGAATGTTACAATGCAAAAGGCATTAACAATTTAGCCGAATCCTTTAATGCTCGTTTCCGTGATTTACATCGTGGTGTTCACCATAAATGTAATAATAAATATGCTCTACATTATGCTAACCAAGCCGCCTTTATGTTAAATAACTGCCAAAAGTCTAATGGCGAACTATTCAATGATATCCTCAAAATTGTCTATGGGTTTTGCCATTAAGGGAATGGGTAGGTTATTTTATTGGCAAGGCAATTATTGCTCGCAAGAGTTAATCAGCATGACAGCTTTCAGCCCTAAAGAAATTTTCTAAGCCTATTTCAAAAAAATATCAATGAGATAATGAAGTGTGAGCAGTAATTACTTGCGGCTTAACTTTTAATCGCAAAATAATATTTCGATTCGTATCAGGGAAAGCAGTTAAAATGAGGTAAAAGAAATGCCCTTAACCCTGTTTTTAGATATAAGAGCATTGGAAATTTTACTGCGGTTAAGATTACGTTTTAGGTTTTGTGCAACTGCTACATAATACCGAATTTTTTGACCGCTCTTTTTATTTCTTACAGCATTTTCTTCAATTGATACAGATAAGTTAAGGCTTGTTTTGGACTTAACTCATCTGGATCAAGTTGCTCAATGGCTTCGCGTAAAGCATCCGGTTCTGCTTCAAAAGCCAATTCACCTTGATGTTGATTTAACGCTCTTAAATGTTGAATTTGTTGATCACCATTTTGTGCCGACAATTTTTCTAATTGATGCAATTTTTGCTTCGCCAGTTTAATGACAGATTGTGGTACACCAGCTAGCGCTGCAACAGCAAGACCATAACTTTTACTTGCTGCACCGTCTTGAACAGCGTGCATAAAGGCGATGGTATTGTTATGTTCTAATGCATCTAAATGAATATTGGCAATGCCTTCAATTTGTTCTGGCAGTGCGGTGAGTTCAAAATAATGGGTCGCAAATAACGTAAGCGAACGAGTCTTCTTCGCCAACCATTCAGCACAAGCCCAAGCTAAAGAAAGTCCATCATAGGTAGAAGTACCTCGTCCAATTTCATCAATAAGAACCAAACTTTGTGAAGTGGCTTGATGAAGAATGTTCGCCATTTCTGTCATTTCCACCATAAATGTAGAACGACCAGATGCTAAATCATCAGAGGCACCAATTCGAGTAAAAATACGATCAATTTGCCCAATAACCGCGCTATCAGCTGGCACAAAGCTGCCTATATAGGCCATTAACGTAATTAAAGCTGTTTGACGCATATAGGTACTTTTACCGCCCATATTTGGGCCAGTAATAATCAGTAAATGACGTTGCTGATTGAGATTAACAGGGTTGGCAATAAAAGGGTCTTTTAAAACTTGTTCCACCACAGGATGGCGACCATTTTCAATTTTTACACCAATTTCATCACTAAATTGTGGTGCAACATAATTTAAGGTTTCTGCTCGCTCTGCGAGGTTAACTAACACATCCAATTCAGACAATGCCAAACTGGCTAATTGTAATTGACCTAAATGTGGCAACAATAAATCAAATAATTCATCATAAAGTTGCTTTTCTAAAGCAAGCGCCGCGCCTTTTGATTTTAAAACCTTGTCTTCATATTCTTTTAATTCAGGAATAATGTAGCGTTCGGCATTTTTTAAGGTTTGACGACGAACATAATGAATCGGTGCTTTATGAACTTGTCCTTGGCTAATTTGAATGTAATAGCCATGCACCGCATTAAAGCCAATTTTTAAAGTATCAATACCCGTACTTTCTCGTTCGCGTTGTTCTAAATTTTCTAAATATTGTGTTGCGCCAGCGGAAAGGGTTCGCCATTCATCTAATTCGGCATTATAGCCTTCAGCAATCACGCCACCATCGCGAATTAATAATGGAGGAGTTTCAATAATTGCTTTTTGAAGTAGCTCGATTTGCGCGGAAAAATCACCAATTTGCGCGGAAAGTGTGGTCAAATTTGATGATGTTTTTGTATGAATCAGCGATTTTATCGGTTCAATTTGTTCTAATGCGGTACGTAAACGTGTGAGATCGCGAGGACGTGCAGAACGCAGTGCTACACGGGCAAGAATCCGTTCCATATCGCCCACTTGTTGCAAATAAGGCTGCAATTCGTGATACAAATCTTGCTCAATAATTTCACCAATCGTTTTTTGGCGTTTTAATAGAATGTCTGTTTGACGGATAGGCTGATGAATCCAACGTTTTAATAAACGGCTACCCATTGGCGTAACACATTTATCTAATACCGAAGCCAGCGTGTTTTCTGTGCCACCCGCAAGATTTTGAGTGAGTTCTAAATTTCGGCGTGTTGCAGCATCTAATTGAATATTATCGTTATTTTGAATGACACTGATGCTTTGAATGTGTGGCAGAGAAGCACGCTGTGTTTCTTTTGCATATTGCAATAAACAGCCTGCTGCTGCCAAGCCAAGAGGTGATTTTTCTACACCAAATGCACGTAAATCTTTCGTACCAAATTGACGGTTAAGTTCTGAAATCGCCGTACTGAGTTCAAATTCCCAAATAGGACGACGGCGTAATCCTTTATAATGTTCGATAATGGCCATTTCGGCAAAATCTTCACAATAAAGTAATTCCACGGGATTAATACGCTGTAATTCAGCTTGCAAGGCTTCTTTTGAATGAGGTTCACAAAGCTGAAAGCGTCCAGATGTCATGTCTAATGTGGCTAGACCAAATTTTTCTTTTTCCTGATAAACCGCCACAATTAAGTTATCTTGGCGTTCTGGTAAAAGTGCTTCATCACTCACTGTACCTGGTGTCACAATTCGTACAATTTTTCGCTCAACCGGTCCTTTTGATGTGGCGGGATCACCCACTTGCTCACAAATAGCAACAGGTTCACCTAATTGCACTAATTTTGCTAAATAGCCTTCTACCGCATGATAAGGCACGCCCGCCATGGGTATTGGATTACCTGCTGATTGCCCACGTTTAGTTAAAGAAATATCTAACAACGTTGCCGCTTTTTTTGCATCATCATAAAAAAGCTCATAAAAATCCCCCATTCGATAAAATAACAAAATATCAGGATTTTCTGCTTTTAACTTGAGATATTGCTGCATCATTGGCGTATGTTGTTGGAAATTCTCTTCAAAAATCATCTATTTAATCCTTTTAATATATTGATTTTAAACAATATATATAAAATTTATTGTATTTAGTAGTTTCATTAGGTTTTATGAAGACTCACTAAATCCTATACTAAAATGTAGGTTTTTTTGTAGGTTTTTATAGCTTATAGTATAATATACATATAGCAAAAAATGGAATTTATCGGAATATTTTATGAGTAATGCTATGAAAAAGCCATTAACTACGAAAACTATTGAAATGATGAAGCCTAAAGATTTTGATAAAGCTGATATTGGTGAGTATTCAGGTCTAAGGGTAACTTGTGGTAAAACTGGTATAAAAACATTTTTTTATAGATATTCTAGCCCGATAACTAAAAAGCTAACTCAAGTAAAAATAGGCTCATTTCCTCAAACTAGCCTAGCAGAGGCAAGAAAGCAGCTAAAAGAGCTAAAACATATTCGTTTAGCTGGTCGCTGTCCTGCAACCGAATTAAAAGAATTTAAAAAAGAGCAAGCTCAAAAAGAAAGCCAGAAACTCTTTTATGTCAAAGATCTTGTTGAACTTTACTTATCGCAATATATTGAAGATCACTATAGTGAAAATGGTCGTTTAATAGTTGGAGCAAGAAAACCTAAAGGGCAAGATGAAGTTAGACGAACTTTATACAATGATGTAGTCATTCCATTTGGCGATAGATTAGCCTCTTCTATGACAAGAAAAGAAATCGCCGAACATATTACAAATATCGTGAACAATCGAGGTGCAAGCGTACAAGCAGGAAGTGTTCTTAGAGAGTGGACTGCGGCATATCGTTTTGCTATTGGACTAGATAAATTTGATGAAAATTTTGTAAACCCTGCATTATTAGCAAAAGAAACGTTAAAAATGACAACCATTAAACTCACTAATAACAAAGGAACTAGAGCATTTGATCACCGTGAATTAGGGATATTCCTAAAATGGCTGAAAACATCAAGACTAACAGAAAAAATCCAAAACGTATTTCTACTTACATTACTCACAGGCTGTCGAACAGGGGAAATTTGCGCTATTGCTTGGGATGATATTGATTTAGAAATGAAGACAATTTTTCTTCGAGAAACTAAAACTGGCACATCTCGCTATGTTCAGCTATCTAATCAAACAGTAGATCTTCTTAAAACATTTGATCGTTCAACAAAATACTTATTTCAAATGCGATTACAAGAAAAGCCTATCCAACAAAAATACCTTACCGAAAGAACTTGGATACTTAGAAAAAGTGGGGCAATGTTAGACATTGAACATTGGTCGCCACACGATCTGCGTAGAACAGTTCGAACAGGTTTGGCGAGATTGGGGTGCCCGAATGAAGTTGGCGAGGCTATTCTAGGACATTCTAAGAAAGGAATTGAAGGCACTTATAATCTACATACTTACGATAAAGAATGTAAAATTTGGTTACAAAAATGGGCTGATTACCTAGATGATTTACTAACAGAACAAAAATAGGCAGTTCCCTGCCTATTCTTTAATTTTCTGTTATGAGTAACTGCCGTTTTCCCAATTTTGATAGCTCAGATACAATACCTTCTGTTTCAAGCTGATCCATAATGTGAGCGGCTCGACTAAAGCTAAGGTTAAATTTGCGTTGAATTGCTGATATTGAAATAGTTTGAGTTTCAATTACCCATTTACGCACAATATCAAATAAGGGATCAAGCTCAGTCTTAACTGGCGAAAATACCTCTTCAGTGAAGATATTTTCTGGATATTGTTGAGATTTTCCACATATACGCAAAAAATCTGTAATAGCTGTAATTTCTTCATCACTGACAAATGCACCATGAATTCTTGTTAAATCAGGAGAGCCAGCTTCAGCATATAGCATATCTCCAGAGCCTAATAAGGTTTCTGCTCCACGCTCACCAAGAATAGCTCGAGAATCGCCTTCAGTAGTCGTTGTAAATGCTATACGGCTAGGAATATTAGCTTTAATTACGCCTGTAATAACATCAGTAGTAAAATGTTGTGTAGTTAAAATTAAATGAATCCCTACAGCCCGTGCTTTTTGGGCTATATGCATAATATATTCTTCAATATGTTTACCACTAGCCATCATTAAATCGGAAAACTCATCAACCACGACAACAAAATAATTTAATGGAGTAAATGCTTCTTTAGCGATTCCTTCCACATTTAAACGAGTAATTTTCTGATTATAACTTTCGATATTGCGTACTTCCCATAATGATAAAAGCTGATAGCGGCGTTCTATTTCATCTACGCACCATTTTAAGGCTTGCACGGCTTTTTTCATATCAGTGATAACAGGTGTAATGAGGTGAGGAATATCATTATAAGGTGATAATTCAACGATCTTCGGAGCAATTAATATCAATTTAAGTTGTTTTTCATCAAATCTTGATAATAGACTGATAAGAATAGTATTAATACAGACTGATTTTCCTGCTCCTGTACCTCCCCCAATCAAAAGATGAGGTGTCTTGGCTAAATCAATTACTACAGGATTGCCCTCTGGATTTACACCTAAAGCGATCGGTAACTTATCATTGCTATTAATAAAAACCTCGGAACCAATCACCTCTTTAAGTGAAATTGTATGGTGATTATTATGTGGAATTTCCAAAGATAGTATGCCAAATTCACTCGGAATCATTCTTACTGCACGAACATTCAATATTTTAGCCCATTTTGTCGGATCAGAAATTTGATTGATACTTTCCTTTTCTAAGCGATCAAATTCTAATTTGATATAGTAAGTTATTACCACCGGGCCAATAGAGTAGCTAATATTTGCATTTGTGATTCCAAACATAGATAACGCTTTCTTCATATCTGGCAATTTCACATTATAATGTCTATCCAATAAATCTGTCGGAAATAACAAATTATCTGAAAACATAAAAGCCTCTGGGTTATTAATTAAAAGTCAAGATCGCTTTCATCAGGATCAACTTGATTGATATAGATCATTCGTTCAGCAATTCTATTGACTAATACACCATCAATCTTTTCTGTATAAGGATCATAAACTACTCCCTCAAAGTACCAATTTTCACCATCATTTATTATTTCTAACAACATTGATTCTTCTGTAACATTAGGTTTATTTGATCTTAGCTCTACTGAACAAGGATAAGTGAGCATATCTACTATGCCTTTAAACCAAACATAAGTATTAGGCTTTCCCTCTTGTTCATATTCAAACTTAATACTTAATTCTTTAGATTCACTTTCATACTTAATCCAGCAAGGTAGTGGTTCCCCCCATTCGGATTTATTACTACTATCTGAATATTCCATATATTCAGCAGTAATATTAAAATCATCTAATTGCATAGCTGGTTATTCCTCTTCATCTGAAACAATTTTAAGATCACCTAAATGCCAGTTTTCACCATCCCAAGAAATGACACTGTGCATACCTTGCTGAGCTACGTGAACATTTTTTCTTCTAAGTTCTTTATCTTTTGTAAACCAATAGTTGATTACTGTCATTGGTCGTGGTTTCAAAATACGATTTTTCTCATTTAATGGAGCTTGTAAATAATAGGTAAGTAAGCGCTCAGGCTCTTTCAAATAGGCTAAATAAGCTCCATTCATATGAGGGTAAGGTGTAGATTCAATAATCCCTAACCAAACCTCTCGCTCACTATCAATTTTCCAGTGTTTATGATGAGTTTTAAATCGGGATGCATAGGACTGTTCCGAAATACCGCAGTATTGAATTTGGCTCTCAGTCTCATCTTTTTGTTTTCCTGTAAACAAATAGAGCCCGCTCTCTTTTCCCCAATCTGATTCAATCACTTCAGAAAGCTCAAAAGGTCCATACCAATGAATAAGTGTAAAAGAATGCTTCATAACAAAATCCTTAAATAGGTGATATTCGTAAAATATACTATAACCGATATTTTTAAAGGAGTAAAACAGTTACAAAATAGCTATAAAAGATGATTTTAAGGCTAGATAATGTCGAAACTTTCAGTAACAGAAACCGATAGATTGATAGGAAAGCGGATTCAGCAAAAGCGTAAAGAGCTTGGATTAAGTGCCTCCGTGCTATCGGAGCAAATTGGCATCGCACAACAGCAACTTTCTCGTTATGAGCGAGGTGAAAATAAGATTAATGTTGCACATCTAGTCGAAATTGCCGCAGCATTGAATACCGAAATTAGCTGGTTTTTTATAGATTGCATATCAGATCAAAAAATTAATGATAAACAGAAATTTATTCCTGTTTCAGAAGATCGTATTAGAAATAGACTTTATGCTCATTTAGATAGGTTAAGTGCGGACAAAAAACGTGGTCTTTTAGTCTTCCTTGAGACTATTTTGTAGATGCTAAAAAATATGTTAAAATATTGATATATAAACATATTTTTATTTTGCATGAAAGCATTGCAACAGGGGGAATTAGACTGTTTATGCGGAATTTATAGCATAGTAAATGCAGTCTATTTCGTATCAAATAAGAAAATTAAGCGAAAACCATTATTTCACGAGCTACTTTTAGCTTATATGAATAACTGGGGTATTTATGATCTACTCACGAGTGGATTGGATCTTCACCAAATGAAGTATTTATTAAATCATACCGCTAAAATACATAAGCAAATAAGAATAGACTACCCTAACATAAGAAGACACTCAAAAATTCCCTTACTTATATCTTCTCATCTAGAAAGCCAATCTAACTCAATAGTATTATTCTCGACTAACTATCATTGGAGTTTGATAAAAAGTTACGATAACGAAAAATTAGTTCTTTTTGATAGTTGTGGTACAAATAGCGTAAAAATCTCTGAAATTTTACCTAGTTCACTATTTTTTATCTCTTTCATCCCTAAAGAATAAATAAGCAAGTAGGATTTCTCGATTCCATTTCTCTTTTTTCAGGGGAACATTTTTATCTAACAACTTAAGTAATTTATCTAAAGTCATATTTTCCTCACCTGCATATCTATAGATTTGACGCAATATTCTTAATTTTTCTTTTCTTGCGTGAATATAAATATAATAAGTAATAGCTAAAGATTTTACTTCCGCTTGTCTTATCTTTTCTCCTACTATTTCAAAGGCTTTTGCTATCTTCATCTGTCTTCTTGCTATTTTTTCATCAATATCCTCATAAGTATGGAATGTAACCGTCTTGGGAAAGCGTTCCTTGATTGATTTCCTTCTACGCTGTTGCTCTTCACAATTTCTCTTTTGCTTTCTTGTTTGTCCAATAAAATTCGTACTCACTTTTCTTCCTTAAACCAACTGACAGTCAGCAACTAAATTAATAAAACTGACAGTCAGTTATTTTAGGCTATTTATAACTGACTGTCAGCCAGTTTAAGAGCTAAAAATAGCTAAATATTCACTTCTGTAAAGGAAACCTCGCAAAGGGTAATTCCGCCTTTTGGTAATAAATGAGGTTTTTATGAAACTAATCAAACTAAGCCAAGTAATGGCAAAAACAACGTTATCCAAATCAACTATATACCGACTAATCAAAACATCTGATTTTCCACCACCAAAGAAACTGTCATTGAGAGCTGTTGCGTGGTTAGAAACGGAAATTGATGAATGGATTGTAAATAGAGGATGTGCATGTAATTCAAGTTCCAATCACTCTATTAGCACGTTACAAGCATATTTATTAAATAATACAACAACTCAATAGGAAATTAGCTATGAAAAATACCATTCTTGTAAACAGAAATGCTATTTATAGAAAGAATAACTTTATCTGTGTAGGTACTTTCAAAAAATACCCTATTTATATGGGAATTGATAAGCTATCTTTTGTATCAAAAATAATACCAGCTGAAGAATTCTGGGGTGTATACAAAAAATTTGATAAGTTAAAGCAGGTTAGATCTGGAAAATATGAGATATGTAGTATAAAAGTTAAACATTACCGCTGTGGTATAAAAATTACTTCGATGAAAAATCCTGATTTTTATCTGCTATTATCTTACGATTTCCCAAGAAAACTTAATGAGCCTAGAGTTAGATTTGAGTTATCTCCACAATATGCAAAAAATAGAGACATACCTAATGTGATCAAATGGCTGAAGAAACATATTGGGGTAGAGGTTATTGATATGCTGTTACAAACTAGTAGAGTAACTCGAATCGATCTTACCCTTGATGTACACAGCAAGCGATTTCTAAGAAATTATTACTTCTCTATTCCTAATGCTAGAACAGGGCGGAATTTCTTAGGTAACGAAGATGATTGTAAGAACAATTATGCTATTGGTTCTCAACGTTCTAGTTCTTACCTTTTAGTATATGAGAAACTAAAATTTCAAGAAGTTGAAGATGTTTACCAAAATAACCTTATAGTTAAGAGAGAACATATTAAGCGGAGCATTACTCGCTTAGAATTAAGAATAAAACCGCCATATCAACAACCACTTTTTCTATCGGAGGTTTCAATGCTAGAAAACCCATTCAGTAGAATTCTCATTTATAGAAGAAATAAAATCGCCTCTCAATTTAAGGATTTCCTTCCTTATATAAAAGAGGAGAAAAGTATTCCTCTAGCGGTTAAATCGTATCTACAAGCTAAAGTAGATGATGATACAAAGGTGAATAGAAACTTAAGACTAAAAACGAATAGATGTCTTGAAAAGTGTAAAAGTAAGTTTATACTCAACATTGATTGGTCAAAATACCCAGATATCATAGACAATTCTATTGGGTATTTCACTCAAACATCTCTGAGATAATTTGCCCCCTCAGCTATAAAAGCTACATAAGTGTAGGTTATTATGTAGCTTTTCATTTCCAAAACGCGCGAACCCTTGCAAATAAACAAACATAGCCTTATGCATCAGGCGTATGCTGCTCGAAATTATCTTGTAAATTCATGACGTTATCCAATTTAACTATATGTTTAGCAAGTAGTTGTTTTATGATAGTGTTATATTGCGATCTGATTTAATTTTCTACATCCACACTCAGTACTTCATCTTCTGTTTTTAACAGCGTATAGACATCTTTTAGCATTTCATTATCAATGTTGTAGCATCTCACTTGCAAGCGAACTTCGCCACTCGCTTGGTCTTTTACTGAGATATTTTCAATGCGGTAATCATGTTTCAATAATAAATCTGTCACTTTGCTGATGCCGTTAGCAGAGCTCAGTTGAATAGCTAAACGAGTACGCTTTTTATAGGTTTTACGACGAACATAACGTTGCACAATCGGGCTGATACGGATGGCGATTAAAATCATTAAAGTGGCAATAATGGCATCAAAAATAAAACCAGCACCTGTTGCTACACCGATAGCCGCTGCAGCCCAGATAATTGCTGCAGTGGTTAAACCTGAAATCGCATCATTTTTCTTGTGCAAAATAACCCCTGCACCTAAGAAACCTATGCCACTGATTACTTGTGCGGCAAGTCGCATAGGGTCAGTTCGGATATTATCTGAAACTTGAGCATAATGTTCTGCGGCTTGAATGGAGACAATCGTCAGTACACAAGTTGTCACCGCAATAATGGCACAAGTTTTGACACCAACCGGTTTGTGTTTAAGTTCACGTTCTAAGCCAATAATCCCACCAAGTACAAGGCCGAGAAGCATTTTCCCTAGGATAAGTAAATAAGCCATCTGTTCAAGAGCGGTCGAAAAAAGAGAAGAATTTTCCATGTTAATAATGAATATGAGTAAATTAAAAAAACGGGCGTTATTCTACCTGAAAAAAGGACTTTAATGGGTAAATTTACAATCTATTTACCTTTAATTTATCGCCTTTCGGCTTGAAATTGAGTAAAATCTCAAGCTTTGAAAGATAATGATAGTTGAGAATAAATTTATGCAAAAATCAACGCCGAATATTGGCTTTGTAAGTTTAGGTTGTCCTAAAAATTTAGTGGATTCTGAACGTATTCTGACCGAATTACGTACTGATGGGTATAACATTGTGCCAAGTTATGAAAATGTGGACTTGGTTATTGTGAATACTTGCGGTTTTATTGATAGTGCTGTGCAAGAATCCCTAGAAGCCATTGGAGAGGCGTTGGAAGAAAACGGACGTGTGATTGTGACGGGTTGTTTGGGTGCGAAAGAAGATCAAATTCGTCAAGTTCATCCGAAAGTATTGGAAGTGAGCGGTCCACATAGTTATGAAACAGTAATGGCACAAGTACATAAATACGTACCAAAACCAGAGCATAACCCTTACACCAGCCTTGTACCAAAACAAGGGGTGAAATTAACACCAAAACACTATGCTTATTTGAAAATCTCAGAAGGCTGTGATCATCGTTGTACATTCTGTATAATCCCTTCATTACGTGGGGATTTAGAAAGTCGTTCTATCACGCAAGTATTGGATGAAGCAAAACGTCTTGCTGATGCAGGCGTGAAAGAGTTATTGGTTGTTTCACAAGATACTTCCGCTTATGCGATGGATACACAACGTAAAGAAGGTGGTGTGAAAACGGCTTTCTGGAATGGTATGCCAATAAAAAATGACTTAATGACCTTGTGTAAACAGCTTGGTAAATTAGGTATTTGGGTGCGTTTACATTACGTTTATCCTTATCCGCACGTAGATGATTTAATCCCATTAATGGCGGAAGGTTTATTGTTGCCTTATTTGGATATTCCATTACAACATGCGAGTCCGAAAATTTTAAAAGCAATGAAAAGACCAGGAAAAATTGACCGCACTTTAGAGCGTATCAAGCAATGGCGTGAGATTTGTCCTGATTTAACCTTGCGTTCAACTTTCATTGTAGGTTTCCCAGGTGAAACAGAAGAAGATTTCCAAATGTTATTGGATTTCTTAAAAGAAGCACAACTTGATCGTGTAGGCTGTTTCAAATTTAGCCCGGTAGAAGGCGCACCTGCAACTGAAATGACCGACCAAGTGCCTGAAGATGTAAAAGAAGAACGTTTCCACCGCTTTATGCAGTTACAACAAGAAATTTCGGCTGAACGATTAAAACAAAAAATTGGCCAAACACTTGATGTAATTGTGGATGAAATTGATGATGAAGGTATTATCGGTCGTACAAAAGCTGATGCACCCGAAGTTGATGGCTTAGTTTATATTGAAAATCTAAGTGGCTCGCCTGTGAAAGTAGGTGAATTTATTAAAGTAACCATTACTCATTCAGATGAATACGATCTGTGGGGAACCTGTTAATTATTAATCTTATTTATTTTTTACCAAAGGAATTAAAAAATGGCAGAAACACAAAAACAACCAAGTGTTATCCGTTTTGAACAAGAAGTTGCGGCAAAAAATTATGAAGCAGCTTGCGTAGAATTGCTCGATATTTTAAGCAAAATTGATACTAATTTTGGTGGCGTTGAAGGCATTGAAATTGATTATCCTAGCCAATTAAATGATGAATTAGTACAAGATAAAATTAAGCATTTTTGTACCCGTGTAGCGGTAGCAATGAGCGAGCTATTTTCTGATCCTAAATTAGATATTTCTGAAGGCGGGGCACAACGTTTCTTTACTTTACAACGTTGGATTAATATGATTTTTGCATCATCACCTTTTGTGAATGCTGATCATGTGTTGCAAACTTATAACCGCAATCCAGATAAAACTAATTTATCCGATTTTCATTTAGATAATGCGAGATCATCATTGATTAAATTCTGTATTTTCTATCTGCCAGAATCTAATGTGAATGTTAATCTTGATGCTTTATGGAATTTAGACTCTGAATTATGTGCATCCCTTTGTTTTGCATTGCAATCACCCCGTTTTATTGCGACAGATCAAGCATTCTCTAAACGTGGCACCATTTTACAGTGGTTCCCTGAAAAATTAGCGACAATTGAAAACTTAAATAATGTGCCAAGCGCAATTTCACATGATGTGTATATGCATTGCAGCTACGATATTGCTGAAAATAAACACTGGGTGAAAAAAGCATTAAACCAAGTTATTCGCCGTCATTTATTGCAAGGTGGATGGACAGATCGCGATGTCACTAAATTAGGTGAACGTAATGGCAAACCTGTCATGGTTGTATTATTGGAGCATTTCCATTCATCTCATTCAATTTATCGTACGCATTCTACTTCAATGATTGCCGCGCGTGAGCGTTTTCATTTAATTGGTGTGGGTAATGAAGCTGTAGATGCAGCAGGCCAAGCGGTGTTTGATGAATTCCATTTATTAAAAGGTGATAATATTTTTGGTAAATTGAATGAATTAAAAGATATTTGTGAAAAAAATGGTGCAGCCGTTCTTTATATGCCAAGTATTGGGATGGATTTAACCACCATTTTTGCAAGTAACACGCGTCTTGCACCAATTCAAGTGATTGCTTTAGGCCATCCTGCTACGACACATTCTGATTTTATTGAATATGTGATTGTAGAAGATGATTATGTGGGTTCTGAAAAATGCTTCAGTGAGCAATTATTGCGTTTACCAAAAGATGCTCTTCCTTATGTACCTTCAGCGCTTGCACCGCAACACGTAGAGTATCGTTTACGTGAAAATCCTGAAGTCGTAAATATTGGTATTGCTTCTACTACAATGAAGCTTAATCCATATTTCTTGGCAGCATTAAAAGCTATTCGTGATCGTGCGAATGTTAAGGTTCATTTCCACTTTGCTTTAGGTCAATCCAGTGGTGTGACTCATCCTTATGTTGAGCGTTTTATTAAATCTTATTTAGGTAATGATGCGACAGCTCATCCACATGCACCTTATGATCAATATCTTCGTATTTTGCATAACTGCGATATGATGGTGAATCCATTCCCATTTGGTAACACGAATGGCATTATTGATATGGTGACATTAGGTTTAGTGGGCGTATGTAAAACCGGTGCAGAAGTGCATGAACATATTGATGAAGGGTTATTTAAACGTTTAGGTTTACCGGAATGGTTAATTGCAAATACGGTAGATGAATATGTTGAACGTGCAATTCGTTTAGCTGAAAACCATCAAGAACGTTTAGAACTTCGCCGTCATATCATTGAAAATAATGGCTTACAAACCTTATTTACAGGTGATCCAAGCCCAATGGGTAAGGTATTACTTGAAAAATTTGAGGAATGGAAAGCGGCAAATTTAGCTGAAAAGCCAAAGAAAAAAGCAACTAAATCCTCAACGACAAAAGAGAAAACCACAAAGCCTACAACGACAAAGACAAAGAAAAGTGCGGTCAAATCTGAAGGTAAAACAGAGCCGAAAAAAACGGTAAAGAAAACCACGAAAAAAGCAGATAAATAATCAATAAATCCCCGAAAGGGGATTTTTTATTGAGAAAAATTAAACAAAACCTCATTTTTTCTAAAAAAACTTGATTTTGTAGCATAAAGCCTGTAATTAATAGACCCATTCAACACAACATAAAATAAGGAAAAACTCATGAAAAACGTCGGTTTTATCGGTTGGCGCGGAATGGTCGGTTCCGTATTAATGGATCGTATGGTGCAAGAGCAAGATTTTGCCAATATTAATCCAGTTTTCTTTACTACTTCTCAAGCAGGTCAAAAAGCCCCTGTATTCGCAGGCAAAGAGGCGGGTGAACTTAAAAGTGCATTCGACATTGAAGAACTTAAAAAATTAGACATTATCGTGACTTGCCAAGGTGGCGACTATACCAATGAAGTCTATCCAAAATTAAAAGCAACAGGTTGGGATGGTTATTGGGTTGATGCAGCATCTGCACTACGTATGAAAGATGATGCAATTATCGTGCTTGATCCAGTAAACCAACACGTGATTTCTGAAGGCTTAAAAAAAGGCATTAAAACTTTCGTGGGCGGTAACTGTACTGTGAGCTTAATGTTGATGGCTATCGGTGGTTTATTTGAGAAAGATTTAGTGGAATGGGTATCTGTCGCAACTTACCAAGCGGCTTCAGGTGCTGGCGCAAAAAATATGCGTGAATTACTTTCACAAATGGGCTTATTAGAACAAGCGGTTTCAAGTGAATTAAAAGACCCTGCTTCGTCAATTTTAGATATTGAACGTAAAGTGACGGCAGAAATGCGTTCTGATAGCTTCCCAACTGATAACTTCGGTGCGGCATTAGGTGGTAGTTTAATCCCTTGGATTGACAAACTTCTCCCTGAAACAGGACAAACTAAAGAAGAATGGAAAGGCTATGCAGAAACCAACAAAATCTTAGGTTTAAGCGACAATCCAATTCCTGTGGATGGTTTATGCGTACGTATCGGTGCATTACGTTGCCACAGCCAAGCATTCACTATCAAACTGAAAAAAGACTTACCATTAGAAGAAATTGAACAAATTTTAGCGTCTCACAACGAATGGGTGAAAGTGATTCCAAATGACAAAGAAATCACATTACGTGAATTAACCCCAGCTAAAGTAACAGGTACATTAAGCGTACCAGTTGGTCGTTTACGTAAATTGGCAATGGGTCCGGAATACTTGGCGGCATTCACTGTGGGTGACCAATTATTATGGGGTGCTGCAGAGCCAGTTCGCCGTATCTTAAAACAATTGGTGGCATAAGTTTACTTTCACTACAAAGGGCGTATTTACTACGCCCTTTTCATTACTAAAAAAGATAATATGCTACGATCTATCTTTGTTTTTATTACAATTTCTTTAATGACATTTGTTTTGCAATATTGGTTTGTCTCACGCCTTGGTTATCCTGAAACCTTTGCAACAACATGCCAAAATTACACGGGTGAATTTTTGTATGAAGCGCGTTGTGAATATACGTTTAATATATTATTTACAACGATAACTGTTGCGTTTTTAGCATTGTTTCCTTTTATTTTTTCTCAGAAATTATCTTACTTTATTATCGGTTGTTTGTGGCTTTGGCTTTTATGGCTATTGGGTTCAGTTTTTATCACCTTTGATAGTACTGATTTAGGAAATACACTTGAGCTTTCAAGCTTATTTCACTATGCTTGGATCGAATTAAAAATACCTTATATCATCATATCTGTTATTACTATCCCTACACTATTTTTTGTTAGAAAATTATGATCAGAGAACCTCATTTTCATCAATTTGCTCTTGCAGAGTTATTGCCTTTTTTTGAGCAATTTCCGACGCAATATCTTTCTGGTGAACAAAATATCAAATTAGCTTATCGTTATTTGGTTCAGCCTGAAAGTGCGGTCAGAAAATTGATGATTTTGGTGAATGGTCGAGCAGAAAATATGCTGAAATGGACTGAGTTGGCTTATGATTTTTACCAACAAGGTTATGATGTTTTGCTTTTTGATCATCGAGGACAAGGCTATTCACAGCGCATTATTCCTCAAAAAGGACATTTAGATGAGTTTCGTTTTTATACCGATGATATGGCAAAAATCATTGAAAAAGCGACCGCACTTTATGCTTATCAAGCGAAATATATTCTCGCACACTCCCTCGGCGCTTTGATTTCCACCTATTATCTAGCCAATTACGATCATCAGATTAAAAAGGCCGTGCTTTCTTCGCCTTTCTTTGGCGTTCCAATGAAACATCCATTACGAGATGAAGTCATCATTGCAACGATGATGGCATTTGGTCAAGGTCATCGCTATGTTTTTGGTAAAGGACATTACAAACCGGCAGATTTAAACCTTAATGAACTTAGCCATTCTAAAACGCGAATGAAATGGATGAACCGAGTTAATCGAAAACGCGCTGCTATTCACTTAGGCGGCCCAACTTTCCGCTGGGTACATTTGTGTTTAAATGCAATTAAAGCGCTCCCTAAAATCATTCCAAGAGTGGAAACACCTGTGCTTATTTTACAAGCGGAAAAAGAAAAAATTGTGGATAACAAAAATCTTGAAAAATTGACCGCACTTTTTCCGCATGCAGAATCCATGCTTGTACCTCAAGCAAAACATGAAATCCTTTTTGAAAAGGATAATGTGAGAAAAGCCGTGCTTGAACGCGTGAATCAATTTCTTCATTCTTAAAGTTATTTTTTAATCTGCATCAAGTTTTCATCAAATTTTATAAAAAACATCTCTTAAATCTTTACTCGTACTAAATAAGTGGTATCTTTATGATCGCTATTTAATCGATTGTGTCACGGTTGTTATGTGTGATGCGTTATTTTTATTATTTATCTAGGGGCTATCCTATGGAAAGTAAAATTCCAGCAGTAGAAGTCAAACTTGGCTTTAAATGGCAAGGGCTACTGATTGCCGTCATCGTTGGTTTAGGGATTTGGTTAATCCCAACGCCAGAAGGCTTATCCGCAAAAGCATGGGGAATGCTAGCACTGTTTGTGGCAACCATTGTGGCTATTATCGCTAAAGCAATGCCTATGGGGGCTGCAACGCTAGTTGCCTTGGTGATTAGTGGTTTGACTGGACTTACACCAATTTCACCAAAACAAGGTGATGTCGGCATGTTATCCGGTTTTGCAAACGGCACAATTTGGTTGATTGCTATTGCCATGTTTTTATCTCGCGCGGTGATTAAAACCGGTTTAGGTAAACGTATCGCGCTGTACTTCGTTGGTCGTTTTGGTAAAAAAATGATGGGTGTGGCCTATGGTATGGCGTTGGCTGATGTTGTTATCGGTCCGGGTATTCCTTCAGCTTCTGCGCGTGGGGGCGGTATTATGTACCCAATTATGCAATCTATTGCTGATGCGTATGAGTCTAAACCAGGTCCAACCGCTCGTCGTGCAGGTGCATTCTTAGCGATTGCAGTCTCTCAAATCGATACCATTATTTGTACCATGTTCTTAACCGCCATGGCAGGTAACCCATTAATTGCAGAACTTGCGAAAAGCCAAGGTGTGGAAATCACTTGGATGACATGGTTCTTAGGGGCAATCGTACCAGGTATTGTGAGCTTAATCGTCTTGCCTTATTTCGTGTATTTAATTTATCCGCCAGAATTAAAAGATACGCCTAAAATGGCAGAAATGGCACGTGAAGAATTAAAAAGCATGGGTCCAATGAGCAAAGCGGAATGGATTCTTGCCCTAGACTTTATCCTTCTTTTATTCCTTTGGACGGTGGGTGATTTAGTCTTCCATATCCCTGCAACAATTTCAGCGTTTATCGGTTTAGTGATTTTATTATTAACCAATATTATGAGCTGGAAAAATATCGTAGCAGAAACCACCGCATGGGATACGATGTTCTGGTTTGCGGTATTGGTGATGATGGCAAATGCACTCAATAAATACGGTGCAATCACTTGGATTTCCACCCACATTTCCTCATCTGTGGGCGGTTTCAGTTGGCCAGTAGCCTTTACCATTTTGGTGTTGGTATATTTCTATACTCGCTATTTCTTTGCTTCAGCCATGGCGCATATTTCCGCAATGTATCTCGCTTTCGTGGCAGCGGCTATCGCTGTGGGTACACCACCAATCATTGCTGCAATTGGTTTAGGTTACACCTCAACATTATCCATGAGTTTAACGCAATACGCAGGTGGTCCTGGCCCAGCTTTATACGGTTCAGGTTATAACTCAACCGGTCAATGGTGGGGCGTGAGCTTTATTGTTTCCATTCTTTCATTAGTCATTTGGTTTGGCGTGGGTGGATTATGGATGAAACTACTAGGTTGGTGGTAATCCTTATTAATTCATAAATAATCCCTAAAAAACGACCGCACTTTGATTTGTATCTTAAAAGTGCGGTCATTTTTATCTGTATTTTGGCTTAATCATCATCCCAGTCGTCATCCCAATCACGGTGTTTTCTATGGTGGTGATGTCTTTTATGTTTTTTATGATGGCGATATTCTCTGTCATCATAGTCTCCGCCTTTATTCACTTGACTACCGATTACACCACCCAATGCTGCGCCGCCGAGTGTTGTGGCAATATCACCACCTAATAAACCACCGGCTACGCCACCGATTGCTGCACCCGTTGCAGTATGACGTTGTTGTCTGTCCATTTCACAAGCGGTTAAGCTTCCTGCTAATGCAACAATCACTAACCCTTTCATCAATTTAGATTTCATAAATCTACTCCTTCATTTTTGTCGGGATTGCTTGCCTAAGCTCTTATGCAATCCGGCGTGTAAAAGCATTCCTTTTACGATTGCTTTGACTATTTGGAAAATTAGTTGTTCAAATGGCTTGTTCAATTGGTTTAAGAATGAGCAATTTTTGGTATGATTGTTGGTAAATAGTATTAAATTGGAGAGTAATAATGATATTAAAACTGATAAAATTTTATTTATTAATAGTTCCTGTATTTTTTTTGCTATTACTATCGATAAATGTGTTGCTTGATTTTTTAGCCAATGGTGAGTTTTCTATAAGGGGTGTTTTTTCTTCAAAGACTGAGATATTGTTATCATTATTGATTCCCATACCAGCGATTTTAGGCAGTTATCTTCTTACAGGAAGAAAATAAGGATATTTAATGAAATTTATTCTGGAAGTATTTAAATTATCTATTGTTGTTTTATCTGGCGTTATTATTTTATATATAACCGAGTGGGTTTGGTATGGGCGTGTAGAAAATTTTGTAGATTTTCTAGAAGATGTTTATCCTTATGCTTTTGTTGTTGCAGTGTTTGCGATTTTAGCAAAAGAGAAGATAGATCATTGAACTTAGATTAATAGATTTTTCAGAAAAATTTTTCACAAAGAGTCCTTGGTTTTTTATGTTTTTAGTTTTAATTTTGTATGACTATTTAATATATAAAATGAATATGCGTTAGAGGATAGGAGAATGGTTGGGTATATACTTACCATCTAAATAAATAATGATTTTAAAAATATTAAAATTTTTTATATTTGTTACATTCTTATGTTTCTTAGCTATGGTGATTGCTGAATTAGATGCAGGGCAGAAGAATTTACAATATGTACTCCTTATGAAAGAGGCTTTACTTATGTCTCTAAAATTCCAGGTGGTTGCTTTGCCGATATATCTTCTCTTTTTTAAACGAGATTAGAGCGATTGGAATGAATAAAATAAGGTGTTAAATGATGAAATATTTTATTTTTTATTTATTATCTTGCTTATTATGCTTTATTGTTTTTGAATTGATTATTGGTGTGTTTGATTATTTTATTTATGGACAGTTTACAGGAGATTTCATACAAGCCACAATCGCATCTATCATCGTTTCTGTTATAGCGATGGTTATTCATTTGATTTTTGGTATGAAGAAGTAAATTATTACCTTGTGATAAAACAAGGAGCATCAATAATTTGTCATTCATGTCTGTACGCAAACTAAAGGTTCACGTACTTACGTTGGTCAGTAAGCCACTATCTAAGGATGAAAAGAAATAATGATAAAAAAATTATGTTATCTAATATATGGAAGTTTAATTTTTTCTTTTTCTACAACACTATTAATTTTTCTATTTGTTTTATTGGATTATATGAATGAGGGGATTTTCGACTGTGATAAGCTTATTAAAGTCTTTGGTTTTTCCTTCATTTCTTCTTTTTTTATTATGATTTTGTATTTATATAGAAAATAAAATATTTTTATATTCATATCATAGGATATATTTTAGAAGTGTAATGCTAGATTTTTGGATGCTTGAAAAGCATAAAGTGCGGTCAATTTTCAAAGAGTTTTAAAACCTCTCAAAAATTGACCACACTTTTTGTATTTTTGATGCTTCTTCTACCGAAATATCCCCCTCTCATAGCAATCCCGCCTACAACACCATTCCCATATCTGCTTGTCCTATTGAGAAAACTGGTTAGTCCAACTCGCTTGTTTAATTGCTCTAATAATCAGTATGTTTATGATTTTTGATATAAAATTATCAAATAAAAATAATTTTCTATAAATTTGATAAAATTTTATTGATTTGTGACTTTGATCACAGTATTGCAGAAAAAAATTCAGTACTATGCTTGCAACTCGATGATAGATGTTTTTAGTAGCGGGTTAATAATCATGGACTTTAAACCTAACATAATAGGAGATTTATTATGGCATACTATCCAGCAGAACCGTTCCGTATTAAAAGTGTTGAACCTGTTTCAATCTTACCAAAAGCAGAACGTGAAAAAGCAATGAAAGCGGCAGGCTTCAATACCTTCTTACTTGATTCAAAAGATGTTTATATCGACCTTTTAACCGATAGTGGTACAAATGCAATGAGTGACCGTCAATGGGCCGGTATTATGATGGGTGATGAAGCTTATGCAGGTAGCCGCAACTTCTATCATTTACAAGAAACGGTTCAAGACTTATTTGGTTTCAAACATATTGTGCCAACTCACCAAGGTCGTGGTGCTGAAAATATTCTTTCTCGTATCGCGATTAAACCGGGTCAATACGTACCAGGTAATATGTATTTCACCACTACACGTTTCCACCAAGAAGCCAATGGCGGTATTTTCTACGATATTATTCGTGATGAAGCGCATGATGCGACATTAGATGTGCCATTTAAAGGCGATATTGATGTTAAAAAATTAGAAAAATTAATTAACGAAAAAGGCGCTGAAAATATTGCTTATGTGTGCTTGGCGGTAACAGTAAACTTAGCTGGTGGTCAACCGGTTTCTATCGCAAACATGAAAGCTGTTCGTGAATTAACCGCAAAACACGGCATTAAAGTGTTCTACGATGCAACTCGTTGTATTGAAAATGCTTATTTCATTAAAGAACAAGAACCAGGCTATCAAGATCGTTCAATCAAATCTATCGTTCAAGAAATGTTCAGCTATGCAGATGGTTGTACAATGAGTGGTAAAAAAGACTGCTTAACCAATATCGGTGGTTTCTTATGTATGAATGATGAAGAATTGTTCATGAAAGCGAAAGAATTGGTTGTGGTGTTTGAAGGTATGCCATCTTACGGTGGTATGGCTGGTCGTGATATGGAAGCGATGGCGATCGGTTTGAAAGAAGCAACTCAGGAAGAGTACATTGAACACCGTGTTAAACAAGTACGTTACCTCGGTGAAAAATTAAAAGCAGCGGGTGTACCGATTGTAGAACCAATTGGTGGTCATGCGGTGTTCTTAGATGCACGTCGTTTCTGTCCACATTTGAAACAAGAAGAAGACTTCCCAGCACAAGCATTAGCGGCAGCAATCTATGTTGAATGCGGTGTGCGTACAATGGAACGTGGTATTATTTCAGCTGGTCGTGATATCAAAACTGGCGAAAACCATCATCCAAAACTTGAAACTGTACGTATTACTATTCCACGTCGTGTTTATACCTATGCACACATGGATTTAGTTGCTGATGGTATTATCCACTTATTCAAACATAAAGAGGATATTAAAGGGCTTCGTTTCGTGTATGAACCAAAACAATTACGTTTCTTCACTGCACGTTTTGAACAAAAATAGGCCTACCGCCCTTACCTCAGTAACGGGGTAAGGGCTTTTTGTATCTAAAAAATATTTGGTTAATGAGAAAAATGCGAAAACATTCTAATGACATTGTGGTTTGATGTATTGTCAAATAAGGAAGTGACTAGCCTTTCTACGATAATCGGAAAGGAGAAAACTCATGAATAAAACATTGGGAAGTACCTTGATTACCTCAGGGACGATGATTGGCGCAGGAATGCTTGCCATGCCGCTCACCTCTGCAGGAATAGGTTTCACGTTTACTGTTGTTTTACTTGTTCTTTTGTGGATTTTGCTCACCTATAGCGCATTATTATTTGTTGAGGTTTATCAAACTGCTGAATATGATGCCGGTATTGGCACGCTTGCCGCACAGTATTTTGGTCGACCAGGACGAATTATTGCAACCAGCGTATTAATGATTTTCCTTTATGCGTTACTTTCCGCCTATGTAACCGGTGGTGGTGCAATTCTTGCTTCAACTTTACCTGATTTTGCGACGCCTGATCTCAAAATGAAAGGTTCCATCCTAGCATTTACGATCTTCTTTGGTATCTTCGTAGCAATTGGCACAAGCTTTGTGGATGCCTTAAATCGTTTCTTATTTATTACGATGATTGCGGCGCTATTCATTGTGCTTGGATTGATGATTCCAGAAATTAAAATCGATAACTTAATGGCCATGCCAATTGATAAAGCGCTATTGATTTCAGCTAGCCCAGTTTTCTTTACCGCTTTTGGTTTCCACGGTTCAATTCCTTGCTTAAATAAATATTTAGAAGGTGATGTAAAAGCCTTAAGATTTTCTATTATTATGGGCTCTGCAATCACATTAGTGGGTTATCTTTTATGGCAATTTTCTACTCATGGCGTGTTAAGTCAAAGCCGATTCTTAGAAATCCTTAATCAAGATCCAACATTAAATGGATTGATTGAGGCCGTTCGAGTGATTACAGGCAGCACCATTATTGCGGCTGTCGTGAAAATCTTCTCTGCCTTAGCACTGATTACCTCATTCTTAGGGGTCGCACTAGGTTTACTAGAATGTATTGACGACTTGTTAAAACGTGTATTCAATTTTTCTGCAAACCGTTTAAGTTTAGGTTTCTTAACGTTCCTTCCGCCATTGCTCTTTGCATTCTTCTATCCAGAAGGCTTCATCCTTGCATTAGGTTATGCAGGACAAATGTTTGCTTTCTATGCGGTGGTATTGCCGGCAGCATTGGTTTGGAAAGCTCGCCATCAACATCCAAACTTACCTTATCGTGTGCCGGGTGGTTCAGGGTTCCTACTCTTTGTCTCAATTCTAGGGATTATTATCGTGAGTATCCCATTCCTAATTAAATTAGGTGTATTACCTGAAGTAGTGGGCTAATAACACGATTAAAATAAAAAGTGCGGTTAAAAATCAGTGTGTTTTTAACCGCACTTTTTTATGCTTTCTCTTTGATCGCTTTGAGATAGCGATATACGCTAGGTTCTGAGATTTTCAAATATTTAGCGACCATCGGAATGGCACCCTTGATATTGAAAATACCCTTATCAAATAAGACTTGAACGGCGTTTTCCCGCTGTCTTAAGCTGAGTGGTTTATCGGAATGTAATAGGGTGAAATCAAGGTATTCACAAAGGATATCTTCGATGGAGTTTTCGAGTTTTTCTTTATTAATTATTTCGGCTTCTTCTACTTCGGCAAAGGCAGCATCAATACCTAAAATATTGACGAAGTTTCCAAGGTTTTCCAGTGAAATTAATTTGGTCATCACATCAACCAACTCAGAGGTGTCATGATTAATACAAAGGATACCTTCTAATTTATCCCCATTTTTAATGAAATAAGTTGCACCTCGAATGACCTTTTCGGAATCTGCCACCGCTTTGTAGTTAAAGACAAAATCCTTATCTAAATACACTTTATCCTGCAACAAACTAGAACCAAAAGAACTAAGTGGAGAGGAAAGGGTCCGTCCGCTAACATGGCTATTCGCAATGGCTTCCATATGAGCCTTATTCTTATCAAAAGAATGAAATACGACTTCGTATTTAGGGCCGAGAACATTTCCCAAAAAATGGGTTAGGCCAATAAAATATTTCTTTTGTACATTGTTCATATCGAGCCAATCTCATTAATTACCATTTGCTTGTTGTGGCTATTTTATAGCACTTATTTTTTATAGCAAATATATTGTAAAAAACGGCAGGTTATCTGTGGTGTTTTACTTTAAGTGAATCCCATAATGCTTAATGGGATGTGGTTAGACAATACTTCTGTGATATTCTTTACTATTGAAATTTGTATCTTATTCAGTTGATGGTAAGCAATTTGAAAGAATCATGAAAAATACGCCAACAGGAAATTAATATGTTGTTTGAACTTTTGATGAAAATAGGAGGTAATAAAATGAGATACACCTCATTTCTTCTTTGTTTTATATTAAACGGATGTTGGTATTCAAACGGATGTTTTTATACTCCACAAATGGTTAATTGTGTTGATAAAGGCAAATTATGGCCAGCTATAGCACATTATCAAAAGCCTTATAGTATAGGTAAAACTGATCAGCAACAGCGTTGGAAAGATGCTGTTAGCTGCGGTAGTAAATATGGAGATCAAGAACTTCACTATATCAATAAAACTGGTAAATACAAAGAATTTCAATCTTGTATGGAAAGAAAGGGATATTACCGATACTGGCCAGCTGAATGTGGCTATCAAGATTCTAAGTGGGATAAGGGAAAATGTAATTTATAACGAATTGAATATAAAATATATTTGAATAAAAACAGTAGAGGTTAAGAATGTTCACTCAAGATGATTTTTCTTATATACCAATCAGATCTAAATCATATAATTTTTTTTATAAAGTAAATTTTGATGAAGATAATCCTGAAAGAACAGTAAAGCAATGTTTCTCTGTTTTATATGATTATGGTGTTTTCTTATATGCGGTTTATTTAGTGCTAGTAGATAAGGATGGTTATACACAAGAAGGTTGTTATTGGTATCATCCAGATATGAATAGCCCCGATCCAAGAGATCATTTTGAAGGAGTTTATTTTCAAGATGGATTTGATGATCCTGATTGGATAGCTATTGTAACAGAACGGGAAAATCTAGAATATACAGAAAAAGCTTGTGAAAGATTTCTAGAAATACATCCGGATAACAAATATAGAGAATTAATAGCCTATATGCTAGATTTTGCTAAAAAAGAGCTAAATGATCTAGGATTAAGTGAACATGAGTTTAAAAATGAATAAGACAGATCTTTTTAAGATATTTAAAATGACGATATTTGTATTAGCTATGACATATTTGTATGTATTATCAAAGTTTAATTTTAACTTTAGTAAAGTTAATATATTAAAAGTATTGGATTTTTTCCCTATAGTATTTATCTCTCTCTTCTTTTGTTTTTATTTAGGGCGAATACTGAAAGCTAAATGAATTAGCTAATCGTATTTTGGTCACCCAGAGGGATATTTGGTTTGGATAGCATAAAATATTTAAATATCTAGCTATAAAGTGTGGTCAATTTTCAAAGAGTTTTAAAACCTCTTAAAAACTGACCGCACTTTTTTATTGAGAATATGAGTTTATAGAATTTTAAAACAAGTTTTGATATCATATCGCAGATTTATCAATAACTTAATCTCTGAAGTATAATGAAGAACTTATCTCGCTCTTTTCTTTCTAGTTTATTATTTATTTCCTCTTTCGCGTTGGCGGCGCCAAGCTCACCAAATGCAAATGTAGAAAAACAAATCGATGCCAAACAACAGAGGCAACAAGCTGAACAGGATGCGGCTATTTTAGCCCAGCAAACGCAATCCGCGAATGTGCGTTTAGAGGGGGAAAAAGAAGCCTCTCGTGGCTTTCCACAGAATGAAGCACAGTGTTTTCCTATCAATCAATTGGTGCTAACCGATTATCAAGCTGAAGAAGAAAATTCATCAGCTTCTTCTCTTAAATTAATCCAACCAAGCCAATTCTCTTGGGCATTGAAGTCTGTTTATGCTGAGCGTGATTTTGCGCTGCCGGCTTGTATAGGCTCGGAGGGGATTAACGTATTACTTCGCCGTATTCAAAATCGTTTAATTGATTTGGGATATGTCACTACCCGTGTGGTGGTAGAGCCACAGGATTTGCGTTGGTAAAGTAGGTCGTATTCAATTACAAGACCAAAGTGCGATTCCGTTTGCCACCCGTGGTACCTTATGGTTTGCCATGCCAATGGCGCAGGGGGATATATTAAATATTCGCAATATTGAACAAGGTTTAGAAAACTTAAAACGTGTACCGAGTGCCGATGCGAATATGGAGCTTGTGCCAACGGATGCAGTAGGTGAAACAGACGTTGTGATTGCTTATAAGCAAAGCTTACCTTTTCATTTAACCTTGGGATTAGATGACTCAGGCAGTAAATCTACGGGTCGCTTACAGGGCTCAGCGACGTTTTCCTGGGATAATGTGTTAACACTTAATGATATGTTCTATATCAGTGGTACACGTAGCTTTAAGCGTCATAGTGATGATGCTGAAGGCGATTATGGCAGTAAAAATGTCAGTCTCTATTATTCCATTCCTTGGAAGAACTATCTCTTAACGCTTTCCGGTTCAAAATATTCTTATCACCAAACGGTAGCGGGCGCATTTGAGTCTTACACCTATTCGGGTGAAAGCCAACAAATGAAAGCGAATTTAAGTCGCTTATTAACTCGTGGAAGTCTTCATAAAACCTATGTGAATGCCGCGTTATGGACGAAAAAATCTCATAACTACATTAATGACACCGAAATTGAAGTGCAACGTCGTCGAACAGCAGGTTGGGAAGTGGGACTTAATCACACCCAATACATTGGTGAAACAGTGTTACAACTGTTTGCGAACTATAAACGTGGTACGGGTGGGAATAAAGCCTTACCTGCTCCGGAAGAGGAATTTGGTGAAGGCACTTCTCGCATGCAGATTTTTACTGCAGGCATTGATTTTACCTATCCTTTCACTATCGGCAATCAACCTTTCCGCTTTAACACCAGCTGGAGTGGACAATGGAACGGTACACCTTTAACACAACAAGATAAATTTAGTATTGGTGGTCGTTATACCGTGCGAGGGTTTGATGGCGAGCTATCACTTTCTGGTGAAAAAGGTTGGTTATGGCGAAATGAGTTGGGTTGGGATATTGCCAATAAAGGACATGAGCTTTATTTAGGGATTGACCGAGGTAAGGTGCATTCTAGTCAAGAAGAGCTTCAAATTGGTGATAGCTTAATGGGTGGTGCAATTGGACTTCGCGGTAAATTATGGGGCATTAACTATGATTATTTTGTGGGCGTCCCAATTAAAAAACCGGAAGGATTTAGAACCAGTCATGTGACAACCGGATTTAATGTGAGCTACCGTTTTTAATGCTCACGCTTTTAGATGAATAAATTGATTAAAACCAAACAGAATTTAAAACTTTAAAGGAAATTAAAAAATGAATAAACGTCATTATAAAGTGATTTTTAGCCGTGTATTAAACCAGCTTGTGGTGGTCTCTGAGTTGGCAAAATCTCAAGGTAAAGCGCAAAGTGAAAATGTGAGCTCAGAACAAGAAAAAACAGGATTGTTTTCAACCGCACTTTCACTTAATCCTATTCATTTTAGCTTAATGTTGGCATTAGGCTTTGTCTTCTTATCGCCTTCTGTTCATGCAGAAGATATGGCAATTCGTGCTGATAAATCTGCACCGGGTAATCAACA
>JAGZIS010000014.1:0-37481 GCA_018366115.1 Parahaemophilus parainfluenzae | reverse complement strand
ATATGTTGCGGTTTGGCTTTCATTTTCGTGGATAACTGTACGTTCAAGATCTGCAATGAGCCAATGAATCCACACAAAGCCACTCGCCGTAATTGCGTCTTTATCTTCTAAGACAACCGCAAAGGATTTAGTACCTTGAGGGGCATCGTGAATTTCAAATGGAATAGAGTAGGTCGGCATACCATTTGGGCTAAATTGTGTGCCGCGTTTGCCATATTTGTCTTCAAAAGTACCATTTTGAATGGCTGAACTGGTTACAAACATTGTTTTCTCCTTAATTTCTCACGGAATACACTTTAAATTTGGTAGTTTGAGCAAGGACTTCAAACTTACCGAAATGTTGCGCTAATAAATCGGGATAGGGCAGAAATGCATTAGCAACAATACGAAGTTCACCACCTGCCGTCAAATGCCATTTTGCTTGTTGAATAAGCTCTTTCACCGCACGATAAGCAGTGTCGATTCCATCGTGGAAAGGCGGGTTTGAAATGATCAGATCAAATTTCCCTTCAATATGGGAAAACACATCGCTTGCGATAACCCGGCCTTCAAGTTGATTTTCAGCAAGCGTTTGGCGAGCAGATTGAATTGCCATTGCATGAATATCAGTCATTGCGACATCCGCTTTAGGGTGATGTTTTTTGATCATTGAACCAATGACACCCGCACCACAACCAACGTCTAACACTTTGCCTTGAATTGGTGACGTTAAGGTAGAAAGTAGAAGTGACGTTCCATTATCAAGTTCATTGGCACTGAATACACCCGGCAAGCTGAAAATACGGAGATCGCCTAATGCATCATTTTGGTAGCATTTCCAATAAGATTGAAGATCAAAGTGCGGTTGTTTTTGTAAGGAAAAATGGTATAAACCGCAACGACGCGCAGAGTCGATTTTGCCAATTTCACCATAAGGTTCAAGCAGTTTTTCAGCTGAACGGACGCCACAACGATTTTCACCGATAATCAACACTTCTTGACCAATTTTACTTTTGGCGAGTAGTTGCATCAGCTGAAAATTCACTTCTTGTTTATTCTTCGTCCAATAATAAATAATCAAATCGGCTTGCGGCTGAAATTCAACCTCAAAATTGACCGCACTTTGGGTTTTGGCATAATCAAAATACCAACTCCAAACCTGCACAGATTGGCAATGTTTTTGCAATATTTGAGGGAAATCATCATTAATGCCGCCGGCAAGAAGAATTGATTTACCGCTAAAAAGGGGAAGATGGCGTTGTAAAACTTCGCTTTCGAGAGAAATCACGCTTTAAATCCTGTGGTTTATTGGTTAAAATTACGTGTTATTCTAACAAAAGAAAACGATTTAAACGTATTTATTAAGGAATTATTTATGAAAAAAATCATCACCGCAGTCGCAATGGCAAGTTTATTGTCCGGCTGTCAATTAATCGAACAAATTCAAGGTAGCAAACAACAACCTTCAACCTTACCAACAAGCTCAAACATTGAATTACCAGCCGCACAGGCGCAAAGCTTAGATGCGCAGTTTGAGCGTATCAAAAAAGGTAACCAAGAAGTGACATTCAACGGTGAGAAATTCTATAAACAAACGAAAGCCTTTGATAAATCAGAAGATCCCCGTTTTTTAAGTGGTGCGGCGAATGTAGATCGTAGCAATCGTAAATTCATCATGAGCGAAACCTATTATCTAAAAGATGTTTCACATGTTCCGGCATTAACGACAAAATATCTTGATGCAAACAAAAAAGTATGTGAGTTAAAAACAATTGGTAACGCTTCAGATGTTTATTATGCTTGTGATGGTAAAGATTTCCAACGTTTTATCGCCGTGGTTTATCAAGCGAAAAACATTCTTTCTTTCCGTAGCTTAAAAGCATATCAAGAAAAACCAACTGAAGCGCAAGAACAAGCGATTGTTAAAGGTTTAAGAGATTATCCGTTAGATACTATCGCTCGTTAATCTATGGATAGACGCAATCTTCTTTTAAATGAAATGGGGATAACCCGTTGGCAGCTCCATCGCCCCGAAATATTACAAGGGGCGGTTGGTGTGAGTGTGTCTGAGCAAGTGAAATTTATTGTGGTGACTAAAGATAACGTATCGAATTCCCCACTTTTTTCAGATGTTCGACTCGCACTCGAGTTAAATAAAGAAGATTGCCTTTGTCTGAATTTTGACCAAATTCAGCATATCACGTTACAACATTCTGTGCGGTATTGGTTATTAGCTGAAAATGCAGATGAAATCGACCGCACTTTGCCTTATTGCTTAAATGCAGAGCGTGTTTATCGCTCTGTTGATTGGCAACAATTCCAGCAAGATAGCCAAGATAAGCGTGAGCTTTGGCAACAAATCCAACAAATTTAATTATGCCTTCTCTTTTTCCTATTGAAGAATGCGATATGGATCGCTTATATGAAATTGAACAAGCTGCACACCTTGTGCCTTGGTCATTGGGAACATTGAAAAATAATGTCGGCGAGCGTTATCTCAATTTGAAATTAGTGGAAAAAGAGCAAGTGCTTGGTTTTGCCATTTGCCAGACGGTATTAGATGAAGCCACATTATTCAATATTGCGATAGATCCGGTTCAACAAGGAAAGGGCTACGGTTCGTTTTTATTGCAAGGTTTAATGGATATGCTTAAAGATAAAGGTATTCAAACCCTTTGGCTTGAAGTGCGTGAATCGAATCCCGCTCGTTTTCTTTATGAAAAACTAGGGTTTAATGAGGTTGATATTCGTAAGAATTATTACCCGAAACCGGATGGTGGACGAGAAAATGCTGTTGTGATGGCATGTTATCTCTAGAATGCAAAAGTGCGGTCAATTTTGACCGCACTTTGTTTATCTAAAAAGTAAGACATTACACTTCTTCTGCAGGGAAGACAAATGGATTTAATCCACTGCGTGCGAAGCCTTTTTCTTCCATTTCAATATCTAAGAAAATAGATGCCAAATCATCCGCTACCGCTTCAACGTTCGGATCTTTTTCTTGGAACATGATTTTTAAGTAGCTTTGGCAATCACCACAGGTTTCAGCACGAATGAGTGCAAGTTCTTCATTTAATGACCACAATTCGAGATTTTTATGTTCATTGCAGTTAGTACATTGTGCACGCACTAAATTCCACTCGCTTTCACAAAGGCTACAGTGTAAATAACGTAAACCTTGTGATGTGCCAATATGCACCACGCTCGCAACAGGGGTTGAACCACAAACAGGGCAGTAATGCAGATTATCTGTACCTTCTTGGCGGCTGTTATGAGGAATTTGTTGAGCCAATTGTAACCAATAAAGAGAAAGTGCTGCCCAGATAAAGACAGCTTTATCAGTGCTCACTAAATTAAATTCTTGGCTTAAAAGATGAGTCGACATTTCTTCAAGCTCTTTATCAGCGGCTTTTTCAAGATTTTCAATTGTAGCAATAACCTGTTCATTCGCTTTTGGTTTAATGCTATGTAAAATTTCTTTGAGATATTCAATCCAAATACTTGAGCGTTTAAATGTTTTAGCATTTAACGGCTCGATTTCGTTTAAGTTATCGAATTGCTCTGTTTCTAATGGATTTTTTTCAAATACGCTTAATTGGCTTTCCACAACATCTGCAGCAAAGAGTAAATAATCAGCCAATGGATGATCTTTTGCTAATTCTCTTAAACGTTTTGCACGACGTTGATAAAGATTTTTAGGGTTAGCAAACAAAACAGGTGGAATATCGTATGAATTCTTTTTTTGTTTGATTTCGTCTGCAGATAAGATTTTGATACTCATAATAGTCTCTTAAGTATTGATAAGAAAAAGTGCGGTCAATTTTAACCGCACTTTTTGATTTTAGCCATTGATACCTTTGAACAATGCTTTGGTTTTTACTTTTTTACCTTCAGCTTCATTTTCAAGGTCTTCTTCTAGCTTAGGAAGTACTTCATCTCGATACCATTTCGGGTGGTGTTTTTTCGCCCAACGAACGGTTACCCAACCTTCCACAATACCGCGAATAGATCCTTTAATCCAGAATGCCATGTACATGTGTACCAAAATACCAGTGAACAACATGAATGCACTTAGAGAGTGAAGGAAAATCGCAAAACGCAATACCGGAATAGAGAAGTAGTGCGAGAAATACTGACGCCACATAATGATACCAGTTACAAGTAAAGTGACCATCGCCAAGTTCAATGTCCAGAACAACATTTTTTGACCAAGGTTATACTTGCCGTTATCTGCAACAGCATGCTCATTCCCTTTTAATACTTCAACGATGCCTTTTAACCAACGAATATCGTTTTTCTCTGGAATGTTGTGATCCCAGTAAAGATAGCCGAGGAAAATAAAGGCAACGAACATAATTATACCGGTGAACGGGTGAATTGCTCGAGCCAGTTGCGGAGTACCTAAAATCTCAGTTAACCACGCAAAATCCGGGAAGAAGAATGCCACACCAGTGAACATCGTCATAAAGAAGCAGATTACGAGTAACCAGTGGCTAAAACGAGCAGGCGTTCTATGACGAATGATTCGAGTATCATTGCTAATCTCAATCTTACTCATCTTTGCCCCCTTTTTTATCTTCTTCTTCAAATTCATGGTGATGATCTTCTACGTCTTCTTCAACGTTTGGACCCACAGCTAAGTAGTGAGCGATTTCAGCAAGTGCTAGACCACCCATTGCTACAGCTGCCACTGGTTTCAAGACATCTTTCCAAAGGGTGACGGTGAGGTCAACTTTTGGATCTTTTGGAAGACCAGAATAAAGCTCAGGTTTATCCGCATGATGTAATACATATATTACGTGTGTACCACCTACGCCTTCAGGGTCGTAGATACCTGCGTTTTCGTAACCACGTGATTTTAAGTCAGCAACACGTTGTTCTGCGTAGAGTTTCATCTCTTCTTTAGAACCAAAACGAATTGCACCGGTTGGACATGTTTTCACGCAAGCCGGTTCTTGGCCCACAGAAACACGATCCACACAAAGGGTACATTTGTACACACGGTTGTCTTCTGGGTTCATACGTGGAATGTTGAACGGACAACCTGCGATACAGTAACCACAACCGATACATTTATCTGATTGGAAATCCACGATACCGTTCGCATATTGGATAATTGCGCCTGGTGCAGGACAAGCTTTTAAACAGCCTGGTTCTGAACAGTGCATACAACCATCTTTACGGATTAACCATTCTAAACGATCATTTTCTTCAACTTCGTTGAAGCGCATTACTGTCCATGCTTTTGCGTTGAGATCTACAGGGTTATCGTAGATTCCCACACATTGAGCATTAACATCAGAACGGATGTCATTCCACTCTGAACAGCCCACCTGACAGGCTTTACAACCGATACAGGTGGATACGTCGATTAATTTTGCGACTTCAACTTTATGATCACGCGCTTGAGGTGCTGGTGTTAAACCAGACGTAGCGGAGACCTTGATAATGTCTTGCGATTGAACGCCTTGACCACTTCCTGCCATATTATGCCTCCGCTTTCTCAATGTTTACCAAGAATGTTTTATATTCTGGTGTTTGAGTGACTGCTTCACCCCAAGATGGTGTTAAGGTGTTGGTGGAGAAACCACGGTTACCTTTACCATTTAAGGCTTTCATGTTCCAGTGAATTGGAATCCCCACGTGATGTACGGTACGTCCGTCGACTTCTAAATCTTTCAAACGTTTCGTTACCACTGCAACGGCTTTAATGTAGCCACGGCGAGAAGTAATTTTCACCATATCACCTTTTTGGATGCCTTTTTCTGCTGCTAATTTCTCACCAATTTCCACGAATTGTTGTGGTTGAGCGATAATATTTAAGGCAGATTGAGCAGTCCAACTGTGGAAGTGCTCGGTCAAACGATAAGTCGTTGCCACATAAGGGAAGTCTTTGTTTGAACCGATAAATTCACGGTCTTCTTTATAAATACGAACAGTCGGATCAGAGACGACACTTGGGTGTAGTGGGTTAGTGTCAATCGGACTTTCAATTGGTTCATAGTGCTCAGGCATAGGACCATTCGCAATTTTATCTACAGCGAATAGACGGCCAACACCTTCTGCGGACATAATAAATGGACCTGCATCAGAACCCGGTGGTTGTGTGCCATAGTCAGCTACATCTAACCAGTTCCAGTTTTTACCGTTCCATTTGATTAATTGACGGTGTTTATCCCAAGGATTACCGTTAATATCAAGTGAAGCACGGCTGTAAAGGATACGACGGTTTGCTGGCCATGCGAAGCCCCAACCTAATGTACAACCTAAACCTGATGGGTCAGAGTTGTCACGGTTTGCGGTTTGGTTACCTTTTTCAGTCCATTGACCCACATAGATCCAGTTACCTGATGAGGTGGTACCATCATCACGTAAGTGAGCGAATCCGTTAAGTAATTGACCTTTTTTATACATGACGTTGCCATCAGCATCGAGAAGATCAGCAAGTGCGTAACCGTTCAATTCTTTCGCTAATTCTACAGAACTTGGTGAATGCGGTTGAGCATAGTTCCAAGTCATCGCTTCGAAAGATTCGATACCACGACCACCTTCTTTTTGATAAAGGTGATGCATTTCTTCACGAATCATAGAAAGAATTTCAACATCTGGTAACGCTTCACCAGGTTGGTCACAGCCTTTCCAGTGCCATTGAGCCCAACGACCAGAGTTAGCAATAGAACCATCTTCTTCTGCGAAACAGGTGGTTGGTAAACGGAATACTTCAGTTTGAATATCTGCTGGATTCACATTGTTTGATTCACCAAAGTTTTTCCAGAACTCAGAAGATTCAGTTTGAAGCGGATCCATTACGATTAAGAACTTCAATTTGCTCATACCCGCAACAGTTTTGTTTTTATTCGGTAATGAGTTTAATACGTTGAAACCTTGTAAAATCCAACCGTTTAATTTGCCATCATTCATTAACTTAACATGAGTGATAGGGTCGTATAAGCGGTCTGCTTTTGGTAAGAAATCGAAACCCCAACCATTTTCTTTGGTTGCTTTATCACCATAGAACGTTTTCATCATACTGACGAAGAATTTCGATGTATTACGATAGTAGTTCACTTGGTTTGGTACGATATCTTTTGGCGTAATCGCATTAATGTATTGTTCGTAGGACGTATCTTTATCATTCGGCAAACGCATATAACCTGGTAAAGACATTGGCAATAAGCCCATATCTGTTGTACCTTGTACGTTTGAGTGTCCACGTAATGCATTAATACCGCCACCTGGCATCCCCATATTACCTAAGAGTAATTGGATCATTGCCATTGAACGAATATTTTGTGTACCGATAGTGTGCTCGGTAAAGCCTAACGCATATAAATGCGTCATAGTTTTATTCGGTGCAGAGGTTTTACCAATTTCTTCACAGATTTGTAAGAAGAGTTTTTGCTTAACACCAGTAATACGTTCAACTATTTCTGGGGTATAGCGAGAAACGTGATCTTTCAAGATATTAATCACACAACGTGGATCTTGTAAGGTCATATCACGTTTAGCATTACCATTTTCATCAAATTGGTAATTCCATTTAGATTTATCGTAAGTGTGTTTTTCTTCATCAAAACCTACGAATAAACCATCTTCAAATTTGAAACCTTCATCGACTAAGAATGAAGCATTGGTATAGTGTTTAACGTATTCGTGTTGAATTTGATTTGTTTCCAATAAGTAACGGATCACACCCATTAAGAATGCGATATCAGAACCGGAACGAATTGGTGCATGAAGGTCAGCTACAGAAGCTGTACGGTTAAAGCGAGGGTCAACCACGATGATTTTCGCACCGTTTTTCTTCGCTTCGATCGCCCAACGGAAGCCAACAGGGTGCGCTTCAGCAGGGTTACCACCTTGAACAATAATAAGATTGGCGTTTTTGATGTCAACCCAGTTGTTTGTCATGGCACCGCGACCAAATGATGGAGCAAGACTTGCTACCGTTGGTCCGTGTCAAGTATTCGCTTGGTTACACATCGGCACTATGCCCAACATCCGCACCCATTTATGAGTAAGAAGTGCGGCCTCGTTGCTCATGGCAGAGGCGGTCATAATACCTGTGGTTGTCCAACGGTTAACCGTTTTGCCACTTGCGTCTTTTTCAACGAAGTTCGCATCACGGTCATCTTTTAATAAACGAGAAACGCGTTTGATCGCTTCTTCCCAAGAAAGACGAACCCATTTGTCAGAACCCGGTGCTCGATATTCAGGGTATAATGCACGGCTTTCACTATTAACATAGTCTAACGCGCCAGCACCTTTAGGACATAACGCACCACGGCTTACCGGATGGTCTGGGTCACCTTCAAGGTGGAATAATTTAGAACGGGTATTGGTGCCTGTATGGCTGCTTAAAGCATCGTAAGGTTTGCCTGTGCTATATAACAACATACCACAGCTCACTGCACAATATGTACAGGTGTTACGGGATTCAAAAGCCCGTAATAATTTGTATTCACGTGGTGCCGCTAAGACAGATGAGGGTGCAAAGCCCAACATTGCCGCAGACGTCCCCGCCATACCACCTGCACAGATCTTAAAGAACTTACGTCTAGAGACCTGCATAATCACTCCTTCATAACGGCGAACCGTTAAGATATTTTGATAGTATAAATTCGTATAGATAATTTATTTGATTTAGTTAAAATAACCATCAACCATTAAATTGATTATAAAAAATGACCAATTTAAACGGAATAATTTTAACTATATTTTAACCAAAAATCTATAATCAATACTTGTTATAGTCGCTTAAAAAGTTGAGCTAGATCACAAAATAAATATTTTTTGTTAAAAAAAAGTAACATTTTTGATACAGATATTTTATTGGGAAAACATTATGCACTGGATAATCAACAAAACGATTAATTTCTTAAAAAAAATACCCGAAAATCCAACCGCACTTTTTATTGAAAAGCAAGATAGTCTGGCGGCGGAAGTCCCTGTTTCACTTGTCTATAATGGTATTGCACATACCGTCATGATGTGCTCTCCCCAAGATTTAGAGGATTTTGCTTTAGGCTTTTCATTAGCTGAAGGCATTATTGAGAAAAAAGCGGATATTTATGGCATTGATGTGGTAGAAGTGTGTAATGGTATTGAAGTACAAATTGAATTATCTAGCCGCCAATTTGTCGCATTAAAAGATCATCGTCGTACTTTAACGGGAAGAACGGGATGTGGCATTTGTGGTACAGAACAAATTTCACAAGTCTATAAAAAATTGCCAAAATTAGACCGTACTTTCCAATTTAATTTAAATTTATTGGATGGCTGCTTAGCACAATTACAAACTAATCAAGAGCTCGGGAAAGAAACAGGGGCGACACATGCAGCTGCCTTTTTTGATTTATCGGGTAATCTATTGGCAATTCGAGAAGATGTAGGGCGACATGTGGCACTAGATAAATTAATCGGCTGGCATGCTAAACAGAATCAACCGCAAGGATTCGTACTTGTTTCAAGCCGAGCCAGTTATGAAATGGTTCAAAAATCGGTAGCTTGTGGTATCGAGTTACTTGTTGCGATTTCTGCTGCGACAGATCTCGCCGTGAATATGGCTGAACAACACAATCTTTCCCTTATCGGCTTTGCTCGCCCAGGAAAAGCCAATATCTATGCGGGTAAAGAGCGGTTGCTTTTAGCTTAAGTTTTATCTATTAAAAAGTGCGGCCAAAAACATTCTTATTTTTGACCGCACTTTTTTTATTCCGTTTATTCTTTTGGCGATTTACCCTCTAAGAGTACTTCAGAAACCCAACGTTGAGTCAGGCGTTTGCCTTCTTGATCCGTACCAAATTTCATAAAATCAATATCCACTAGTTTTAATTTGCTAGCTGGCAGGAAACCTGGTGCAGGTTCTGCATGGATATTGGTTGGAAGTTGATAAGAGTCTGATTCTTTCCAAGGAATTTCTTGGGCTTCTTTGCTTAGCACGAAATCCATAAACAGTTTGGCATTATCAAGATTTCTAGCTCCTTTAATGATGCTTGCCCCGCCTAAAGAATAGCCCACGCCTTCGCATGGTAAAATGCCTTCAACTGGTGCACCATTTTTCTTCTCACGCGGATAAACCAACATAAAACCTAAATCAATCGCCACGGTACCGTTAGCCAAATAGTTGCTGGCAAGGCCTGTTTTGGTATGTTGCATGAGATTTGGTTCTAGTTTCTTCAGATAGTCAAAGGCTTTTTCTTCTCCCCATAATGTGGAAAACGTACTGATAAGCGAGTAACCAGTACCGGAAACACGAGGGTCAGGGTATTGAATGTAACCTTTATATTCTGGTTTTATCAAGTCTGCATAGCATTTTGGGGTAGGAATATTTAATTCTTTCAATTTTTTAGTATTGACCCCAATACCTAGTTCCATTAAGTAAATCACAGAAGTGAAATTACCGCGTTGATCCATTAAAGATTTAAATTGTGGCATGATGTCTTTTTGTAATGGGGAACGATAGGATTCAAGCAAGCCTAACTCTGCGGCTTGAAGATGGGGTTCAATGGTGCCACCAAACCAGAAATCAGCTTGTGGGTTTTCTTTTTCAGCTTTAATTTTGCCTAATACGACGCCTGTACTATTACGTACAAATTGTGCATCTACATTGTATTTTTTACTAAAGGCTTGAGTGACTTTTTCGCATACAACGTTTTGTACGCTGCAATAGACAGTGAGTTTACCTTCAGCCTGTGCGTGAGATGTGAAGGCGAGAGCCGCAAGGGTAGAAAGTGCGGTTAATTTTAGTGTTGTTTTAATTGACATTGTGTCTCCTTTAACTTCGTCAATATTTAATAATTATTTGATATTGCTAATATAAAGGGGAGGAGTAAATTTGTAAATATCAGGTTGTTTAAAAATATAATTCCCACTATAATCCCTGTAAATTTAACCAGATTAAAATAAGAGCGATGGATATTTCAGAATTACTTGATGGCTTGAATGATAAACAACGTGAAGCAGTGGCAGCACCACTTGGCAATTACCTTGTGCTTGCTGGTGCAGGAAGTGGTAAAACTCGTGTATTGACTCATCGTATTGCTTGGTTGATTGCTGTAGAAAATATTTCTGAAGGTAGCATTATGGCGGTAACCTTTACCAATAAAGCCGCTGCTGAAATGCGCCATCGTATTCAAGATACCTTATCCAAACATGCTCAATCGAATCTATTTGGTATGTGGATTGGCACATTCCATAGCATTGCCCATCGATTATTACGCGCTCACCATTTAGATGTAAACTTGCCACAAGATTTCCAGATTTTGGATTCTGAAGACCAACTTCGTTTAGTAAAACGCTTGATGAAATTGCACAATTATGATGATAAAGCATTTCCACCCAAACAAGCGTGCTGGTATATCAATAATAAAAAAGATGAAGGTTTAAGACCGCAAGATATCAATGATTTTGGCGATCGTCAGGAAAAAGAGTGGATTAAGATTTATCAAATTTATCAAGATACTTGTGATCGTGCAGGTTTGGTAGATTTTGCCGAATTGTTAATTCGTGCGTATGAATTATTTGCTAAAAAGCCCGTTATTTTGCAGCGCTATCAGCAACGTTTTCAGCATATTTTGGTGGATGAGTTCCAAGATACCAATAAAATCCAATATGCTTGGATCAAAGTTCTTGCCGGCAATACGGGCAAAGTGATGATTGTGGGCGATGATGATCAATCTATTTATGGATGGCGTGGTGCGCAAGTTGAAAATATTCAAAAATTCCTAAAAGATTTCAAGGCTGAAACTATTCGCTTGGAGCAAAACTATCGTTCTACCGGCAATATTTTGAAAAGTGCCAACCAACTTATTTCGAATAATAGTGATCGTCTCGGTAAGAATTTATGGACCGATGGTGAAATGGGCGAGCCCGTAGGTATTTATGCGGCATTTAATGAGTTAGATGAAGCAAAATTCGTGGCGTCTCAAATCCAAAACTGGGTAGACGACGGCGGAAAATTAGATGATTGTGCAGTTTTATATCGTAGTAATAGCCAATCTCGTGTTATTGAAGAAGCGTTGATCCGTTGTCAAATTCCTTATCGTATTTACGGTGGGATGCGATTCTTCGAACGCCAAGAAATTAAAGATGCGTTGGCTTATTTACGTTTAATTAATAATCGTCAAGATGATGCTGCATTTGAGCGAGTGATTAATACGCCTACTCGAGGTATTGGCGATCGTACTTTAGATGTGTTACGAAATTTAACTCGTGAACGTCAGATTACCTTATGGCAAGCCATACAAGTGGCGACGCAAGAAAATATGCTAACAGGGCGTGCTTCAACCGCATTGTTGCGTTTCCAAGAGTTGATTAATTCTTTACAGATTGATACAGCCGAAATGCCACTGTTTGCACAGACCGATTTCGTGATTAAACATTCTGGGTTATACGATATGTATAAACAGGAAAAAGGCGAGAAAGGCGAAGTCCGTATTGAAAACTTAGAAGAGTTGGTAACGGCAACCCGAGAATTTATCAAACCGGATGAAGCAGAGGATATGACCGATCTTACCGCCTTTTTAACTCATGCTTCTTTAGAAGCTGGAGAAGAGCAGGCCTCACCACATCAATCTTGTGTAGAAATGATGACTTTGCATTCAGCAAAAGGTTTGGAATTCCCACGTGTGTTTATGGTGGGGGTAGAAGAGGGCGTATTCCCAAGTTTACGTTCATTTGAAGAACCCGGTCGTTTAGAAGAAGAACGCCGTCTTGCTTATGTGGGCATTACTCGAGCTAAGCAAAAACTGACGATTTGTTATGCAGAAAGTCGCCGAGTTTACACGAAAGAAGAACGCCATTTGCCTTCACGTTTTATTACAGAATTGCCATCAGAGTGCATTCAAGAAATCCGCTTGCGTGGAACGGTGACTAGAGCATTAAACCAAGCAAAAGTAGGGAGTTTAAGCGCGAGTTTGCCTGAGAACGAATGGAAAATGGGGCAAAAAGTGAAGCATGAAAAGTTTGGTTTTGGCACAGTGATAAACGTTGAAGGCTCAGATAATAACACCCGTTTACAAATCGCTTTCCAAGCTCAAGGCATTAAGTGGCTGATTGCGCATTTGGCAAAATTAGAAAAAGTGCGGTAGAATCGGGAGGATTTTATTGCAGCGGGCATGAATATTGATGTTTGTGCTCAAGGTGCCAAGTGCGAAAGCATTCGAAGAAATGACCGCACTTTTATCATGTGGGAAGTAGATGTTTAAATTTATTTTAAAACGTATTTTGATGGTGATTCCTACCTTTATCGCCATTACTTTTGTAACTTTTGCGCTCATTCATTTTATTCCAGGTGATCCTGTGGAGATTATGATGGGAGAGCGAGGTTTAACGCCAGAAGTTCATCAACAAATGATGAAGCAACTTGGTCTCGATTTACCGTTGTATCAGCAATATTTCAATTATATTGGTAATGTAATACAAGGCGATTTCGGTGAATCATTCCGCACCCAACAACCTGTTCTGAAAGAGTTTTTCACACTTTTCCCTGCTACCTTTGAATTAGCTTTCTTTGCACTATTTTGGTCATTAATTGCCGGTATTACGCTAGGAACGATTGCGGCAGTCAAGAAAGATAGTTGGATTTCTCACACCGTGACAGCTATGTCATTAACGGGTTACTCCATGCCAATTTTCTGGTGGGGATTAATTTTGATCTTATATGTTTCACCTTGGTTTGGTTTACCACAAGGGGGACGTTTAGAAGATAGTTTCTGGATCGATACACAAACGGGTTTTATGTTAATCGATACTTGGCTTTCAGGCGTACCAGGCGCCTTTGGGAATGCAATTAAGTCATTGATTCTACCATCTATTGTGTTAGGTACCATTCCACTTGCGGTGATTACTCGAATGACACGTTCTTCGATGTTGGAAGTGTTAGGTGAAGATTATATTCGTACCGCAAAAGCGAAAGGCTTAAGTTATACCCGAATTGTGATTGTTCATGCGCTACGTAATGCGCTTATCCCTGTTGTGACAGTGGTAGGCTTGATTGTAGGGCAGTTATTATCCGGTGCGGTTTTAACTGAAACGATTTTCTCATGGCCAGGCATTGGTAAATGGATTATTGATGCGATTTCCAATCGTGATTACCCAGTCTTACAAGGTGCCGTGTTAATTATCGCTACAATTATTATTGTGGTGAATTTAGCTATCGATTTACTTTATGGCGTGGTAAACCCACGTATTCGCCATCAATAAGGAGCCTTATTAATGACGGAACAAACTTTATCTATTGAAACGATTGCGCCTCGCACACCGTTGCAGGAGTTTTGGTTTTATTTCAAACAAAATAAAGGGGCAGTGATTGGGCTCACTTTTATTCTTGTCGTAGCATTAATCAGTGTTTTTGCGCCTTGGATTGCACCTTTTGATCCTATTGAACAAAACCGTTCAGCACTGTTGTTACCACCTGCTTGGTATGAAGGCGGCAATTCTGCTTATCTACTGGGTACGGATGACATTGGTCGAGATATTCTTTCTCGCATTATTTATGGTACGCGCATTTCGGTTTTCGCAGGTTTCATTATTGTTATTTTATCTTGCATTTTAGGAACGAGCCTTGGCTTGCTCGCAGGCTATTATGGTGGGGCATTAGATACATTAATTGTTCGTTTCATTGACATTATGTTGGCTATCCCAAACTTGCTTTTAACCATTGTAGTGGTATCAATTTTAGAGCCCTCTTTAACGAATGCGACATTAGCGATTGCCGTGGTTTCGATTCCAAGTTATGTACGCTTAACACGTGCAGCGGTATTAAATGAGAAAAACCGAGATTATGTCACCTCTTCGCGCGTAGCGGGAGCAAGCGTATTACGTTTAATGTTTATTGTGATTTTACCGAATTGCCTTGCGCCTCTCATCGTACAAATGACGATGGGGATTTCTAACGCCATTTTAGAATTAGCAACCTTAGGTTTCTTAGGTATCGGTGCCAAACCACCGACACCGGAATTGGGGACAATGTTATCTGAATCACGTAGCTTTATGCAGGCGGCAAACTGGTTAGTTACTATTCCAGGTTTAGTGATTTTATCGCTTGTTTTAGCATTTAATTTAATGGGCGATGGGTTGCGTGATGCGCTCGATCCAAGATTAAAACAATAGGGGGCAGAATGGCATTATTAGATGTAAAAGAACTTTCTGTTCACTTTGGTGATGAAAAAACACCTTTTAAAGCGGTCGATCGCATTAGCTATCAAGTTAATCAAGGTGAAGTCTTAGGCATTGTTGGCGAGTCTGGCTCTGGGAAATCCGTGAGTTCCCTTGCCGTGATGGGCTTAATTGATTTTCCTGGTCGTGTTTCAGCGAAAGGCTTAGAATTTGAAGGAAAAGATCTCTTAAGCTTACCGCCAAAAGAAAAGCGGGAATTAGTTGGGGCCGATATTGCTATGATCTTCCAAGACCCAATGACAAGCTTAAATCCCGCTTATACAGTCGGTTTTCAAATTATGGAAGCCATTAAAGCGCATCAAGGGGGTAGCAAAAAAGAACGCCGTGAACGCACCTTAGAGCTATTACGCTTAGTCGGAATACCTGATCCTGAATCACGTATTGATGTTTATCCGCATCAGCTTTCTGGCGGGATGAGCCAACGCGTTATGATTGCTATGGCGATAGCTTGTAAACCGAGATTGCTTATTGCAGATGAACCAACTACAGCACTGGATGTGACTATTCAAGCACAAATTGTAGATTTGTTGCTTGAGTTACAGCAAAAAGAATGTATGTCGTTGATTCTGATCACGCACGATCTTGCGCTAGTCGCAGAAGCGGCACATCGCATTATTGTGATGTATGCAGGACAAGTGGTGGAAGAAGGTTGCGCAGAAGATATTTTCCATGAACCAAAACATCCTTATACTCAAGCGTTATTACGTTCTTTACCTGAATTTGCAGAAGGTAAATCTCGTTTGCAATCTTTACCCGGTGTGGTACCTGGTAAATACGATCGCTCACAAGGCTGTTTGCTAAACCCACGTTGTCCGTATGCAACGGATCTTTGTCGAAGTATCGAGCCTGAATTACGCCAAGTAGGAAACAGACAAGTAAAATGTCACACCCCATTAAATGCCCAAGGAGAACCAAGCAATGTCTAATGTCGCACAAGAAAATGCACCATTGCTCAATGCCATTGGGCTGAAAAAATATTATCCTGTGAAAAAAGGGATGTTTGCAAAAACACAGCAAGTGAAAGCGTTAGATGGTGTGTCTTTTTCCTTAGAACGTGGTAAAACCCTTGCTGTAGTAGGTGAGTCTGGTTGTGGTAAATCGACACTTGGTCGTCTTTTAACCATGATAGAAGAACCGACTGAAGGGGAGTTGTATTATAACGGGCAAAATTTCTTAGAGAATGATCACGAAACGAAAGCATTGCGCCGTCAGAAAATCCAAATTGTGTTTCAAAATCCTTATGCATCACTAAATCCGCGTAAGAAAATCGGCACAATTTTGGAAGAACCCTTAGTCATCAATACCAATCTATCGGCAAAAGAACGTAAAGAAAAAGTGTTATCCATGATGGCGAAAGTGGGATTGCGTGCCGAGTTTTATGATCGCTATCCACATATGTTTTCAGGTGGTCAACGTCAGCGTATCGCGATTGCTCGTGGTCTAATGCTTGATCCTGACGTGGTTGTAGCGGATGAACCTGTTTCAGCTTTAGACGTATCTGTTCGTGCACAAGTGCTGAATTTGATGATGGATTTACAAGCTGAGCTTGGTTTATCTTATGTGTTTATTTCACATGATCTTTCGGTGGTTGAACACATTGCTGATGAAGTGATGGTGATGTATTTAGGTCGTTGTGTTGAAATGGGCACAAAAGAGCAGATCTTTAAAAACCCACAACATCCTTATACGCAAGCTTTGCTTTCAGCGACACCAAGATTGTCACCTGAATTACGTCGTCAACGGATTAAATTAACCGGAGAATTACCAAGCCCGATTAATCCGCCAAAAGGTTGTGCATTTAATCCACGTTGCTGGAAAGCAACGGATAAATGTCGAAATGAGCAGCCTAAATTGGCAAAATATCCTGATGGTAAGCTCATTGCTTGCTTCCATCTCGATTAGAAAAGAAAATGACCGCACTTGAGTAAGTGCGGTCATTTTTTTAGATGTTTTGATTACGGAACCGTAAGTTGAAGAAGACAAAGATGCCGAGTGCAATCATCGCTAATGCTGCACCGCTAAATCCAATATATTCAAGACCAATATGGCGAGCGATTTGGTTACCAAACAGTGCACCTGCACCGATACCCGCATTGAAAATACCGGAATAAATGGCACTTGCTACGTCCGTTGCATCAGGAGCAAGTTGCAGTACGCGCATTTGTAAGGCGAGTCCGATACAAGAGATGCCAATACCCCAAATAAAGGCAAGGGTAAACATCGTGGCGGTATAACTCGCAGAGGCAAGCATAAATGTTAAAGATATAGCCAGTAAAATCATTGCCCCACTGATAAATTGAGTTGGACCGAAACGGTATAAGCGGTTAAAGATCACACTTGCGGTAATGCCAGAAACCCCAAAAACTAACAAAATTATCGTTGCAAGATTTGGATCGAGTTCGCCGATTTGAACCATAAAGGGTTCAATGTAGGTATAAGCGGTAAAGTGTGCTGAAACAATGATTACCGTTGTAGCATAAAGTCCAATGAGTAATGGACGTTTTGCCAAAATCGGTAGACTAGAGAGCGAGCCGGCATTTTTACTTGGTAGATTTGGTAATAAACGCATAATGAATACCATTACAACCAAAGCTAATGCGGCAATGATTGCAAAAGTAATACGCCAGCCAACTAATTGACCGACTAAACGGCCTAATGGTAAGCCCAAAATAGTCGCAAGGGATGTACCGATAGCAAGCATGCCAATTGCTTGCGTTTTCTTATTCTTCGGTGCTACACGCATCACTAATGATGCGGTAATTGCCCAGAAGAGTGAATGCGCTACCGCAATACACATACGAGCAATGAGAAGAATCCAATAATTCCACGCAATGACCGAGATAATATGGCCGATGATAAAAATAACGAAAAGTTTCAGCAATAAGCCTTTACGTTCCATATCACCTGTTGCGAGCATGGCGGGTAAAGACATAATCATAACCGTCCAAGCATAAACGGTCATCATTAAACCTACATCGGAGCTTTGCATATCAAAACTTTGTCCGATGTCAGTGAGTAATGCAACGGGTACAAATTCCGTGGTATTAAAAATAAAAGCGGCGCAAGCCATGATGACTACGCGCCAATATTGGGTTCTTTCTGCTTTCTGATAAAATGACATTATTTTAATTTCTCTTTAATTAATTCTTTCAATTGATGACGAAAGTTTTGGTCAATATTCACCTTATACTGTGGTGAGTAGCAACTATCGAAAAAGCGAATAGGCAATGCCAGCTTTTTGTATTTTTCGTTAGTGGATCTTAAGGTTAAATTGACATCGCATTGTACATTATCTAAATCAATGGCTCCAGAACCTTCACCTAAAAGTGCGGTTGTTTTTAAGCTTATTTTATCGACTTTGAGTAAATGATTTTCGAATGAAAGGCTTGATTCAAAACGCTCATAAGGCGTGTTCATATTTCTACTCGCGGTTAAATCACTGTTGTAATTAATCGGTAAATACTGTGCTGCCATATCCAGTAGGTTAAGTCCTAAAAGCTCACCATCACGTGCGTTAAAATCAAATTTCCCTTGGGCTAATTCTGAATTTGCAAAAGCTAATTGAATATTAAAATCACTTGTGCCCGTCATGGTTTGAGGAAAATTAAGTAACGCTAACAACTGTGTTAACGGAAAATTTTTACCAGAAAAATTGACCGCACTTTTTTGCAGATAGCTACTAAATTTGAGTACGGCAAGACAATTCGTGGTACATGTCGGTCGAATGTAACCAATGGCAAGTTTCTGTAGTTTCGTTAAATCAGCATGAATTTCAATATAGCCTAATTTTTGCTGATTGAATTGCACATCATCAAATTGAATAAGTGATTCACCTTCCTGACGAAGGGCGATATTTCCTTTGTTAAAAAGAAAATCAAAGGTTGCGGTGTTGCCATAAATAGGTTTTTCAAGGTTCACCCAAATATGGTTGCTACCATTAAAAGTAAGATCTTTTTTTAAAAATTGTTTGAGTGCAAAATCTGAAAATGCCATGCGGATATTGGCTGAATTCAATGCATTTTCAGTAAAGCGAGCTTGCTGAATTTGAATTTCGTCAATCGTTGGATTCCCAAAAACGAGTGAAATAAAAGGTAATTTTCCTTCAATTTTTTGTGCAGAAATCGCGTGATATTTAACCTTTTCTAAGGAAATAACAGGCTGTGGAAAGAGGCTAATACTTACCGTTTCAAGTTGAATATCTCGTTTCGTCAGTTGTTCGGTCAAAAGACTCTTAGCTTGTTGAAGTTGAATATAAAAAAAAGCAAAGATCGCAAACAGCACGATCAACAGGCTAATTGCGATCTTTTTCATAGATTAATCCTCATTAATTCGGCTCGCTACCGCATTTTGTTGATGTTTATATTTTGCATCTTTACGGCTGGTATACGGGCGAGCAGCTGGACCACTTAACACTTCAAAACTTAAAGCACCAATTACCATATTAGGACGTAATGCTAAAGGTAATTTGCCGGAGTTGTAGAATTCCAACACAATTTTGCCTTCCCAACCTGGATCAATACGATGAGCGGTCACGTGAACCATTAAACCTAAACGAGCAAGTGAAGAACGACCATCTAGCCAACCGATAATATTGGCAGGGAGTTTCACTGACTCCAATGTGGTTGCTAACGCCAACATACCAGGGTGTAAGAAGAAGGCTTCATCATCACCGATAATAATTTCGTCACTCATCACTGATTCAAGTTGAGCAGAGACTTCTTCTTTCGGTCCACTTAAATCAATATAAGGTGCGGAATGTTCACGAAATACGCGAAATGAATTGCCTAAACGCACATCAATGGTCGCACCATTGATTTTGTCATTTTCAGGACGAGGCGTTAAAGAAATAATGCCATCATCTAGATAGCGTTCGATATCGGTATCGCAAAGACGCATGATTTTTCCTATTTTTGGTTTAACAAATGAAGAATTTGAGCTTTCAACATATTGATCGCAATACGGTTTTTACCACCACGAGGAATCACGATATCCGCATATTGTTTTGATGGTTCGATAAATTGCATGAACATTGGGCGCACAGTTGCACGATATTGATCAATCACAGATTGTAGTGAACGACCACGTTCTTCCATATCACGTTGTAAACGACGGATAAAACAAATGTCTAATGGTGTATCCACGAAGACTGAAATATCGGCTAATTGGCGAACTCGCTCATCGGTGAGCAATAAGATCCCTTCTAAAATCACAATTTTTTTCGGGGTGAAGTGTTTGGTTTCGCCTGTTCTGGTGTGATCAACATAACTGTAGACAGGAATATCTACGGCGGTTCCGTTTTTTAAGTCTTTTAAGTGTTGAATGAGTAAATCTCTATCCATTGAATTGGGATGGTCATAGTTCGTTTTTATGCGCTCACTCATCTCTAAATGGCTTTGATCTTTGTAGTAGCTATCTTCCGCAATGATACCAATTTCTTGGCAACCTAATTCATTACAAAGTTCTTTGTGAACGGTAGATGCAATGGAGCTTTTTCCTGAAGCGGATGCCCCTGTAATGGCGATGATGATACAAGATGAGTTTGACATAAAACGTCCTCAAAAAACGGAAGGTAAAAATTACTGGGATTATAAAGAAAAATCAGTTTAAATTCACCTTTCTTTTTTATTTAAATTTTTTAAATTTGTGAAGTAGTTCACGGAATTTTTTTTCGTTTTCGCTTACGATGTGTTCGTTTTTATTATTTCATCAGTGTTATTTATGAGGAGTGTACGATGAAAATGAATAAAATTTCTCTCTCCATTTCAACCGCACTTTTAGCTGCAGGCTTCATGACATCATCAGCTGTTAATGCTCAAGGGCGTTTAGTGGTGTATTGTAGTGCGACTAATATTCTTTGTGAAACGACAACGAAAGCCTTTGGCGAAAAATATGATGTGAAAACCTCATTTATTCGTAACGGTTCAGGCAGTACTTTTGCAAAAGTTGAAGCGGAAAAAAATAACCCACAAGCAGACGTTTGGTTTGGTGGTACATTCGACCCTCAAGCACAAGCTGCAGAGTTAGGTTTAATCGAACCTTATAAATCTAAACACATTGATGAAATTGTTGAGCGTTTCCGTGATCCAGCGAAAACCAAAGGACATTATGTCTCTGCGATTTACATGGGTATCTTAGGTTTTGGTGTGAATACCGAGCGTTTAGCAAAATTAGGTATTAAAGAAGTACCAAAATGCTGGAAAGATTTAACCGATCCTCGCTTAAAAGGTGAAGTGCAAATTGCTGACCCACAAAGTGCGGGTACAGCATATACTGCGTTGGCTACTTTCGTTCAACTTTGGGGCGAAGATAAAGCCTTTGATTTCTTGAAAGCATTACATCCAAACGTATCTCAATACACCAAATCAGGTGTGACCCCATCTCGTAATGCTGCACGTGGTGAAACTGCGGTAGGTATCGGTTTCTTACACGATTATGCACTTGAAAAACGTCAAGGTGCACCATTGGAATTAGTGGTGCCTTGCGAAGGTACTGGCTATGAATTAGGTGGCGTGAGTATCTTAAAAGGTGCGCGTAACATCGATAACGCAAAATTATTCGTGGATTGGGCATTATCTAAAGAAGGTCAAGAGTTAGCATGGAAACAAGGTGATTCTTTACAAATCTTAACCAACACCACAGCGGAACAATCGCCAACCGCGTTTGATCCAAGTAAACTTAATCTGATCAATTATGACTTTGAAAAATACGGTGCAACCGAACAACGCAAAGCCTTAATTGAAAAATGGGTTCAAGACGTTAAATTAGCGAAATAGTGTTTAAAGTGCGGTTGAAAACAGAGAAATTTTGACCGCACTTTGCATTTTAAACCCATAAGATGGGTTACAACGATGAGTGCTAACTCATCTTATTTTTATAAAGACACAGGAGTGAACCAATGAAAATGTCTAACGTTGCTTTAGCACTTTCTGGTGTTGTATTTGGTGGCGTGTTACTGAGCTCTCACGCATCAGCAGCAGAAGGCCGTTTAGTTGTTTATTGTAGTGCACAAAATACGATGTGCGAGCAAGAAACCATGGCTTTTGAGAAAAAATATGGTATCAAAACCAGTTTTATCCGTGGTGGCACAGGTACAATTTTAGCCAAAATTGATGCTGAAAAAGCTAACCCTCAAGGGGATGTATGGTATGGCGGTACGCTTGATCCTCATTCTCAAGCGGGTGAAATGGGCTTACTTGAAGCGTATAAGTCACCAAATCTCGCTCAAATTCCTGAACAGTTTAGAGATCCCGCTAAAATTAAGGGCAACTATTCCTCCGCGATTTATCTCGGTGTATTAGGCTTTGGTATCAATCCAGAACGTTTGAAAAAACTCAATTTACCGACACCAAAATGTTGGAAAGATCTAGCTGATCCTGCTTATCGTAATGAGATCCAAGCGGCAGATCCACAAAGTTCTGGAACAGGTTATACTCAGTTAGCGACCTATATCCAACTTTGGGGTGAAGATGAAGCGTTCAAATATCTCAAAGAACTCAATAAAAACGTTTCCCAATATACTAAATCTGGTAACACGGCAACCCGTAATACAGCACGTGGTGAAACCGCAATCGGAATTGGTTTTTTACATGAATATTCTTTAGAGAAAGCCAAAGGTGCACCAGTGGAATTAGTCGTACCTTGCGAAGGTACAGGCTATGAAATTGGTGGCGTGAGCATTATTAAAGGTGCAAGAAACCTTGAAAATGCGAAATTATTTGTGGATTGGGCGTTATCAAAAGAAGCGCAAGAGTTAACCTGGAAAAAAGGGGAAGCGTATTCTATTTTAACCAATAGTACCGCTGAACAATCGCCTTATGCACTCGATTTTAAATCCATCAATTTAATTAATTATGATTTTGACAAATATGGCTCAAGTGATTTACGTAAACGTTTGATCACAAAATGGGTTGATGATGTTAAATTAGCAAAATAATGATGTATACATAGCGAAATAATAGCTATTATATTATTTCGCTTTTTTCTTTTATGCGAGGTTGTATGAACGCAAATAAACTTCCTATTATCCAATCTGCTAACTTTTGGATAATTCTTGCTGTTATTGCATTTCTTATTTTGCCTTCCCAAGCATTAGATTATGGCTTGTTTGAAAGTACAAGCGATGAATACTTAGGTGCAATGGGGTGGTCTTCGTTAAATATTACGGCATTATGGTTTTTACCGGTTCTTTTATACGGTTTGATGCCACTTTTTAAATTACCGAAAGATACGCAAGCGAAAGCAGAGCTTTATCTTGTTGCTGCGGCGACATTGTTTATCTTTGTCAGTGCGACAATTTATAAAGTCAGCATGGGTTATTCTGTGATTGTGTTAATCGCGAGTTTAACTGCACTGGCTACGTTTTCCTTCGCCAAATTAAAAGTAATGCAAGGGGATAAATTTATTATTGCCTCTTTACTTTGCATCATCTTATTAATTTTCTTCTTCATCGTTTATCCAACATTGGCTATCTTTGTTTCAATGTTCTATGACGGTGATACTTTTGCACCGCAACAAGTGATGCGAATTTTAACTCAAAGCTATATTGTACGTGTTATTAGTAACTCGCTATTCTTGTCTGGCTTTGTAGGAATCGTATCAACGATTTTCGGTTTGGCATTTGCGCTTTATACCACCCGTATTGCACGTAGAACGGCATTTATTGGTAAAATTTTCTCTATTTTACCAATCGTCACACCGCCATTCGTTGTGGGCTTAGGGGTAACATTAATGCTTGGCCGTTCTGGTTATGTGACAGAGTTCTTATCCACAACATTTGGATTTGAGAACCATAACTGGTTATACGGTTTCAACGGGATTGCCATTGCACAGATTCTTGCTTTTGCGCCGATTTCATTCATGATTTTAGATGGTGCATTAAAATCTGTTCACCCGTCAATTGAAGAAGCGTCTTACACCTTACGTGCAAATCGTTACCAAACGTTCTTCAATATCATTTTTCCATTACTACGTCCAGCATTGGCAAACTCATTCTTAATCGTGTTTATCCAATCCTTAGCGGACTTTAGTAACCCGTTAGTATTGGGCGGTAGCTTTGACGTCATCGCGACACAAATCTACTTCTATATCGCAGGCTCACAATTAGATTATGCTTCAGCAAGTACTTTAGGTTCGATGCTTTTAATCTTCTCATTAGCCGTATTTATCATCCAATATATTTGGATTGGTAACCGCTCTTATGTGACCGTCTCAGGCAAATCCTATCGTGGTGACGTACAAGATCTACCAACCGGCTTGAAATATACCATCATTGGTATGCTTGGTTTCTGGGTACTCTTTAACTTAGCTTTATACGGCAGTATTTTCTACGGTAGTTTCACAGTGAACTGGGGCGTAGATTACACCTTAACCTTCAAAAACTATGCGATGTTATTCGGACAAGGCTTAAGTGATGGGGCATGGCCATCATTGATTAATACCTTAATTTACGCGGGAATTGCCGCACCATTGACCGCACTTTTCGGCTTATTAATTGCGTATATTGTGGTGCGTAAAGATTTCCAAGGTAAAAAATCTCTTGAATTCTTAACCATGCTTTGCTTCGCAGTACCAGGAACCGTTGCAGGGGTATCTTATATTTTAGCCTTTAACAATGCGCCACTTTATATTACGGGTACCAGTATTATCGTGATCATCTCAATGGTCATGCGTGATTTACCAATCGGTATGCGTGCAGCGATTGCAGGTCTTGGTCAATTAGATAAATCACTCGATGAAGCGTCTCTTTCTTTAAAAGGTAGCTCATGGAAAACATTATGGTTTATCGTTTTACCATTGTTAAAACCAGCTTTACTTTCTGCATTGGTCACCAGCTTCGTTCGTGCGATGACTACCGTAAGTGCGATTATCTTCTTAGTAACCGCTGATACACGTGTGGCAACCGCCTATATTTTAAACCGTGTAGAAGATGGTGAATATGGTGTTGCGATTGCATACGGTTCGATTTTAATCATCGTGATGATGGCCATTATTTTATTCTTTGACTGGATTGTGGGTGATACCCGAATTTCCCGTTCTAAAGCGAAAAAAATGAATTAACTCGTTAAGTTGTAGGTAAATATTATGAGTAATAATGATTTCTTAGTATTAAAAAATATCACTAAATCTTTTGGTAAATCCACAGTCATTGATAATTTAGATTTAACCATTAAACGTGGCACTATGGTGACCTTATTAGGGCCATCTGGCTGTGGTAAAACCACTGTGTTACGTTTGGTGGCAGGTTTAGAAAGCCCAACTTCAGGTCAGATTTTTATCGATGGTGAAGATGTAACCAAATCATCTATTCAAAATCGTGATATTTGTATCGTATTCCAATCTTACGCTTTGTTCCCACATATGAGCATTGGCGATAACGTGGGCTATGGTTTACGTATGCAAGGTGTGGGAAAAGAAGAACGCGCTAAACGTGTAAAAGAAGCCTTAGAGTTAGTTGATTTAGCAGGTTTTGAAGATCGTTTTGTGGATCAGATTTCAGGTGGTCAACAACAACGTGTGGCATTAGCACGTGCGTTAGTGTTAAAACCAAAAGTATTACTTTTTGATGAACCATTAAGTAACTTAGATGCAAACTTACGTCGTTCTATGCGTGAAAAAATCCGTAAATTACAACAAAGTTTAGGTATTACCTCGCTTTATGTGACTCACGACCAAACCGAAGCGTTTGCGGTATCCGATGAAGTTATCGTCATGAATAAAGGTAAAATCATGCAAAAAGCACCGGCAAAAGAGCTTTATTTGCGTCCAAACTCTTTATTCCTTGCAAACTTCATGGGTGAATCGAGCTTCTTTGAAGGTAAATTGGAAAATAACACCATTGACGTGAATGGCTACAAATTACCATTAAGCAATGCGGCACAATTCAATTTACCAGATGGTGAATGCTTAGTAGGCGTACGTCCTGAAGCGATTTACTTAAAAGCAGAAGGTGAGGCAGCACAACAATGTGAAATCAAGAGTGCGGTCTATATGGGTAACCACTGGGAAGTGGTGGCGATTTGGGCTGGTAAAGAATTGCTCATTAATACTAAACCTGAAGAGTTCAATGCTAATCTGAAACAAGCTTATGTGAACTTCTCTGAACAAGGCATTTTCTTGCTGAAGAAAGAGAAATAATATCAATCTAAAGGCGTATGGAAACATACGCCTTTTCTTTTAAAATGCTTTCAAAATTGACCGCGCTTTTCCTCTCATTTTTACTTTATCCAACAGAGCTGTATAATGTCTCGCTTTTGAATATAAATGATATGGGGGAAAGCTCATGATTAAAACCGATACCTTACCGCAATTTTTGCGAAACAAAGTGGCGGAAAACGATGCCTTTGGTCTTGTGGAAGGGCTGTGTCAATTATTACGTAGTAGCCCTACAGAAAAAATTTCTCCAACCTTGCATTTGTTTAAGTTTATCTTAAAGAACGATAAAGAATTGGGCTGTTCTGTTTCGAAATTATTATGTGGTTGGTTATGTGGTTTACGTCTTTACCCATTGTTTATTAGTAGTGGTATTCTTACGCGTGGCGGTTTTGGGCAAGAAATGAAAACGCGTATTTATGAGCGTTTTAACCCCTCTTTTAAAGATATTAATGATTTACGTGATATTTTTTATTTATTGTTTAGCGATAAAAATGATGCGCGCTGGATTGATGCCGTTCCTTTAAAAACGTGGCGAGGCGTATTTGGCGTTTTAACCCGTTATACAGAACAAAAAGATCGGGAACGTTTAAAAAATCATATTGAAAGTGAAGGGTTATTTGCCATTGAGATGCTTTCAATTTGGATTGCAGCTGAAGATATGGATCCTGAGCTGATGCGAATGGAACCCTCTCTGTTAAATGCTGATTCACCTTTTGTTGCTTTACACCATGAGGTGGTTGATTGGATAGCGGCGCGTCGCCAATCAATCGTTTTTGATGATAGCCATTTACAGGTAATGTTTGATCAATGTAAGGCATTGATTATTGGCTTACAGAAACGTGGAGCAGTAGTGGGGTCTTCCTTAAATACAGCGTATTTATTAGAACGTCTTTCCCAGACTTTAGAACGATTAGAAACGTTGATGGCAATTTTTGTTTCAAATCGCTATTTACCGCGTCGAATATTGTTATTAACGGGTTGTTTTGCCCGTGCAGCTGCAGAGCGACATAGTATTTCCCGATTATGGAAACAAAGCTCAGGATTAATTGCTCGTAGTGTTACGCAGAATGCTGGGGACCACGGTGAGCATTACATTACTCGAGATAAAAAAGAGTATTGGGCAATGTTTTACTCTGCTGCAGGTGGTGGTGTATTGATTGCACTAATGGCGTTATTTAAAACCTATTTAGGCAGCATTATTGATGATAAAGTCTGGAAAGGTCTTGCCGAAGGTTTAAATTACGGCTTCGGTTTTATGGTGATCTTTATGTTGCATTTCACGGTTGCAACCAAACAGCCAGCCATGACAGCTGCTCGTTTTGCTGAGGCAGTAGAGAAAAATCCACAAGGCAAAACATTAAATATGAAATTAGCCCAGTTATTAGTGGATGTATTTCGTTCTCAAAGTATTGCTGTGCTAGGTAATGTGCTCATTGCGATGGGCTTAGCCGCATTGATTGCCTTTGGTTACCAATATAAAACAGGTGAGCCGTTGATGAATGCTGATCAAATAGCTTATCAGTTGCATAGCATTGATCCTTTTGCGGGAACCTTATGGTTTGCAGCCATTGCAGGTGTATGGTTATTTTGCTCAGGGATTATTTCGGGCTATTTTGATAACCGAAGCAATTATTTGAATATGCGCATGCGTTTAACCCAACATCCGTTATTGAAAAAACTAATATCTGAAAAGACTCGCGTTAAATTTGCTAATTATATGCATGAAAATTATGGATCGCTTATTGGTAATCTTTGCTTTGGTATGTTGCTTGGGATTACCGGTGTAGTGGGTTACTTAACGCATTTTCCGTTAGATATTCGTCATGTGGCATTTTCATCTGCGAATGTCGGTTATATTGCAGTGAGCGGACATTTCACCTATTCATTGCTTTTACAATGCATTGGTTTTGTATTGTTGATTGGTTTGGTTAATTTAATTGTCAGTTTTTCATTAACGCTTTGGGTGGCATTGCGTTCTTTGAATGCGGAAATTGATAGCTGGTGGCCAATTTGGCATGAAGTTTGTCAAATTGTGAAAAAACGTCCATTAAGCTTATTTCTTCCTGTTCAATTAGATAAATAATCGGCTTAAGTGCGGTCAAAAATATCAACGTTTTTGACCGCACTTTCTTTTCGACAAATTTAATTTGCGTTATCATGTTGCTCATCTAACTCGATAACTTTATGAATTATTCTAATGAAACAAACATTTCTTGAACTTCGTCACCTAAGAACCTTGCTTGCTTTGAAGGAAACGGGCAGCGTTTCGATGGCGGCAAAACGTGTGTATTTAACACAATCAGCACTCTCTCACCAAATTAAGTTAATGGAAGAGCAATTCGGTTTACCTCTTTTTGAGCGTAAAAGTAACCCATTGCGTTTTACAGCCGCAGGCGATCGCTTGATTCGTCTTGCCAATGAAATTCTTCCGAAAGTGGTTGATGCAGAACGTGAGCTTGCACGCGTAAAACACGGTGATGCAGGGCAATTACGAATTGCAGTAGAGTGTCATACCTGTTTCGACTGGTTAATGCCGGCAATGGATGAATTTCGTCAACACTGGAGCTTGGTGGAGTTGGATATTGTCTCAGGTTTCCACACTGATCCGGTTGGATTATTGTTATCTCATCGTGCAGATTGGGCAATCGTGTCAGAAGTTGAACAAAATAGTGATGTTTTGTTTAAGCCGTTGTTTTCTTATGAAATGGTGGGCATTTGCTCTAAAGATCATCCATTAGCCAATAAAGAGGTTTGGCAGGCGGAAGATTTTGCTGAAGAAACTTGGGTAACTTATCCTGTGCCAGATGATATGTTGGATTTATATCGTCAAGTATTGAAACCGAAAGGTATTAATCCACCTCGTCGTACAACAGAGCTAACGATCGCTTTGATCCAGTTAGTAGCGAGTCGTCGTGGCATTGCTACTGTACCTTATTGGGCGGCATTACCTTATTTAGAGAAAGGGTATGTGGTGGCACGTAAAATTACAGAAGAAGGATTGTACAGCAACCTTTATGCGGCGATTCGTAAAGAAGATGTGAATTTAGCTTATATCGAAGATTTCCATCAAACAGTTAAAACGCAAAGCTTTTCGACCTTACCTGGTTTGTCTGTTTTAGAGTTGTAGTAGGTCAATATGTCAGAAGTAGTGACAGAAAATCCCATCAAAGCCGCGGCAAAAGCGGCATTTCCTTACAGTATGCCAATGCTTGCCGGTTTTTTATTTTTAGGCATAGCATACGGCATTTACATGAAAGCACTTGGATTCGGTGTTTGGTTTCCCGTTGCAATGGCTGCACTTATTTATGCAGGCTCCGTTGAATTTATTGCGGCTGCAGCACTAGTTATGCCTTTTTCGCCTTTAAGTGTTGCATTGGTGACACTGATGGTAAGTGGTCGCCAGATTTTTTATGGCATTTCCATGTTAGAAAAATATGGGGTTCAACTCGGGAAAAAACGTTGGTATTTAATTAGTACTCTTGTAGATGAAAGTTTTTCTCTGAACTATATGGCAAAGATTCCTGATCATTTAGATAAAGGCTGGTACATGTTCTTTGTCAGTTTTTATCTCCATCTTTATTGGGTTGTTGGAGCAGGATTAGGTAACCTATTTGGTTCAATTATCCCTTTTGATTTAAAAGGGGTAGAGTTTGGTATGACTGCACTTTTCCTCGTGATTTTTGCTGAAAACTGGCTCAAAGAAAAATCTCATGAAAGTTCATTATTAGGTTTAAGTGTGGCTTTTGCATCGCTATTAATTGTTGGAAAAGAGCATTTTTTAGTGCCAACACTCATTAGTATTTGGATTCTGTTAACTGTAAGGCGGCCTAAACTTTCATCTAAATTGGAGGCATTAAAATGACATTGATGGAGCAAATTATCACCATTGTGATTTGTATTCTGTGCGTGCAATTTACCCGATTATTGCCTTTCTGGATCTTTCCCGCAAATCGCCAAATTCCAGAATATGTTCGTTACCTTGGCAAAGTATTGCCTGCGGCGATGTTTGGGATGTTAGTGGTGTATTGCTATAAAAATGTGGATGTGTTGAGTGGTTATCATGGCTTGCCAGATTTTATAGCGGGTGCTTTGGTATTGGGATTGCATTTCTGGAAAAAGAACATGTTTCTTTCTATCTCGGCAGGCACAATTTTTTATATGTTTTTAGTGCAAAAAATCTTTATCTAAGCGAATTTTGAGCGAAATAAAAATTTCTTGATATTGCAATCGGTTGCCTTTATTTCGCCTCTTTTCCTCAATTCCAAAATCTTTTATGATGGCGCCTCAATCATTGTTAACGGAGAGATTTATGGAATTTAATTTCATTGAGTTATTAGGTTATTTGGCAACATTCTTTGTGGCCGTGTCTTTTTTATTCAAATCCATTGTTCACTTGAGAGTTGTTAATGCAATTGGAGCGGTACTTTTTGTCGTTTACAGTTTAATCATCAAATCTTATCCAGTTGCGCTTCTAAACGCCTTCTTAGTTTTCGTTAATTTATATCAACTTTATCGTTTAAAAAAAGAGCAGCCAGCATCAAAAGTGCTTAAATAATTGACCGCACTTTTCCACGATTTACCCCCATATTTGATATAAGGCAATCACCAGAGGCATAGTAAACATACAAAGCAGCGTCGTTATTCCATAAATGGCGCTGGCTTTTTGTGGGTTGTTGTTATAAATCACCGCCATTTGTGTCACTGTTGAAGCTGAAGGGCTAGTGGTAGCCAAAAAGCTAATCAACACGATAATCTCACCTTTCTCAACCCAATGTACAAAGCCAATGAGCTTTATTAATATCAACAATACAAACGGAATAACCAACAAGCGCAATAGTGTGACTAAATAAATGCGCTTAGATGAAACAATGCTTTTTAATGGAATTGCGGCAATTAACATGCCCGCAACAAGCATGGCGTTTGGACCAATAAACAAACCAATGGAAGAGAGCGTGCCATTGATAATATTTGGCAACTTAATTTGAAAAGCAAACAAAAATGCTCCGACGAGAATTGACCAAATATTGATGTTTTTAGCAATCATCTTCAAGGATAAATTTCCTTTTCCTACAATAATCAAGCGGCAATGCGTCCAAAATAGAAAGGTTTGTACCACAATAAAACAGCTGGCGTAAATGACCCATTCTTTACCAAATAGCGACATCACAATTGGAATAATTAAGTTGCCAGAATTAGAATAAATGGAAGTGGCATGCTCAATAGGATCAAGGTTTAATAAGCGCTTTAACAGACTGCCAATAATAATCAGAATACTCTGAAGAAATACGGCCATAAGTAGTGAAAGCTGCAAACCTTGTAGAATTTCAGGTGTGTAATCAATTTGAAATGCTTCAATCATCACCGCAGGACTGATGACATAAAGCCCAATAATAGAAAGTGGCTTGCTATCTTCAGATTTTAATAATTTTGATTTAACCAACCCATAGCCGATAAGCACAATAAGTGTTAGTTCAATAATTTTAGTACCGAGTAAAAATGCGATGTCCATAGTGAATATTGATGAGAGAAATTAGTGCTATGAAAGAAGAAAAGGGCAAATAATTTGCCCTTTAAATTGATTGATATTATTCCCATTCTATCGTTGCTGGTGGTTTTCCGCTGATGTCATACACGACGCGGGAAATGCCGTTCACTTCGTTAATGATACGATTAGATACTTTGCCTAATAAATCATAAGGTAAATGAGCCCAATGTGCGGTCATAAAGTCGATGGTTTCTACCGCACGTAGTGAAATAACCCAATCGTATTTACGACCATCGCCCATCACACCTACAGATTTCACAGGTAAGAATACGCTGAAAGCTTGACTGGTTTTTTCATACCAACCGCTGTTGCGTAATTCTTCGATAAAGATCGCATCCGCGCGGCGTAATAAATCACAGTATTCTTTTTTCACTTCACCTAATACACGTACGCCTAAACCCGGGCCAGGGAATGGGTGGCGATTGATCATTTCAGCCGGTAAGCCTAATGCTAAACCGATTTTACGTACTTCGTCTTTAAATAACTCGCGTAACGGTTCAACTAAGCCAAGTTTCATATAGTCTGGTAAGCCACCTACATTGTGGTGTGATTTAATCACATGCGCTTTACCGGTTTTGCTTGCTGCAGATTCGATCACGTCAGGGTAGATCGTACCTTGTGCCAACCATTTCACATTAGTGAGTTTTTTCGATTCATCATCGAATACATCTACGAACACTTTACCGATAATTTTACGTTTTGCTTCAGGATCTGATACGCCTGCAAGTTCGCCTAAGAAACGGCTTTCCGCATCAACACGGGTAATATTTAAACCAAATTTATCACCGAACATTTCCATGACTTGATCGCCTTCGTGCAAGCGAAGTAAGCCGTTATCCACGAATACACAGTGTAAGTTTTTACCAATAGCACGATGTAAAAGTAATGCAACCACAGAAGAGTCAACACCACCAGATAAACCTAGAATCACTTCATCGTTACCCACTTGCTCTTTAATACGAGCAACGGCATCTTCGATAATGTTTTCTGCTGTCCATTTGGTTTCGCAACCACAAATGTTTACGACGAAATTCATTAATAATTCCAAACCTTTTTTAGTATGGGTTACTTCAGGGTGGAATTGTACGCCGTAGAAACGACGGTTTTCATCAGACATCGCGGCAATTGGGCAGGTTGGAGTTGTACCGGTAACTTGGAAGTTTTCTGGTAAGCGCGTTACTTTATCGCCATGACTCATCCATACATCCAATCTGCTATCGCCATCATTTAAATGAGCGAAAAGTGCGGTCGGATTATCCATTAAAACGGAGGCATAGCCGAACTCACGATGATCAGAGGTTTCAGTTAGACCACCAAGTTGCATCGCCATGGTTTGCATACCGTAACAAATACCCAATACAGGCACGCCTGCATTAAATACATATTCTGGTGCACGTGGGCTATTTTCTTCAGTGGTACTTTCTGGACCACCAGAAAGAATGATACCGTCTGGATTAAATTGACGGATTTGTTCTTCAGTTACATCCCACGCCCAAAGTTCGCAGTACACACCGATTTCACGCACACGACGTGCAATCAGTTGAGTATATTGTGAACCGAAGTCGAGGATCAGAATTTTATGGTTGTGGATGTTTGTCATTTTTTACCTTATGTTAGTTTGACGTGGTCATATTGATGTAGGTTCCACCTTGACCATCGCTGATATATTTAATTTTAAATACTTCAGTTTGATTACAGCCTTTTACTGTCCAAGTTTCATATGCTGAATCAACAGTAGATGTTTTAGGGTTGATTTTTGCATCATTGATCTGAGTATGAATTTGTTGTGGCGTACAATTATGGATTGCTCTAAAAGCCAGATTGATATTACGTTCAGTATCTGATTTTAGTAAAGAACTTGCCGTTGTTTCTCCCGTATAAGTTGGTCCGAAAAGCGCACAACTTGATATGATAAACGGAATGAGTAATGCTAGTTTTTTCATTTCAGTCCTTTTAGTTGCCTAAAATATTTCAAAAGAGCGGTTAAATAAACCGCTCTTTTATCAATTAGCCCATACGATAGTTTGGCGCTTCTTTAGTAATAGTTACATCGTGAACATGGCTTTCTTTAATACCCGCACCACTGATGCGAACAAATTCCGCTTTTGTACGTAATTCTTCGATGGTTGCGCAGCCGGTTAAGCCCATGCAAGAACGTAAGCCACCCATTTGTTGGTGGATGATTTCTTTTAAGTAACCTTTGTATGGAATACGCCCTTCGATACCTTCTGGTACGAGTTTGTCTGCAGCGTTATCAGATTGGAAGTAGCGGTCTGATGATCCTTTCGCCATCGCACCTAATGAGCCCATACCACGGTAAGATTTAAATGCACGACCTTGATAAAGTTCGATTTCACCAGGCGCTTCTTCAGTACCCGCGAACATAGAGCCCACCATTACACAGCTTGCGCCTGCGGCGATAGCTTTTGCAATATCACCAGAGAAACGGATACCACCGTCCGCGATAACTGGAATGCCACGATCTTTTAATGCCGCAGCGGCATCTGCGATAGCAGTGATTTGTGGAACACCTACACCAGTCACGATACGAGTGGTACAAATAGAGCCAGGCCCGATACCTACTTTCACTGCGCTTGCGCCTGCGTCTGCAAGTGCGATAGCACCTTCAGCCGTTGCTACGTTACCTGCAACGATTGGTAAATTTGGATATTTTGCGCGAGTTTCACGAACGCGTTGTAATACGCCTTCTGAATGACCGTGAGAAGAGTCGATTAACAATACATCAACACCGGCTTTCACTAATGCATCAATACGTTCTTCATTACCTGGACCCGCACCTACAGCAGCACCGACGCGTAAACGACCAAATTCATCTTTACATGCATTTGGTTTTTGTTCTGCTTTTTGGAAGTCTTTAACGGTGATCATGCCTTTTAATTTGAAAGCATCATCTACAACAAGTACTTTCTCTACGCGGTTTTTGTGCATTAATTCTAAAATCGTTTCACGACTTGCACCTTCTTTTACGGTGACTAAATCTTCTTTCTTCGTCATTAATTGTGAAACGGTTTTACTTAAATCTTTTACGAAGCGTGTGTCGCGACCAGTGATGATACCAATTAAGTTATTTTCAGCATCGACAACAGGGTAGCCTGCGAAGCCGTTTTTCTTCACCATTTCAGCAAGTGCTGCAAGGGTTAAATCTGGCGAAACAGTCACAGGTTCAGATACGATACCACTTTCAAATTTTTTCACTTTACGAACACGATCCGCTTGGCGTTCGATCGTCATATTTTTGTGAATAAAGCCAATGCCGCCTTCTTGTGCTAAAGAGATTGCTAATTTAGTTTCTGTGACAGTATCCATTGCAGCAGAAAGCATAGGAATATTTAAGCGAATTTCTTTGGTGAGTTGAGTTGAGAGGTTGGCTGTGTTCGGAAGAACGGTTGAATGAGCAGGGACGAGTAGAACGTCGTCAAAAGTCAGAGCTTCTTGTTTGATTCTAAGCATGGCAATATCTCGCTGTTAAAAGTTGTGTCAAAAAATATTGCGCCGGGATTATACAGATTTTTCATGTGGTTGAAAATGAATTTTTTCTCTTTTGTGGTAAGATTTGCCAAGGTTTTTATAAGAAGGAATGAATATGCCATCGTTATTGGAGTGTTTATCGGATTGCCAACCTAAAGTGCGGTCAGATTTGATGTCGTTTTTAAATGTTACGTCAAATGAATTGGCGCAAGAAATGGCATTATTGCGAGAAGCAGGATTGAATATTCGAGAAGAAAATGAGGTTTATCTGCTTGTGCCAGAAATGCCTTTGTTAAATCCGCAAGCAATTTCGACCGCACTTTCACCTTATTCCGTGCATTATCATCGAACTATTTCTTCAACAAATGAATTTATAACGAATCAAATTAACCAATTAAAAAAAGGTGATTTGTGTTTGGCAGAATATCAAACAGCGGGGCGGGGACGTCGTGGTCGCCAATGGCTTTCACCGTTTGCAGGGCAGTTAATTTTCAGTTTTTATTGGACTATCGATCCTAAAAAAGCATTAGATGGATTAAGTTTAGTGATTGGTTTAGCCATTGCAGAAGCGTTAAATGCGAAAGTGAAATGGCCAAATGATATTTTGCTTTCGGGACGAAAACTAGGTGGCATATTAGTAGAAATCATTAATAACAAGAATGGTCTGCTAAACTTAGTGGTTGGTATTGGGATCAATGTAAAATTGCCACAATCGACAGAAATTAGTCAGCCGTATGCGCAGCTAACCGAACAGGATCCAAATATAGATCGTGAAACGATCCTTGTTAAAGTGATTCAACGCATTTATTCTCGATTAGCTCAATTTGAAGAAAAGGGTATTGATGAGGAATTCATGCAACAATGGATAAACCATAATGAATTTTTTGGTGATGAAGTGAATATCTTTACCGAACAAGGCGCAATTTCAGGTATAGAGCAGGGAATTGATAAACGCGGTTATTTGAAAGTCATAACTGATGAAGGCGATCGGTATTTTAATGCTGGAGAAGTTTCTTTAAGAAGGAAGTAAATAAAAGTGCGGTCAAAATTAACCGCACTTTTTATATGTATGCTAAACTACTTTCTGAATAAGCGCTGAAATGTCGTCTGCAAATTTTTCATTTTTTGCCATTTGCTCAATTTCCTCAGCAGAATATTTTTCACCGTTATACACGACAACAATGCTGAGATCATTAGGTTGTAAGAAATGCGTTTCACCGAACTCGGTATAACGAGTGGCGCCAATACAAATAATAGCTTGTTTCGGATAGTTTGCTAGCTCTAATAAAGAGGCAATATGATTCATCGGTCCTTCATCGGGTTGATTGTTCATTCTATCCACGATCCAATCTAATAATTGTTGGTGGAAATAGCTATAACCAATCGCGGGGCTGTCAATGCCGTAAGTATTGAGTTCGTCATTGCGTTTATGGAAGCAAGCGATATGATATTGATCAATTTCACTTCCTTTAACAAAAGAGGAAAGTGGAATTAGTTTGGAAGAAATACCTTTACTTGCCGCGCCCCAGTTTTTCTTTTCACAGATTTTTTTCGCATTAGGTCGACGAATAGAGCAGTCATTATAAGCTGCAAAATAACGCGGGATAATTTTCTCAACTTGATTTCCTTTATAGCTAAGCTCACAAATAAGTGCAATTTCAGGTTCAATTTGCAGATTATCTGCGCCTTGTGGAAAATTAATTTGATTGTGACTTAAAGGATAGGTAGAAAGAAAGCCCGCTTTTTCGCTTGGCACATAAAACGGGAAAATCGCTTTCGGTTGAATAGCATTTTCTGTTTTAACTTGAGTGAAATCAGCTGCTTCACCGGCTTGTTCTAAATGTCCTGCGAAATTGCCTGCTACACCGAAACCAATCATTTGCTCAAAATTCATAACTACCTCATTAAAATGCTTACTCTTTGGTGGTAATTTACCTTGAATATTGAACAAAGACAATTCACTTTGATGATTAAATCATCAGACAAGAAAAAAATTGAATTTTTTTGTAAAAAAGCACTTGCAAAGACTTCTGAAAGTCCTATAATACGCCCCACACAACGACGCGCTGTTGTGACTCTTAAGAAAAACCGGTGCGTCGTTCTTTTTTGCTCTTTAACAATATATCAGACAATCTGT
>JAGZIS010000013.1:0-70025 GCA_018366115.1 Parahaemophilus parainfluenzae | reverse complement strand
TATTGTTAAAGAGCAAAAAAGAACGACGCACCGGTTTTTCTTAAGAGTCACAACAGCGCGTCGTTGTGTGGTGTGCATTATAGGGATTTTTGAAATCCATGCAAGCACTTTTTGTAAAAAAATGTAAATTTTTTTGCTATTTGCTTATAAACGCACCAACATGACGAGAAAAAATCATTTTAAAACGGTAATGCCATCAAATCCCCAGAGAGCTAACGCTTGTTCTAATTGATATTTATTCTCTACATCTTGCGTACAAAAAACTTGATTTTTCATCTCAGATTTTGACCGCACTTCTAATTTATTAAGTAAGAACTGCAATCGCTTGGCAATAGCGAATCCTGGATCCATAAAATTCTTCACTTGAGGTAAGCAAATTTGAATTTCATCTTTTATTAAAGGGAAATGGGTACAGCCTAAACAAATCGTATCTAAGTTCTCTATTGAAGCCCAAGGACTTAATTCATTTTTCAATGCAATAAGATCGACCGATTTCCCTTGGATTTTATGCTCTGCGATTTCAACCAATTTAGTTGAGCCTAATCGTTCAACTATACAATGGGCGGCAAACTGATGAATAAGATCATTAACATAAGGGCGTTTAACCGTGCCCTTTGTTGCCAATAGACCAATATGTTTCGTTTGTGAGATTTCTGCCGCTGGCTTAATAGCTGGCACAGTACCTACAATTGGAATAGAAAATTGCTCACGTAAAGGCGGTAACACCACCGTACTCGCGGTATTACAAGCAATCACAATGGCATCAAGTGGATAATCCTGATTAATTTTTTTACAAATATCCAATGTCCGTTGAATGATTGTTTCTTCTGATTTTTCTGAATAAGGAAAGCCAGCATTGTCAAAGCAATACAAATAATGGTTATCGGACATCAGCTTTTTCGCTTCCCGATAAACGCTCAAGCCCCCCATTCCAGAATCAAAGAAAAGTACCGTTGATTTATTCATTTATAAAACTCTTTCAAAAATAACCGCACTTTAGGCATTCGAATAAATTTCTCGATTATTTAGCCAACGACGGATTAAACTATCTGCCACATCCGGATATTTCACTATTAATGCTTTAGCATAATGTTGAACGGTTGGAATCATTTTACGATCACGCATTAAATTCGCCACCTTAAATTCGGCAATTCCTGTTTGTTTAGTGCCCAACACTTCACCAGGGCCGCGAATTTCTAAATCTTTCTCTGAAATCACAAACCCATCTTGGCTATCACGCAATACTTGTAAACGTTTTTGCGACACTTTACCCAACGGCGGTTTATACATTAAGACACAAAAAGAAGCCGTACTGCCACGCCCTACTCGTCCACGTAACTGATGAAGTTGTGATAAGCCCAAACGCTCAGCATTTTCAATAATCATTAGACTGGCATTTGGCACATCCACGCCCACTTCTATCACAGTTGTAGCCACAAGCAAATCGAGTTCTGCATTTTTAAAAGATGCCATAATATCTTGTTTTTCTTGCGGTTTCATTCGCCCATGTACAAGACCAATTTTAAGCATCGGCAACGCTTTCGTTAAATCTTCCCAAATAGCCTCTACTGCTTGCGCTTCTAACACCTCAGATTCATCAATTAACGTACAAACCCAATAAGCCTGGCGTTTTTCATTAATACAGGCATTTTTTACTCGAGCAACGATTTCATCGCGGCGCTCTTCTGAAATAACAACTGTCGTAATCGGTGTTCTACCTGGTGGCAATTCGTCAATAATCGACGTATCAAGATCAGCATAAACCGTCATCGCTAATGTTCTTGGGATTGGCGTTGCTGTCATAATCAGTTGATGGGGGTAAAATCCTGCTTTTTCGCCTTTTTCTCGCAACATTAAACGCTGATGCACACCAAAACGATGTTGTTCATCAATAATCACCAAGGCTAAATCAGCAAACTCCACTTTTTCTTGGAATAAAGCATGCGTGCCCACCACCATTTGTACCGCACCAGATTTAATTTTTTCCAATTCGGCTTGGCGAGCTTTCCCTTTCACCTTACCCGCTAACCAGCCTACTTCAATACCAAAAGGCTCTAACCAACGGCAGAAATTATTCGCATGCTGTTCCGCTAAAATTTCCGTTGGCGCCATTAATGCTACTTGCTTGCCATTATCAATCGCTAATAAGGCAGCTAAGGCTGCAACTAACGTTTTCCCTGAACCCACATCACCTTGAACAAGTCGCATCATCGGATAGTCTTTTGCTAAATCCTGTTCAATATCGGCCACCACTCTATTTTGGGCATTTGTTGGTTGAAAAGGCAAAGATGCAAGAAAACGTTGCTTCAAATCGGTTTGATAATGCAATGGCAACGCTAAAAACTGCTGCGTACCCAACCGCACTTTTTGCATCGCAAGATTGTGTGCTAAAAGTTCTTCAAAGATAAGTCGTTGTTGTGCCGGATGCTGTCCTTTCTCCAAAATATCTAATGAGATATCTGGCGGCGGACGATGCAAAAATCGAATAGCATCCTTTAAACTAAAAGGATGCGGATTAAATTCATTAGGTAAAATTTCCGTTAATTGGATTTTATCGAGTAAAGCCAATGCTTGATCGGTTAGCTTACGTAATGAATTTTGTTTTAAACCTTCCGTTGTGGAATAAATAGGCGTGAGCGTTTCCTCTAAAACCAATGGTGCATTATCCCGTATGATTTGATATTCAGGATGATGAATTTCCGCCATAAAGCGTCCACGTTTAATTTCGCCAAACGCTTTGACGCGCGTACCAACCTGAAAACTGTTTTTCATCCCCGCATTAAAATTGAAGAAACGGAGCATAATCTTGCTCGTTCCATCAGAAAGACTTACGGTTAAAATAGGACGGCGCCCAAAGGCAACTTCACAGGTTTGGACAACGCCTTCAATGGTGGCATATTGTTCAGGAAGAAGATCGGCAATGGGTGTAATTCTCGTGCGATCTTCATAACGGATAGGTAAATGAAAAAGCAAGTCTTGGAGATTATGAATTCCAAGACGGCTTAATTTATCGGAGATTGCCGCGCCAACACCAGATAAAGTGGTTAGAGGAACGGCATCGAGAAGTTGCGTGTTCATTATGCTTCATTAATATTGCGCTTCAAACGAATCACACTGGTAATTTGTTTGATTTTTCGCATAATGTTTTCTAAATGATAGATATCTCTCGCGCCAACTTGGATAATGACTAATAGCACATTATTCTCTAATTCTTCTGTCCAAATACTTTGAATATTACTTTCACAAGTCGCGACGGCTGTCATGAGGCTACCTAATACATTTTGTTCATTAAGCATTTCAATGTGTAATTCGGCATCAAAATTGACCGCACTTTCAGCCTCTTCCCATTTTGCCGCGGTGAAATCTTTGGCATTGCTTGACGTTAAATTAGAACAAGCTTGATGATGTACAACCACACCTTTCTTCGCAGTACTTAATGCCACGATCGGATCACCCGGAATTGGATGACAACATTGAGCGAAAGACGCTTTCATTTCGCCATCTCGGCTCAATGTTAGTGTACTTTGAGTATTTTCAGACACACCATCCACATCAATTTCAATAGCTTCATCCATTAATTGGTGAGCAATAACGCTAGACATTTGATTGCCCACACCGATTTCCATAAAAAGCTCATTAAGACTTGAGAGATTCAATTCATTCAGTACTGCTTGGATTTTCTCTTCAGAAACCTCAGAGAGATAATGTGGTTTCAGGGCCATTTCTAGCTGTTTTTTACCCGTTTGAACGGCATCATCTGCACGCAATAATTTTAAGAAATGACGAATACGAGTTCTTGCGCGAGCGGTCACCACAAAGTTTAGCCAACTAACACTTGGATGAGTATTTTCACTGGTTACAATCTCAACGGTTTGACCAGACTCTAAAGCTTGTGATAACGGATAAGGTTTATGCTCTACTACTGCTGCAACACAATGATTTCCCACATCAGAATGCACTGCATAAGCAAAATCGACAGCTGTTGCGCCCATTGGTAATTCAACGATACGACCTTTCGGTGTAAAAACATAGATTTCTTTTGGGAAAAACTCGGATTTTACATTTTCAATAAACTCAAAGGAGTTACCCACGTTTTGTTGAATATCCACTAAGCTTTGCAACCAACGTTGTGCGCGTACTTGAGCGGTGGTGCTATCGTTTTTACCACCTTCTTTATACACCCAATGAGCGGTAACGCCCATTTCAGCAACCTGTTCCATTTCTTCAGTCTGAAGATGAACTTCTACGGGTACACCATGAGGGCCAATCATTGACGTTTGTAGTGCTTGGTAGCCATTTGCACGTGGCACAGCAATATAATCTTTCACTTTTCCCGGGCGAGGTTTATACAAACTATGCATTTGCCCCAATCCGCGATAGCAATCATCCACTGAATTCACAATAACGCGGAAAGCATAAATATCCATAATGGAATGGAATTTCTGATCTTTCGTGCGCATTTTTTGGTAAATTTTATAGAGATGTTTTTCTCGTCCCCAAATACGATTTGTAATGCCTACATTATCAAGACGCTGTGAAATATCATTAGAAATGCGTTGAATCAATTCTTGACGAGAGCCACGCGCTTGTTCGACGAGCTTTTTAAGTACTTCATAACGGCGAGGATGCATTGCTTCAAAAGATAAATCTTCTAATTCATTCTTGATATGCTCGATGCCTAAACGGTGGGCTAATGGACAGTAAATCTCTAGGGTTTCTTTTGCGATACGACGACGTTTATCAGGACGCAATGATCCCAACGTTCGCATATTATGGGTGCGGTCAGCCAGTTTGATTAAGACGACGCGAATATCTCGAGTCATCGCTAAAATCATTTTGCGGAAGTTTTCAACCTGTGCTTCTTGGCGAGTACGGAATTTCAATTTATCTAGTTTAGATACACCGTCAACAATTTCGGCTACGCTAGCGCCAAATTCATCTTTTAATTGGGATTCGGTATAAGGAGTATCTTCGATAACATCATGCAATAATGCGGCCATGATTGCTTCATGGTCTAAATGCATTTCCGCAATAATTGAAGCTACTGCAACAGGGTGAGTAATGTAAGGTTCGCCGCTTGAGCGAAATTGTCCTTCGTGAGCATCTCGCGCAATGACGAATGCACGTTTGATTAATTCAATTTTATCGGCGGGCAAATACCCCTGAATAATTCGATCTAAATCTGCAAACAATTCCAAAGGACACCTGACTTTTTGTAGAGAGAAAGACTAGGCGATCAAAATAGCTTTAATTTTGACCGCACTTTAATGAGATTATTCTGCGATTAACGCTACAGCCACTTCTTCGCTACGTTGAGAAGCTGCCGCATCTAAATACTCTTTTGCATCCATGATTTCTTGGTTGATTAACCCTTTTTCGATTTCACGTAATGCGATTACAGTTGGTTTATCGTTATCTTCCGGCACTAACGGCTCACTTTGATGTAACTCTAATTGTCTCGCACGACGAGCGGCGGTTAAAATTAAATCAAAACGGTTACCAATTTTTTCTACTGCATCTTGCACAGTCACTCGAGCCATGTTTTACTCCGATGTTAAAAATAATGTCTATAAAGGGAAAATATTGTACTCAATTCAAGCTTATTTTGCTAGTAGCTGATGAATTAAGTCCGCATTTTCTGTTTGTTGATAAGCTTTGGTCAAGCGTTCTGCCTGCAAAATGCTTTGTAAATCTGCCAATGCCTGTTCAAAATTATCATTCACAATCACGTAATCATATTCATCATAATGCGAAATTTCGCTGATTGCTTTTGACATTCGCTCAGCAATGACCTCTTTGCTATCCTGTCCGCGTCCAACCAAGCGACGCTCCAATTCTGGCAATGATGGAGGCAAAATAAAAATGCTTTTTACAGAAGGTACTTTTTGACGAATTTGCTGTGCACCTTGCCAATCAATATCTAAAAACACATCAATACCTTTAGCCAAGTTTTCTTCAATTGCTGGCAATGAAGTGCCGTAATAATTACCGCCAAACACTTTTGCATATTCTAAGAAGTGGCCTTTTTCAATTAAGGTTTCAAATTCTTCTACTGAAACAAAATAATAATGCACACCATGACTTTCGCCTGGTCGAGGTGAACGCGTTGTGTGTGAAATGGACACCATTTTTTTCGTGCCTTGATTTTTTTCTAATAACGCGGAAATTAATGATGACTTGCCCGCCCCACTCGGTGCAGAAAGAATATATAAATTACCTTGAGACATAATTGAAACCTCTTATTGTTGTTTGTTTTTATTATACAAAAAGAAAATGAAAAGTGCGGTCAAATTTTCATTTGTTTTACCAAATTGTTAAAAAGTGATCGAGATCACAAAAAAGTGGTATATACCCTTTTTTTTATCAAAATGCCCATGCTATAATCCACGAGAACTCGTTAGAGCAACGATTTTGTTTAACTTAAAAAATAGAAGGTGAAAATCTTATGGCTATTAAAATTGGTATCAACGGTTTCGGCCGTATCGGTCGTATCGTATTCCGTGCAGCACAACATCGCGATGACATCGAAGTTGTAGGTATCAACGACTTAATCGACGTTGAATACATGGCTTACATGTTGAAATACGATTCAACTCACGGTCGTTTTGACGGTACTGTTGAAGTTAAAGACGGTAACTTAGTCGTAAACGGTAAAACTATCCGTGTTACTTCTGAACGTGATCCTGCAAACCTTAACTGGGGTGCGATCGGCGTTGATGTTGCAGTTGAAGCAACAGGTTTGTTCTTAACTGATGAAACAGCACGCAAACACATCACTGCTGGTGCGAAAAAAGTCGTATTAACTGGTCCTTCTAAAGATAGCACACCAATGTTCGTACGTGGTGTAAACTTTGGTGCATACGCAGGTCAAGATATTGTGTCTAACGCTTCTTGTACTACAAACTGTTTAGCACCTTTAGCACGTGTTGTTCACGAAACTTTCGGTATCAAAGATGGTTTAATGACTACTGTTCACGCAACAACAGCGACTCAAAAAACTGTTGATGGTCCATCAGCTAAAGACTGGCGTGGTGGTCGTGGTGCATCACAAAACATCATCCCTTCATCTACCGGTGCTGCGAAAGCTGTTGGTAAAGTATTACCAGCATTAAACGGTAAATTAACTGGTATGGCGTTCCGTGTTCCTACTCCAAACGTATCTGTAGTTGACTTAACTGTAAACTTAGAAAAACCAGCAACTTACGAACAAATCAAACAAGCAATCAAAGATGCAGCTGAAGGTAAAACTTTCAACGGCGAATTAAAAGGCGTTTTAGGTTACACTGAAGATGCAGTAGTTTCTACAGACTTCAACGGTTGTGCTTTAACTTCTGTATTTGATGCTGATGCGGGTATCGCATTAACTGACTCTTTCGTTAAATTAGTATCTTGGTACGATAACGAAACTGGTTACTCAAACAAAGTATTAGACTTAGTTGCACACGTATACAACTACAAAGGCTAATCAAAATAGCTAAAAAATTAACCGCTCTTTTTAGAGCGGTTTTTTTATTTCTAATCAATTTAGATTTTCTCAATATTTTATATATTCTTTATTGCTCATTTGAATATAATAATAGAAAAATAAATATGTCTATTATTTATTCTATATTCACAAAATAATAACATTTTACTAGATTTTAAATTTATTTAGTTTATATTAGCGTACAGTTGTTCGCTCAAATAAGGCTTATATGAATTTAGAACGTCATTTCGTCAATCGAATTCGCCAGCAGGCAAAAACTCGTCAAAATGCAACCGCACTTCGCCATAAAATTAATGGCTTGTGGAAAGATATTTCGTGGAACGCATTCCAACAACAGCTTGATCAGCTTTCATTAGCTTTTCTTGCTTGCAATATTCAAGTACAAGATAAAATTGCGATATTTGCGCACAATATGTCACGTTGGACTATCGCGGACATTGCTGCGCTTCAAGTTCGTGCTATTACTGTTCCAATTTATGCAACCAATACTTCACAACAGGCTGAATTTATTTTAAATCATGCCGATGTCAAAATTTTGTTTGTCGGTGATCAAGAGCAATATGATCAAGTATTAGATATTGCTAATAAGTGTCCTCAATTACAAAAAATTGTGGCAATGAAAGAACAAATTAAACTAGCCGAAACCAGCCTTTCTTGCCATTGGGATGATTTAATACAGTTAGGCACTGCAGAATTTCAGGCTGATCTTGATGAGCGCTTAGCCAATAAAACGATGGATGATTTATTCACGATTATCTATACCTCTGGCACAACGGGTGAACCCAAAGGCGTCATGCTCGATTACAGTAACTTAGCACATCAACTTGAAGCCCATGATATTGCATTAGATGTTAATCAAGATGAGGTTTCACTTTCTTTTTTACCATTTAGCCATATTTTTGAGCGAGCTTGGGTTGCCTATGTGTTACATCGCGGAGCAATCCTTTGTTATCTCGAAGATACCAATCAAGTACGTGAAACATTAACAGAAGTGCGCCCAACCTTTATGTGTGCAGTACCGCGTTTCTATGAAAAAATTTATTCTGCCGTGCTTGATAAAGTACAAAAAGCACCTTTTATTCGTCAGATGATTTTCCATTGGGCGATTGCAGTGGGGCAAAAACGTTTTGATCTTCTATCTCAAAATAAAAAAGTCCCGTTTTTCTTGCAAAAATGCTATGTTCTCGCTGATAAACTCGTGTTTTCTAAACTGCGTTCATTGTTAGGCGAACGTATTAAAATGATGCCTTGCGGTGGCGCAAAATTGGAACCCTCCATTGGTCTTTTCTTCCATTGCATTGGAATTAATATCAAACTCGGTTATGGCATGACTGAAACTACAGCTACTGTTTCGTGCTGGGATGATCACCATTTTAATCCGAAGTCTATTGGTAAATTGATGCCAAATACCGAAGTTAAAATCGGGGAAAATAACGAGATTCTAGTGCGTGGCGAAATGGTGATGAAAGGCTACTATAAAAAGCCTGAAGAAACTGCCCAAGCCTTCACCGAAGATGGTTTCTTGAAAACGGGAGATGCCGGTGAGTTTGATGCTGAAGGTAATTTATTTATTACCGACCGCATTAAAGAATTGATGAAAACTTCTAATGGTAAATACATTGCGCCGCAATATATCGAAGGTAAAATCGGCAAAGATAAATTTATCGAACAAATTGCGATTATTGCCGATGCAAAAAAATATGTTTCAGCGTTGATCGTACCTTGTTTTGATAGCGTAGAAGAATATGCGAAAAAACTGAATATTAAATATCAAGATCGCATAGAATTACTCAAACACTCTGAAATTATCAAAATGTTTGAACAACGTATCGAAAGCCTCCAAAAAGAATTGGCGCACTTCGAACAAGTGAAGAAATTTACGCTACTCTCTCAAGCATTTAGCGTAAAACTTGGTGAAATCACCCCTACGCTCAAATTACGCCGAAAAGTGATTATGGAACGCTATCGTCATATTATTGACTCGATGTATTCCAACAACAAAGAAAATAAGGAAAATAAAGAATAAAAAAGGCGGTGAATTTTCACCGCACTTTTTATTTTCACTAAAGCCATTTATTCGACTTCTACTAGTACGCCTGCTTGACGAGGTTTCAATACGCCTACCTCACTAAGCTCAATATCAGCTTTTTTCGCAATCTCTAAAATTTCAGCCTCACTTTCTGGTTTAACCGCAATCAACAAGCCACCAGAGGTTTGCGGATCGCAAAGCACTGCCTTTTGATAATCCGTAAGAGGATCAATTTTATGACCATAGCTTTCAAAGTTACGATTGGTTCCACCTGGTACACAACCTTCTGCAATGTAATCTGCTACGCCATCTAATAATTTGATTTTATCAAAATGCACAACCGCATTGAGATTTGAGCCTTCACAGATTTCAGCTAAGTGCCCCAATAAACCAAACCCCGTTACATCCGTCATAGCTGTTACGCCTGCAACTTCTGCAAATTGACTACCAATCAGATTCATTTGGCACATTGCTGCTGTTGCCAATCCTTGATGTTCAGGTTTTAATTTGCCTTTTTTCTCTGCAGTAGTCAGCACACCGATACCTAATGGTTTGGTTAAATAAAGCTTACACCCCGCTTCTGCTGAGGCATTACGTTTGACACGATCCGTTGCAATAACGCCTGTTACCGCTAAACCAAAAATAGGTTCTGGCGCATCAATCGAGTGTCCTCCTGCAAGGGAAATCCCCGCTTGCTGACAAGCAAAACGGCCACCATCAACAATTTTCTGTGCCACTTCTGCCGGCAATTTATTAATCGGGAAACCTAAAATGGCAATTGCCATAATTGGCTTACCGCCCATTGCGAAAATATCACTAATGGCGTTGGTTGCCGCAATACGTCCAAAATCAAAAGGATCGTCCACAATCGGCATGAAAAAATCCGTGGTACTGATAATTGCAGTACCATTACCAAGATCATAAACCGCAGCGTCATCCGCTGTTTCATTTCCCACTAATAAATTGGGGTCAGCAAATTTTTCGAGTTTAGTCTGTAAAATTGTCCCTAACACCTTAGGCGAAATTTTACAGCCTCAACCTGCGCCGTGGCTGTATTGTGTTAAACGAATCTCATCCGTCATATTCAATCCTTTGTAAAAATAACGTACTTCTTAAAAAAGAGCGGTCAGAAAAAGCCATATTTAGGAGGCTAACTTCTCCACTTTTGCTTGCTTGATCATGTTATCGCTGACTTCTAAAATGGTAATTCTTAAGCCATTGATTTCACAAACAGTTCCTTCATCCGGAATATCTTCAAGATGCTCTAGAATCAAACCATTAAAGGTACGTGCATCTTCTGTATCTAATTCCCAACCAAACATTTTATTCAAATCACGAAGATTTGCCGAACCTTCAATAATCATCGAACCATCAGATTGCTGAACGACTTCTTGTTCAATAGTCGGCGCAGTAGTGGTTGTAAAATCACCCACAATTTCTTCTAAAATATCTTCAAGCGTGACTAGTCCTTTAATGTCACCATATTCATCCACCACTAAACCGATACGTTCTTTTTTCGTACGGAAATTCGCTAATTGTGTTTTTAGTGGTGTCCCTTCTGGAATGAAGTATACTTCATCGACGGCACGTAATAAGGTTTCTTTAGTAAATTCATTTTTTTCTAATAACAAACGAAACGCTTCACGCACACGCAAAATACCTAATACTTGCTCATCAAGGCTGCCTTTATACAACACAATTCGATTATGTGGTGCATGATTAAGCTGACGCATAATGGCTTTCCAATCGTCATCAATATCAATCCCAGCAATTTCATTACGTGGCACCATGATATCGTCGACGGTCACGGTTTCCATATCTAAAATAGAGAGCAACATTTGTGGATGCTGTTCATCCGGTGTAGCTTCTCCCGCTTCCGATACAATACTACGAAGTTCTTCACGGCTAATCACTTGTTTTTGCATATCGGGTTTTAAACCCACCATTCGCATTAACGTTTTCGTGAAAATATTCATTAACCAAACTAGCGGATAAAATATTTTTAATAGTAAGACCAAGATATGACTTGAAAATAATCCCACCTTTTCAGGATGCATTGCCGCGACGGTTTTAGGGAAAATTTCAGAAAAAACAAGCATCACAAAGGTTAATAAACCTGTTGCAATGGCCACACCTGCATCGCCATATAAACGCATACCAATCATGGTTGCAATAGCTGAAGCACTGATGTTAACAAGATTATTAAAGATCAGAATAAAACTTAACAAGGTATCTGGCTTTTCGAGCAGTTTTTCTGCTTTTTGTGCACCTTTATTACCTTGTTCCGCCATAAAACGAAGGCGATATTTATTGAGAGAGAGTAAGCCGGTTTCTGAGCCGGAAAAATAGGCTGATAAAACTAAACAAATAATGAGTGTAATAAATAAAGTACTAAGGGGGATACTGTCCAAGGGTAAATCCTTTTGTTCGTTAATCAACAAAAAATGCGGTTATTTTCACCGCACTTTTTACCTGTTCTTTGATTTCGATTAAATCAAACGGCTACCGAAATAGCCAATCGTGAGCAGAATGATACCTGAAATTGCGTAAATAATCATCCTTTTTCCACGCCAGCCTAATCGCCAATGACCAAAACAAGCAATTCCAAAACTAATCCAAGCAAGGAAAGAGAAAATCGCTTTGTGCAGATTTTCTAGAGTCACCGCTTGTAATACATGATAAGTCCCTGAAATTAAAGTCAGCGTGAGTAAAACTTCTCCCATCGCAAATAAACAGAAGAAATGACGTTCTACCGCCATTAATGGTGGAATTGCGGGCGAAAATTGAATTTTACGTTTTTTCAAATTGCGATCTAACCAGACTAACTGAATCACATAAAGCGTTGCAATAAAACAAACCGCATAGGTAAAGAGCGACAAGCCAATATGGAACAACATCAATGTGTTCTGATTCAACATTTGAATAATATGGCTTGATAAGAATGTCGCAAAGATCAAGCTAATGATCGAAAACGCATACACGATAGGTAAAACAAACCACATCGTGGAAACCAGAAACATTGAAAGCGTCGCTAAGGCAGCAATAATTACACTCATTAAGGAAGCGATTTCCATTAGCGTAAAACTCTGCCCTGAGGCCAAATCCTCTAACAAAGGGAAAGTGCTGACAGCATGCAGAATAATTGCAGCAAGTGCGGTCAGAAAAAATGGAGTTTTTCTTCGACTCAACTTCCCTTCTGATGAGTTCATCAAAAATGGAGAGATCAGCAATAGACTAAGAATATAAAAAATAATCGAAAAAAGGGCAAACCACATAATGCGTTCTCTTTACTAGGAATTATTCTTATTTTAACGGATCTTTTCTCTAGATCGCCATAATTTTATTTGAAATGATGAAAAACGCCCAAATTTCGGTATAATCACGGCAATTTTTTAAGAAAAAACAGGATTTAAAATGTTTGAGAATTTATCGGATCGCCTTTCTAAAACGCTACGCAACATTAGCGGTAAAGGTCGCTTAACTGAAGATAATATTAAAGAAACCCTACGCGAAGTGCGTATGGCATTGTTAGAAGCTGACGTTGCGTTGCCTGTCGTACGTGAATTTATCGCCAAAGTAAAAGAAAGCGCATTAGGCGAAGAAGTCAATAAAAGCTTAACACCAGGCCAAGAGTTCTTAAAAATTGTTCAACGTGAACTCGAAAAAGCCATGGGGGAAGCCAATGAAAGCTTAAACCTGGCGACACAACCACCTGCAGTTATTTTAATGGCGGGTTTACAAGGTGCGGGTAAAACCACCAGCGTGGGTAAATTAGCGAAATTCTTACGCGAACGTTATAAAAAGAAAGTGCTCGTGGTATCTGCTGACGTATATCGTCCAGCGGCGATCAAACAGCTTGAGACCTTAGCACAATCTGTTGGCGTGGACTTCTTCCCATCTGATGTCAAACAAAAACCGGTAGATATTGCAAAAGCGGCACTTGCTGACGCTAAACTCAAATTTTACGATGTATTAATCGTAGATACCGCGGGTCGCTTACACGTTGATAGCGAGATGATGGATGAAATCAAGCAAGTTCATGCGACATTAAATCCAATTGAGACGCTTTTCACGGTTGATGCGATGACTGGTCAAGATGCGGCAAATACTGCAAAAGCCTTCAATGAAGCTTTGCCACTTACCGGGGTTATCTTAACCAAAGTGGATGGTGATGCGCGTGGCGGTGCAGCTTTATCTATCCGTCAAATCACAGGCAAACCGATTAAATTCCTTGGTGTGGGTGAAAAAACAGAAGCCCTCGAGCCATTCCATCCTGATCGTGTAGCATCCCGTATTTTAGGCATGGGCGATGTGCTTTCCCTTATCGAAGATCTGGAACGTTCAGTCGATCGCGAAAAAGCGGAAAAAATGGCGCAAAAATTCAAGAAAGGCGATGATTTCACCTTAGACGATTTCCGTGAACAGCTTCGCGAAATGAAAAAAATGGGTGGCATGATGTCGATGCTTGAAAAATTACCGGGTGCGAAAAACTTACCGGATCATGTCAAAAATCAAGTAGATGACAAAATGTTCATCAAAATGGAAGCCATCATTAATTCCATGACCTTAAAAGAACGTGCCAATCCAGATATTATCAAAGGATCTCGCCGTCGTCGTATTGCATTAGGTTCTGGCACTCAAGTTCAAGATGTGAATAAGTTGCTGAAACAATTTGACGAAATGCAACGCATGATGAAGAAAATGCGCAAAGGTGGAATGGCGAAAATGATGCGTGGCATGCAAGGCTTAATGGGCGGAGGCGGCTTAGGTGGCCTTGGTGGTTTAGGCGGTATGTTTAAACGTTAATTCCTTCTTCAAATAAAGTGCGGTCAAAAATCAATAGGTTTTTGACCGTATTTTTTATCTTTTTATTCAGCATTTCCTATTACCTGATTAAATTACTCAGTTTTAGGTAATATTTTCATCAATCGATAGCCGATATAATTGCTCAAGTATTTTACTTGGCGTAAAATCTAGGTCCTGATGATTATCTACGACATTTAATCATCAGGAAGTGATATTTTCTAATAATCTAGGAGTGATAAAATGGGACAGTATAAAAAGTTCTGGTACCTATTAGTCGCCGTATTGATTGGAGCCTTCTCCATCCTCGGTTACTATGGGTTCGAAGTTTATCGTGAAGCACCACCGATTCCGCAACAATATGTTTCTGAATCTGGCGAAAAAGTGATTACTCACGATGATATTTTACATGGTCAAACCGCTTGGCAAACCACTGGTGGTATGCAAGTGGGGTCTGTTTGGGGACACGGTGCATACCAAGCACCAGACTGGACGGCAGATTGGCTTCACCGTGAATTAACTAACTGGTTGGATATTACAGCGAATCAAGAATTTGGTAAAAACTTCGCTGATTTAAATGATGAACAACAAACGTTATTAAAAGCGCGTCTAACCAAAGAATATCGTGGTAGCAAAGTTGAAAACGGTACCGTTGTGCTTTCAAACACCCGTTTAGCGGCAATGGAAAAAACAGCACAATACTACATCTCTTTATATGGTGATGATCCTGCAACCAAAGTGACCCGTGAACACTTTGCGATGAAGGATAATACTCTTCCTGATTTACAAGCTCGTAAAGACTTAGCTAAATTCTTCTTCTGGACCGCATGGACGGCATCTGCTGAACGACCAAATACTCACGCAAGTTACACCAACAACTGGCCACACGAGCCGTTAATTAATAACGTGCCAACACCAGAAAACGTCATTTGGTCTATTGCGAGTGTGGTATTCCTCATTGCAGGTATTGGTTTCGTAGTATGGATTTGGTCATTCAAAAAACGTGAAGATGAAAAAGAACCACCTACACCTGAGTTCGATCCGCTCACAAAATTACAACTTACCCCTTCTCAACGTTCATTAGGTAAATACCTCTTCACTGTGCTTGCACTTTTCCTCTTGCAAGTCACATTAGGTGCAGTTGTTGCACACTACACGGTTGAAGGTCAAGAATTCTATGGTATTGATATTTCTCAATACTTCCCGTATTCATTAGTGCGTACATGGCATATTCAAGCAGCCTTATTCTGGATTGCAATGGCATTCTTAGCGGGTGGTTTATTCCTTGCGCCAATCATTAATGGCGGCAAAGATCCTAAATTCCAAAAATTGGGGGTAGATGTTCTCTACTGGGCATTAGTGGTATTAGTCGTCGGTTCATTCACTGGTAGCTACTTAGCGATTGCGCATATTCTTCCAGAAGAATGGAGCTTCATGTTTGGTCACCAAGGCTATGAATTCATTGACTTAGGTCGTTTCTGGCAAGCAGTGAAATTCGCAGGCATCTTATTCTGGTTAGTCTTAATGCTTCGCGGTACAGTGAATGCGTTCAAACAACCAGGTGATAAAAACTTATTGGCATTATTCTTCGCCTCAGTAATTGCGATCGGTTTATTCTATGGTCCAGCATTATTCTATGGCGAGCATACTCACATTTCCGTGATGGAATACTGGCGTTGGTGGGTAGTTCACCTATGGGTAGAAGGCTTCTTCGAAGTATTCTCTGTAGCGGCACTCTCATTCATCTTCGTAAGTTTAGGTTTAGTTTCGCGTCGTACTGCGACTGTGGCAACCATTACTGAAGCAGCATTATTCTTAATCGGTGGTATTCCAGGTACATTCCACCACTTATACTTCGCAGGTGCAACCACACCAATTATCGCAGTTGGTGCATCATTCTCTGCGCTTGAAGTGGTACCATTAGTATTATTAGGCCATGAAGCTTGGGAACACTGGGCGATGCAACAAAAAACACCTTGGATGGATCGCTTAAAATGGCCTCTTTACTGCTTCGTTGCAGTGGCATTCTGGAATATGTTAGGTGCTGGCGTATTTGGTTTCTTAATCAATCCACCAATTTCGCTTTACTATATCCAAGGCTTAAATACCACTGCCGTTCATGCTCACGCCGCATTATTCGGTGTGTATGGTTTCTTAGCGTTAGGTTTCGTCTTCTTAATCGCTCGTTATTTACGCCCAGATACACCATTTAACGATAAATTAATGAAATGGGGCTTCTGGTTGTTAAATGGCGGTTTAGTGTTAATGATCGTATCAAGCTTATTACCTATCGGTATTATTCAAGGTTATGCCAGTATCTCTGAAGGCTTATGGTATGCTCGTAGTGAAGAATTTATGCAACAACCTCTATTCGATACCCTACGTTGGGTTCGTTTCGGTGGCGACGTTGTCTTCATCTTCGGTGCATTAGCTTTCTTCTGGCAAATCTTTACGATGATTTTCTTTAAACCGAAAAAAGCAGCGTAATTAATAATAATGCAAAAGCGGCTAAGCATTAGCCGCTTTTTATTTATAAAAAATCCATTAAATTTTCTGACCGCACTTTGATCTCTATCAAATCATTTACCTTCTTTTAAGTATGATTAAATTCGTCTTTAGATCTATACTTTCTACACTTTTAAACTTTTCTTATAACATTTCAACATGAGTGACAATCCATTCAACGCTAGTTGGTCATCAAAAGGCAATACGCTATGTCTAGGTCATTGGGATATTACTTATCTCGGTTTACCTGTGGTACTGCCAATTGAACGTCGAGATAAAGATATGGGAACAAATAATATTTATAATTTCATGGATCCCGAAGATGAACTTTACCGAGAAGGCTTAATGGAAGATGATTGGATTGTGGAAAACATCGATTTGCTTTCTGATGTTTTTATCGAGCACAATATCCCTTTAGAAGAAGAAACCATGCGAGCATTCTATCAAGCGGTGAATAAAGAAGACTGGCGCTGTGGTAGCTGTGGTGGATGTATTTAATATCAAAGTGCGGTCAATTTTATCACCGTTTTTATACCGAACTGTCATAATAAAAACACTAGGAAATTCAATATTTCTGATATAGAATTCTCCGATTTGTTTTTTAAAAGGGAGAAAAAAGATGAAACTTGTTGAAGTTAAACATCCGCTTGTTAAACATAAATTAGGCGTGATGCGCGAAGCTGATATTGATACCAAAAAATTCCGTGAACTTGCCACTGAAGTTGGCAGCTTACTTACCTATGAAGCCACTGCCGATCTTGAAACAGAAAAAGTGATTATCGAAGGTTGGAATGGCCCAGTTGAAATTGAACGTATCAAAGGTAAAAAAGTCACTGTTGTACCAATTTTACGTGCTGGCCTAGGCATGATGGACGGTGTATTAGAACATGTTCCAAGTGCTCGTATCAGTGTGGTTGGGATTTATCGTAATGAAGAAACCCTTGAACCCGTCCCTTATTTCCAAAAACTCGCGAGCGATTTAGAAGAACGTTTAGCTATCGTTGTAGACCCAATGCTTGCAACGGGTGGTTCAATGATCTCTACAATTGATCTATTAAAAGCAAAAGGTTGCCAACATATCAAAGTATTAGTATTAGTAGCAGCACCAGAAGGGATCAAAGCATTAGAAAAAGCACATCCAGATATCGAACTTTATTGTGCATCGATTGATGATCACTTAAATGAACAAGGCTACATCATTCCAGGCTTGGGTGATGCAGGCGATAAGATTTTTGGGACGAAATAATTCCCTTTTAATAAGACGGCATTTATGGCCGTCTTTTTTCCGTGCGTGAAAACACAAAAGCTAAAAAAGCATTAAAACCGACCGCACTTTCAGTTAATTCAAACCGAGAGTTGAAACTAAATGAGTAATCAAACTACAACCGCACCTGTTGAGGTGCAAAGCATGGGCAAACAAGCGTTTGTCGGTTTACAGATGTTATTTGTGGCCTTTGGCGCCTTAGTATTAGTCCCCTTAATCACCGGATTAAATTCTAATACAGCCCTTCTAACCGCAGGTATCGGTACACTACTTTTCCAACTTTGTACCGGTAAACAGGTTCCGATTTTCTTAGCCTCCTCTTTTGCCTTTATTGCGCCTATTCAATATGGCGTACAAACTTGGGGCATTCCAACCACAATGGGTGGACTTGCTTGTGCAGGCTTCGTCTATTTCGCACTATCAACCTTAGTGAAATTGCGTGGTAGTGCTGCACTAGAGCGCATCTTCCCACCTGTTGTTGTGGGGCCCGTAATTATCATTATTGGTATGGGACTTGCACCTGTTGCTGTTGATATGGCATTAGGTAAAAACAGTGCATACAGCTATGAGCATTCGGTATTGGTTTCGATGATTACCTTGGTCACCACCCTTTCTGTTGCGGTGTTTGCTAAGGGAATGATGAAACTGATTCCAATTATGTTTGGTATCGTTGCTGGCTATGTGGTTTGTTTATTCCTAGGATTAATTAATTTCCAACCTGTTTTAGATGCAAAATGGTTTGAATTACCTGAGTTAACCAAACCAGAATTTAATTTAGAAGCGATTCTTTATATGCTACCAATTGCTATCGCACCAGCCGTTGAACACGTGGGTGGTATTATGGCAATCAGTTCTGTAACAGGTAAAGATTTCCTTAAAAAACCAGGCTTACATCGCACCCTATTAGGCGATGGTGTGGCAACTGCTGCTGCATCATTAGTTGGTGGTCCACCGAATACTACTTATGCAGAAGTAACCGGTGCTGTAATGCTCACTCGCAACTTTAATCCAAATATTATGACTTGGGCGGCAGTATGGGCAATTGCGATTTCCTTCTGTGGTAAAGTAGGCGCATTCCTTTCTACAATTCCAACCATCGTAATGGGTGGCATTATGATGTTGGTATTCGGTTCTATTGCTGTTGTCGGGATGAGCACCTTAATTAAAGGTAAAGTAGATGTGACCGAACCTCGCAACCTTTGTATCATTTCGGTAGTTATGACCTTCGGTATCGGTAATATGTTTGTCAACGTAGGCGATGTTGTTTCCCTAAAAGGAATTAGCCTTTGTGCCATCGTTGCCATTGTACTGAACTTGATTTTGCCAAAAGCAAAAAATGAAGTAGAATAAAACTTCCCAAACAAAAGGGTTAAATGAAAATTTAGCCCTTTCTTTTTTATTTTAAATCAACTCGTTAATCCGTGAATCAGCAACTTTCTTTACCTATTCATCAAATTGATGATGAAACGCTTGAGAATTTTTATAGCGATAATAATGCATTATTGCTTAATTCTTTACGTCAAAACATGACTGATTTACAACAACAATTCTTCTACCTTTGGGGCAGCCAAAGCATTGGGAAAACCCATCTTTTACGCGCACTTTGTAATGAATATATTCAGCAACAACGAAGTGCCATCTATGTCCCGCTGAGTAAATCACAATATTTTTCCACGGCAGTTTTTGAGCATTTAGAACAGCAAGAACTGGTTTGCTTAGACGATTTGCAAACAATTATTGGAAATTCAGAATGGGAAATTGCCTTATTTGATCTTTTTAATCGCATTAAGGCTAATGGTAAAACCTTATTAGTTGTCAGTGCAGATCAATCTCCAACTGCTCTACCCGTTAAATTACCAGATCTTGCTTCTCGCTTAAAATGGGGAGAAAGTTATCAATTGATTCCACTCAGCGATGAACAAAAATTTGCAGTATTGAAACAGAATGCCCATCAAAGAGGTATCATACTTTCAGATGATACTGCCAATTTTATATTCACGCGTTTAGATCGTGATATGGCGACACTAAAAGAAGCATTAGTGAAACTCGATGAAGCCTCACTACAAGCAAAACGAAATCTGACGATTCCTTTTGTGAAATCGATTTTAGGCTTATAAACAAGCAAAAAAATAACCGCACTTTTTCAAGCGCGGTTATTTTTTCTTTATTTAATTACCAGCAATGATGGCAATAACCGAATGCCGGCATAATAGCTACTGGATAACGAGAATAGCCTGTCATTTTTGGACGATGATCGCTTGCATTCATTTCATTTGGAACGCTATCTCTTTGGGCTACTCTCGCTTTTTCTCGAGCACTTACTGTATTACCACTTGCAACTCGAGCATTATAATCTTGTACAGTATTCATATCATACGCTGCCGCGCCATTACCAATACTTGAAGCTTCCTGAGGTGCGGTACACGCAGTTAAAACAGCTAACGCTGCAATAGAGATTAATTTTTTCATAAATTTTACCTTTTGTTACAAACCACTTTATTGAGTGTTTCTCTGCCTTCTTTGATCCGTTCGTTCGCTTTTCTTCTAACATTCGGATCTTCGTTATTTTCAATGTATTTAGTTACATTGGCATTCTTTATAGCATAAACAGGCACATACTGCGAAGTTTTCGTTTCGCCTTGTTTATAAATTGTTGCCCCTAACACGCTTCCATAATATTCACTGGCATCATTTGGCTTAATGTAATAATTACTAGAATTTGTTACATCTACACCATCTGTGCTTTTAAAACCACTACAGATTCCCGCGGGTGACAGAAACGTTGTTTTGGATGCCGCAACTTCGTTAAATTTATATACTTCAAATTCAACACTATTGGCCAGCTCTTCCATATCTTTTTCAGATTTAGGATCTAAACTTCTCTGTCCTTTTCCATCAATATATTTCACTGTTTCAGAAATATTACTTTCAGAAACATTGACTGAAACATTATTTTCAGGCGTTTTTACCTTTGTTGCATATACAACACTACTACCTTCGGCTGAAACAACTGACGACGCTAAAATACAAAAAGAGTAAATCCCAATTTTTTTCTTAATATGACTCATAATAATTTGATTTTCTACGTTAATAATTATTTTCGTATAACTCAATAGGTAAATAATCTGGGTCTCGAAAGAAAGTGTACTTCATTCCAGTTAATTCATCAACCCTAATCGGTTCACAATTAATGCTATTTTCCAGAAGATAAGCAACATATTCATCAATGTTATCGACTTTAAATGCCAAATGCCGTAAACCACAGGCTTCAGGGTTGGTGACTCTTTTAGGTGGATTTGGAAATGAAAACAACTCGATTTGGCTCCCATCAGGAAAACTTAAATCTAATTTATAACTATCTCGTTCTACACGATAAGTTTCATTTAGCTGTTTTGCTCCTAAAATCTCCATATAAAAATGCTTCGAACGTGCATAGTTCGAAGCAATAATCGCAATATGGTGAAAACCTAATAATTGAGGTTTCATTATTTCTCCGGAGTGACGCTTTTTGCTTTTTCTTCTTCCTGTAAAGCAAGGGCATCACGTGCAGCACGAATACTCTTCTCAAGCATTGGCACGCGAGGATCATCTGGTTCTAATAAACGTAACATCATCGCCCAGGTGACGGCTGCCATTTTATAATCCTCACCTTCAAAATAACTGAAAGCCAGTAAACTTAATGCTTCAGGATTAGAATGATCTTGACGAATAATTTCACGTAAAAGCTGATTACCTTTCAATTTATCCGTTTGATCTTCAGAAGACATTAACATACGCGCATAAGAAAGCTTATAATCTAAATTATCCGGCTCAAGCTTATTCGCTTGTTGGTAACTATCAAAGGCTAATTTTCCATTACCTAAATTCATCCCTACCTGACCTAACAACCACCATTTTTTAGCATCCTTTGGTGTTTTTTGTAAATCCAAACGAAGTGCGGTCGAAAATTGCTGCATTTCTGCATCTGTCATTGGGTTTGTGTCTTCTTCTTTAATTCGTTCAAAGAAGTAAGGTAATTTTGCCAATGTTTTTTCCATCATATCTTCGGCTTTCCAAGATCCCAAAGGAAAATAAGCTCCTGCTGCAATAATGACCAAACCTAATAAACCAGAAACAAACCATAACTTACCGTAATTTTTGGCATTATTATCGATGGTTTGGATCTCTTGTTGAGGAATATCTTCCAATAATGTTTTTTGTAGCTCTTGTTTGAGTTGTTCAACGTTCTCAACTAAGCCTTGTTGATTATCTTGCTCAATCTCTTTTAAGCGAGAAAAATACAGTGCCTTATTTAATTCATCTCGTTTTTTATCTTCTTTCGCTTTAACAGAACGCAACAAGGGATAAAAACAAATCAATGCCACGACTAAAGTGAGCGCAATAATACTTAATGCAAAATTCATTATTTATCCTTTTCTTTGAGTAAAGCCGATAAACGCGCATTCTCTTCGTCATCTAAAATCGCATCAGAATTGACCGCACTTGGGCTTTTTGATTTACGTTTAAATACAAATAAAATGCCAATCAACACTAACAAAATTGGGGCAATCCATAATACGATTGTTGACGTCGTCATTGGTGGATCATAAGTCACAAAATTGCCATAACGTTGAATCATATAATCGACAACTTCACTTCGTTTTTTACCTTCTTGCAACAACTCAAATACTTTGCCACGCATATCTACAGCAATAGTTGCATTCGAATCAGCAATATTGTTATTTTGACATTGAGGACAACGCAATTCTTGTGTTAATTGATGATAGTCTTTTTCTTGCTCTGGTGATGCAAAATTCAATGCATCAATAGAAGCTGTCGCCGAGATACTCACAAAAAGTGCGGTTAAAAAAAGCCATGATCTTTTCATTATGGTTTCTCCGCGAGTTTGTCATAAATCGGTTTTAAGGTCTCATTCCAAACGCGTTCATTCACATCACCCGCTAAGCGATAATGAATCACACCTTTGCCATCCACGATAAATGTTTCTGGTGCGCCGTAAACCCCCAAATCTAATGCAAAAGAACCTTTTTCATCTTTAAGCACAAGACTATAAGGATTGCCTAAATCTTTCAGCCATTTTATCGCTTTTGGTGATTCATCTTTATAGTCGATACCAATGATTGTTACACCTTGTTTAGCCAATTGATTCAAGTATTGATGCTCGGCATAACAAGTTGGACACCAAGTTGCCCACACATTTAATAGAATCGGTTTGCCTTGTTGGAAAATTTCATTACCGTAGGTTTTATTTTCCAATAAATCCGTTAATGTTTTCTGTGGCACTGGTTTTCCCACAAGCGCAGATTCTAACGCTTTTGGATCATCACCTTGCGCGTTACGTCCTAACTGAACTAAAAAAGCAGCAGCCACAGCAAGAAAAATAATAAGTGGGATAAGTAATTTTTTATTCATAACACTATCAATTTCACATCTATTTCACATCTATTTCTAAGGGCATACGCCCCTTATTACAATTAAGACTGTTTAACTAATCGACTAAAACGATAACGACGGTCAAACATACAGAGCAAGCCACCTAATGCCATAAACAATCCGCCAATCCAAATCCAACGGATAAATGGTTTATAGTAAAGACGTAGTGCCCATGAGTTATCATCTATTTTTTCACCTAAAGCGACATAAAGATCGCGAGTAAAGCCCCAATTAATTGCCGCTTCCGTCATTGGCATTTTACTGACGGTATAAAAACGTTTTTCAGCAAATAATGTTGCTTCTGGTTTACCCGCTTTTGAAATGTCGATTTGTGCTTTACCGCCCATATAGTTAGGACCATTTGCATCACTCACGCCAGCAAATTTAAAGTCATAATTAGCAATCTGCACTGTATCACCCACAGCCATTCGCACATCACGTTCTACACTGAAGTTTTGGCTAAAGGCAATTCCCCAAACGGTCATCGCTACACCAAGGTGAGCTAAAATCATCCCCCAATGGGAACGAGAAAGTTTAGTAATACCTTTAAAGAAAGATTCGCGGTGTGTTGCACGTTGTTTCATTTCATAGAGACTCAGTAACACAATAATGACGGACATCATGGTACCAAGCACAGCACTGACGGTGAGTTTATTTTGTAGGAAATACGGTAAAGCAAAACCTGCAATCGCCATCACAATGGCACTCACAACAACCGGTGTACGAATTTCAGAGAACTGATCGCGACGCCATTTTACTAACGGTCCAATACCCAGTAATAAGGCAAACGGAGTCATAATAATCAAGAACATTTGATCAAAGAATGGCGCACCGATCGAAATAGATCCCAAACCTAATTGTTTATGAACTAACGGCAATAACGTTCCTAAGAACACCACACAAAGTGCGGTCATTAATAGGATGTTATTTAATAATAATAACGTTTCACGAGAATAGCGCTCTGCATTATCACGCGAACGAATTTGGTTGCCTTTATAAGCATACAAGGTTAACGAGCCACCTATCACTACAACCAAATAAGCAAGAATATACAAACCACGTGTTGGATCTGAAGCAAAGGCGTGTACTGACACTAAGATACCGGAACGAACTAAGAATGTACCCAGTAAGCAAAGGGAGAACGCCAAAATCGCTAAAAGCACAGTCCAAGCTTTAAAAGAGCCACGTTTTTCAGTCACCGCTAAAGAGTGGATTAATGCGGTTCCCGCAAGCCAAGGCATTAAAGAAGAGTTTTCTACTGGATCCCAGAACCACCAGCCACCCCAGCCGAGCTCATAATATGCCCACCAAGAACCGAGCACGATCCCGAGTGTTAAAAACACCCAAGCAGCGATCGTCCAAGGACGTGACCATCTAGCCCAAGCTGAGTCTAATTTACCCGTCATTAATGATGCGATCGCAAAGGCAAAAGCAACAGAAAAACCAACATATCCCATATAAAGTAATGGTGGGTGGAAAATTAAGCCCACATCTTGCAACATTGGATTGAGTTCTCTGCCATCTACTGGGAAGTCAGGGAATGTACGGGTAAACGGATTTGAGGTAAATAATACGAAGAGTAAAAAGCCGATGCTAATAATCCCCATAATACCTAATACACGAGCTACTGCTTCCTGTGGCAAGTGTTTGCTAAATAAGGCTACTGCTGCACCCCAAAGTGTTAATAACCAAATCCAAAGTAATAATGACCCCTCATGTGAGCCCCAAACTGCAGATAAACGATAATAAATCGGCAAGCTGCTGTTAGAGTTATTTACCACATATTGCACACTGAAATCATTTACAGCAAACAGATAGAACAATGCTGCAAACGCAATGGTTAAAGTAAAAAATAAACCATAAGTCATTGGACGAGCCAATGACATAAGTTGCGGATGACCTTTTTCAGCCCCCCATAATGGGAGAATGGCTAAAAAGAATGAAACGGCAAGGCTTAAAGCAAGCGCATAATTTCCTAATTCAGCAATCATTAGCGACCTTCTTGCGATTTTTGCTGGGTTTCTTTATAACGACGATCGGCTTCACTCTCGCCTTTTAGTTCTGCCCCCATTGGTTTATGCATTTTCTGCATTTTCTCACCTAATTCTGGCGGCACATAATTTTCATCATGTTTAGCAAGCACTTCTGTTGCTTCTAATAAGGTTGGTTCTTTTAACACACCTTGCGCAACAATACCCTGTCCCTCACGGAAAAGATCCGGCAGGATACCTTCGTATTCAACTGTAATTGATGGACCAATATCATTCACATCAAAGCGAACTTTGAGACTTTTCGGATCTCGATTAACAGAGCCTTCAACCACCATACCACCAACACGAATACGTTGCCCAACTTCAGGTTTTTGATCAGGATTTCCGTCTTTCCCTTCTACAACTTCCGAAGGGGTATAAAATAAATCAATATTTTGGCGAAGCGCATAAAGCACCAAACCTGTCGCAATCGAAATACCTAAAATCACAAAGATGATGATCGAAAGTCTTGATTTACGTCTTGGATTCATAGCGTATTTCCTTTATTAGCTTGGTTTAAACGGGCTTCACGTTGTTGCTCGCGTAACACTTCTTTTAATACTGCTTTACGCCCCTTGACGCTTTGTATCGCCAAAATGATCATTGCCACGAGGCTAATGCCATAGGAAAGCCACACATAAAAACCGTAGCCTCCCATATTGATAAAATCACTCCAACTTTGGAAAAACATTTTCCGCTCCCTAAAATAAAAATAAAAAACTATTTCAGCTTACTTGCTAACTCTTTTACCCATGGGCGTTTGCTGTCTTCTTTTAGCAATTCAACGCGGTAACGCACAAGCGTAAAGCAAATGGATAAAAATAAAAATCCAAAAATACATAAAATCAGTGGAATTAACATCGGTGTTGCAATCGAAGGTTTTTCAAACTTAGTGATACTTGCCCCTTGATGTAAGGTATTCCACCACTCTACGGAGAAGTGAATGATTGGTAAATTCACCACACCAACAATACACAAGATACCCGCTGATTTTGCGCCCACAGCACGATCAGAAAATGCAGAATAAAGCGCTAATACACCGATATATAAGAAGAAAAGAATGAGCTCAGCAGTTAAACGTGCATCCCATACCCACCAAGTTCCCCACATTGGTTTGCCCCAAATTGCACCTGTTACCAAGGCAATAAAGGTAAACATTGCACCAATCGGTGCCATGGCTATCATTGAAAGATGAGCGGCTTTAATTTGCCAAACTAACGCAATAATGGCAGCCACAGCCATAGAACCATACACACCCATTGACCAAATTGCTGCAGGCACATGGACATACATAATTCGGAAACTATTGCCTTGCTGATAATCTGCCGGAGCATAAGCTAAACCCCAAACGATGCCAACAGCCAATAATAAAACCGCAATCACACCAAAAAATGGACTTAATTTGCCACATAAGTGATATTGGGTTTCATGTTTTGCGTAAGGATGTAACCACTTCCACATAAAAGATCCTTAATTCAAAAAATAAAAAACAGTTAAAAATCTGACCACACTTTCACCGTCATGATGATTAATTATCTAAACTAATTCGTAGTGCAGCGGCAATAGCAAAAGGCGATAAGGTTATCGCACCAGCCAAAATTGCACCTAAAATAGCAAGCTGTCCACCATAAGGGAGATTTAACGTAGCGGCATCTAAAATTGCTGAAGCAAAAATTAAAACCGGAATGAATAATGGTACCACAAGTAAACTCAGCAATACGCCACCTTTACGCAACCCCACCGTCAATGCCACTCCAATTGCGCCAATACAGCTTAAAATCGGTGTACCCACTAAGAGTGTAAGCACCAATGCCCACCAAATATTCACTTCTAACGAGAGCAATAAGGCCGCAATAGGAGAAAGTAGAATCAACGGCAAACCAGTTAACAACCAGTGTGCAACGACTTTTGCAAGTGCCGTTAATGCTAAAGGTTGAGCCGTGAGCATCAATTGTTCTAAAGAGCCATCAATAAAGTCATCTCGGAACAAGCGTTCAAAAGACAGCAAGGCAGAAAGTAATGCGGCCACCCAAGCAACTCCAGGTGCAATGCGAGAAAGTAATTTAGGATCCGGCCCAATGACTAATGGAAACAACGTGATCACGATTAGAAAGAACCAAAGCGGATTTAAAATTTCCGCTTGCTTACGGGTCGCAATCTTCAGCTCTCGCTTTATAATCTGTAAAAATATCATAAAAATCTAAGGGTTATATTTATAATCAGCAAGATTGATTTTCTTCAATAGGCTACTTGGTACTTCCTGATGGCTCGTTAAAATCACCATTCCACCTTTTTTAGCATGATTTTCAAAAAGTGCGGTCAAAACTTCAACCCCTTTTTTGTCTATTGCTGTAAAAGGTTCATCCAAAATCCAAAGTGGTGCTTCCGAGATCCATAATCTCGCCAAGGCAATGCGCTTTTGCTGACCCGCTGAAAGTTGGGCTGCCGGCAAATCTTCACGTCCAAGTAAACCTACTGTTTCCAAGACATCCCATAAAATATCGGTGCCTTGCTGGCTTTGACTAATCTGCTGATAAAATTTTAAATTTTCCCATGCCGTTAATTCAGGTTTCACTCCAGAATGATGGCCGAGATAAAGTAGCTGATGATGGTATTCTTCGCGTTGTTTTGTAATCTCTTCTGAATTCCACTGCACTTTACCTTCTACTGGTTGTGCAAGGCCGGCTAAAATCCGCAATAAACTTGTTTTACCGATACCATTGTGTCCTTCAATTTGCACGAAATCACCACTTTGAAATTGCAGTGAAAGATCAGTGAACAACACGCGATCGCCACGTTGGCACGCCAATTGTTCTAATTGAAGTTGATGAGCAGGAAACATAGTCTCAGCCTTAAAAATAAAATCTTGTGAAAAATCAGCGGGTATTCTACCACAAGGGGAAATTTTGACGAGATTTTAAGGACTAAAAGACATAACTATTTAGGCGTAGATCGGTGTATTTATTGATTTAAAACAAACTAAATTTTCCTAGCTTTTTCATCAGATAATCAAATAATTAAAAGATTTACTGATCTAAATCAAATTTTCTGCTACTATTTAGTTACTTTTTGATGTTGTTTTATCAAAAACATTACCTTAACTTCATTTAAAAAAGGAACATATTATGTCTTATACTCTACCTGAATTAGGCTACGCTTATGATGCGTTAGAACCACATTTTGATGCACAAACAATGGAAATTCACCACTCTAAACACCACCAAGCATATGTAAATAATGCAAATGCAGTGTTAGAAACTTTACCTGCTGAATTTTCTGAAATGTGTGCAGGCCAATTAATCAGCCAATTAGATAAAATCCCAGCTGAAAAACGTACTGCATTACGTAACAACGCAGGCGGTCACGCAAACCACAGCTTATTCTGGAAATCATTGAAAAAAGGCACTACTTTACAAGGTGATTTAAAAGCAGCTATCGAACGTGATTTCGGTTCTGTAGAAAACTTCAAAGCTGAATTTGAAAAAGCAGCAGCGACTCGTTTTGGTTCAGGTTGGGCATGGTTAGTGATTAACCAAGGTAAATTATCTGTTGTTTCTACCGCAAACCAAGATTCTCCATTAATGGGTAAAGAAATCGCAGGTTGTGAAGGTTTCCCACTTTTAGGTTTAGACGTTTGGGAACACGCTTACTACTTGAAATTCCAAAACCGTCGTCCAGACTACATCAAAGAATTCTGGAACGTAGTGAACTGGGATTTCGTGGCAGAGCGTTTAGCTAAAAAATTAGCAAACTGCGGATGTTCAGCTAAATAATAGCCTCTCAAAATGTAAAAAATCGCCTTTTTTAGGCGATTTTTTTATTAGTTAAATCCAACGTCTGACTTTTTTCTTATAAGCTAAATAAGACTCACCAAACTTCTTCTCTAACCAGTATTCTTCAGGCTTAATTTGCCATTGTGTGATGAAATAAATAAACAGAAAAATACCAATAAAACTGACCGCACTTTGCAAATAAACCGCCCATGCCACTAACAAACCCGTTAAGCTTAAATACATTGGATTACGGCTAAAGCGATAAATACCATTTGCTACAAATACATCACTTTTTTCTAAGTGAATTGGATTGATATTTGCTTTACTTTTATAAAATTGCCAAAGGCTGAAAAAAGCGATGACAGAAGAAACCGATACAATCAAATAAACTGCTAATACATTGATTTTTAACGGATAAGGATTAGGCAAATATGCCATGATAAGTGCACAGCCAATAAAAATGATGGGTGGTGGCACAATCGGTTTCTGAATCATCAGATCAAAAATCCAATAAAAAAGCCCGAGCAATTCGGGCTAATTAAAATATTACAGATTATTTAATTTCATCTGCGCCATTTGTTTTTCTAACGGGTTACCGTTTTTCTGTGCATTTTCAAAACTTGCTTTAGCACCATTCACATCGCCTTTTGCGACTTGAATATCACCCGCTAAAAGATCTTTACGCGCACTAAAGCCTTGGTTTTTCACTTGATTTAGACTTGCTAATGCGGCATCAAATTGACCTTGTTGGAATTGCACAGCAGACAAACGAAGCGCAGCAAGAGACGTTAAGATATCATCTTGTGATTGAGCAATCGCTTGTTTCAAGCTGTTTTCAGCAGAGGCGTAATCTTGTTTTGCTACAAAACCTTTTGCTTCATCTAATAAACTAAATACCGCATAGCTGGTTTTATCATGTGCTTTCACAAATTCAGCCACTTTAGCTTGCTGTGCTGCCGCATCTTTGTTTGTGGTATAAACTAACGCATCATATTCAGCAGACGCTTGCATGATTTGATTAGCTTGATAAGACTGCCAATAACGCCAGCCCAACATCCCGCCTACGCCAAGGATGAAAGCAGCAATAATGGCTTTGCCATTGTCTTTCCACCACTCTTTTAACTGATTCAGTTCTTGTTCTTCTTCAATGGTATATGCCATTTTCCTATCCTTCTAAAATTAAAATTGAGCTTTCACGTGTTCAATTAAATTGGCCACATCAATGGTTTGTTGCTCAGCTGCGCCAAGTAAGTGTTTTACCACCACTTGATTATTTTGCACTTCGCTTTCACCAAGCACAAGGGCAAGGGTTGCACCTGATTTATCAGCGCGTTTAAATTGTTTTTTGAAATTACCGCCGCTGCAATGCAACATGGTGCTTAAGTGCGGTAATTCTGAGCGAAGTTTTTCAGCGAGTTGGAATGCGGCTAATGTTGTGCCTTCACCTTGATAAACAACGTAAATATCTACCGCACTTTTTACCGGAATCGATTTATTCACTTCTTGAACAAGTAGCACTAAACGCTCTAAGCCCATTGCGAAACCGACACCACTGGTTGCGTGACCACCAAGTTGCTCAACTAAGCCATCATAACGTCCACCACCACATACGGTGCCTTGTGCACCTAATGCAGATGTCACCCATTCAAATACGGTTTTATTATAATAGTCTAAGCCACGAACCAATTTTGGATTAATTTCATATTGAATGCCAACCGCATCTAATAAACCACATAACTGTGCAAAATGCTCGCGACTTTCATCATCTAAATAATCCAATAATTTTGGCGCGCCGTCCAATACATCTTGTAATGCTTGATTTTTAGTATCCAAAATACGTAATGGATTTTTTACAAGACGTTCTTTCTCTTCTTCGCTCATTAAATCTTGGTGATTTTCTAAGAAAGCCACTAATGCAGAACGATAGTTTGCACGTGCTTCTAATGAACCAATCGAATTTAATTGAAGTGAAACGTGTTGATCAATCCCTAACGCTTTCCACAAACGTGCAGTTAAAATAATTAACTCGGCATCAATTTCAGGGGTTGCGATACCAAATACTTCCACACCTGCTTGATGGAATTGACGGTAACGACCTTTTTGTGGACGCTCATGACGGAACATTGGTCCCATATACCATAAACGTTGTTCATTGTTGTAAATCCAACCGTGTTCAATCGCAGCACGTACACATCCAGCTGTGCCTTCTGGGCGAAGCGTTAATTGTTCATCATTATCCCAGAATGTGTACATTTCTTTTGATACAACATCGGTTACTTCACCGATTGCACGCATACGCACTTCTGAATAGCCGTAGCTGCTTAAAACTTGGCGAACCTGCCCTTCAATCCATTGCCAAAGTGGAGATTCAGTTGGGGAACAGTCATTCATCCCACGAATTGCTTGAATATTTTTTGCCACGAGTTTTCCTTAAATAATTCGATTTTTTGGATCTTGTTGTGCAACTTTGGCACGAATTTTTGCTTCTAATTGGTCAATAATCGCGTCGTTATCAAAACGTTCTTTTTGACGCTCGCCATCTAAATAATAGCCACTTTTCTTATTACCACCGGTAACACCGAGGTCAGACACTAATGCTTCACCTGGGCCATTTACCACACAACCAATAATAGATACATCCATTGGGGTGATAATATCTTCTAAACGTTGTTCCAGTGCATTCACCGTGCCAATCACATCAAACTCTTGACGTGAGCAAGTTGGGCAAGCAATAAAGTTAATCCCGCGAGAACGAATACGTAATGATTTTAAAATATCAAAACCAACTTTGATTTCTTCTACAGGATCGGCGGCTAAAGAGACACGCAAGGTATCACCAATACCTTCCGATAACAACATACCTAAACCAATTGCAGATTTCACTGCTCCTGCACGTGCACCGCCCGCTTCCGTAATCCCTAAATGCAATGGTTGTTTAATGGCTTTAGCAAGTAAACGGTAAGATTCCACCGCAAGAAAGACATCAGATGCTTTTACGCTCACTTTAAATTGATCGAAGTTTAAACGATCTAAAATTTCAACATGGCGTAATGCTGATTCCAATAACGCTTCTGGTGTTGGCTCGCCAAATTTCTCTTGGATATCTTTTTCTAATGAGCCTGCATTAACACCAATACGGATCGGGATATTTTTATCGCGTGCGCAATCCACAACTGCACGAATACGATCTTCACGACCAATATTGCCTGGATTAATACGTAAGCAATCCACCCCATATTCAGCCACTTTTAACGCAATACGATAGTCAAAATGAATATCCGCGACCAATGGCACATTCACTTGCTGTTTAATGATTTTAAATGCTTCGGCGGCATCCATGGTGGGAACAGAAACGCGCACAATATCTGCGCCCACACGTTCCAAAGATTTAATCTGTGCAACGGTCGCTTCAACATCAGTTGTGCGAGTATTTGTCATGGATTGTACGGCAATCGGTGCATCACCACCGATTGGTACATTGCCCACATAAATTTTTGTCGATTCACGACGTTTGATAGTAGGTTTTACTGCTGACATTCTTTCGTAAATTATTCGTTAAGGTTTTGGTAATTTAAATTTAGCCACACGGCCATCAACGGTAAGCGGATACGCTTCGCCTTTATAAGTAATACGAACGTTACCCGGCGCACCAATAATCAATGCATAGTCATTACCATTAAAGGTTAAAACTTCGCCTTGTTTATATTCTTTTTGCGCTAATACTTTACGGTTTTGGTCTTTCACACTAATCCAGCTTGAATTTTTGGTAATCTCAATAACGAGATCGCCTTTTGCTGTTGTTGGTGCTTCAGAAATAGCCGGATTTTCAACCGCACTTTGTGCATCTGGCACGGTCGGCTCTGTTGTGGGTTCTGTGTTAGGTAAGGTTTGTTCCACAACAGGGGCTTGAACTTGTTCAACGGTAGGGGCTGAAGTTGCGCCAGTTGCAACTTCTGCGTTTACTGGTTGAGATTGATTTTCTTGAGTATTTGAAACAACAGGTTCAGCAGCATTATTTTTTGCTTCCGCCACTGGTGCTGTTTCATTATTTGATGTTGCAGGCTGGCTATTTACCGCGACTGGAATTTCATTCGAATGCGTAACCGGTACCTCTGCTTTTTTTTCTTTTTCAACGTAGGTTTGCACTAAATTATCACGTTCTTCGTTTGATTTTTGATAATTCTGCCACCACCATAAGCCTGTCATCCCAACAGCGGCGAGTAAAATAATGGTTGTGAGTGTACCGACCCAGCGACTATGAGAAGAGTATTGGTTTACTGAACGCGTCGCGCGTGCATTTTTACCTAAATCGTTTTTGTATGCTTCACCAAAGGTTAAATGCGCCCATTCGCTCTCAGGAATACGTAAAAATTTCGTATAACTACGCACATACCCTTTCATAAAAGTTGATGGCACATTTTTTTGGACAAATTCATTATTTTCTAATTTTTCCAAAATACTTGGGCGCAAAGAAATCGCCTTTGCCGCATCTTCCAGAGAAAGATTTAACGCTTCGCGAGCTTGACGAAGTTTCTCCCCAAAGGAGATGTCTGTTTTTTCGGTTTGTTCAAGGATTGTATTCATAGGTATAAAATAAAGAAATAGCAATAAAAAACTAAATGCTAAATTCTAAAGTCGAAAGGGGCTTTTGGCAATGATTATTTGAGTGAACGGAGCTTTTCCGCTCTAGAAGGATCAACTTGACGCAATTTATCCAATGCCTGTTGATAAACATCGGTTTGTTTTCCGGCGAAAGCACAAAGCGCCATGTTTTCGTAAGTATCGGCCTGATGGTAATAATTCGGCGCAGCGAGTGCCGCATTAAATTGTGAATAAGCTTGTTCAAACTCACCTTGCCCACATAAAAAAGCACCGAAGTTGTTATACACATCGCCTTGCTTATCATCTAACTTAATCGCCTGTAAATAAGCTTGCTTCGCTTTTTCTGTATCGCCTTGTAATTGATAAAAATGCGCAAGTGCTGAGTGCACAAGATAATATCGTTCATCATGTTCAAGGGCTTTATCTAAATTAAGTTTTGCTTGAACAAAATCATTTTGTTGAAGATAGCCTAATGCCAGTTCAACTCGTGCTTTTGCTGCTTGTTGTTTATTAAAGTCAACGGAAGACTGAGAGACACAAGCAGAAAAAACAAAAGGAAAAATGACCGCACTTAGAATGTTAATTGGGATTAATTTCATCTTATCACTCCTCCATCTTATCACTCTTCTCCTAGCCATTTTTCCTTTACAAGTATTGCTATATTTAGCTTAGTTAACCGCTTTTACGTCAATACCTTCGCCAAACTTACGCTTCATTGCTGTACGTTTGGTTCGGTCGATCACATCCCCCGCCAACTGGCCACAAGCGGCATCAATATCATCTCCGCGGGTTTTGCGTACAATCACCGTAAAGCCATATTCCATTAAGGTTTTTTGGAATCGATCGACACGGCTATTTGAGCTTTTACCATAAGGCGCTTCTGGGAACGGGTTCCATGGGATCAAGTTAATTTTACATGGCGTATTTTTCAATACTTGAGCTAATTGATGTGCATGCTCTGTGCCATCATTCACGTGATCTAATAACACATATTCAATTGTCACTTTGCCATGGTTAGCATTCGATACTTCTAAGTATCTATGCACCGAGTCCATCAACATTTTGATGTTATATTTTTTATTGATCGGCATAATTTCATCACGCAACTCATCGTTAGGTGCGTGAAGTGAAATCGCTAATGCCACATCAATCTTATCACGTAACATATCGAGCGCAGGCACAACACCTGAAGTGGATAACGTCACGCGTCGTTTAGATAATCCATACGCGAAATCATCCAGCATAATTTCCATCGCGGGTACAACATTAGCCACATTTAGTAATGGCTCGCCCATCCCCATCATCACCACATTAGTAATCGGACGAACACCCGTTACACCAAAATTACCGATAATTTTTGATGCACGCCAAACCTGACCGATAATTTCAGATACCGTTAAATTACGGTTAAACCCTTGTTGTGCTGTTGAACAGAAAGTACAAGCTAAGGCACAGCCTACTTGCGAAGAGACACAAAGTGTTGCGCGATCCGCTTCTGGAATATAGACCGTTTCAACTTGTTGTTCGCCAACCTGCATTGCCCATTTAATCGTGCCATCCGCAGAACGTTGTTCAACCGCAACTTCTGGCGCTTTAATTTCAGCGACCGCTTTTAATTTTTCTCGTAATTTTTTATTAATATTGGTCATATTGTCGAAGTTATCTTCGCCAAAATGATAAATCCATTTCACTAATTGATCCGCACGAAATGGTTTCTCGCCTAATTCCGCAAAAAACTCACGCATCTGCTGACGCGTTAAATCCATTAAATTAATCTTTTTGTTGGTATTCGTTTCAGATGAAAGGGGTTGTTCTAACATAAAGCCTCGTTATTACACATTACGGCGATGATGTTACTCAGAATTGAGCAACAAAAAATTCGCATATTAAAAATGAGCCGAGATTTTACAGATTTACCGACGGATAAGCTAGCAGATTTAAAAAACAACGAAAAATTTAACCGCACTTCTGTGCGATCGGCATCGCAAAAATCAAAAAAATGAAAGAAAAAAGTGCGGTTAAAAAAACTTCAAATTTTTTCTCTTTAACACATCCCAAACCCCTACAAAAACTGATAGAATATGCACTTCGTTTTATTCTCTGAGTTAGCTATATTGAAGATATGTTAAAAAAAGTTCTTTCTGTATTGTGTTTAGTGCCCGCAGTCGCGACGGCACAATCTTATATCGTATATGATTTCACTCATGATAGAGTCCTAGAAAGTAGCTCACCAAATCATGTGCAACCTATCGCATCTGTCACCAAGTTAATGACGGCAAATGTGTTTCTTGAAAATAATCGAAACACAAACTGTACAGCCTCAATTACAGACGATGATTTCGATTACATCAAAGGTACTCATACAAAATTACCTAAATATACGCCAATTTCTTGTAATGAATTGTTAAAAGCAATGCTCGTTCATTCTGATAACTATGCTGCCCATGCACTTTCTCGCTCTGCGGGCATGAGTCGTTTGCAATTTATCCAAAAAATGAATGAGAAAGCACGAGAATTAGGTATGAGCTCTACTCGCTTTTCAGACAGTTCAGGTTTATCTGATAGCAACATTTCAAGTGCAATGGATTTGGTTAAGCTAGCCAAATACTCGCTCAATAAAGCACAAATCAAAAATCTTTCTAATATGCCAAGTGCCTTCATTCAAGCTGGCGGACGCAGTGTTTTCGTCAAAAACACCAATAAATTAGTGCGTGAAGAAGTCTTCGATGCAGCAATAAATAAAACCGGCTATATTCGCGAATCTGGCTATAATTTAGTTTTCGTGAATAAAAATCCATGTAATCACTCTACCATCGGTGTGATCAGTTTAAATAACCATTCATCCGCATTTCGTAGCAACTTTACGAAAGGAAAACTGGAACAATATGGCTGTACTGCTGGACGTAGCATGCAAAACTTTACCGTTGATGAAGACCAATATGAAGAAGGTTATGATGAGAGTGGTATGGATCGTCTAATCCAGCGAGTTGGTGGTTAATCCTTTCACAAATAGCGGTCAATTTTGCACAAAATTTTCCACTTTTTAATTTTAACCACCTATTGATTTGATAATTATTTTCATTTGAAGGTCTTATAAAAAGTGGTATTATTATGCAGAATGCTAATCAATCATTATTTTTTAAGGAGATCTCATGAAGCATTTATTTAAAAGCCTATCTGTGATCGCTCTAGGTTTAGCTGCTTTACAAGCCGAAGCGAAATTTAAAGTGGTGACCACATTTACGGTTATTCAGGATATCGCACAAAATGTTGCAGGTGATGCCGCGACGGTGGAATCTATCACCAAACCTGGTGCAGAAATTCACGAGTATGAACCGACCCCTAAAGATATTGTAAAAGCTCAATCTGCTGATTTAATTTTATGGAACGGATTAAATTTAGAGCGTTGGTTTGAGCGTTTCTTTCAAAATATCAAAGACAAACCAGCCGTTGTGGTAACCGAAGGCATCACGCCACTTTCTATTTATGAAGGCCCTTATAAAGATGCCCCTAACCCACACGCTTGGATGTCGCCATCTAATGCGTTGATTTATGTCGAAAATATTAAAAATGCATTCGTTAAATACGATCCACAAAATGCTGATACTTATCAAAAAAATGCAGCGGCGTATGCAGAAAAAATCAAACAACTCGATAAACCTTTACGTGAAAAACTCGCACAAATTCCTGCTGACCAACGTTGGTTAGTCACCAGTGAAGGCGCTTTTAGTTATTTAGCGAAAGATTACGATCTCAAAGAAGGCTATTTATGGCCAATTAACGCTGAACAACAAGGTACGCCTCAACAAGTGCGTAAACTTATCGATTTAGTGAAAAAAAATCACATTCCAGTGGTATTTAGTGAAAGTACTGTATCAGATAAACCTGCTCAGCAGGTAGCAAAAGAAAGCGGTGCTAAGTACGGTGGCGTACTTTATGTCGATTCTCTTTCTGCTGCTGACGGTCCTGTACCAACTTATATTGACTTACTGAATGTCACTGTATCCACCATAGTCAAAGGATTTGAAAAATAATGACTGAACTTTCCGCTTCGATTTCCGTTAATGATGTAACCGTGCGTTACAACAACGGGCACACTGCAATTTATGATGTTACCTTTGCATTACAAGGGGGGACAATCTGTGCTCTTGTCGGCGTAAATGGGAGCGGAAAATCAACGCTATTCAAAAGCATCATGGGATTAATCAAACCACAGCAAGGCAATATTGCGCTTTGTGGTTTGCCAATTAATCGAGCATTGAAACAAAATTTGGTTGCCTATGTGCCGCAAGCGGAAGAAGTCGATTGGCAATTTCCAGTCTCCGTTTATGATGTTGTCATGATGGGGCGTTATGGCTATATGAACTTTTTGCGTATTCCAAAAGCGGAAGATAAACAAAAAGTGCTCGAAGCGATGCAACGAGTAAACATCGAGCATTTAGCTGAACGACAAATCGGCGAGCTTTCTGGTGGACAGAAAAAACGCGTATTTTTGGCTCGAGCATTAGCACAACAAAGTAAGATTATCTTACTCGATGAGCCTTTTACAGGCGTGGATGTTAAAACTGAAAATGCGATTGTGGAACTCCTTCGCCAATTACGTGCTGAAGGCCATTTAATTTTAGTCTCTACCCACAACTTGGGTTCTGTACCAGACTTCTGTGACCAAGTGGTGATGATTAACCGTACTGTGATTGCAGCCGGTAAAACAGAAGATACATTTAATCAGCATAATTTGGAAAAAGTTTTTGGTGGTGTATTACGACACATCAAATTATTAGGTGAAGATCTGCATAATGATGAAGATAAACGTGCTGTCACCGTGCTTACGGATGATGAACGTCCTGTTGTCTTCTATGGTGAAACCAAAAATGATCCACCCGCAACGGCTGTAAAATCCTGTCGTCTACCTCCGTCTGACAAGGAATAAGTCATGCTTGAATATTTACTGGAACCTTTCTCCTATGAATATATGCAAAAAGCCATGTGGATAAGTGCCGCAGTTGGTGGCATTTGTGCCTTTCTTTCTGCCTATTTAATGTTGAAAGGTTGGTCATTAATTGGCGACGCGCTCTCTCATTCCGTGGTTCCGGGTGTGGCGATAGCTTATGCCTTTTCACTCCCCTATGCTTTAGGTGCTTTTTTTGCCGGCATTTTGGCCGCACTTTCCATTTTATGGATCAAATCCATTTCTAAACTCAAAGAAGATGCTGTTATCGGCTTTATTTTCAGCACATTCTTTGCCTTGGGATTGTTGATTATTTCTCTGAATCCAACTTCAATAAACGTGCAAAATATTATTCTCGGTAATATCCTCGGGATTGCCGATGAAGATATTTATCAAGTAGCCATCATTATGTTGATTTGCTTGGTCTTATTGCTTATTTTTTGGAAGGATCTGTTACTGATTTTCTTTGATGAAACGCAAGCAATTACAGTTGGACTTTCACCACTATTTTACAAAGTTCTCTTTTTTACTCTCTTGAGTGCTTGTGTCGTTGCGGCATTACAAACTGTCGGGGCGATTTTAGTGATTGCGATGGTAATCACACCTGGCGCAACCGCCTATTTACTTACTGACAAGTTCAAAACTCTTATCAAAATTGCCGTAGCATTAGGCGCAATCACTGGTTTCGTCGGTGTCTATTTAAGCTATTATCTGGATGGCACAACAGGTGGTGTCATCGTGACATTGCAAACCTTGTTATTTTTATTGGCTTTTCTATTCTCACCTAAATATGGATTAATCAGTCAAAAACGACGTAAGGTGGTGGATTATGACTGAGATGTTCGCCATTTTCGTTGAGCCATTTCAATTTACCTTCATGCAAAATGCGCTACTCACCGCATTAGTGGTTGCCGTCATCTGTGCACTACTCTCTTGCTATTTAGTATTGAAAGGATGGTCATTGATGGGCGATGCCATTTCTCATGCTGTCCTACCTGGCATTGTCTTAGCTTTTTTAGCTGGTATTCCATTAGTGATAGGTGCATTTGTCTCAGGTATTGCCTGCGCCTTAGGGGTAGGTTATTTAAAAGAAAATAGCCGTATCAAAGAAGATACCGCGATGGGGATTGTATTTTCGGGGATGTTTGCCATTGGTTTGGTGCTGTTCACTAAAATCCAAACTTCACAACATCTCACACACATCTTATTCGGTAACGTATTAGGTGTAAGCCGACAAGAGCTGATTCAAACGGCTATCATCGCCTTGATCATTTTTATTTTACTTGGATTAAAGCGTCGTGATTTTCTACTTTATTGCTTTGATCCGAGCCATGCCCGTGTTGCAGGTCTTTCGCCTAAATTATTACATTATGGACTACTCACACTACTTGCACTCACCATTGTGAGTACGATGCAAGTTGTTGGGGTTATCTTAGTTGTAGCGATGCTAATTGCACCTGGCATCACAGCTCTCACACTGACGAATCGATTCGATAAGATGCTAGTTATCGCGATTATTAGCGCAGTGACTGCAAGCCTATTAGGCGTACTACTTAGCTATCATTTTGATGCCTCTACTGGTGCATGCATTATTTTGTTACAGGCTGTATTTTTCTTAATTGCCCTGGTTTATAGCAAAATAAAAGTGCGGTTAAATTTCTAAATAAAAAAGCTAACATTTCTGTTAGCTTTTTATTAAAAGTTTATTTGCAAGTTGATAAACCTGTTTAATCCCTTTGGTTTCTAGACTCCAAGTACTAAGCTCAACTCTGATTAATTCTGGATATTTCTTACTTATATCTCGTAAAGCATTACCAACCGATTTTCTAACATATTCACTAGGATCATCTCTTAACGCAGCTAATCTTCTAATAGCTTCATTTGGATTTGCCTTGAAATATGGTCTCCCAGTCCATATTCTCAAGCCCTCAGTAACTGCTCTTCTTGTATTATGATTACTATTCTTTAACCAATCATCTATAACAGGAAGAGCTTTTTCGTATCCAATTATTTTACAAAACTCATCAAATGATTTTGCCAATACTTCTTGAACTCGCCAGTTGCTGTCTTTAGATACCTCATCTCTTAAAAACATTAAGATGTTTTTATCCTCGGATAAGTATCCAAAAAGAAATACACTATACATTCTTACTTGATACACTTCAGACTGATATGATAAAAATGCCAATTTTTTGATGAATTCACTATCATTAGATTTATAATCAGTAAACGCTCTTTTTTCTTCCTCTTTGAAACCGTTTTCTATTGAAGAAAATTCTCTTTCTAGGCTTTCAATATATTCATTCAAATGAAGGTCACCTCGCTCATAAAAAATCAAATTTTAACAGATAAAAGTGTTAGAGTTTCATAATGCGCTGTATGCGGGAACATATCAAATAATTGAATTTGAGTAAGTTTATAATTGGTTAGATGCTGCAAATCTTTTCCCATGGAAATCGCGTTGCAACTAGAATAAAGAATAAAGTGCGGTTGCATTTCATTGAGAAATTCAGCGAGTTCCTTTCCGATACCTCGACGAGGCGGGTTGACGATCACCAAATCCGGTTTATTTTCATCTTGTGCTAAAGCAAAATTAGCGGCATCCAAAGATTGGAATTTAACGTTGTTTAGCCCTAACACCTGAGCAGATTGAGTCGCCGCTTGAATAGCAGATGGAGAAATTTCAATCCCGATCAATTCCACTTCTTGTTGATGTTTATCCTGTAAAGCTTTAGCACAATGAAGTCCAAAACCACCTACTCCACAAAAGAGATCCCAAAGTTTAGTAATCGGCAAATCTTGCACCCAATCTTGCGCCGTTGCATATAATCCTTGTGCTACTAGTGGGTTCGTTTGAAAGAAACCTTGAGGGCGAATAAAGAGCGGAATACCATTAAAACTTTCCAATAAAGTATGTTGGTTCGTCAAAAAGATTTCTTTCTCACCTTCTAAGATCGCTGCATGTTGGGGTTGGATATTCACACTCACCACTTCAAGTTGTGGTAATTTTTCCAGTAAGCCTGCAAATTCGCGTTGAATTAACGATAGTTTAGTTTCTGAACGCAATACAAAACGCAACATCAATTTTTTTGTATGTTGGCTTTCTGTGAGCAGAATATATTTGAGCTCACCTTTTTGTTTAGCCACGTTATAAGGGACTAAACCAGCGCGTCCAATAAAATCTTTTAGAATCGGAAAGAGTTCAGCAAAGCGTTGCGGATAAAGTGGGCAATCACATAAATCCACCGCACTTTGTGGATCATTCGAGTCTTGTAAAATACCTAGAATGGGACGCTCCACCGCGCCACTTACAACCATTTTCGCTTTATTACGAAAAGCTGATTCGGAGGAATAAAAAGGCGGATGCCAAATTAAATCATCACAATCTAATTTGGCAAGTTGTTGTTTAAGATGCTCTTCTTTCTTGGCGAGTTGCTGCTCATAAGGCATTTCAAGCCATTGACAAGAACGGCAATCGCCTTTTTGATAATGATGGCAATCAATCATTTAGAAGCAAGCCATTCTTGTTGAAGTGCGGTCAGTTTTTGATGATTTTCAATCCAACGTAAAGTTTTGGTGAGTTCTGACCAATCAAAGGATTTTTGTTTAAAGAGTGATCTCAAACGTTCTTGGCGTGCTACAAAATGCTCTGTGGTTTCCTCTAACTTCAGATTATCAAGCACTTGAATGACACCTTCACGTTCATTGCAAAGCAATAATAAGTCACAACCAGCATTCAAGGCTTTTTCACTACGAGCCACAAAATCACCCATAAAACCTGCGCCCTTCATGCCTAAATCATCAGAGAAAATCGCCCCTTGGAAGCCCAACTGTTTACGCAAGATTTCTTTCAACCAATAACTCGAACCACTTGCTGGCTGGCTATCACATTGTGTATAAATCACGTGAGCCGGCATAATTGCATCAAGCTTAGTCTGTTGAATTAATTGCTGGAATGGCAAAATATCATGATTAAAAATCACGTCTTTTGCTCGCTCATCATAAGGCGTTTCAAGATGAGAATCAGCTAAAACATGGCCGTGTCCTGGGAAATGTTTTCCTGTTGTTGCCATGCCTGCTTGGTGCATACCATCAATAAAAGCAGCCGCCAAATTGACCGCACTTTTTACATCACAGCCAAAGCTGCGATCGCCAATCGCACGACATTCATGCCCCAAATCCAACACCGGGGCAAAACTCAAATCGATATCTAGCGCCACCATTTCAGCCGCCATTTGCCAACCCGCTTCTTTTGCTATTTGGTGTTGCAGAGTTGAATCCTTAACTAACGCAGCAAAAGCTTGCATTGCGGGTAACTGAGTGAAACCTTCACGGAAACGTTGCACTCGGCCACCTTCCTGATCGACCGTGATCAACAAAGGCTTTTTCACTCGTTGACGAATGGATTTAATTAGTGCTTGAACTTGCTGACGATCATAAAAATTGCGGGTAAATAAAATCAAACCGGCAACTAAAGGATGTTCCAGTAATTCAACTTCTTCTTGTTTGAGTTCATGGCCTTCAAGGTCAATCAATAATGTGGACATAAACTATTGTAAATAAAGACGATAATTGGTGCTTTCTGTGCTTGGTTTTGGTAGTTCAAACACTTTCTTTTCTTGCGGTTGCAATAAAATATTGCCTGATTGGCTTTCTTGCTGATTTGGCCAAACTTGCGTTACACCTTGTGTGTTATACCAATAAAGATGGTAAAGCACATTGAGCTGTTGCGTAGTTTTATTTTTTAAAGCCGCGGTATTATCCGACAAATCGACATCTAAAGCCGGTGCTAAATTTGCCGCCATATTTAAAATTGGCTTATTGGTTCCCACAATATTTGGTGTAGATGAACAAGCAGTTAAAAATAATACCGTTGCTGTAATGAGGATCTTTTTCATTATTTCGCCAACATTCTACCTAAAGGTTCACCACCAACAAGATGCATATGGATATGGAATACTTCTTGTCCACCGTGTTTATTACAGTTCACGATTAAACGATAACCGTCTTCGGCAATACCTTCTTCTTTAGCGATTTTAGCCGCGACCGTAAATAAGCGACCTAAGGTGACTTCATCTTGTTCTGTCACATCATTAACCGTTGGAATCACTTTATTTGGGATAATCAAAATATGGGTTTTCGCTTGTGGTGAAATATCACGGAATGCGGTCACTAATTCATCTTGATAAACAATATTGGCAGGAATTTCTTTGCGAATAATTTTGCTGAAAATGGTTTCTTGAGCCATAGTCTTCTCCTTATTTTATATAAAAAAGTGCGGTCAAAATTTACTGCACTTTGCTTTTATTTTCCATCAGAAATTGATGATGAATGATATTTCAATCGGCTTAGTGAGCTGCACCTTCTTCTGAATCATCTTGATTAATAAAGGTATTATTAATCTCAATTTGTGCTTTTTCACGTAATGCTTGCATTAACTGTCCTTGCAATTCACCTTGACGTGCACGAACAAGTTGCGTGCTAAATTTCGCTAATTCTTGCTCACTTAAAGTAGGTTCTTCTACACGTTCAAGGGCAATCACAACCACATCACCTTTGCTGTTCCGGGCAACTTGATACGCCACTTTATCATCTTGTGGTTTAGCAATAGCAAACACACCTTCATAAAGCATTGGATCTTTATTATCCATTAACGTAAAGGTTTGTGGTTCACTAAAACTAATGCCTGCTGGTAATTTTGTAGAATCAGTAGATAGTGCTTTAACCGCTTGCTCTGCTTTTTCAGCTAATACTTTATCGGCTTTTTCACGTTTTAAGAATTGCTCAATCGTTGATTTTGCTTCATCAAGGCTTTGTAAACCTTCAGCTTTATGATCCACGACACGTACCACTACAAATTCATTTTCACCTACAGTTAATGGCTCAGAATTTGCACCACCGTTTGCAATATCAGATTCAAAAATAGCAGAAGTCACATTTGGGAAATTTAATGCCGCAGGGACATTGTTTTTACCAAAGTAATCCGTTTCTTCCACTTTCACACCTGCAGCATCCGCTATCGCAGCTAATGAATCACTGCTTTCGGCTGCTTTTTCACGAACGGCTTTTTCTACTGCTTGGAAACGGCTTTCTGCTAAGTTTTTACGCACAGTATCCGCGATTTGTTCTTTCACTTCTTCTAAAGTACGTTCTTTACGATCTTGCACTAAAATAATATGGTAAGCCCCATCCACATTAACCGGTGTGCTGTATTGACCAACATTTAACAATAATGCTGCATCTTCAAAGTTTTTCGGTAATTCGTTGTCTTTTACCCAACCTAATTCACCGCCTTGAGCACCAGAAAGTTTATCAATGGATTTTGTTTTTGCTAACTCAGCAAAATCAGCGCCTTTTTTCAGTTCTTGATAAACGGAATCCGCTTCTTTCTCAGTTGATAATTGAATATGTGCTAATTTTTGGCTAATGAATTGCGCTTTATTTTCTTGATAATATTGTGCAATTTGTGTTTCAGTGACAGGTTGTAACTTACCTAATTCATTTGCTGAGACGTGAATATATTGCACTTTCGCTTGTTCAGGTTGAACAAGTGATTTCGCATTCGCATCGTAATACGCTTTAATTTCTTCGTCCGTTACTTTTTGTTTTGCAATTTCATCGGCTAATGGAAGAGTTGCAAGACGAGCGATACGTTTTTGGAAAAAGACTTGTGCGTTATCTTTCACTTGAGCCGGCACGACAAACTCACTGTCAGCCAAACCGTTTTGCATTTGTTCAAGTGTTAATGCATTACGTAAAATTGCCGCATAAGTATCGGATGTTAAACCATTTTGAGTCAATAATTGTTGATAACGCGCGTTATCAAATTTACCGTTAGATTGTAAGTTAGGATCGCTTACTATCGCACGTTTGATCATCTCATCACTTACTCCTAATTTTAATTCTTTCGCATATTGACGGATTAATTCTTGATCCACCAAACGTTGAATTAAATTTTGACGAAGTGTAGTCACAAATTCCACAGAGTCAGTTTTCGCTAGGAAGCTCTCGCCTTCTTGTTGAGCTCGCGCTTCAAACTCTTGGTTATAACGATTTAAGAAATCTTGTTGAGAGATAGTCTCGCCATTTACTTTTGCCGCAAAACTATCATTGCTGCTATACAGATAACCTGACATCCCACCAATCAAAAATGAAACTGGAATTAAAGCAAAGATCGCTTTTCCGATAAAACTATGGGCGATGCCATGCATTTTTTCAATTAACATTCAATTATTACCCTTTTAAAAAAGACAAAGTTCATAGGATTATAATCTAAAAGGCGAAAATTCGCACTTAAAAAACACCATGTTCGTGTAGGATTTTCACAGCCATGACTAATAACACTAAACCGCCAAAAATCTCTGCTTTGCTTTTGAATTTTTTCCCTAAAAAATGACCGCTCTTTACACCAATAAAAGAGATGACAAAGGTGATTAAACCAATGATAAATACAGCCAACACAATGTCTACGGAAAGAAAAGCAAAAGAGACACCAACGGCTAACGCATCAATGCTCGTTGCCACACCAAGTGTTAGTAAGTGTTTTAAACTAATCAATGATGGAGCGGGTTCATCATCTGAACTCAACCCTTCACGAATCATATTCACACCAATAAGCACAAGTAAAGCAAAGGCAATCCAATGGTCCCAATTTTGAATCATCTAACTAAATTGTAGCCCGACAACATAGCCGATTGCCGGCATAATGCCTTGAAATAGTCCAAAACAGCATGCAATGGCAAGCGCTTGTTTCCATCGAAAAGCCCGCATTGCCAAACCTTTGGAAATGGATACCGCAAACGCATCCATAAAAAGACCCAAAGCAATGACCCACAACATATGAAAAGTCATAACCTAAAACCTATTTTCCAATACAGAAAGAACTGAAAATATTCCCGAGTAAATCATCCGAGGTAAATTGCCCCGTAATTTCACTGAGGTTAGCTTGTACTAAACGAAGTTCTTCCGCTAACAATTCACCAGCATGAAACTCGGTTAATTGAACTAATCCAATTTGTAAATGTTCGGCCGCTTTTTCTAAAGCATCAAGATGACGACGACGTGCTAAGAAGCCACCTTCCATCCCTGTTTGGAAACCCATCGCCTGTTTTAAATGCTCACGTAATAAATCTACGCCTTGATGAGTTTGAGCCGATAAACAAATGGTCGTTGTTCCATTTTCTTCTTTTAGTCCAACTGCCTCGCCGCTTAAATCTACTTTATTGCGGACAATGGTCACCGGCATATTATTTGGCAATTTTGATAAAAATTCTGACCGCACTTTTTCAATATGTTGGCTATCAGGATCGCTGCTGTCCAACATCAAAATTATACGATCGGCTTGCTCAATTTCAGTCCACGCACGCGAGATGCCGATACGTTCAACTTCGTCTGTCGCTTCACGAAGTCCTGCAGTATCAATAATATGTAAAGGCATGCCATCAATATGAATATGCTCACGCAATACATCGCGCGTCGTTCCCGCAATATCTGTCACAATAGCCGCTTCTCTGCCCGCTAAAGCATTCAGTAAGCTGGATTTACCCGCATTTGGACGACCCGCAATCACCACTTTCATCCCTTCACGTAAAATCGAGCCTTGTTTCGCTTCGCTACGGACTAAATCAAGTTGATTAATAATTTCTCGTAATTTTGCTTCAATTTTACCGTCTGCCAAGAAGTCAATTTCTTCATCGGGGAAATCAATCGACGCTTCCACATAAATACGAAGATAAATGACGGAATCCACCAACTGATTCACTTTATTAGAAAATTCACCTTGTAATGATTTTAATGCCGAACGAGCGGCTTGCTCCGAAGTGGCATCAATCAAATCTGCAATAGCTTCTGCTTGAGCTAAATCTAATTTATCGTTTAAAAAAGCCTGTTCTGAAAATTCACCGGGACGCGCAAGACGAACACCATCAAGTTGTAAGATTCGTTTTAGCAACAAATCTAATACTACTTGGCCGCCATGACCTTGTAATTCCAATACATCTTCACCAGTAAAGGAATTTGGTGATTTAAAATAAAGCGCAATGCCTTGATCTAATACTGTGCCATCGGCATCTTTAAAAGGTAAATAGTCTGCCATTCTTGGTTTAGGGCATTTACCTAGTACAGCTTGTGCCACTTCAAGGGCTTTCGGGCCGGATACACGCAAAATACCAATACCGCCACGTCCTGGCGCTGTCGCTTGTGCAACGATTGTTTCTTTCATAAAAACTCACTAAAAATTGACCGCACTTTTATTGGCGATTAAAAAATGAGAGGGCGCATTAATACGCCCATGAGATTATATATCAATCAATGATAGAAAAAGGCATCTTTCGATGCCTTCTATCTGTTATTTTTTACGGGTATGTAACCCTTTTTTCTCTAAACCACGGTAGATCATTTGTTGCTGTACGATAGTGATTAAGTTAGACACTAACCAGTAAAGTACTAGACCTGCCGGGAACCAGAGGAAGAAGAACATGAAGATCAACGGCATGAAGTTCATCACTTTTTGTTGCATTGGATCGGCAACTGGTGTCGGTGACATTTTTTGTAACAAGAACATTGATCCGCCCATTAAGATTGGGAGAATATAGTAAGGGTCTTGTGCCGATAAATCTTGAATCCAACCAAAGAATGGCGCATGGCGAAGTTCGACCGCTTCCATAAACGTCCAGTATAATGCGATGAAAATTGGCATTTGAAGGATTAATGGTAAGCAACCGCCAAGTGGATTCACTTTTTCTTCTTTATAAAGCTTCATCATTTCTTGGCTCATACGTTGGCGATCATCACCAAAACGTTCTCGCATTTCTTGCATTTTCGGTTGCAACATACGCATTTTCGCCATAGAAGTGTATTGTGCTTTTGTGAGCGGATATAAAATCGCTTTCACCACTAAGGTAACACAAATAATTGCCACACCCCAGTTAGATACAATACTTTGAATGAAAGTTAATAACCAGAATAATGGTTTCGCGATGAACCATGCCCAACCATAATCGACAGTTAAGTCTAAGTGGTTAGCCACTTCAGCCATTTTGTTTTGTAATTTCGGACCTGTCCATAATGAGCTGGTAATAGTCTCTGTTGCACCTGCTGGAATAGAAACGACTGGACCACGATAACCAATAGATGCAACGTTATTTTTGCTGTCTGTAATACTATAAAGTTGGTTATTTACATCTTGATTTGGGATCCAAGCTGATACGAAATAGTGTTGTAACACAGCAACCCAACCTGCTTTGGTATCGATAGAAAGATTTTTGTCTTTCATATCGCTGAAGCTGTATTTTTTGTAATTGGTTTCAGAAGAAGAATACGCACCACCGGTATAAGTAGGCATTGCCACGTTACCGCTGCTTTCAACTAATGTATGCTTTAATTGACCGTAAGGTTCAACTTCAATTGCGCTACCACTTTGGTTCACAATTTCAAAGTTAACACCTACATCATAGCTATCGCGTTTTAATACAAAGATTTTACGATAAGTGACACCATCTTTTTCAAATGTTAATGGTACAGAAAGTTCATTTTGGCCTTCTGCTAATTTGAAATTATCACCCGTAACTTGATATTGTGCACGACCTGCTTTTGTATCGATCCCGTTTTTACCGATTAAGCCGCTTTGTGCAATGTAAACATGCTCGTTTGTATCTTTTAATAAAACGAAAGGTTCTTTTGAATTTAATTCTGCATCATATTTTAATAATTCAGAACTAATTACATCACCACCTAATGTATCCACTTTCAAACGGAATACATCATTTTCTAATGTAATAATGTGACCTTTGGTTTGTGAGTCTACCACTACTTCGGCAGATGAAGAAGAACTTGCCGGTACATCAGAAGAGGCGGTTGTGGTTTGTTCCGTGGTCTGTTGTTGAACCGGTGGATTTTTATCAAGTTGCCATTGCTGATAAACAAGGAAAGAAATAAAGAGTAGTGCAAGCACTAATAGGCTACGTCTTGAGTCCATTATTTTTTCTCATCGTTATTATTAATCTTTTTCGGCGGAACAGGATCGAATCCACCGGCGCTTAAGGGGTGACATTTTAATACACGTTTTAGCGTAAGCCAACTACCTTTTAACAATCCATGTGTTTTTAACGCCTCAATACCATAGCAAGAACAGGTTGGTACAAAACGACAACGCGGCCCAATTAAAGGACTAATCGCTACTTGATAAAACTTAATTAAAGCGATGAGGATTTTTGTGCCAAACGAATGTGACGTGCCCATAATTTATCCAAAGTTTGTAAAAACGTTTTATTATCAAGCTGACCTATGCCACGTTTCGCCACAAAGACAAAGTCACAAGAAGGCAAATTATGTTGGGATAAACGAAAACTTTCACGAACTAAACGTTTGATACGATTACGATCATGCGCTCGTTTAAGATGTTTTTTAGCCACAGTTAAACCTAAGCGTGGGTGCTCAAGATTATTTTTGCGTGCGAGAATGGTAATTTCAGGAGTGCTTGCTCGAAACGGTTGTTCGAAGACATTTTTGAATTGAGCGGGAGTTAACAATCGTAACTCCCGAGAGAAGTTTAGCTTAATCACTAAAAGAGGTGATTATGCAGATAAACTCTTACGACCTTTAGCACGACGACGAGCTAAAACTTGACGGCCGTTTTTAGTTGCCATACGAGCACGGAAACCGTGAGTACGGCTACGTTTTAATACAGAAGGTTGAAATGTACGTTTCATTGTAATCTACCTAAATCAAAATGGTTTACTGTTTTGATATTCAAAACACAACAAGGGTTATAAAAAATAGACCGCAATTTTAATCATAAATTGGGCTTTCGTCAAATAAGAAAAGAGAAAATTCCGAAATAATCTTCCGTTTCTTCTAAAATCGTGGGGATTATACGGATTTTGGACAAAATCTCAAGCAACCTTTTTGTCTTTTTTTGATGAGCAACAGAAGATCTTTTACCTAAATTATTGTAAAATTCTCTTTGATTTTTAACCGCACTTTTGCGGCTTTTATTTTATACGCATATAACATAAGGATAATTTATCGTGAGCCTTTCTACCCTATGGCAAGATTGCTTATCACAACTACAAGATCAGGTTTCTCCGATGGATCTCAGCACTTGGTTACGCCCACTACAAGCGGATGTCATCTCGCAAGATCAAGTGGTGTTATATGCGTCAAATATGTTTGTGAAAAGCTGGGTGGAAAATCATTACTTGGCTCAGATTCATCAAATTTGCCAAGCCCTTGCTAAAAATCCAAATTTACAAATTATCGTAAAAGAAGGGGTAAAACCGGCTCCTAAAGTGGCTGAACCAGCGCCGGCTCAAACAACTAATCATCAAGAAAGTGCGGTAAATTTTCAGCAAGAATCTGATGCGCCGACTAAATTTGAATCACACCTAAATCGTAAACATTTATTTGAAAACTTTGTTGAAGGTAAATCAAACCAACTCGCCCGTGCAGTAGGTCAAAAACTCGCCCTCGCACCAGGCGAACCAACAGCAAACCCATTCTTTTTATATGGTGGTACAGGTTTAGGTAAAACCCACTTATTACACGCGATCGGTAATGGTATTTTAGCGAATAAACAAAATGCCCGCGTGCTTTATATCCATGCTAATAACTTTATGCAACACATGGTCAAAGCAATGCGTGATAATAAAATGGATCAATTCAAAAAATTCTATCGTTCTCTTGATGCATTATTAGTGGATGATATTCAATTCTTTGCAGAGAAAGAAAAAACACAAGAAGAATTTTTCCATATATTCAATAATTTATTTGAAACTGGACGTCAAATTATTTTGACCTCTGACCGCTATCCAAAAGAAATTGAGAAAATTGAAGAACGCCTAAAATCTCGTTTCGGCTGGGGTTTAACCACTGCGATTGAACCACCTGATTTAGAAACTCGTGTTGCGATTTTGCTGAAAAAAGCAGAAGAACATAATATGGAACTGCCTGAAGAAGTAGCATTCTTTATTGCCCAACGCTTGCGCACCAATGTTCGTGAATTAGAAGGCGCATTAAACCGTGTGAAAGCGATGCAAGACTTCAAAGGTGGCCACATTGATATTGATTTTGTCCGTGACACATTAAAAGATATTCTTGCCTTACAAGAACGTTTGGTAACCATTGAAAACATTCAGAAAGTCGTGGCAGAATACTATCGAATTAAAGTGGCGGATTTAAAATCAAAAAGCAGAGCAAGATCCGTCACTCGTCCACGCCAAGTTGCGATGGCGTTAGCAAAAGAATTAACCAATAAAAGCTTACCGGAAATTGGACGTGCCTTTGAACGCGACCATACGACAGTCTTAAATGCTTGTCGTGAAGTGCCTAAATTCCGTGAAAAAGACAGCAGTATTCAAGAAGATTGGGCGAATTTAATTCGCACATTATCTGCATAAGGAGCCAATGATGCAATTTAGCATTTCAAGAGAAAATCTATTAAAACCCTTACAGCAAGTTTGTGGCGTATTGAGCAATCGTCCGAATATTCCTGTATTAAATAACGTGTTATTACAAATTGAAGATAACCGTTTAACGATTACAGGTACAGACCTTGAAGTAGAGCTTTCTAGCTATACTCAACTTTCTTCTTCAACTGCTGATGGCGCGTTCACCATTCCGGCTAAAAAATTCTTAGATATTTGCCGCACCCTATCAGATGAATTTGAAATTACAGTTACCTTTGAAGAAGATCGCGCCATTGTAGAATCGGGTCGCAGTAAATTTAATCTTACTACTCTACCCGCTGAAGAATATCCAAATCTAACGGATTGGCAATCTGAAGTGGATTTTGCGTTACCGCAAAGCACCTTGCGTCGCTTAATTGAAGCCACCCAATTTTCAATGGCAAACCAGGATGCCCGCTATTTCTTAAACGGCATGAAATTTGAAACGGAAGGTAATTTATTACGTACTGTTGCAACTGACGGTCACCGTCTTGCCGTTTGTACGATCGAATTAGAGCAAGATCTCCAAACCCATTCAGTTATTCTCCCTCGCAAAGGTGTATTAGAACTCAATCGCCTATTAGAAAGCAGTGACGAACTGGCTCGTTTGCAAATCGGCACGAATAATCTTCGTATTCACTTAAACCACATTGTGTTTACCTCAAAACTCATTGATGGTCGCTTCCCGGATTACCGTCGTGTATTACCACGTAATGCAACTCGTATCGTAGAAGGTAACTGGGAAACCTTAAAACAAGCCTTTGTACGTGCTTCGATCCTTTCTAATGAGCGTGTACGTAGCGTGCGTTTAAACTTAAGTGAAAACCAACTTAAAATTACCGCATCTAACCCAGAACACGAAGTAGCAGAAGAAATCGTGGATGTGAATTATCAAGGTGAAGAAATGGAAGTGGGCTTTAATGTGACTTACATTTTAGATGTATTGAACGCCTTAAAATGCCAACAAGTACGTATCCGCCTCACTGATGCGTCATCAAGCTGCTTAATTGAAAACAGCGAAGATGCAAGTGCAGAATACGTCATTATGCCAATGCGCCTCTAGAAATAATGGCCATTTCCCGCTTAATTGTTGAAAAATTTAGAAATTTAAATGCCGTGGATCTTGAATTTGATCACGGCTTTAACTTTTTAGTCGGCAATAACGGCAGCGGAAAAACGAGCTTATTAGAAGCCATTTTTTATCTCGGGCATGGACGCTCTTTCAAAAGTGCGGTCGCAAATCGCATTATTTCTTACGACGAACCTCATTTCACGCTTTTTGGCCAAATTCAAGAAAGTCAGCATCAATGGTCTGTTGGCTTACAAAAACTTCGTCAAGGTAATACCATTGCAAAAATAAACGGTGAAGACGGCAATAAAATTGCCGATCTCGCTCACCTTTTACCGATGCAATTAATTACGCCTGAAGGGCTGACCCTACTAAATGGTGGGCCAAGTTTTCGACGCGCATTTTTAGATTGGGGCTTATTCCACCACCATAACAGTTTTCATTCCTCTTGGGTCGCATTAAACCGCTTATTAAAACAACGAAATGCCGCATTAAGTCAAAATCAGCCTTATTCTGCAATAAAAATATGGGATATTGAATTAGCTAAATTAGCCTACCAAGTGAGTGATTGGCGAGCTGAATACGCAGAGGCTTTACGTCCTGAGATCGAAAAAACCTGCCAGTTATTTTTACCCGAATTAGAGATTACTGTTAGCTTTCATCAAGGCTGGGAGAAAGAGACAGAATATGGTGAATTACTGGCGCAAAACTTTGAGCGAGATAAAACCATTGGCTATACGGTTTCTGGTCCACAAAAAGCCGATTTCCGTTTTAAAGCCAATGGACTCCCCGTGGAAGATGTACTCTCTCGTGGTCAATTAAAATTATTGATGTGTGCACTACGTTTAGCCCAGGGTGAACATTTAATGATTCAAAAACAACGTCATTGTATCTTTCTAATTGATGACTTTGCCTCTGAGCTGGATCAACATAAACGCGCCCTGCTTGCAGAACGCTTGCAACAAAGTGGTTCTCAAGTCTTTGTTACTGCCATCACTCAAGGTCAACTCAAAGAGATGCAAGTGGGAAAAGGAAAATTATTCCAAGTAGATATAGGTAAGATCACCGAATTACAACCATAAAAAATAATCCGATCGGTTTAAGGATCGGATTACGTTTAAAACAATGCTATTTTTGACCGCACTTTAGTTTGGTTTCCATTCACCATTCAATACGGTACCTATCACATCATAATCTTTTGTGAATACAGCCAAATTAGCCACTTTACCCGCTTCAACTGAGCCTAAACGATCATCTACGCCAATTGCTCTCGCAGGGTAAAGGTTACTCATGCGAATCGCTTCTGCTAATGGAATTTCCACATATTCCACCGCATTTTTAATAGATTCCATCATGGTAATTGATGCGCCAGCAATCGTACCATTTGCATCGTAGCAACGACCTTCTTTCACATAAATTGGTTTTCCTACAAAGGTGAAGGTTTCCAATTCAGGTGGAGCACCTGCAGCAGCAAGAGAATCGGTTACAATGCAAAGTTTGTCACCTTTCGCTTTTTTATCTAAGCGAACGTTACCAAAATTCACATGCACGCCATCTACAATAATGCCGGTGTAAACATCGGAGTCTAACACTGCACCAACTACGCCCATTGCACGTCCAGAACTGATCGGCGACATCGCATTGTGTAAGTGAGTAGCAAAAGTTGCCCCTTTATGAAAGGCGGCTTTCGCCACTTCATAAGTCGCATTAGAATGGCCAATAGACACAATAATGCCTGCTTTCACAAAATCAGGAATATATTGCACCGTTGGGTTTTCAGCGGCAATGGTCAGTTTGGTAATGACATCCGCATTATCACATAAGAAATCTTTCATCTCCGGCGTCGCTTCACGGATATATTCCGGGCGGTGCACCCCTTTTTTCTCTAAGCTCAAATAAGGCCCTTCGATATGTAAGCCAAGCGCTTGATTTTTATGCTTATTCAAATACTCACGCATAATATTTACTGCGCGTTTGATATCTTCATCTGGTGCAGTAATAAATGTTGGCAAGAAACTGGTACAGCCTGATTTTAAGTTCGTGGCTTGCATAATTTCTAATGTTTCCACGCTTGTTTGATCGTTAAACATCACGCCGCCACAGCCATTTAATTGTAAATCAATAAAACCTGCAGTGAGATTATGACCTTTTAAATCAATGGTTTTAATCCCGCTTTCTAATTCGCTTTGTGGAATAACGGATTGAATATATTCCCCTTCAATAACCACTGCATAATCTCTTAACACTTCATTTTTCGTGTAGATTACGCTGTTAATTAATGCATACTTCATCATACCTTCCTAAAATCCAATTAAAATTAACCGCACTTATAATACACTATGAATCGCGCGTCCTTCCAATTCAGTAAAATATTTCACTGTTTTGACTTTCAATTCTTGCAATGCAGGCTCATCACATACCAAAACGAAATGACGATGAAGCTGTAAAGCACTCACTGTCCAAAGGTGATTAATACTGCCCTCTACGGCTGCTTGTACGGCTAAGGCTTTATTATGACCCGTTGCTAAAATCATCACTTCTTCTGCATCAAGTAATGTCCCTACACCGATTGTTAAGGCATATTTTGGTACTTGATTTACGTCATTATTAAAGAAACGAGAATTCGCGATAATAGTATCTGGCGTTAAAGTTTTAATACGGGTACGCGAACTTAAAGAAGACGCAGGTTCATTAAAGGCAATATGTCCGTCAACACCTACTCCGCCCATAAATAAATGAATTTTGCCATAAGATTTAATTTTTTCTTCATAACGACGGCATTCTTCATCATGGTCATTGGTATTACCATTTAAAATATTGATATTTTGCGGTTGAATATCAATATGGTTGAAGAAATTATTATGCATAAAACTGTGATAGCTTTCTGGATGTTCTTTTGGTAAGCCCACATATTCATCCATATTGAAGGTCACCACATGTTTAAAACTCACTTCTCCCGCTTGATTTAATTTAATCAATTCTTGATAGGTCTTAAGTGGCGTACCACCTGTTGGTAAACCTAATACAAAAGGACGTTCTGCGGTAGGTTTAAAATGATTAATTCGATCAGCAATATGACGCGCCGCCCAACGGCTGACTTGTTGTTCATTATTCAGAGGAATGAGACGCATAATAACCTTCCTTATCGGTACCACATCGACATTCTTTCCTCTCCGATAGAGAGAGGAAAGAAGTAAGTGCGGTCACTTTTCCATTAATTTATAAATATTTTGCTTTTAACTCTTTCGCTTTCGCTAATTGCTCTGGCGTTGCTTTCGCTGTCATTGGCTCACGGCAATAACCTGCATCCACGCCATCTAGTTTCAATAACTCTTTGATAGTGAGATATAAGCCATTCGCTAAAATGCCTTCGATAAGATCATTGGTCACATGTTGAACTTGAAGCGCATCAGCCAACTTACCTTGTTTGGTTAATTCAAAGATTTGTCTTGCGCGTACACCATTAACGTTGAATGTACTACCAATTGCACCATCTACACCTAAAGAGACTGCTGGTACCATCATTTCATCAAAACCAGCCCAAATGAGGTGATTTGGATAAGCTTTTTTCAAGCGTTCTAATAGATAGAAGTCCCCTGCGGTAAATTTCACACCTAGCACTTTCGGATTTTTATAAAGTTCGCCAAATTGTTCAATGCCCATATTCACGCCAGTTAAGAACGGAATTGAATACACGATCATGTTATTGCCTGTTTCAGCAATAATGGTATCGTAGTAATGTTTGATTTCAGGGAAGCTAAATTTGTAGTAGAACGGTGTTACTGCGGAAAGACTGTCATAGCCTAATTCCGTTGCATATTTACCTAATTCCACTGCTTCATGTAAGTTTACGCTACCCACTTGTGCGATTAATGCTACTTGGTCTTTTGCTTCATCTTTCGCGATACGGAAAATTTGTTTTTTCTCTTCCGTAGAAAGCATGAAGTTTTCACCTGTTGAACCGCCTACATATAAACCATCAATTTTCATCTTATCAATGTTATAGCGAATAATTTCACGCAAGCCTTTTTCATTGATAGAGCCATCTTCATTGAATGATACTAATAACGCACTAAAAATACCTTTTAAGTTACGCATTTTTCTCTCCTATTTGATACGTTGTTCTAAAATGACATTTAATGTTTTTTGCTTTATTTTGACCGCACTTTCCTGTGATGCCTGCACCAATAAAGCGTAAATCAAATCTAATACGAATAATTGAGCAATCTTCGTGCCGATAGAGTCGCCTTGTAGCTTACCTTGCTTATTACCATTCACTAAAACAAGATCAGCATATTCAGTGATTGGAGAACGCAAGCTGTGCGTAATCGCAATGGTTTTTGCCCCATTTTCTTTGGCGATTTTCATGGTATGAGTGGTTTCTTGAGAATAACCGGAATGGCTCAAACCAATTGCCACATCTTTTTTCGTCAATAAAGATGCCTGCATATACATAAAATGGTTGTTACCTGTCGCATCCACTTGCACACCGATACGCATGAGTTTATTTTTGGCATCTTCCGCAGTAATACCGGATGTACCCACACCAAATAAAAAGACACGACTTGCTTGCTGAATGGCTTTTACAGCCTCTTCCAACTGCTCAAAATCTAATAAATTAATGGTTTCATCCATCACGTTATTGATGGCAGATTTCAGCTTATGCGCAATATTTAAAGAGTTGTCAGAATCGGTAATATCTGAATCTAATACGGTATTATCTTTACCATCTTTCGTCGCAAGCTCGATGGATAATTCCAATTTAAAATCACTGAAGCCTTTAAAGCCGAGAGTGCGACAAAAACGCACAAAGGTCGCTTCCCCGACTTCTAAATGAGCCGCAATTTCAGCTAGAGGACATTGCACCGCAAGATCAGGATTCAATAAAATCGCATCCGCAATTTTCTTTTCAGTTTTCGTTAAACTGCGATATAACGAGCTGATGGTATTTAAAATATTGCCATTTTTAGCCATAAACCACTCCCGTATTTTTTGCTTGTAATAAGCAATCTTTTACCCAATACGCAGCACCAATCAATCCTGCATCTTGCCCGAATTTAGCACTTTCTAATTCACAATGATAAACAGCAGGAAGTTCACTTAATAAAGATTGAACCAACGGTAAATAACCTTCTGCCAATCCGACACTACCGCCAACTACGACTTTCTGCATATCTAATCCAATCTTCAAATCCGCAATTAAATTCGCAATAGCTTGGGCTGAACGTGTGACAAGTGCGGTCGCTTTTTCATTATTTTGACGAAAACGTGCAAAAACTTCTTTCGGATCGCAAGGATCATCCCATTGAGAAGAGACGGCTTCAATGGCTCGACCTGAGGCAATGGCTTCAACACAACCACGGCGACCACAACCACAAACGGGGCCATTAGGATCGGCCAAAGTATGGCCAATATGCCCTGCAATCCCATTTGGCTCGGTAAGTAAACGATGATTTAAAATTAAACCGCCCCCTACGCCTGTGGAAACCGTAATAAAGGTAAAGTTTTGAATATCATCAGGATTTTGTAGTTGATACTCTGCATAGGCTGCAGCTTGCACATCATTAAGTAAGCCAATTGGTTTATCAGTGTGCTGTGCAATACTGTCTTTTAATGGGAATTGGGCTAATCCACCCAAATTTTTAGGGTTAAGTGCGGTCAGAATACCTTGATTAATAATGCCCGTTGAAGCAACGGCAACATAATCAAACTGCCCTTCATATTCTTTTAATAACTGAGCAAGGGTTTGATGCATCACTTGTGCGGCATCATCTTGTGGCGTGGAAATCTGTTTTCGCTGTTGAATCTCACCATTTTTTACTATAGCAGAAGCGATTTTTGTGCCACCAATATCTAATGCCAAACAACGCTGTAATGTCCGACCACTATCCACTGTTAATGACATGTCTTCTTCCTTTATTTTTTTGCTGAATGAATGGCTTTAGCAAACCAGCTTACAATATGCTCTAAACGCGTTAATGCAGAACCAACCGTCACGCAATAAGCACCAATTTCAATTGCCGTTTTCGCCAACTCAGGTGTGTTATAACGTCCTTCCGCCATGACACGACAACCTGCTGCTTTCAAATCTTTAACTAATTGATAATCAGGCTCCTCCGGCACAGTGCCACCGGTGTAGCCAGACATAGTACTGCCCACAATATCAAAACCCAGTTTTTGACAGTACAAGCCTTCTTCTAAATTCGAACAATCCGCCATGGCTAAACAACCTAATTCGTGGATTTTTTTGACCGCACTTTCAATATCTACCGGTCTAGGACGATTTGTCCCATCCACGGCAATAATATCTGCACCGGCTTTCACTAAATCTTCAATATCATGCAAAAATGGGGTAATTCGCACTGGGCTGTCAGGTAAATCTCGTTTCACAATACCAATAATCGGTACATTCACGGTAGGGCGTGTTGCTTTGAGATTTTCTACGCCCTCAATGCGCAATCCCGCTGCGCCACCAATAACAGAAGCCTGTGCCATCGCCGCCACAATTTCTGGTTTATCCATCGGGCCGTCATCAACAGGCTGACAAGAAGCAATCAGACCAAATTTGATTTTATCTAAGACTTCATTATGTGATAATTTCGACATATAAACTCCTATATTAGACAGTAACACTTGGTGTCCTTTTGGCTCTTTCGTCATTATAGTAAAACACACGCCATAAAAAAATATTTTTTGAAGTTTAATTTCAAAATTTGTGATCGGCTTCTCAAATTTAAGATAAAGTGACAACATCTATACAAAATATTTTTTTTTACTTTAAAATATGAAGTAATACTTCATTACTTATAAATAGGAGAAAAAAATGAATGTACTAGGTTATGCGCAAAAAATTGGGCAGGCCTTGATGGTACCTGTCGCTGTCTTACCAGCAGCTGCTGTACTGATGGGTATCGGTTACTGGCTTGACCCTGATGGCTGGGGGGCGAATAGTCAACTTGCTGCATTTTTAATTAAATCAGGCGGTGCTATCATCGATAACATGGGCCTACTTTTTGCCGTTGGCGTTGCTTTCGGTTTATCTAAGGACAAACATGGTTCCGCTGCACTTTCAGGTTTAGTGGGTTACTATGTGGTAACCACTCTACTTTCACCAGGCAGTGTTGCTCAGCTACAACATATCGATGTAAGTGAAGTGCCAGCGGCCTTCGGAAAAATCAATAACCAATTTATTGGGATTTTGATCGGGGTGATTTCGGCTGAACTTTATAATCGCTTCTATCAAGTGGAATTGCCAAAAGCACTCTCCTTCTTTAGCGGAAAACGCCTTGTGCCAATCGTCGTTTCTTTTGTCATGATGTTCATCAGCTTCGTATTGCTTTACATCTGGCCATATATTTTCGGCGGTTTAGTATCATTCGGTGAAAGCATTAAAGACTTAGGCGCTGTTGGTGCTGGTCTTTACGGTTTCTTCAACCGTTTACTCATTCCTGTTGGCTTACACCATGCATTGAACTCAGTATTCTGGTTTGACGTAGCCGGTATCAACGATATTCCAAACTTCTTAGGTGGTGCAAAATCACTTGCTGAAGGCACTGCAACGGTTGGTGTAACCGGTATGTATCAAGCAGGTTTCTTCCCTGTCATGATGTTCGGTTTACCGGGTGCTGCATTAGCGATTTATCTCAGCGCTAAACCAAGCCAAAGAACTAAAGTGGCATCAATCATGCTTGCAGGTGCGTTTGCCTCATTCTTTACCGGTATCACTGAACCATTAGAATTCTCTTTCATGTTTGTTGCACCAGTGCTTTACTTCATCCACGCGGTATTAACCGGTATTTCTGTCTTTATCGCGGCAACAATGCATTGGATCGCCGGCTTCGGTTTCAGTGCGGGTCTCGTGGATATGGTACTTTCATCACGCAACCCATTAGCCGTTGAATGGTATATGCTCATCGTACAAGGCTTAGTATTCTTCGTGATTTACTATGCAGTATTCCGTTTCGCAATTAAAGCGTTCAACTTAAAAACATTAGGTCGCACTGAAGAAACGGAAGAAACCACTGCAGCACAACCAGCTGCGAGCCAATCTCGCGAAGAAAGAGCGGTCAAATTTATTGATGCTTTAGGTGGTGTTGATAACTTCAAAAATATTGATGCTTGTATCACTCGCTTACGTTTAAGCTTAGTCGATCAACACAAAATTAATGAAGAACAGCTTAAGTCTCTTGGTGCAAAAGGTATCGTGAAAATCGGTAACGATGGCTTACAAGTGGTTCTCGGCCCTGAAGCTGAACTTGTGGCAGAAGCCATGAAACAAAAAGTGAAATAACACACCAAATGAAATACCGACTCCGAAATGGGTCGGTATTTTTTTGCCAAAAATAAAGCAAAAAATGGCCGCACTTTAGCTGAGAATTTTTCGTTCGAAGTGAGTTAAATGAAAGTTTGAAAATTGAAGATTGTTTTGAAGGGTGGTGGAACTAAGCAGAATTGGTCTTAACAGCAAGTGGCTTACTGCATCGCATCCCTGCGGGATTTCTACCTAGCCCACCATAGATTTAAAGCATCTCTGGGGTTCCAGTCTGCGATATAAAATTAAAAGATTAAGAATCTTTTAAAAGCCACTTATATATTCAGGAGACCAATCCTGACTTCCAAACAAACCACGTTGAAAGGCAGTATTATGATAGAAGTCTTCCGCAATTTTGTCAATTAAGATATTGCACTAAAAGAAGTATTTTTTCGCTTTTCGTATAAAAATTAACAAAGACATTTCAACTATCACATCAATGTAACAAAAACAAAATAACCGTCTGATTAGAGACGGTTATTTTTGCTATCGAGTGCCGTAAACCACAATGGTTTTACCGTGTGCATGAATGAGATTTTGATCTTCCAGCATCTTAATTATTCGCCCTACGGTTTCACGCGAACACCCCACCATCTGGCCGATTTCCTGACGCGTAATCTTAATCTGCATACCATCAGGATGCGTCATGGCTTCAGGTTGTTTTGCTAAATGCATAAGCGCCTGAGCAATACGCCCTGCCACATCCAAAAAGGCCAAGTTTGTCACTTGTCGCGATGTATTTTGCAAACGTTTTGATAACTGAGCAGTAAGGAACATTAAAATCTCAGGGTTAATTTGAATCAGCTGACGATATTTTTTATAGGAAATTTCCGCAATTTCACAAGGCGTTTTGGTTTTCACCCAAGCAGAACGTTTCGAACCTTCATCAAATAAACCTGCTTCACCAAAAAATTGTCCCGCGCCTAAATAAGATAAAATCATCTCTTTGCCTTCATCATCTTTTGATGAAACCATTACGGTCCCTTTAATTAAGAAATACAGAATATTGGCATCTTCACCCGCATGAATTAAGGTCGATTTTGCTGGATATTTATGTAAATGACAGTGTGTAAGGAACCAACCCAGAGCTGGATCACGCTGCTGATCATCGTCTTGCGACTTTTGTTCTTCTAGTAATTCTACATCTTCTGACATATAAGCTCCTATTGATTCATTTTAGAAATTCCATTTTATCTTTTATATCAATGGATTCATGTAATTCTGACCAAACAATCACTGCACTTCCATTGTGAATCTTGTTTAGTAGGTGTTGTTTTTTTTGTTCTAAGGAAAATTCGTGCGAACCATAATCGGTGCCTTCCCTAAGTACCACACTTTCCACAATATTTTCTAAAGTTTCTGTTGGAAGTTCCTGCCACGGAATAATCATATATTTATCAACTAAAGTCAATTAAGCAAAAAACGGTTCAAGAAAACGCCATTGCTGTTCAAAACTTTGATTTGCACCTAAACGGAAGTTTGTGCGGACATAACGCATAAACTGCCCTTCACAAAGGGTTACCAAGTGCCCCGCAATGATACGTTCATCCACATTAAAACCGCGTCCTTCACGTAATTTTCGCATTTGTAAAATATTCACAAATTGCATTTCAAGACGATCAAAAAATTGGGCGACACGAGCCTGTAAAAGCGGCTCTTCAAACATCAATGCATGTCCGGTCAAAATACGCGTCAAACCAGGGTTTTTACGCGCAAAGTCGAGGATCATCTGCATAATGTCACGTACACGATTCATCGTATTGGTTTCATTGCGAATCGATGTGGTAATACGACTAAATAAATTCGCTTCGATATTATCGATCAACGCTTCAAACATTTTGGTTTTACTTGGGAAGTAACGATAAAGTGCAGCTTCTGACACGCCCACTTCTTCTGCTAAACGCGCCGTTGTCATACGCTCCATTCCGCGCTCAGAATGCAGCATATGGGTAAGCACCGTCAACACTTGTTGGCGGCGTTCTTTTACCGTACGTTTTTCGATTTTTGGCGGTTTGATTTCCGCCGCAATCTCATCAACTTCTACGAGAGATAATTGTTCTACCATAGTCTATTTTTTACCTGAATGACCAAAACCGCCTTCACCACGCTCAGTTTCAGTAAATTCGCTGACAATATTGAATTCAGCTTGTACTACTGGCACAAAGACTAATTGTGCAATACGATCACCAACTTCGATTTTGAATGGTTCATGACCACGATTCCATACCGATACCATTAATGGACCTTGGTAATCTGAATCAATTAAGCCCACTAAGTTACCTAATACGATACCGTGTTTATGACCTAAACCAGAGCGAGGCAGAATCACCGCTGCAAGATTTGGATCGGCAATATAAATTGAAAGGCCTGTTGGGATAAGTTTAGTTTCGCCTGGTTGAATTTCAATGCCCTCTTCAAGCAATGCACGTAAATCCAAACCTGCTGAACCTTCAGTTGCATAGGTTGGTAAAGGAAATTCGTTGCCAATACGGCTATCTAAAACTTTGACATCAATTTTTTTCATGCTTATTTATCCTTTAAAAGAAATCTGTCATACAAAAGTGCGGTCATAAAATCCAACGAATGTTGAACGTATTTTATTTGTGATAATGCTCAACAATTTCAGTGACTAACACTTCTGCCAATTTATTTTTATCGGCTAATGGCAAGGCTTTTTCGCCCGTTCTCCAAAAGATCTGCAAGGCATTTTGATCTTGTCCGAATACTTGCCCACCTGATACATCATTAGCACAAATCATATCTAAATTTTTGCGTTGAAGTTTGCTCTTCGCATATTCAGCGACATTTTGCGTTTCAGCCGCAAAGCCCACCACAAATGGACGATCTTTTTCTAAATTTGCCACGCTTGCGATAATGTCTGGATTTTTCACCAATTTAAGAGAAAGCTCATCGTTATCATTGGTTTTCTTAATTTTTTGATCAGCAACTTCCGCAACCCGATAATCTGCCACCGCGGCACAGCCAATAAAGATACTATTTCTGACCGCACTTTCAAGGGAGATTCGCCACATTTCATGAGCGGTTGTCACATCAATGCGATGAACGTTTTTCGGCGTAGCCAAATTAACAGGACCCGCAATTAAGGTGACATCGGCCCCACGTTTTGCAAAGGCCTCCGCAATCGCAAAGCCCATTTTGCCTGAGCTGTGATTAGAAATATAACGAACAGGATCGATAGCTTCACGCGTTGGACCTGCAGTAATAGTGACACTTAAATCAGCTAAATCCTGCTGAACAGCAAAAAGTGATTGAAGCGACTCAAAAATTTCAGCGGGTTCAGACATTCTCCCTGCACCCACATCACCGCAAGCCTGAAAGCCACTATTTGGCCCAACAAAATGAATGCCTCGCGCAGAAAGAGCGGTCAAATTTTGTTGTGTAATTGCCTGGCGGTACATCTGTTGATTCATTGCTGGTGCGAGCAAAATAGGCGCACTTGTCGCAAGACAAATCGTGCTAAGTAAATCATTTGCCATTCCAACGGTTAAACGCGCAATAAAATCGGCACTGGCTGGTGCAATCACTATCGCATCGGCCCATTTTGCGAGCTCAATATGCCCCATAGCTAATTCCGCTTGAGGATCAAGTAAAGATTGAGAAACCGCATTGCCAGAAATGGCTTGCAGCGTTAAAGGCGTGACAAATTCAGCGGCGGCAGGCGTTAAAGCCACTCGAACTTCTGCGTTAGATTTGCGTAATAAACGAATAAACTCAATGGTTTTATAGGCGGCAATCCCCCCTGTAATCCCGACAACAATACGCTTTCCGCTCAAGCTCATTTGCTACTCCGCTACGACTTAATAGAATGGATATGTTTTTGTGTGTTAGTACTTAACAACTTAAGGTTACCTATTTTACTTCAAATTTCACCAATAAAAAATTTTATTTTTGTGATCGCCGTTCCAAAAATAAAACAGACAATTCGCAATGCTTAAAAACATCATGAAAATTGACCGCACTTTTTCTTTTCATTAATTAATATGCAAACAAACACCCCTTTAATGCCTCGTGAAAAACTGTTGAAATATGGCGTTGAAGCCCTAGAAGATCACGAATTACTCGCTATTTTCTTACGTACAGGAATTAAAGGCTGCCCTGTCATGGAATTATCACATAGCGTGCTGCAACATTTTGGCTCCCTTCGAGCCTTATTAAGTGCAGATAAAGAAGCCTTTTGTAAAGTAAAAGGATTAGGCATTACGCAGTTTATTCAACTGCAAGCCACCACAGAAATGACAAAGCGTTATCTGAAACAAGAATTGCTGATAGAGCACGTATTTAGCGACACATCCACGGTAAAACTTTATCTTCAAGCAGAACTTCACCACGAAGAACGTGAAATTTTTATGGTGTTATTTTTAGATAATCAACATCGTTTGATAAAAAAAGAGCGGTTATTTTTAGGCACAATTAATGTGACGAATGTTTATCCACGAGAAATTATTAAAGAAAGCCTTTCCTGTAATGCGGCCGCTTTAATTTTGGCTCACAACCACCCTTCTGGTCTGGCTGAACCGAGCTATTCCGACAAAATGATCACACAAAAAATTATTGAAGCTGCTGAGTTAATGGATATCCGCATTTTGGACCATTTTATTGTCGGCAAAGGCACTTGTTATTCTTTTGCAGAACATAATTTGCTATAGTGTTAGGGAATTTGATGATTTTTTTATCGTTCATTTCCATTTAAAGACGGAAAAATCGCTTTTGGACTTGAGAAATTAAAATAAAGTCAGTATAATTTGCGACCTTTAATATAGTAAGTGGGTCGGATACTGCGACCTGACGAGGAAGCAAGCTTAGTTTTAAGCTTCATTATCCGAACCATAAGCTCGAGCTTATATTTAAATTATTGGAGATTATTATGTCTAGAGTTTGTCAAGTAACAGGCAAGCGTCCAGCTGTGGGTAACAACCGCTCACACGCGTTGAATGCGACACGTCGTCGTTTTCTTCCAAACCTTCACACTCACCGTTTCTGGGTTGAAAGTGAAAACCGTTTCGTGACCTTACGTTTAACTGCGAAAGGTATGCGTATTATCGATAAAAAAGGCATTGATGCAGTGTTAGCTGAAATCCGTGCTCGTGGCGAAAAAATCTAAGGAGCTAAAACATGGCAGCTAAAGGCGCTCGTGAGAAAATCCGTTTAGTTTCTACAGCAGAGACTGGTCACTTCTACACAACTGATAAAAACAAACGTAATATGCCTGAAAAAATGGAAATCAAAAAATTTGATCCAGTAGTGCGTAAACACGTTATCTATAAAGAAGCAAAAATCAAATAATTTTGCTGATTTGACAAAAGCCCGACATTGTTCGGGTTTTTTTATACCACAAATTCATTACCGAGATTATCTATGCCTGAACTTCCTGAAGTCGAAACAGCCCTACGTGGTGTAAGCCCCTATTTAAAAGGTTTTACCATTGAAAAAATTGTAGTTCGCCAACCACAATTACGTTGGGTTGTCTCTCCTGAATTAACCACGCTCAAAAACGTCAAAATTTTGGATACCTCTCGTCGTGCAAAATATTTAATTATTCACACAGAAAAAGGTTACATCATTGGTCATTTAGGGATGTCCGGCTCTGTTCGAATTGTGCCACACGATAGTCCTATTGATAAACACGATCACCTTGATATTGTGATGAATAATGGCAAATTACTGCGTTATAACGACCCTAGACGCTTCGGTGCGTGGTTATGGACTGAAAGCTTAGATGACTTTCATCTTTTCCTAAAACTTGGTCCTGAACCACTTTCAGATGAATTTAATGCCGAATACCTTTTTAAAAAATCACGCAAAAAATCGACCTCACTTAAAACCTTTTTAATGGATAATGCTGTCGTCGTGGGTGTAGGAAATATTTATGCCAATGAAACGCTCTTTTTATGTGGTTTACACCCGATGAAATTAGCCGAAAATCTCACACGAAACCAATGTGCCTTACTTGTTGAAACGATCAAAGCTGTATTAGCAAAAGCCATTACACAAGGTGGAACAACATTAAAAGATTTTTTACAACCTGATGGTCGCCCTGGTTATTTTGCCCAGGAACTATTAGTTTACGGAAACAAAGATAAATCTTGTCCCAAATGTGGCACTAAAATTGAAAGCATGATTATTGGGCAACGCAATAGCTTTTATTGCCCTCATTGTCAGAAAAAGAAATAGGCGTTATACACGCCTATTTTTTTAGAAAAAGGAACTCCAGAAATGAGAAATCGGCATGGCGAGAAAAAGAGCCGGCAACATATTCGCCACATGGAACATTTGGATATTACAAATGCGAAAACCTGCCGCTATCATTAGCATACCGCCTACTGCCGCAAAATCACCCCGCATTTCAGGTGTCACGAAAGGAATAATAAACACCGCAGAATAAGCTAAAATCACTTGAACCAATGTTTGTGGCACAAAAATACTCGCTACAGAAATACCGAGTGATGTAGCAAAGATCATCGCGGTGAAGAAATCGAGAAAGGATTTTACAATAAGGATATCAAAATCACCTGTCATCCCTTCATTCATCGCCCCAAAAATACCTGTTCCACTAAATGAAAACAAAATCACAATCGCAACAAATTTAGATAAGAACTCTTCTTGGCTATGCATGCTACTTGGTGTATCAGGGAACATCTTTTCCAGAAGACCTTTAGCTGATGAGGCGAGCTTATTGATCCCATGCTCTAATAAAAGTAATTCTCCAATTATCGTCCCTAATAACACCGATAAAATCATTGCTGGCATATTAGTGGTTTTCGCTACCATCACAATGCCCATACCCATAGAACACAAGCCAAAGATTAAAGTGAGATTGGTGCGCAAACGTTCTGGAATGCGTCCACCGAGCATCGAGCCAATGACTGCCCCACTAATAATTGCTAATGCATTGATATAAGGTCCGATAATCATATTCTTCTCCGAATTAAGTTCTTTCTATTATACGAAAAATAGATCGAAAATCGACCGCACTTTTGGCAATAAAAAAGGCATAGTTTCCCATGCCTTTTGTTTATTTACGATGAATTACCAGTGGTAACCAGCACCAACTGCTACACCCACTTTACCTTGAGTATCGCTCGTACCTGCTAAACGAATAATGATCTTACCATTATCTGAAATACGTGACATACCTAATGCCACAGCATTTTGACCTTGGTAATTACCCGCTGCCACAGATACCATGCTCTTACCTGGAATGTAAGCTTGTGGTAATTGAGACGCCGCTAACGCGCTTGCTGTACCTGCATTTACACGTTTACCTAACTTGTTCACTTGACCATTTAAGTGATTGATCTTGTTATTCACGTCAGCTTTTACTTCGTGTAATTGGCTACCGTTTACAGCATCAGTACTGTCTGCCGCAATACGTCCTGGTGCAACATTGGTAATTTGTTTATTACCTGCATCAATACCATTTTTAGTCATACTTGGACCATTTTTAATGGTGACGCCATTGCTATCAATCACCGTATCACCCGCAGTGAATTTATTCGCTGTTACGCTCTCCACTTTAAGGTTTTTCTTGATAGCTACACGAACATTACCGCTCTTATCAATGTTTGTCATCACATTATCGCCACCATCAAACTCACTCCAGTTTGTGTTGCTATCTGCGCCTTTCACATTGATTTGGCTATTTAATTTCGCACCGTAAACATCGCCTACATTTGCGCCAAATTTTAAGCCATCGCTTAATGTTGCGATAGTTTCACCACCAAATTTCATGCGATTTGGCGTTTCACCATTTACATTTGGTGCTGCATCTTTACCACTTACTACTGTAATTGGCGTTGAATTATCACCTTCACCAAGGTTGATAGTGGTGGTATTAACTGTTTTCGCGGTGACATTTTCAGCTTTCAAATCTTTTGTGGTTGAAATGGTAAAATTCATACCAGCTTGCTTAATTTTGATATTTTGTCCTGCGATATAAGTCACGGTATTACCTGGGCTTACTTTTTGAACTTGTTCACCCTCAGCTTCGCCGCCATCTTTATTCACAGTAACATTCCAACCAGAATTATTAATTGCATTCGCGACAGTTGTTGCATTCACTAATTTTGCTCCCTCTACTGGAACATCAATTTTTCCTGTAGCATTAGGCGTTAAATTAGTGGTCGCTACAGCCTTATAAAGTTGACTACCATTTACTGCATCTTTTGATGTTTCACTTACATCGCCAGCCTTAACATTGCTAACTTTGTTACCACCTGCATTCACGCCAGTATTAGAGATTGATACAGTTTTATTTGGATCTTTAGCTGAACCATCCGGGTTCAAGTTATCCGCTTTATTAACTGCAACAC
>JAGZIS010000012.1:0-38817 GCA_018366115.1 Parahaemophilus parainfluenzae | reverse complement strand
AACGTAATCATTAAATTCCTGTCTTGTTAAACCCAATTGTTTAGCAGCCTCTTCTAATCTTCTATGCTCCCATCCTGGAATATGCCCTATATCAAATGGGCCATTCACTATTTCACCTGTTTCTTTATGAAGTAATACATTATCTGAAACCTGCTCATATTGTGAAAGAATATTTTTTCTTATAGTGAATAAAAACAAAAGGCATCAATCTGATGCCTTTTAAATTCATTAACATGAAAAATTAACGTTCGTTCCAACGTTTGATTGATTCACGAATCACCTCTTTCGCTTCTTCTACATCGCCCCAGTGCGTCACTTTCGTTGAACCTGGTTTTTTCAATGCTTTATAGTTGTTGAAGTGGAATTCAATTTGTTTGATTAATTGCGCTGGCACATCTGCAAGGCTGTTGTATGCATTGCCGGTATCGCGATCATCTGCTGGCACACAAACGATTTTATCGTCCACTTCGCCATCATCAACGAATTTCATCACACCGATAACTTTTGCTTCTAGGAATACACCTGTTGCAAGTGGTTGGCGAGTTAATAATAAAACATCTAACTCATCGCCATCTTCGTCTAAAGTTTGTGGAATGAAACCATAGTTAGTTGGTTTTGCGAAGATCGCTGGCTCAACACGGTCTAATTGGAACGCTGCAACTTTACGGTTCCATTCGATTTTGTGGCAGCTACCTTCTGGAATTTCATTTACCACATTGATAATGCCAGCATCTACATCGCCTGGCGTTAAAATTTGATTAAAATCAGCCATTGTTTTTCCTTTTTTTGATTACGTTAAAAACTTTCAGAGTATAGCAGTTTTTAGTCGATAAAAAAATATGGAAAAAACATCCTCAAAACTGACCGCACTTTCCTATCCAACGTCAATAAAACAATTGCGCAAACGTTTACTTTTAAATGATTTACTATAAAATAGCACATCTTTTTGATTATTAACCTAGGGGACTTTATGTCAAGTTTAGAAAAAACCTTTGAACTCAGCAAACGCGGTTCAACGGTTCGTCAAGAAATCATTGCGGGTTTAACCACCTTCTTAGCCATGGTGTATTCCGTGATTGTTGTGCCTAAAATGCTTGGTGATGCAGGCTTTCCGGCTGAATCTGTCTTTATCGCAACCTGTTTAGTCGCGGGTCTTGGTTCGATCTTAATCGGCTTTTGGGCAAATGCACCAATGGCGATCGGCTGTGCGATTTCATTAACTGCTTTCACCGCATTTAGCTTAGTGATTGGTCAACATGTTTCTATTCCTGTGGCATTAGGTGCCGTATTCCTTATGGGTTTGGTATTCACCTTAATTTCTGCAACAGGTATTCGTTCATGGATCTTACGTAACCTGCCATCAAGTATCGCGCATGGTGCAGGAATCGGGATCGGCTTATTCTTACTTTTAATCGCCGCAAATGGCGTCGGCTTAGTGGTCAGCAACCAAGCGGGTTTACCGGTTAAATTAGGCGATTTCACCTCATTCCCAGTAATGATGTCTTTAATCGGTCTTGCATTCATTATCGGCTTAGAAAAAATGAAAGTGAAAGGCGGGATTTTATGGGTTATCATCGCGATTACTATCGTTGGTTTAATCTTCGATCCAAACGTAACATTCAATGGCCAAATCTTCAAAATGCCAACCTTTGGTGAAAACTCACTTTTCTTACAATTAGATTTGCAAGGTGCATTACAACCAGCCATTTTACCGATTGTCTTTGCTTTAGTGATGACAGCGGTATTTGACGCAACAGGTACTATTCGTGCCGTTGCAGGACAAGCTGACTTATTAGACAAAGACGGACAAATCATCAACGGTGGTAAAGCCTTAACCTCTGACTCTGTAAGTAGCTTATTCTCAGGCTTATTTGGTACTGCGCCAGCAGCCGTTTATATCGAGTCTGCAGCAGGGACAGCCGCAGGCGGTAAAACCGGTATCACTGCTATCGTCGTCGGCGTATTGTTCTTATTAATGTTATTCTTCCAACCGCTTGCATTCTTAGTGCCAGGTTACGCAACTGCACCGGCATTAATGTATGTGGGCTTATTAATGTTAAGCAATGTAAGCAAATTAGACTTCGATGATTTCGTGGGTGCAATGAGCGGCTTAGTTTGTGCGGTATTCATCGTGCTCACCGCAAACATCGTAACGGGTATCATGCTTGGCTTTGCGGCATTAGTGATTGGTCGTATCGTGAGTGGCGATGTGAAAAAACTCAACATCGGCACAATTATCATCGCCATTGTACTTGTCGCATTCTATGCTGGCGGCTGGGCGATTTAATTAAAGCTCATCATGATAAGGCGAACGAATGGTTCGCCTTTTTTATTTCTAGCCTTAAAAAAACAATCGAAAAACCAACCGCACTTTTACTTTACAAATCCCTAAATCCGCCTAAAATACAGGCCTTTAATACGGCTTGCCAAAAGCAAGCTACTGACCTGAAATCAGACAAGAGAATATTATGACAACCCCATTTAAACCTGAATTACTCTCCCCTGCGGGCTCCCTTAAAAACATGCGCTACGCCTTTGCTTATGGCGCAGATGCCGTTTATGCAGGGCAACCTCGTTACAGCTTACGTGTACGTAACAATGAATTTAATCATGCCAATTTAAAAATCGGGATCGATGAAGCCCATGCACTTGGCAAAAAATTCTATGTGGTCGTAAACATTGCACCGCATAACTCCAAACTCAAAACCTTTATTAAAGATTTACAACCTGTGATCGACATGGGCCCTGATGCCTTAATTATGTCTGACCCAGGCTTAATTATGTTGGTGCGTGAAAACTTCCCAGATATTGATATTCACCTTTCAGTACAAGCGAATGCGGTAAACTGGGCAACCGTAAAATTCTGGAAACAAATGGGGTTAACGCGTGTGATTTTATCGCGCGAATTATCCATTGAAGAAATCGCTGAAATTCGCCAACACGTGCCCGATATCGAACTCGAAATTTTCGTACACGGTGCGTTGTGCATGGCGTATTCTGGCCGTTGCTTACTTTCTGGCTATATCAACAAACGCGACCCTAACCAAGGTACTTGCACGAATGCTTGCCGTTGGGAATACAAAATGGAAGAAGGCACTACGGATGAAGTGGGCAACATCGTACCGAAAATCGATCCCGCTCAACAAATCGAAGTGAAAAATGTGGCGCCAACCTTGGGTGAAGGTGCGGTAACGGATAAAGTCTTCCTTTATACTGAATCACAAAAGCCAGATGAGCAAATGACGGCGTTTGAAGATGAGCACGGCACTTACTTTATGAACTCAAAAGATCTGCGTGCCGTACAACATGTGGAAAAATTGACCGCACTTGGTGTGCATTCTTTAAAAATCGAAGGTCGTACTAAATCATTCTATTACTGCGCAAGAACCGCACAAGTTTACCGCAAAGCTATTGATGATGCGGCAGCAGGCAAACCATTTGATGAAAGCTTAATGGATACGTTGGAATCCCTTGCGCATCGTGGTTATACCGAAGGTTTCTTACGTCGTCATACGCACGATGAATACCAAAATTACGAATACGGCTACTCTATTTCTGAACGCCAACAATTTGTCGGTGAATTTACCGGTAAACGTAACGAACAAGGTATGGCTGAAGTGGCAGTGAAAAATAAATTCTTGCTTGGTGATGAAGTGGAAATGATGACTCCACAAGGCAACATCGTCTTTAAGATTGAAAAAATGCTTAATCGTAAAAATGAAAATGTGGAAGCCGCACTTGGCGATGGTCATTTTGTCTTTTTAGATGTGCCACAAGACATCCAACTTGATTATGCATTGTTAATGCGTAACTTGGTCAACACCAACACTCGCAATCCACATAATTAATTTGTTAAAAAATTGTTGCATTTGTTAAAGAGTGTACTATAATACATCCCATACCTGATTTGTTAATTCAACAACTCATAGTATGACTCCAAATATTTTGCCCTTTCACTTTTTTGAAAGGGCTTTTTTTATACCTTAAAAACACGCTCCAAACTCATATAAAACACTCCATTCTTAAAATTAATTAACTTCATATTATTTATGAAAAAATATATAAATTAATGAACATTGACATTAAAATAAAGTTAGGAGTACATTAAGCAATAATCATTAAAAGTAATCATAAATATAAAGGATTATTTTATGTTTGCGAAGCTCTCCTACTACGCCCATTCCGCCCAAGACGAACTCGGCAATCTCTTACCTTACGAACATTGGCAAACCTTACAAAGCCATTCGCTCAATGTTGGGGAAATAGCGGGATTGAGTTGGGAGGATACTAATTTTATAAGAGAGGAGAATTTAATTTTTTAGTTTAAAAACTTTTCAATCTATTATTAAAAATATTTTAGCAAACTTGTAAATTTATTAAGAAGGTAACACTATGGAACGTTCACATCTTGTACGTATGCATATTAAAAATATTGGCTGTATTGGTAATGACGGTTTAACAGTTGAATTAGATGATATTGTATGCTTAGTCGGAGCAAATAATGCTGGTAAAACAACTGTATTAAGAGCATATGAGTTGGCAGTTCAGCAAGAAAAGCTAGATATAAAAGATTTTAATTGTAATGCAAATGGAAAACCTGCTACGGTCGAATTATGGGTTCATATTCCTAAAAGTGCAGGTAATATTGACGAAAAATGGAAAGAAGAAACAGATGATGGATTATTACTAGTCCGTTCTAAGTGGGAATGGCCTACAGAAGGAGGAAAGCCAATTAGAAGTACTTGGGATCCAGAGATTCAAGACTACGCAGATGATGGTAAAGCTGCTGGACTAGATACTGTATTTAATAGTCGTTTGCCTAAACCATTTCGAATAGGTTCTTTAGATAATCCTGAAGAAGAACATAAAAAATTATTAAATCTTGTACTTGAACCAATAATTAATAAATATAAAGAAATTATAGAAAATGAAGAATCTGATTTAAGTAAGAAAATTAAGGAGTTGGAGATATTAGCAAATAATCCTATATCAGAACTTCGTAACGATATTGATAAAATACAGGAGCAAATTAATTCATCCTATTGCAAAGTATTTAGTTCATCAGGAATCCATCTTAACATTGGGATTGGAGATATTGGTTTTGATCCTGCAAAATCTTTGTTATCAGGTTCAAGAATTGATATTTCTGAAACAGGTAACTTTGCCCGTTGGGATCAGCAAGGGACAGGTTCACAACGAGCATTATTTTGGTCTATTCTTCAGGTAAGATCTGAGTTAAGTAGAGTTTCTGATATACAAAAGGAATTACAAAAATTAGAAAGCAAAAAAGCACAATCTTCGAAAGATAAAGAGAAAATTCAAAAGCTTAAGAGCCAATTATCTCAAGATGGTTCAAGTGATTTCTTTTTGCCAGGGTATATGTTATTGATCGATGAACCTGAAACGGCGTTACATCCTTCAGCTGTTCGTGCAGCGAAAGAACATTTATATAACTTAGCATCTGAAGCAGGCTGGCAAGTCATGTTGAGCACTCATCATCCAGCTTTTGTTGATCCTATAAAAGATCATACAACTATTGTTCGTTTACATCGATTAGATAAGCATTTAGAACCTAATATATATAAATCCGAAACAATTAATTTTAGTGATGATGAACTCGCTAATCTGAAAGCCCTAATGGTTTTTGATTCTAATGTTTCTGAAATTTTCTTTGGAGATAAAGTTATTATCGTTGAAGGAGATACTGAATTTGCTGCTTTTCATGAAATTATGAATAGTAATCCAGAGGATTATCCTGTTAGTCAACGCCCTCTTATTATCAGAGCCAGAGGAAAAGCGACAATTACTATTTTAGTAAAAATTTTATCTCATTTTAAAATTGATTTTTCTGTCTTACACGATATAGATTCTCCTAAAGTTTCGTCTGGCGATAGGGCTAATTCAGCATACTCTATAAATAAAGCAATTTCAGATGCAGTAACTGAGGCACGTGGAGCTGGATTAAAGGTAACTTATCGTTGTTCATGCCCTAATTTTGAAATTCACCATCAAATGGACTTACCATCTAAAGATAAGCCATTTAGAAGTTGGAAAGCTGTTCAAGAACAGGAAGGTGTGCGTTCAAGTATAGAATCAATACTGAAAGAATTAATCAGCGTATGCAATGATATTCCAAGTAATGATGGCACTAACTATGAAGACACTCTAAAAAATTGGATTACCCTTAATCATAAACAAGACGAGCCTTGTTACAAATTTTAAAACTGTAAATACGCAGCCACCTTCGGGTGGCTGTGTGTTGAAACACCATAGTGTAATGTTGCGGTTCGATATGTTTTAGCAGCCACCTTCCGGTGGCTGTGTGTTGAAACAAAACTTAATAAATTTAAATAGTATAATATTTGCCGCCCTCTATCTCTCAAGCCAATTCATGCCCAACAACATTCCCCCTTGTATTTCCCCCTTATTCGCTCTAGACTATTCGCCATTTTTAGCTTTCATTATTTACAATTATGCGTGTTTCTGACTTTCATTTTGACTTACCTGATGAGCTGGTTGCTCGTTATCCTAAAGAAGATCGCTCTTCTTGCCGTTTGCTACAACTCAATGGCGAAAACGGGGAAATTTCTCACCGCACTTTTACCGATGTATTAGATTTAATCGATGAAGGTGATCTGTTGATTTTTAACAATACGCGTGTAATCCCAGCTCGTATGTTTGGTCGTAAAGCCAGTGGCGGAAAAATTGAAGTGTTGGTGGAACGTGTTTTAAGTGTACATCATTTCTTAGCGCATATTCGCTCATCAAAAGCCCCGAAAGAAGGTGCAGAATTATTTTTAGGCGAAGATAAGCTCGGTGAAAATAATGGCGTAAAAGCGATTATGGTCGGTCGTCAAGATGCCCTTTTTGAAGTGGAATTAGCGGATAAAAGTCGCAATGTACTTGATGTGTTACAAGAAATCGGTCATATGCCTTTGCCGCCTTATATTGATCGCCCTGATGAAGAAGCGGATCAAGAATGCTATCAAACCGTGTATAACAAAGTGCCTGGTGCAGTGGCTGCGCCAACGGCTGGCTTGCATTTTGATGATGAGCTTTTACAAAAATTACATGAAAAAGGCGTTAATTTTGAATTTGTGACTTTGCACGTGGGCGCAGGCACATTCCAACCCGTACGTGTTGAAAATATTGAAGATCACATTATGCACGCGGAATATGTGGAGCTTTCTCAAGAAGTCTGCAATGCCATTATTGAAACGAAGAAAGCGGGTAAACGTGTGATTGCGGTAGGTACAACATCAGTGCGTTCTGTTGAAACCGCAGCCCTATCAGCAGAAGAAAATGGCAACCCAGATTTAATTGAACCTTATTTTTCTGATACGTCTATTTTTATTTACCCAGGTAAATCATTCCGTGTGGTGGATGCGTTGATTACTAACTTCCACTTGCCAGAAAGCACATTGATTATGTTGGTGTCTGCCTTTGCAGGCTTTAGCCACACCATGAACGCCTATAAAAGTGCGGTCGAAAATCGCTACCGTTTTTTCAGTTATGGCGATGCGATGTTCATTACCAAAAATCCCAATGTGAAAGGGTTAGAATAAGTGGTTTGACTTATTTTCAACCAACTCATAAAATACCTATCAAGAAGCCTGTACTAACAGGCTTTTTTATTGAATAACAACCTACGAACTGTTTATTCGTTGAGGAAAGAAAATGAAATATGAATTAGATAAAACCAGCGGCAGTGCGCGTCGTGGTCGCTTGGTGTTTGAACGTCCACAAGGTACGTTCAGCGTAGAAACCCCTGCGTTTATGCCAGTGGGGACTTATGGCACCGTAAAAGGCATGACACCAGAAGAAGTGCGTGCGACAGGTGCAGAAATTTTGCTTGGTAACACCTTTCATCTATGGCTTCGTCCTGGACAGGAAGTGATGCGTAAACACGGTGATTTGCATGATTTTATGCAATGGCATCGCCCGATTTTGACTGACAGTGGCGGCTTCCAAGTATTTAGTTTAGGTAAATTACGTAAAATCACCGAAGAAGGCGTAAAATTCCAAAACCCAATTAATGGTGAGCGTATTTTCCTTTCGCCTGAAAAGTCTATGGAAATTCAATATGATTTAGGTTCTGACATCGTGATGATTTTCGATGAATGTACGCCTTATCCAGCGACTTTTGATTATGCTAAAAAATCCATGGAAATGTCTCTTCGTTGGGCAAAACGCAGCCGTGATCGCTTTGATGAATTAGGCAATAAAAATGCCCTATTCGGTATTATTCAAGGCGGCGTATTTGAAGAATTACGCAAAGTATCACTAGAAGGTTTAGTGAATATTGGCTTCGACGGTTATGCGGTGGGCGGTTTAGCGGTAGGCGAACCGAAAGAAGACATGCACCGCATTTTAGAATACATCTGCCCACAAATTCCGGCTGATAAACCGCGCTATTTAATGGGCGTGGGTAAGCCTGAAGATTTAGTGGAAGGCGTACGTCGTGGTATTGATATGTTCGACTGCGTAATGCCAACCCGTAACGCACGTAACGGCCATTTATTCGTGACTGACGGCATTGTCAAAATCCGTAATGCAAAATACCGTGATGATACCAGCCCATTGGATCCAGAATGTGATTGTTACACCTGTAAAAACTACACTAAAGCCTATTTATATCATTTAGATAAATGCGGTGAAATTTTAGGTGCACGCTTAAATACCATTCACAATTTACGCTATTATCAACGTTTAATGGCGGAAATTCGTCAAGCTATCGAAGACGATCGTTTTGATGATTTTGTGGTGGAATTCTATGCTCGCATGGGCAAACCTGTTCCACCATTACAATTAGCGGATAACTCATAATTGATGAAAGTGCGGTAGAAAATGAAATGTTTTTTGACCGCACTTTTTAACAAAGGAAACCTTATGCAAATCCTCGAACCTCAACAATTTGCCACTTGGAATGAGCCGATTGATATGCTTTATGCCTGTCATAGCAAAGTGAAACGCTTTTGCAAGCAACTTACGATTCTTCCTGGTTATTTAGAAAAAAATGGCGTGAATCAAGCCGTATTAAATGATGTAAAAACTATTTTGCAGTATTTTAATCACGCCGCACCACTTCATCATGATGATGAAGAAAAAGACTTTTTCCCCGCTTTAATTGAAAAAGCACCGCAAGCGAAAGAGTCGGTGGATGAATTAGAACGCCAACATGTGACTTTGCATGAAAATTGGGCAAAGCTTTCTGAGCAGCTAGAAGAATTGATTGTAGAGAAACGCACTGATGTAGATGAAAGGCTGATTACGCTGTTTGTGGCGAGCTATGATAGACACATTGCCCTTGAAGAGCCGCTATTTGAGCTTGGTAAGCAATATTTATCCGCAGAACAACTCACGGCTATGGGCAAAATTATGTTTGCTCGTCGCCAAGCTTAAATCATGAAATATCAATTAAATTTGACCGCACTTTCCTGCCCGATTCCGCTTTTAACCGCGAAGAAGGCTTTGGCAAATTTAGCGCCAAATGATGAATTAGTTTTGCAATTAAATCGTCAAAGTGCGGTAGAAAATTTTGTTGTTTTTTGTGAAGAAAATCAATGTGAATTAGTGGATCAACATTGGCTTTCCGAGCAAATCTTCGAAGTTTGCTTGAAAAAAATCAATTAATTCCAAAATTCTAGTTGTTATTGCCTTCATCGGCTTTTACTGAATGCCGTTTTATGGTATTTTACGCACACTTTTAACTTTTCATTTTATAAGGAAAACACAATGGAAGCACAAAGCCCAATGTCCACGTTATTTATTTTCGTGATCTTCGGTTTAATTTTTTATTTTATGATTTACCGCCCACAAGCGAAACGTAACAAAGAACACAAAAAATTAATGTCTGAATTAGCGAAAGGCACTGAAGTATTAACCGCTGGTGGTTTGATTGGTAAAATCACTAAAGTAACCGAAGGTGCTGAAATTGTTATCGCTTTAAACGATACTACTGAAATCACGATTAACCGTAACTACATCGTTTCAGTATTACCGAAAGGTTCTGTAAAATCTCTCTAATTTAAATTCCTAAAGGGAAAACTATGTTAAATCGTTACCCATTATGGAAGAATCTAATGGTGATCCTTGTGGTCGCCATTGGTGCTTTATACTCTCTTCCAAATATCTATGGTGAAGATCCTGCGGTGCAAATTTCCGGTACACGCGGACAACAAGCAGACACCACCGCATTAACTGAAGTACAAAACGTACTGAAAGAAAATAACCTTCCAACCAAATCTATCGTTCTTGAAAATGGCTCTATTCTTGCCCGTTTCACCAACACAGATGACCAACTTCTTGCCAAAGATAAAATTGCAGAAAAACTTGGCAACAACTACACCACAGCATTAAACCTTGCACCGGCAACACCGGCTTGGTTAAGCAGCATTGGTGCTAACCCGATGAAATGGGGTTTGGACTTACGTGGTGGTGTACGCTTCTTAATGGAAGTGGACATGAATTCTGCGCTTGCTAAACGTCAAGAACAGTTACAAGACACATTACGCAACGAATTACGTAAAGAAAAAATTCAGTTTACGGCAATTAAAAATAGCGACAAATTTGGTACAACGGTCACATTAGAAAACGCTGACCAAATGTCAAAAGCAGCGCGTATTATTCGTCAATTACACCCAACACTAGAAGTGTCTGATATTGGTGACAACACCTTAAACCTTGCCCTTTCTGAAGCGGCATTAACAGAATCACGTAACTTAGCGATCGAGCAAAACTTAACGATTTTACGTAAACGTGTTGCTGAATTAGGCGTAGCTGAAGCGGTTATCCAACGTCAAGGTGCAGAACGTATCGTAATCGAATTACCGGGTGTTCAAGATACTGCGCGTGCAAAAGAAATCTTAGGGGCAACTGCAACACTTGAATTCCGCATTGTGAATTCGTTGGTGAACCCAGAATCAGCAGCGCGTGGTATGTTACCTTCTGACACAGAAATCAAATATGACCGTCAAGGTAGACCTGTTGCACTTTACAAACGTGCGGTATTGGGTGGTGAACACATCATCAACTCAAGCTCGGGTTTAGACCAAAACACCAGTACGCCACAAGTAAGTGTAACCTTGGATAGTGAAGGCGGCGAAATCATGTCGCAAACGACCAAGAAATACTACAAAAAACCAATGGCAACCTTGTACGTAGAATACAAAGACAACGGTAAAAAAGACGAAAATGGCAAAACCATTTTAGAGAAAAATGAAGAAGTCATTAACGTCGCAACCATTCAAGGTCGCTTTAGTTCTAACTTCCAAATTACGGGTGTAAGCAGCTCTGCGGAAGCACAAAACCTTTCTATGTTATTAAAATCAGGTGCATTAATCGCGCCAGTGCAAATTGTTGAAGAGCGTACAATTGGTCCTTCACTGGGTGCACAAAACGTAGAACAAGGTATCAATGCAAGCTTCTGGGGATTAATTGTAGTTATCCTCTTCATGTTGATTTACTACAAAATCTTCGGCGTTATCGCAAGCTTCGCATTAGTGATTAACATCGTTTTATTAGTCGGTTTAATGTCTATCCTACCTGGGGCAACACTTTCCATGCCAGGGATTGCGGGTATCGTATTAACCTTGGGGATGTCGGTGGATGCCAACGTACTTATTTTTGAGCGTATCAAAGAAGAAATTCGTAATGGTCGTCCAATCCAGCAAGCCATTAACGAAGGTTATAACGGTGCATTCTCCTCTATCTTCGATGCGAACTTAACCACAATTTTAACGGCGATTATTCTTTATGCTGTCGGTACCGGTCCTATTCAAGGCTTTGCGGTAACTCTTGCATTAGGTGTGGCAATTTCAATGTTTACAGCGATTACCGGAACACGTGCTATCGTGAACTTCATATACGGCGGTAAACGTCTTGAAAAATTATCAATTTAGGTAGGATAAGATGAGATTATTTGCAAAAGATAAAAACGGACATTTTATCCGTGAAGTGAATGGGATTAAATTGCCATTCCCTCTCACTGAATTTATGAAAGTGAGATTTGTAGGGTATGCATTTTCCGCTATTTTGATGGCGATTTCCCTCTTCTTCATTATTACAAAAGGCTTCAACTGGGGCTTAGATTTTACGGGCGGTGTGGTATTTGATACTCACTTCTCACAACCCGCTGATTTAGAGAAAATCCGTGGCACATTAAACCAAAACGGGATTTCAAGCCCAATTGTACAAACAACGGGTTCTGTGCAAGATGTCATGATTCGCTTACCAGCTGACAATAACGACTCAGGTATCGGTGAACACGTTAAAGGGATGCTTCAAACGATTGATCCAAATATTCATATTAACAGTATTGAATTTGTCGGTCCGAACGTTGGTGAAGAGTTAGCTCAAGGTGCAGTTTATGCAACTCTTGCGACCCTTGCGATGATGTTGATTTATATCGGTTCACGCTTTGAATGGCGTTTAGCGGTTGGCGGTATTGCCTCACTTGCCCACGACGTAGTTGTCACCCTCGGAGTGTTCTCTGCATTACAAGTTGAAATGGATTTAACCTTCGTGGCGGCAATTCTTTCCGTTGTGGGTTACTCTATCAACGATAGTATCGTGGTATTCGACCGTGTGCGTGAAAACTTCCGTAAAATTCGTCGTGTAGATACCATCGATATTATTGATATTTCCTTAACGCAAACCTTATCGAGAACCATCATGACATCTCTCACAACGCTTCTTGTTGTGATTGCCTTGTTCTTCTTTGGTGGTCCATCAATTCATAACTTCTCGTTAGCGTTATTAATCGGTATCGGTTTTGGTACTTACTCATCAATCTTTATCGCGATTGCGATTGCTTATGACGTTGGCCTACGCCGTGAACATATGATTCCACCAAAAGTGGATAAAGAAATCGATGATTTACCTTAATCTATCGAACATGAGATAAAAAGAAAGCCACCATAATGGTGGCTTTTTTATTGCTAAAATTATGTAATTTTTGACCGCACTTTATTCATTTACATCCCCTAATAAAGCTGCATATTTCTTCGTTGATTCAGAGCTTTCTAATGTAATTTTAAACGCCATTGTCAGCGGCACAGAAAGCAACATACCTACCGTACCAAGCAACCATCCCCAGAAAAGTAATGAAAAGAATACAACCAAGGTAGAAAGCCCTAAGGTTTTACCCATCATCTTCGGTTCAATAATATTACCGATCACAATATTTAATGCAATAATACCGACGGTTACGCCCATGCCTACACCAAATCCATTCAGCAATAACGCTTGAACAATAACAGGCACTGCGGCAATAATTGAACCGATATTCGGAATGTAATTTAATAAGAAGGTTAAGGTTCCCCATAAAATCGCATATTGCACACCCAGTACGTCCAACAAAATCCACGTCGAGATACCGCTAAGCAAACTAATCAATGTTTTCACGCCAAGATAACGAATCACACTGTCTAAAACACGATCAATATGATGTTCTTTCGCGACAACATCATCTTCATTATTACTTAACACTAAAGCAAATTTATGCTTCATCGTCGGTGCTTCAAATAGCATAAAAATTACCACTAAAATCAACACAAAAGCATTCGACAGCACGCCAGAAAAGTTTAATAATAAATGGCTCACAAAGTTCATGATCACACTTGGATCAAAATGCTTCATAATGGCTTCGTGAGAAATTACAATCGGCAATTTCAGTTTTTGAGCTAACACCATGGCATCATTTATGCGCTCTGAAAGCAGCACTTTATATTGCGGAATAGAGCGTGTAAATTCTTGCACACTGCTGTTAATTAATCCCGCTAGGAAAAAGAATACAATTAAAATTAAGATAAACAGCAAGGCAATCGCAATACCATGCGGCACTTTACGTTGTGTCATTGCTTTAATCACTGGCGAGCAAATAATGGCAATAAATAATGCCAATAAAAAAGGCACGACAATCTCTGCCGCAAGTTTAATCCCTGCAAACACAATTACTAGAGCTGCCATTGCGACTAAAGTGCGGTTAAAATTTAAGTTTTTTTCCATTAAATGGCTTCCTCATTTTCTTCGCCTGTACGAACACGAATCACGCGTTCTACATCATAAACAAAGATCTTCCCATCACCGATTTTGCCTGTTTGGCAAGTTTCAACAATGGTTTCAAGGCATTGTTCAAGTAAATCATCTGGCACGACAATTTCGATTTTCACTTTAGGCAGAAAATCCACCATATATTCTGCTCCACGATAAAGCTCTGTATGCCCTTTTTGACGACCAAAACCACGAACTTCAGTCACCGTCATTCCGCTAATGCCAATATCAGATAAATTTTCACGTACATCATCTAATTTAAATGGCTTAATAATGGCTTCGATTTTTTTCATCTTATTTCTCCAAATTTTCGCGACGTGCGGCTTTCGGTCGGAAGCTTGTAATCACTTCAGGCTTGGTATCAATATAAATACCATCGATTAATTGCAAGCAGTAAGGCACCGCACTAAAAATCCCTTTCACTAAGACTTTGCCTTGCTCATCTTTCACGCCTTCTAAAGTCTCTTTGATGGCTTTTGGCTGCCCAGGTAAGTTCAAGATTAGGCTGTTTTTACGAATCACACCAACTTGACGAGATAAAATCGCTGTTGGCACAAAATGTAAACTCACTTGACGCATTTGCTCGCCAAATCCCGGCATTTCACGATCAGCAACAGCCAATGTGGCATCAGGTGTGATATCACGTTTTGCCGGCCCTGTACCACCTGTTGTAAGCACTAAATGACAATGGTACTCATCCACTAATTCTTTCAACGTTTGTTCAATTAATGGCTGCTCGTCTGGAATTAATCGCGTTTCCACTTCAAAAGGATCCACCAACGCTTGCTCTAGCCATTGTTGTAATTCGGGAATCCCTTGATCTTGATACACACCACTTGATGCACGGTCTGACACCGAAACCAAACCAATTTTTAAAAGTGCGGTCATTTTCTTCCTCATTTTTGTACGCTATAAACAGCGACATTCTACCCTATTTTATCTTTTACCAAAGCATAAAAAAGCCATTTAGCTTTCACTAAATGGCTTTTCATTTTACAAATTATTGTCTGGCTTGAACTTTGCCATCCACATAATCCACTGTGACCACTTTACCTGGTAATAATTGACCAGATAGAACTTGTTGTGCCAAGCTGTTTTCGATCTCTTGTTGGATTGCACGTTTTAATGGACGCGCTCCATAAATTGGGTCGTAACCCACTTCACCAATGAAATCTAATAACGCTTCGGTAAACACTAATTCGTAACCACGAGTTTCCATACGTTTTGCTAAACGTTCTAATTGAATGCTTGCAATCGCACGGATATTTTCTTTACCAAGTGGATGGAATACCACTGTTTCGTCAATACGGTTGATGAATTCCGGACGGAAATGTTGGCCTACCACAGACATCACTAAGGCTTTCATTTCGCTATAGCTTTCGTCTTTGCTGCCTTGGATTAAATCAGAACCCAAGTTAGAGGTCATAATCACAACCGTGTTACGGAAGTCCACAGTACGCCCTTGACCATCCGTTAAACGACCATCATCCAACACTTGTAATAAAATGTTGAATACATCCGCATGTGCTTTTTCCACTTCATCGAGCAAAATTACCGAATACGGACGACGACGTACCGCTTCAGTTAAGTAACCACCTTCTTCATAGCCAACATAGCCTGGAGGTGCCCCCACTAAACGAGATACGCTGTGTTTTTCCATAAACTCTGACATATCAATACGCACCATCGCATCTTCACTGTCAAAGAGGAATTTCGCCAACGTTTTGCAAAGCTCTGTTTTACCTACACCCGTTGGACCTAAGAATAAGAACGAACCAATTGGGCGGTTAGGATCAGAAAGCCCTGCACGGCTACGACGAATCGCGTTTGCAACGGCATCGACTGCTTCTTCTTGACCGATCACACGTTTATGCAATTCTTCTTCCATGCGTAAGAGTTTTTCTTTCTCGCCTTCCATCATTTTAGAAACTGGAATACCCGTTGCTTTAGAAAGCACTTCCGCAATTTCTTCATCAGTCACACGATAGCGCAATAAGGTCATCTCTTTGCCTTCGCTGGTTTCAGCGGCAGCAAGTTGTTTTTCCAATTCAGGAATGCGACCGTATTGAAGCTCAGACATCTTGCTTAAATCACCTGCACGACGCGCTTGTTCCATTTCAGTTTTCGCCGCATCTAACGCTTGTTTGATGTGTTGTGAACCTGAAAGGGTCGCTTTTTCTGATTTCCAAACTTCTTCAAGTTCAGCATATTCGCGTTCTTTATCAGCAAGCTCTTTTTCTAACATCTCTAAACGTTTACGGCTTGCTTCGTCTTCTTCTTTTTGTAATGCTTGTTGTTCCAATTTTAATTGGATAATACGGCGTTCAAGACGATCAAGCGGCTCTGGTTTAGAGTCAATTTCCATACGGATGCTCGAAGCGGCTTCATCGATTAAGTCGATGGCTTTATCCGGCAATTGACGATCGGAAATATAACGATGTGAAAGCGTTGCTGCTGCCACGATTGCCGGGTCAGTAATATCTACATGGTGATGGATCTCATAACGCTCTTTCAAACCACGTAAGATCGCAATGGTATCTTCGACACTTGGCTCATCTACAAAGACTTTTTGGAAACGACGTTCAAGCGCCGCATCTTTCTCGATATATTGACGATATTCGTCTAACGTTGTTGCACCCACACAGTGTAATTCACCACGTGCCAAACTTGGTTTTAATAAGTTACCTGCATCCATCGCACCGTCAGTTTTACCTGCACCAACCATGGTATGGATTTCATCAATAAAGAGGATCACGCGACCTTCTTCTTTTGCAAGTTCATTTAATACCGCTTTTAAACGTTCTTCAAATTCACCACGATATTTTGCACCCGCAATCAAGGCACCCATATCTAAAGAAAGAACACGTTTGTTTTTCAAGCCTTCCGGTACTTCACCATTGACAATACGTTGTGCCAACCCTTCCACGATAGCGGTTTTACCTACACCAGGTTCACCGATTAATACTGGGTTGTTTTTGGTACGACGTTGCAATACTTGAATGGCTCGACGGATTTCTTCATCACGGCCAATAACCGGGTCGAGTTTGCCACTTTCAGCACGAGCTGTTAAATCAATCGTATATTTTTCAAGAGCTTGTCTGCTTTCTTCTGCATTTTGATCGTTCACGCTTTGTCCTCCGCGAATATGTTGAATCGCTTGTAAAATTTGTTCTTTTTTCGCACCACATTTTTTCAAAATGTCATTTAATGCGCCACGCTCTTCAAGCGCCGCTAATAAGAACAATTCACTGGAAATAAATTTATCTTGTTTTTGTTGTGCTAATTTGTCACATAAATTCAATAAGTTGAGTAATTGACGAGAAATTTGCACGTCTCCGCCATTACCTGACACTTGTGGCAATTTATTCAATTCTGCGTTTAATTCATTACGTAATAACGCGACATTCACGCCACTTGCTGTCAAAATCGGTGCAATTGAACCGTCTTGTTGATTTAAAAGTGCGGCCAATAAATGCACTGGTTCGATAAACTGATTATCTTTACCAAGCGCTAATGACTGCGCTTCACTGAGTGCTTGTTGGAATTTAGTGGTAAATTTTTCAATATTCATATCTTCTCCTGCATAAAATCCTTGGGGTCATCCCCTTTATGAGTTATTAAATAAGACCCTTTTTTGGTATTTCAAGAGAAAAAATCAACAATTTTTAATTTTTTCTATCAAACTTTACTTCTTGATAGGTTTAAGCGACTAAGATTTGATGAAGTGGCACATCCCACGCTTCAGTTGGAAGCTGTTCGACTTGCTGACATTGATGGGCTAATCCCACAGGGATAAAAGAAGAATTTTGCCAATTTTGTAAGGTACGATCATAAAAACCACCGCCCATGCCAAGGCGATTACCTTGTTTGTCAAACGCGACAAGTGGTGTAAAAAGAATATCTAATTCATCCAAAGGCAATACGTTTTGCACATTGAATTTTGGCTCCCAAATGCCAAATTTATTTTTCAGCATCGGTGTATCTGGCAAATAACGTAAAAACAAAAGATGATTCGGATTGAAAGGGTGTAATACCGGCAAATAAACGTGCTTATCTTGTGCCCAAAGGGTTTTGATAAGTTTCTCTGTGGAGATTTCACCATCAAAGGAAACATACAAGGCAATATGCTGCGCATTTCGTTCTTCAATTAATGCAAGAGCTTGCTGAGTGATGGAATCTTCCGCCTGTTGTTGCTGAAGTGCGGTCAAATTTGCTCGTGTTTTACGAATTTGTTGACGGAGTTGATTGCGAAGCGTTTGCTGTGTTGATTTCATTCGATTGGAAAGAATGGATTTAAGAGAAAGGTCCCAGAGTGCCGCTACGAGTAGTAGTCCTTGAACCCGACGGTCCAAGGAAACCGGTAAGGCCATTTTTAGGTTTCTTTAGTCCAATGACAAAGTCAAAGGTCAAGCCTACACACCAATGGCGGGAAACCGATTTATAAAGTTCTAAGTATCGGCTCAGGGACATAACCCATCCACGAACACCCCAGGAAATCTTTTAAATTTATACTAGCTCAATTTGATTGGTTTGACTAGCCTTTATTTGAATAATTTTGCTTATTCAAGCACGTCCCACAAGGGACGGGATTATTTTTTAACCGGTTGAATTAAATCAGACTCTTCCGGTTTTTTCACGTCCGCAAATTGTTTATCTTTATTCGCATCGATGACTTGTTGAGTTTGACTCGCTAATTGTTGTAAACCCATTTTTTCATAGGCTTCTTTCATTAAGAATAAACCTTCGTAAGTCGCTTTGGCATCTGGATATTGTTGTAACATACCCACTACACGGTTTGCTACAGCTACCCATGCATCACGTTTTGCATAGAATTTTGCAATTTCTAATTCATGACGAGCTAATGAATCTTTGATGTATGCCATACGTGCTACTGCATCTTGTGAATATGGGCTATTTGGGAACGCACGCACTAAGCTTTGGAAGTTTGAAAACGCCGTTTTCATTGAAGTTGTTTCACGCGTTGCACGATCGATACCAAAGAAATCTTGAATCATGTTATCAGCCGTTGCTAAGTTAGTTAAACCCGCCATATACACTGCATAGTCACGGTTTGGACTTTGTGGGAATTGGTGTAAGTAGTTATCTACGGTTACCAAAGTGGCGGTGTAATCTTGCGTTTTATAGTTTGCATAAATTAAATCAAGCATTGCTTGCTCTTGGTAAGTACTACCAGGGAAACGCTCTGTTGCCGCTTTTAAATAACGAATCGAGTCAGAATAGCTTCCTTCTTGCAATGCTGCCGCCCCTTTTGCATAAAGATCATCAACAGAAGCTTGCTCTACTTCTTTATTACCACTGCTACAAGCTGCAATCGCGAATGAGGTCAATGCAATAAGTGCAAGAGATTTTATTTTACGCATTCTTTTTTCCTTAATTTTTACGAAAATCAATAAATAAGTTACAATTAACGAATATTGTATAGAACATTACACAATAAGCCAACTTTTTAAATTTTTAGATGGATTTTTTATGCCACAAATTACCTTAACGGCTGAAATTCAGCCCGAACAAATGGGACAGCGTTTAGACCAAACCCTCGCAGAGTTGTTCCCAGAATATTCCCGTTCTCGTTTAAAAACCTGGATTGAAGCAAAACAGGTAAAAATGAACGGTGAAATTGCCAATATTCCACGTGCAAAAGTTTATGGCGGAGAGCAAATTGAAATTTCGGTAGAAGTGGAAGATGAAAACCGTTTTGAGCCACAAAATATTCCACTCAATATCGTTTATGAAGATGACGATATTATCGTGATTAACAAACCTAAAGATCTCGTCGTCCACCCTGGTGCAGGCAATCCGGATGGTACCGTGCTTAATGCGCTACTCTATCACTATCCACCTATTGCCGAAGTACCGCGCGCAGGAATTGTGCATCGTTTAGATAAAGACACAACAGGTCTCATGGTTGTTGCTAAAACGATCCCCGCACAAACGAAACTCGTACGTGACTTACAAAAGCGTAAGATCACTCGTGAATACGAAGCTGTCGCAAGTGGCATTATGACCAAAGGTGGCACAGTAGATCAGCCAATGGCTCGCCACGCGACAAAACGCACATTGATGGCGGTTCACCCCATGGGTAAACCAGCTGTGACACACTATCGCATTATGGAAAACTTCCGTAATTACACCCGTTTACGCTTACGTTTAGAAACCGGTCGAACTCATCAAATTCGTGTGCACATGGCACATATCGCACACCCATTGTTAGGTGATCAAACTTATGGTGGTCGTCCTCGTCCACCTAAAAACGCAAGTGAAGCCTTCACTGAAGTGCTACGTAATTTTAAACGCCAAGCCTTACATGCGGTTATGTTGCGTTTAGCTCACCCGATTACGGGAGAAATGATGGAGTGGTATGCGCCATTGCCCGATGACTTTGTCGAATTACTCCATGCCTTAAAAGCGGATTACCTCGAACACAAAGACGAATTGGATTATTAAGATGAAAACCATTGTTCCAAACTGGACTGTTCCACCACATATCCAAGCTTTTACAACCACAAGAGAAGGTGGTGTAAGCCTGCCGCCTTTCGAGAGTTTCAATTTAGGTGATCATGTCGAGGATGATAAAAGTGCGGTCAAAACTAACCGCACTTTATTGGTCGAAAAATTTAATCTGCCGCACTTTCCATTGTTTTTAACTCAAACACACAGTACTCGTGTGATTACAGTACCTTATGAAGGCAATAATTTTGAAGCTGATGCAGTTTACGCCAACCAACCGAACCAAGTCTGTTTGGTCATGACGGCTGATTGCTTGCCGGTTTTATTTACTAATAAACAAGGCACTGAAGTGGCTGCAGCCCATGCGGGCTGGCGCGGACTCTGTGATGGGGTGTTAGAAGAAACCGTAAAATGTTTCCAATCTGCCCCCGAAGAGATTATTGCGTGGTTTGGGCCTGCTATCGGCCCTAATGCATTCCAAGTTGGCAAAGAAGTGATTGAGCAATTTATGGCTTTTGACCCGATTGCAGAAACGGCTTTTCGACCCGATCCGAATGTGGCAGGAAAATACCTCGGCAATCTTTATCAAATCGCTACACAACGCCTCAATAAATTAGGTATTACCCAAATTTACGGTGGGGAACATTGCACATTCACAGAAAAAGAGACTTTCTTTTCCTATCGTCGAGATAGCAAAACTGGCCGAATGGCGAGTCTGATTTGGATAAAAAAATAGCCCTATAAATACAACAAACCGCACCTTGAAGTGCGGTTTATTTTTGGCTTATTCTGAATAACTTTCGAACCAACTTTCTAAAATCAAGCAAGCAGAAATCCCATCGACTTTACCTTTATTGAGAGCGCGATAACCGCCACGCTGGAAAATTTCATCTCTAGCAGAAACCGTCGTTAAGCGCTCATCTTGCAGTTCTACTTTGATACCGAAACGGCCATTTAAACGATTAGCAAATTTCTTCGCACGAAGTGTTAAATCTTGCTCGGTTCCATCCATATTTAAAGGTAATCCCACTACAATGATATCGGGTTTCCAATCCTTTAAACATTTTTCAATAGCATCCCAATTGGGAATCCCATCTTGGGCTTTAAATGCAGGCAAGGCTTGCGCTGTACCCGTGATACTTTGCCCGACCGCACAACCGATACTTTTTGTACCAAAATCAAACGCGATTGCCGTGATGCCCATTAACTATGCCCTACTTGTGAAAAGACAAAATTATGAGGATTAATCCCTAATAATTGATTCGCGGCAGGATAACGATCTTCATAAATAGTTTCAAATAAAATGGTGTCTGACGCTGGCGCGACTAGCCACGCATTATCTGCAATCTCTTGTTCAAGCTGCCCTGCTGTCCAACTGGCACAACCGAGTGCAACAAGATATTTCTCAGGCGCATCCGCTGAACCAAAGGTTTCCACAATATCTGCTGACGTGGTGAGATACATGTCATCAGTAATTTTATAACTATGCTCAAATTCTTTCGCGGCTTTCTTATGCAGAATAAAACCACGCTCAGAATGTACCGGGCCACCCGCAAGTACAAGTTCATTGCTAAAAGTGCGGTCATTTTTCATCATAAAATTCATTTTTGAATATAGCTCAGCAATGCTTAAATCAGTGGGCTGATTAATCACTAAGCCCATCGAACCTTGCTCATTATGCTCGCACATATACACTACGGTATTTTGGAAATAATCCTCCAACTGTGGCATCGCAATTAAAAATTGCCCTTGTAAATCCATCATTATCCCAAATCTCCAAAACAAATTTGTAACGCACTAATGGCTGCTAAAGAAGCCGTTTCTGTGCGTAGCACACGCTTTCCTAATAAAATTTCAGTAAATCCTTGTTGTTCAGTTTGTGCGATTTCTTGAGGTGATAAACCGCCTTCTGAACCAATAAGTAAACGAACCCCTTCTTTTGGAATTGAAGGTAAGGTTTTAATTGAATATTGGGCTCTTGGATGTAAATTCAATTTCAGTGCACCATCATTTGCTGCACACCAATCTTGCAATTTCATTAATGGACGAATTTCCGGCACAACGTTACGTCCACATTGTTCACAAGCCGCAATGGCAATTTTTTGCCATTGTTGGATTTTCTTATCCATGCGTTCGCCGTCTAGCTTCACGCCACAGCGTTCTGACCACAATGGTGTAATCATGTTCACGCCTAACTCTACAGATTTCTGAATGGTGAATTCCATTCGATCACCACGGGAAATCACCTGCCCTAAGTGAATCGATAAATTCGACTCTTTATCACTCAATTCACAGCCTAGAATTTCCACTTTAACGGCTTTTTTGCTCGCTTCAATAATTTTTGCTGGGTAAATATGATTACTACCATCAAATAATTCAATTTGCTCACCTTCAGTCATACGAAGTACACGTCCTACGTGATTAGCCGCATCCTCTGAAAGTTGGCAAGTAGATTGATTTTTAAGGGATTCTGGATGATAAATTCTTGGAATACGCATAATATTGAGTCTTTGATATAAGGAAAAAGTGCGGTCATTTTCAACCGCACTTTTCATATTATTCTGTAGCTAGATCTTTTGGCAAACTTTCTAAAATGGTTCGCCAATAAGCGGAAGTCACTTGCTTGTGTTTACGAATACAGCCTACCACTAAATCAGATTGACCACTTTCACAAATATCGCGCAATTCAACATAGAAATCACGCGTGACTTGACGATGTTTCTCTTCGCTGAAAAACAATAAACCAATTTTATGATAAACCCCACGTAAGCTATTAAAAATCAAACGATAGAAAGGTTTATTAGCCATTACTGTAAACTGACGGAATAAGGCATAGTCAAATTCCATATAGCTCTCTGCGGTATTTTCTAATGAATCTAGCCCCTTAAACAAAGCAACCGAAGCTTTAGGCGAATTTTTTACGGCTTCATAAATATAAGATTCAGACATACGACTACGCAACGAAAGCATATTTTCAATGATTAATGGCGCACTTTGACGATCTAAAGTAATTAAGGTTTCAATAATGCTTGGACCAGCTGTATCCCAAATATTATTGACTTTTGTCGGCTTGCCGTGTTGAATGGTAAGCCAGCCATCACGAGCCAAACGCTGCAATACTTCGCGTAATGTAGTACGTGTGACGCCGATTTTATCAGCTAAATCACGCTCAGAAGGAAGATTGGTGCCTGCGGGAAATACATTATCCCAAATACTTCTAACAATATATTCTTCGGCAAGAGCGGCTGGGCTTTGAGCCCGTAAAAGGGTATTATCTGTTTGCATGAGTATGAAATAAATATAAAAAAAGCTTAAAAAGATCAAAAAAATGTGATTTATTCAATAAATCTTTAACTGGTCTATTATCCTTTAAAGCAGTATATATTACAATGACAGGACTATAAAAAAACGGAGTTCGATATGACTTACACACAAGCATTCATGAAAAACTTTCTAGGCGCGAGTCCAGATTGGTATAAATTGACCATTATTGCCTTTTTGGTAATGAATCCAATTTTATTCTTTTTCGTTAGCCCATTCATGGCTGGATGGGTTCTCGTGGCTGAATTTATTTTCACCCTTGCCATGGCATTAAAATGCTACCCTCTTCAACCGGGTGGCTTATTAGCATTTGAAGCCATTGCCATTGGCATGACAAATGTAGAACACGTTAAAGCTGAGATCATGGCAAACTTTGAAGTGGTGTTACTTTTAATCTTCATGGTGGCCGGTATTTATTTTATGAAGCAACTTTTGCTTTATGTGTTCACCAAATTATTAGTTCGTATTCGTTCTAAAATCGTCCTCTCTTTAGCATTCTGTTTCAGTGCAGCATTTCTGTCAGCTTTCTTAGATGCGCTAACTGTTGTGGCAGTAATCATCAGTGTTGCCATGGGTTTCTATGGGGTTTATCACAAAGTGGCATCAGGTAAAACACTACAAGATGCGGTTGATATTTCCGATGATAACAAAATCAAAAATCACGAAACCTTAGAAAAATTCCGCTCTTTCTTACGTAGCTTAATGATGCATGCAGGTGTGGGAACCGCACTTGGTGGTGTAATGACCATGGTAGGTGAACCACAAAACTTAATCATTGCAGAACAAGCCAAATGGAATTTCATTGAATTTTTCTTCCGTATGGCACCAGTGACAGTCCCTGTATTTATCTGTGGATTACTCACTTGTATTTTAGTCGAAAAATTTAAAGTATTTGGTTATGGTGAGAAATTACCGGAAGATGTATGGAAAATCTTGGCTGATTTAGATCGCGAAAATGCACAAAAAATGTCTAAACAAGATAAAATTCGTCTTTCTATTCAAGCGGTTATTGCGGTTTGGTTGATCTTAGGTTTAGCTTTCCACTTAGCCGCTGTAGGCTTGATTGGTTTAAGCGTGATTATTCTTGCGACGACTTTTACTGGCGTAACAGACGAACACGCCATTGGTAAATCATTCCAAGAAAGTTTACCCTTCACGGCATTATTAGTCGTATTTTTCTCTATTGTTGCAGTGATTATCGATCAAAAACTCTTTGCGCCAATTATTCACTTCGTATTAAGTTCTGAAGAGAAAACACAATTAGCATTATTCTACGGTTTCAATGGTTTACTTTCTGCGATTTCTGATAACGTATTCGTAGCAACAGTTTATATCAATGAAGCGAAACATGCGCTTGCGACAGGCGCAATTGCACCGCACCAATTTGAATTACTTGCGGTAGCAATCAATACAGGTACAAACTTACCTTCTGTCGCTACACCAAACGGTCAAGCAGCATTCTTGTTCTTATTAACATCATCACTTGCGCCATTAATTAAACTTTCTTATGGTAGAATGGTCTACATGGCATTGCCTTACACTATCGTATTAACGCTAGTTGGTTTCCTTGCAATCGAATTTATCCTACCAGGAATGACGATTTGGCTTGCAAACCTTGGCTTAATTCTTCCAATTTAATGAAGCATAAGGAGAAAGAATGCTCGACTTTTTTAAGCAATTATCCCTTAAACGTTCAGCGTGGATCTTTTTGGCATTTACCGCATTAGCCTTAGAATCGACCGCACTTTACTTTCAATACGGCATGGGTTTACAACCTTGCGTACTTTGTGTTTACGAACGTTTAGCTATGGTAGGGTTATTTATTGCTGGTTTTATCGGCGCCTTAGCCCCTAGTTCGCTTATTGTCCGCATTCTTGCTCTTATTGTGGGTTTATTTAGTGCAATCAAAGGATTAATGATTTCCATTCGTCACCTTGATTTACAAATGAACCCTGCGCCATGGAAACAATGTGAATTTATACCAAACTTTCCAGAAACGTTACCATTCCATAAATGGCTACCTGCGGTGTTCAATCCAACAGGCAGCTGTAACGAAAGCCAATGGTCACTTTTCGGCATCACGATGGTGCAATGGTTGGTATTTATTTTCGCTGTCTATGTCATTGTGTTAGGATTAATTACACTTTCACAAGTGAAGAAAAGTCGAAATCGACGCCTTATTTTTAAATAGTCTAATCACAAACTAAAAAGCCTAGAGATATTCTCTAGGCTTTTTTATTACTGAAAGTCATTCTGCGCTCAACGTTATTCAAGAAAGAAATACCAATAAGGCATTAAGATCAACCAAATAAACGCACTGAGCATAACGACAAATTTAAAACTGAAATGTTTAGTTTTATGACGAAAGCGTTTCATCCCGCAATAAACACCGATAAACCCACCAAGAAGACTTAATAGAAAGAAAGTATTTTCAGAAATTCGCCAGCCATGACGAACCGCGCGGACTTTGTCTTTCCACATTAAAAAATAAGCGGCGATATTTACCGCCGCTAACATCACAAATAAAAGCTGAATCAGCATTATGCGTAAACTGGAAGACGTTTGCAGATTGCCAATACTTTTTCTTTGGTTGCTGCAATCACTTGCTCTTCGTTTTCTTTGCCTAATGCATCTAATACATCACACATCCAGCCAGCTAATTCACGACAGTCTTGTTCGTTAAAGCCGCGACGAGTCACCGCTGGTGTACCAACACGAATACCAGAAGTCACAAATGGTTTTTGTGGATCATTTGGTACGGAGTTTTTATTAACGGTAATATTCGCTTTACCTAAAGCTGCATCTGCTGCTTTACCGGTTAAGCCTTGTTTAATGAAACTCACTAAGAACAAGTGGTTTTCTGTGCCGTTTGAAACCACGTCATAACCGCGTTGTTTAAACACTTCTACCATTGCTTTCGCATTTTTAATCACGTTTGCTTGATATTCTTTATAAGCAGGCTCTAATGCTTCTTTGAAACATACCGCTTTCGCCGCAATAATGTGAACCAATGGACCACCTTGGTTTGCAGGGAAAACAGAAGATTGTAAGCGTTTATAAAGCTCTTCATCACCACAAGAAGAAAGGATTAAACCACCACGTGGACCACCTAAGGTTTTATGGGTGGTCGTTGTTACAACATGTGCGTATGGTAATGGGTTTGGATATAAACCTGCTGCGATTAAGCCCGCAACATGAGCCATATCAACAAATAAATACGCGCCCACTTCATCCGCAATTTCGCGCATTTTTTTCCAATCTACCACTTGAGAATAAGCAGAGAAACCTGCCACGATCATTTTTGGTTTATGTTCTAATGCTTTTTGACGCACATCTTCATAGTCGATTAAACCGTCAGCGGTGATACCATAAAGTACAGAATTATAGATTTTACCGGAGAAACTCACTTTTGCCCCATGGGTTAAGTGACCACCGTGTGCTAAATCCATCCCTAAAATGGTATCGCCCGCATTGATTAATGCACCATATACTGCCGCATTCGCTTGTGAACCTGAGTGTGGTTGTACGTTCACATAATCTGCACCAAATAACTCTTTCGCGCGATCAATCGCCAACTGCTCCACAATGTCTGCGTACTCACAACCGCCGTAGTAACGTTTACCTGGGTAGCCTTCAGCATACTTGTTAGTAAACTGTGAACCTTGCGCTTCCATTACGCGTGGGCTCGCATAGTTTTCAGATGCGATAAGCTCGATATGCTCTTCTTGACGACGATTTTCGCCCTGAATGGCTTGCCATAGAACCGGATCGTAATCAGCGATGTTCATACTTTTTTTAAACATTGTGTTTTCCTCGTTGTTTGAATTATTTGTGTATAGTTTACCTGTTTCCAAGTAAAAACTTAATCAAAAATTTCGATCATATTTTTCATTATTACAATGAAAAACATTCATTTATCTAAATCGAGCCTTTTTCTTTCACTAACTTCTCAATTAGTTTAACTTCTTTTGTTTTCTCGCCAGCTTCCAGTTTACGGCATTGGCTGGTTTCTTTCGTATAGGTATTAAAATTTGTCATCCTTGTTGAGCTTTTCATTTTAATCTTCATATCCAAATGATTACCGCAGTTATTACAAGGTGAAACAAATTCCTTATCTAATTCTTTAAATTCTGGAGATTGTTCAATAATTTTCGCAACTTCTGGTGAATGCGCAGTTTTAAATAGACGATCCGTAAAGTCATAACTTAACTTACCATCACTTGCCTGCCATTTAGCTTTAGCTTGCAATAAATAACGCATCCAGCCTTCTTTTGTATCAATCTGTGAAATGCCGCGTAGAAGCACAGTTTGATCTGCGTGATAGGTGACATAATCAAAATGCTCAACTGGTAAAGGGGATTTCGCAGCAGGTTTTACATGGCAAATCCAATCGCCGACTAAGGCTTGTTCTTGTTCAGTTTGCTGATGAGCTACCGTACACCCTGAGAATAATACAGCAACAAGACCACACAATATTAATTTTCTCATGAGATATTCCTTTTATTGACAGTAGAGATAACATTCATCAGTACAAAGTAGGGAAAATTTTATTTAATCCGGAATATGTAAAAGACGGCAGTTACATAAATCATCACTCTCAAATTCGGATATTTCACCTGCAACCTTATTCGGAATTGGGAATAAACGCACAGTGAGTGGTTTATTTAAGCGAAATGCCATCGTCCCCGTATCACGCATAATAGCTGCGATGGTTTCAGCCTTAGCATTTCCTGCCACAGGAACCGTATCTAAACCGATACCACATACTGCACTATAAGTCAGTAAAGCACGAATATCAAAATAGTGTTTTTGCGTCCCTTCGGCTAAACCTAAATCTTCCGTCACAGCCAACATTAATCCGGAAAACCCAACCAATGGCACACGTTGGATTGATTTAAACACTTTTGTCAGTAAGGCAGAAACCTCGACTGAACCAGCTGCACCAAAATAAGGTAATCCCATTAATTCATAGAGTCTTGTCATGGATGAACAATTTTTTGATGGAGCCGCCGAACTATCGATACCTGCAAATTCAAATTCACCTGATAATTTGACCGCACTTAGCATCTCTAATACTTGATCTACATGATATTGCAGCGCTTGCGACATAGCCTGATAACAATCCGCATAAAATTGATTATGAGGTGATTTTGGTACAGATTTTAATACTTCGACTAATAAATCAGGTGTTTCTAACCCAATGACAAAACTATTTGATAAATGACTTAGATGATAACCTGCGGGGAAATAAGGAATAAATGGCTTGCAGTTAAAATTCACAGTAAAGTTAAAATTGCCTTCGCCACGTGGTGTGATATTTGCAATTCGTTGTATCGCATAAACAGATTGTTCGATAAGTTCATTATCTAACACACCATTTTCATCTAATGGCACATTAACACAAGCATTACACAAGTCGCCATAAGCTGCGATTAACTCTGGCAATAACGCAATTTCCTCTTTATTCCTCGCCGCACCTATCGCAAATCGAAGACGAATGCCACTTTCATTAAACTTATTCAGTAACTCTGTTAAATACTGCAAATCTGCTTTTGCTGTTTGCAAATTGGTTAAATCCAAATATTCACCAAAAGGATTGGTAATGACCCGAATCGATTGCAAGGTATAACCTGCTTTCTGCACAGCTGGCAATAACAAATCCACATCACGTTTTACCGAATAAAGGGCGTCTTCCCATTGCGTTTTATCTTTATGTAACGTCAGAAAAAAACTTATGGTACGAAGACGACATAATTCCTTATTTTTATAATCCATTCGAGCCCTTACCATTAAAGTAGTTAATTTTTATTGTTCACGAGCGACGGCACGATGACCAATATCTCGACGATAAAAACGTCCTGTCCATTGAATTTGTTCAGCGAGTTTTAAGGCTTTTTGTTGAGCTTCAAATACGCTTTCGCCTAATGCAGTAACACAAAGCACGCGACCGCCATTCGTAACTAATTTGCCTTCTTTTTCTGCGACACCCGCTAAGAAAACTTTCTCATTTTCGACCGCACTTTGTGGTAAACCGCTAATCACATCGCCTTTACGATAATCGCCTGGATAGCCTTCCGCGGCTAACACAATACCTAAGGACGCTTTTGGATTCCATTGAGATTTCACTTCATCCAATTTTCCCTCGCAAGCTTTAAGGCAAAGCTCAACGAGATCTGATTCAAGGCGTAGCATAATTGGCTGTGTTTCTGGATCGCCAAAACGGCAGTTAAATTCAATTACTTTCGGCTGACCATTTGGCATAATCATTAATCCCGCATACAAGAAACCGGTGTAAACATTGCCTTCTGCCGCCATACCATTAACCGTTGGATAAATCACTTCACGCATAATGCGATCATGAATTTTAGGTGTCACCACTGGTGCAGGCGAATACGCCCCCATGCCACCAGTATTCAAACCTGTATCATTTTCGCCCACGCGTTTATGATCTTGACTAGTTGCCATAGGCTCGACGTTTTTACCGTCCACCATGACGATAAAGCTGGCTTCTTCGCCATCTAGAAACTCTTCAATCACCACTCGGCTACCCGCTTCACCAAAGGCATTGCCAGAAAGCATATCACGCACAGCGTCTTCCGCTTCTTGCAATGTCATTGCAACGATTACCCCTTTGCCAGCTGCTAAACCATCTGCTTTAACGACAATTGGCGCGCCTTTCTCACGCAAGTACGCTAACGCAGGCTCAACTTCGGTGAAGTTTTGATATTCTGCCGTTGGGATTTTGTGACGCGCGAGGAAATCTTTGGTGAATGCCTTTGAACCTTCCAATTGAGCAGCCGCTTGAGTTGGGCCAAAAATTTTCAATCCAGCCGCCCGAAATGCATCAACTACTCCAATCACTAGCGGTGCTTCAGGACCAACAATGGTTAATCCAATTTGTTTATCTTGAGCAAATTTCACTAAAGCAGGGATATCTGTTGCAGCAATATTCACGTTTTCTACTTTGTGTTCTAATGCAGTACCCGCGTTGCCTGGTGCGACGAAAACTTTGTCCGCTAATGGAGATTGTGCAGCTTTCCAAGCCAAGGCGTGTTCACGACCGCCATTTCCGATGATGAGAATATTCATTTGTTCTGTTCCAAGTAATTTATTGCTAAATATCCCCTCTCTTTAATCTGAAAGGGGAAAAGGGCTTTTAGGTTAATGACGGAAATGTCTCATTCCAGTTAATACCATCACCATATTATGTTCGTCCGCAGCGTCAATGACTTCTTGATCGCGCATTGAACCACCTGGATGGATAACACATTGAATACCTACTTTCGCCGCCGCATCAATACCGTCACGGAATGGGAAGAATGCATCAGAAGCCATCACACAACCGGCTACGGTTAAACCTTCATCCTGAGCCTTAATACCCGCAATCTTCGCAGAATATACACGGCTCATTTGGCCTGCACCAATGCCGATAGTTTGATTGTCTTTTGCGTAAACAATGGCATTGGATTTCACAAATTTCGCCACTTTCCAGCAGAATAATAAATCTTTTAATTCTTGTTCAGTTGGCTGACGTTTACTCACCACTTTTAAATCATCCACACCAACCATGCCTAAGTCCGCATCTTGTACCAATAAACCTCCGTTTACACGTTTGAAATCTAAACGTTCAGAACGAGAGGTCCATTCACCGCATTCAAGCAAACGAACATTTTTCTTACGTTTCACCACTTCTTGCGCTTCAGCAGAAACTTTCGGCGCAATAATCACTTCAACAAATTGACGTTCCACGATTTCAGTCGCAGTTTTTTCGTCTAATTCACGGTTGAAAGCAATAATGCCACCAAATGCAGAGGTTGGATCGGTTTGGTAAGCACGGTTATAAGCTTCTAAAATATCTTTACCTAAAGCCACACCGCATGGATTTGCATGTTTAACGATCACGCAAGCCGGCTCATCAAATTCTTTCACGCATTCAAGTGCCGCATCGGTGTCTGCAATATTATTGTAAGACAAGGCTTTACCTTGTAATTGATGAGCGGTGGCTACGCTTGCTTCTTTCACATTTAAATCAATATAGAAGGCTGCATTTTGATGGGAGTTTTCGCCGTAACGCATGGTTTGTTTGCGCACGAAGTTAAGGTTTAAAGTACGTGGGAATTGACCGCACTTCGCATTCGCGTCTTCTTCCTCTGCTACATGATATGGTTTCACCATTTGTCCAAAATAATTGGCAATCATAGAATCATATTGTGCGGTATGTTCAAATGCTTTGATGGCAAGATCAAAACGAGTTTCAAGTGTTAGGCTGTTGTGATGTTTATCCATTTCAGCAAGAATGTTGTTAAAATCATGATTATTCACCACGATCGCCACATCTTTATGGTTTTTCGCAGCAGAACGCACCATGGTTGGTCCGCCGATATCGATATTTTCTACCGCGTCTTCTAACGTACAATTTGGCTTCGCTACTGTTGCGGCAAATGGATATAAATTCACAACGACCATATCAATGCCTTCAATGCCATGTTGCTGCATGATAGCATCATCTGTACCGCGACGACCAAGAATACCGCCATGTACTTTTGGATGTAAGGTTTTCACACGACCGTCCATCATTTCTGGGAATCCCGTATAATCAGACACTTCTGTCACTGGTAAACCATGTTGCTCCAATAATTTTGCGGTACCGCCAGTGGAAAGTAGTTTTACACCACGCTGTACTAAGCCTTGAGCAAATTCTACGATACCGGTTTTATCAGAAACACTCAGTAAAGCCTGACGAATTGGACGATCTGTCATTACATTTTCCTTTCATTAAATGGTTAAAAATAAGCGGGGGGAATTATAGCGCAAACGTTTGCGTTTATATAGAAAAAATTTTCCTGGTAAGCGCACTTAAAGTGCGGTGATTTATTTAAGCGATTTTAAAAACAAAAAAGCCCGCAAAATGCGGGCAACAAAGTAATGAGATGATTGATTAACGTTTGCGGTTATCTAGAGAAAATGCGCCAGCACCCGCAAACACAAAATAGAAGAACACTAAAGAATAAAGTAAAGCGAGTTCACCACCGTTCGCGATTGGGAAGAATAAATTCCCTTTACCTGCAGCGTGCATAAAGAAATACGCATAAGCCATTTGACCAGAAAGGATAAATGCCGCAGGGCGAACAAATAAACCTAAAATTAATAGGATTGAACCGACAATCTCAATTACCCCACCGACGATCATCAGTGGATCGCCCACTGCGCCATTACCGCCCGTCATCGAAATTGGGAATTCCCAGAATTTCGCTGTGCCGTGTAAGATAAACATATACGCGGCGACGATACGTAATAAAGCTAAAACATACGGAGAGTATTTTTCTAAGTTTTTCATAAAGTTTTCCTAATAAAAATAAAAAGTGATTTGAGAACGGGGTGTATATTAATGATTAACTCAAAGCCAAACAATACCTCAAATCGAAAAGGACTTTTTACTATTAGGAAATAATTTTATGCTTTACTGATTTTCTCAATCCATTGTAAAAACTCAACGGGCGGCATGAATCCGTTAACACGACTCCCCTCAATTTCTTTTCCATCTCGGTTAAAGAACAAAATAGTCGGTAAACCTAACACTTTATATTTTGCCATTAAAGCGCGGTTTTCTTCGGAGTTTTTTGTCATATCAACCTGAAGGAGCAGCATGTCACCAAAGGCTTTTTGTACACTTTGATCACTGAATGTTTCTTTTTCAAACTCTTTACAAGCGACACACCAATCCGCATAAAGATCGAGCATCACAAGCGGTTTGTTATTTTCCACCAGAACTTGTTGCAATTCAGCTTCGCTTTTCACTTTCTTAAATTCAACATGAGAAACCGCTTTATTTTCGACCGCACTTGGTGCTTGGCTTTCGCCCCACACCCAAGTTTGAAGCGGTTTAACACTAATCATGGCTGCCACTAAAAAGAGAATTCGGAATACCCAACCGGTACCATTTTTTGGCATTTGGAAAGCAAACCAAATAAAGAATGCGGTACCAAGCATCGCCCATAATCTTGGCGTCCATTCATCAGGCAAAATACGAGAAATTAAGAATACTGGTAACGCAAGCATCACAAAGCCAAAGAGCTTTTTAACGGTTTCCATCCACATGCCTGATTTAGGCAGGATTTTATTCCCAAATAACGTGATTAAAATCAGCGGTACACCCATGCCTAATGCAAGCAAATAAAGCGTGATCGCACCAGTAAATAAATCGCCACTCTGCGCCACGTAAAGCAAGGCGCCAGAAAGCGGTGCAGATGTGCAAGGCGAAGCCACAAGCCCCGCAATCATCCCCATTAAGAACACGCCACCAAAGGCGCCGGCTTTTTGCTGTTGACTAAGTAAAGACAGTTTTGTTTGTAAGGAACTTGGGAGCTGTAAGGTAAATAGGCCGAACATCGACAATGCTAACAAGACAAAGATGATTGATAAGCCAATCATCACATAAGGATGTTGTAAAGCGACTTGGAATGGCAAACCAATTGCAGCCACAATCAAGCCTAGCAAGGTATAAGTCAGCGCCATCCCCTGCACATATACAAAACTTAATGCGAAAGCGCGCCACATATTAGGGCGTTGATTTTGACCAATCACTATCGCTGAAAGCAACGGCAGCATTGGCAACACACAAGGGGTAAAAGCCAAACCTAAGCCCAATAAGAAAAAGCCAAATACGGCATATTTGCTATTAAATAAGCTTTCCGCTAAACGATCTTGCTCTGCTTTAGGTTGTGCGGAAAGTGCGGTCGATTTTTCCGATGTTTTTTCAGTATTAGCAACCTGTGCGATAGGCAAATCCGCTACTTTAATTTCTTTCACTTCAGGCGGATAACAAAAGCCTTCCGTACAACCTTGGTAAGCAATTTCAACCACATCTTCTGCTTTTAATGGCGGCTGACTTGCTTTAAAAATAGCTTGCACGGGCTTTTTAAAAATCTTCATTAAGCCAAAATAAGGATCGTTATAATCTTCAGGTGAAATAGAAAATGTAGGCAAATCAAATAATGAGGTTTCCTCTTGGTTGATCTTCACGGAAATTTTCTCTTGATAGAGATAATACCCTTCTGCTATCGACCAATTGACGATCACATTTTCTTGATTCTCGCTTTTCGCAGCTGAAAATTGAAAAGCGTCATCCACAGGTAAGAAAGCCGGTTTCTTATCAAAAAGACCGGCTTGAGTGGAAAGAGCGGTAAAAATAAAAAATAAAAAAAGAAGAATTCGCTTCATCATAAAGTCCCAACTATTGTTCCTACTAAAATTCTAGCATAGATCAAAAGAATGTTAATAATTTATGACTTAGATCATAAAATTAAATGTAATTTAAACAATGACCGCACTTTTCTGTTGTTACAGCAATGTTACAATTATAAAATATGCCCATAACAAAGAATAACAAGGAGCAACGAATGGCTACCCCAAAAATTCTCATCGTGGAAGATGAAGCGGTAACCCGTAATACGTTAAAAGGAATTTTTGAAGCTGAGGGCTATGAGGTATTACAAGCACAAGATGGTGCCGAAATGTATCGTCAGTTAAGCTCGGAAACGGTTAATCTCATCGTATTAGATATCAACTTACCCGGTAAAAATGGTTTATTACTGGGCCGTGAATTACGTGAAAAAACACCTATCCCTCTGATTTTTCTCACGGGGAGAGATAATGAAGTCGATAAAATTTTAGGTTTAGAAATCGGAGCCGATGATTATCTCACCAAACCCTTCAACCCTAGAGAACTCACCATTCGTGCAAGAAATTTATTGCATCGTACCATGACATTAAATGGCAAAGAGGCCCATTTACAACGTGAGAACTATCGTTTTAATGGTTGGACACTGGATTTAAATAGCCATAATTTAATTACACCAGAAGGCACTGAATTTAAGCTGCCTCGCAGTGAATTTCGTGCCATGTTGCATTTCTGTGAAAACCCAGGAAAATTGCAAACTCGTGAAGAATTATTGCTAAAAATGACAGGACGCGAATTAAAACCACAAGATCGTACTGTAGATGTAACAATTCGCCGCATTCGGAAACATTTTGAAGATCATCCTAATACACCAGAAATTATTGCTACTGTGCATGGTGAAGGCTATCGTTTCTGTGGTGAATTAGAAGAATAATCTCTCATTAAGTAATAAAAGGCTGAGTCAAATCAGCCTTTTGTTTTTTGCTATCCACGGCGAGATTCGGTAAAATCAACGCCAATTTACGATTAATGAACAACGGATACCAATGACCAAAAAGAAAGTCAAAGTCGGCTCCAACACCATTGCCTTAAACAAACGAGCTAGACACGAATATTTTATTGAAGATGAAATTGAAGCCGGCCTTGAATTACAAGGTTGGGAAGTGAAATCAATGCGCGCAGGTAAAGCCAATATCAGCGACAGCTATATCATTTTTAAAAATGGTGAAGCCTATTTATTTGGTGCGACCATTCAACCATTAAGCTTGGCCTCTACTCACGTGGTTTGCGATCCGACGCGTACACGTAAGCTTTTATTGAATAAACGTGAACTAGATAATCTTTTTGGTAAATCAAGCCGTGATGGTTTTACCATTGTTGCCCTTTCTCTTTATTGGAAAGGCCCTTGGGCTAAGATCAAAATCGGTCTTGCGAAAGGTAAAAAACAACATGATAAACGTGATGATATTAAAGAACGTGAATGGAAAGTGGCGAAAGAGCGTATTATGAAAAATGCGCATCGGGGATAACTCTCCGACCAAACAGACAAAATGCCTTTCAACCGAAAGGCATTTTTCTTTTTCTCAATATGAAAAAAATTCTCATGGTTATGAATAAAAGTACATTGATAATCATTCTCTTTTGAATTAGTATCTTCGCCCAATTCTTTTCGTTATATAAGGAGCTCTAATGAAAAAAGGCATTCACCCTGAAAATTATCGTACCATTTTATTTTATGATTCCAACGCGAAACAAGGCTTTCTGATCCGTTCTTGTGCTAAAACTAACAACACCATGAAATGGGAAGATGGTAACGAATACCCTGTATTTATGTGTGATACCTCATCTGCATCTCACCCATTTTATACCGGTAAAACCCGTCAAATTGGGAATGAAGGTCGTGCAAGTGAATTTGCAAACCGCTATGGTAAATTTGGTGCATTTAAATCAAAATAGGAATATTCAATGAAAGTATTATCTTCGCTAAAAAGTGCTAAAAACCGTCCTGGCTGCAAAATTGTTCGCCGCCACGGTGTCGTTTATGTCATTTCGAAAACCAACCCTCGATTTAAAGCGCGCCAAGGTGGGAAAAAGAAAGGTTAACAGCAATAAAAAAAGAGCGGTCAATTTCCGCTCTTTTTTTTCATTTAGGCATTAAGGTTTGTAAATAAACTCAACACCTTCTTCATCTTCTTCGTCCCAATCATCCCAGTCGTCATCTTCATCATCAAATTGATGTTCAGCGAGCTGTTCTTGATGGTAGTCTTCCCATTTGAATTTCACTTCTTCTGGTTTATTTTCTTCGACTTCCGCATCACGCGGATTCGCTTCAATGAAATCCATAATATCACGACAAAGTGGCGGCACATTTTTACCCGTTGCGGCAGAAATAAGGTGATACCCTTCTTCCCAACCAAGACGTTCGGTAATCTCTTGAGCACGTTCATGCGCCTCTTCTTCAGTCATCGTATCAATTTTGTTGAAGACTAACCAACGCGGTTTATCTGCCAATTTTTCGCTATATTGGAATAATTCTGACTCGATGATCGCAATATTATCTGCAGGATCGGATTCATCAATAGGATTAATATCCACTAAATGAATTAACACACGACAACGTTCCAAGTGTTTTAAGAAACGAATCCCTAAACCTGCGCCATCCGATGCACCTTCAATCAATCCAGGAATATCTGCCACCACAAAGCTATGGCTCTCATCCACTTTCACTACGCCTAAACTTGGCACTAAAGTGGTAAATGGATAATCAGCGACTTTTGGTTTTGCGGCTGAAACGGCGCGAATAAAAGTGGATTTACCTGCATTTGGTAAACCAAGCATCCCGACGTCCGCAAGAAGCATCAATTCTAATAATAAATCGCGTTTTTCCCCTGGTGTACCCATGGTTTTTTGGCGAGGTGCACGGTTCACTGAAGATTTGAAACGCGTATTACCTAAACCATGATAACCACCTTTCGCTACTAGCATTTTGGCACCATGCTTTGTTAAATCGCCAAGCACTTCTTTGGTGTCATTATCAATTGCACGCGTTCCCACCGGCACACGTAACGTAATGTCTTTACCGCGACGACCGGTACAATCTGAGCTATGGCCATTTTCACCTCGCTCTGCAGCAAAACGTTTCGTAAAGCGATAATCGATCAAAGTATTTAAGTTTTCGTCTGCAACCAAATAGACATCTCCGCCATCACCGCCATCGCCGCCATCTGGACCGCCTTTTGGGATAAATTTTTCACGGCGGAAACTTACACAACCGTTTCCACCATCCCCTGCTTCCACACGAATCAGGGCTTCATCAATAAATTTCATAAAAACTCTCCAATATTTAACCGCACTTTATTTTGATTGCGGTAATAACTTATGTCCGATTGCCGACAAAATTGCTCCGCATACTACAACAAACGCCCCAATATAGCTAATCATATTTAATTCTGGCGCGGCAAAATTCTTAGGGCTCACATAATGGGCAAGATGGGCAAAGAAAATGGTAAAGAGTGGTACTAAGGTTATCACTACGCTTACTTTAGAAACCTCCCAACGATTAAGTGCCTCAGCATAAGCCCCATAACCAAATAACGTATTCAAGCAGCAATAAACAAAACAACCGAATGCAAACGGGGTGAGGTTACTCACTTGTGAAAATTCAGCAACAGGTGTAAAGACTAAAAGACAGCCGAAATACATCATTAATAAAATTTGTTGCGAACTAAAACGGCGGAGCATGAGCTTTTGTGCCATACCATAAGCAACCCAAACTAATGAGGCGGTAAGGCTTAATA
>JAGZIS010000025.1:0-5709 GCA_018366115.1 Parahaemophilus parainfluenzae | reverse complement strand
TATTGTTAAAGAGCAAAAAAGAACGACGCACCGGTTTTTCTTAAGAGTCACAACAGCGCGTCGTTGTGTGGTGTGCATTATAGGGATTTTTGAAATCCACGCAAGCACTTTTTTTAAGAAATCTCTTCGATAGATGATTTTTTAGACGCTAACTCCTTTATATGAATGCTATTCAGCCTTTTTTAAGGTTCGCTTACAACGTCTAAACCCATTTGCAGAAAGTATTTCATTCAGTTTATTCAGTCCCCTCTCCTTTTCTTTTTCAGTATAAAACTCACAGTTTCGATTTTCTAAAGCACCTCGAAGCCGCCAATAGAAAGCTTCAGTTGCCCCAATATCCGCTTTCTTCAAACGAACAATCGCATTTTCAGCACCTATTTGCCGTAAAGTATCAACATGCTCAATGCCCACTTTCTTCAGTGCTCTTTCATACTTAACCGATAAATTCGGTAAATCACGAATTCTCCCAATCTTAGATAGTGCAGAATCTAATTTTTCCTTCCTGATTTGACTAATAGAAAGAATAAGCAAGTTTCTCATTAAAGCATTATCTTTTAAAATACTTTCAGTTAAAGCATAATAATCAGATAGCACAAAGCGTTTATTGAGTTCATTTGTTGCAAAAGGTTTACATCCCAATCCTTTTAGCTTTATCGAAAGCTCATGTTTTGCACGCAAGTAAATCTTATTGTTTGCCCAAACAGCAAACATATCTTTCTCTTTATGAAACAGGCCATATCCCGTAAATAGATTTTTACTTGTCACATCTCCAATGAGTTGATTTAACAAATTACATACTTTACTGATATGATCATTTGGGATTATGAGAGTTTTCATTTTAAAACTCCTCCTTATCAAAGGGTTAATCACATACGACTAAACCAACAAGTACTTCTCAAAGTAGTTATATCATAACCAACTAAGTGTGACGAATATAAAAAATCAAATTTGTGAGAGAGATCGCAAATGTAAAATTTATTTATTGATAAACAACAAGATAAATATAAATAAGTTTATAGTTTAATATTTATTCCACTAAAACTTTTTCAAATTCCAGGAGTAAAAATGACAGTAGGACTCGTTCTTGAAGGCGGCGGCATGAGAGGAATGTTTACAGCAGGCGTTCTTGATGCCCTCATGGAACAACACATTCAGATAGATAAGATTATTGGCGTTTCTGCGGGCGCATTATTTGGCATAAATTATGCATCCAATCAAAAAGAAAGAGCGTTGAGATATAACCTAAAATATCTTAAAGATAAACGTTACATGGGATTTCATAGTCTTTTTACAACGGGCAATATTATCAATAAAGATTTCGCTTTCTATGATCTCCCCTTTAATCTCGACCCTTTTGATCAAAATGAATTCGAGAAATCTCACATTGATTTCTATTTAGCCGCCACAAACATTGAGAATGGTAAAGCAGAGTATTTCAAAATCAAAGATGTTTTCAAAGAGATGGAATACTTCAGAGCAACTTCGGCCATGCCTTTTGTCTCAAAGTTTGTAGAAATTAATGGACAAAAGTACCTAGATGGCGGAATTGCCGATAGTATTCCATTTAAAAAAGCACAAGAGCTCGGTTGTGATAAAATCATCGTTGTTTTAACTCAACCGATCGACTACCGTAAAACAAAATCTTCTTCTTTTTTATTCAAGCTTTTTTATCGCAAATATCCACACTTAGTTAAAACCTTAGAAAATCGCTACCGCACTTATAATGAACAAGTAGAAGAAATTATTCGCTTAGAAAAACAAAATAAAATCTTTGTGATTCGCCCAAATGTATTACTCAATATAGGTCGATTAGAACGAGATGAAACCAAAATAAGAACTGTATATGAACTGGGTAAAAAAATTCTCTCAGCACAAATTCAAGATCTAAAAAAATATTTAAGAAGTTGATTTTAAATAAACTATTTCTCAAATTTGGAATCTATTTCACATTTTTTCATCAAGGAAAAAATTTTCTCTTGATACTGTACATCAATACAGATATAATCTAGCCAAATTTAGATAACTCTATTCAAGAAGGTTTTATATGGCAACTCAAGAAGAAAAGCAAAAAGCGCTCGCAGCAGCACTTGGTCAAATTGAAAAGCAATTCGGTAAAGGCTCAATTATGAAATTGGGTGATACTCAAGCCCTTGACGTTGAATCTGTTTCAACGGGTTCTTTAGGTCTTGATGTCGCTCTTGGTATTGGTGGTTTACCAATGGGGCGTATTGTTGAAATTTTTGGACCTGAATCTTCTGGTAAAACAACCTTAACTTTATCGGTTATTGCTCAAGCACAAAAAGTAGGTAAAACTTGCGCATTTATCGATGCGGAGCATGCTCTTGATCCTATTTATGCGGCAAAACTTGGCGTTGACGTAAAAGAACTTTTAGTTTCCCAACCTGACAATGGTGAACAAGCACTTGAAATTTGTGATGCATTAGTACGTTCTGGTGCTGTAGATGTAGTCATTGTAGACTCGGTTGCAGCACTCACTCCGAAAGCCGAAATTGAAGGTGAAATGGGTGATTCACACATGGGTTTACAAGCGCGTTTAATGTCTCAAGCGCTACGTAAATTAACGGGTCAAATCAAAAATGCAAACTGTCTTGTTATCTTCATTAACCAAATTCGTATGAAAATTGGTGTCATGTTTGGTAACCCAGAAACCACAACTGGTGGTAACGCACTAAAATTCTACTCTTCTGTGCGTTTAGATATCCGTCGTACTGGTTCAGTTAAAGATGGAGATGAAGTCATTGGTAATGAAACTCGTGTTAAAGTAGTTAAAAACAAATTAGCCGCACCTTTCCGCCAAGTGGATTTCCAAATTCTTTACGGAGAAGGGATTTCGAAAGCTGGCGAATTAATTGAGCTTGGTGTTAAACACAAACTTGTTGAGAAATCTGGTGCATGGTATGCATACAACGGTGAAAAGATTGGTCAAGGTAAAGCTAACGCGATGAAATGGTTAAACGAAAACCCTGCTAAATCTAATGAACTTGAAGCGAAGCTTCGTGCTGAATTAGTAGCCAATCCAGAACAGGCATTAATGGCCGACATTGAGCAATCTAACGATGACGCAGAAAGCGACTTCTAATCACTAAAAGTGCGGTCAAAATTGACCGCACTTTTCATTTCAACCATATTTGACCACAAGGAATTTATATGTCTTCTCTTGCTTTAAGCTATGTTGTTAATTTACTTGCCCGACGTGAATATAGCGAATTTGAACTGCGCAATAAAATGCAGGAAAAAGCATTTACAGAAGATGAGATCGATGAAACGATTGCTTACTGCCAGAGAAAAAACTGGCAAAATGATAAACGATTTGCTGAAAATTACTTACACGCACGTTCACAACGTGGGTATGGTGCTAATCGTATTAAACAAGAATTACGTCAACTAAAAGGTCTATCTTCAGACGTAATAAATGAAGTTCTTGGAGAAAGTGAAATTAATTGGGCTGAAATCGCAGAAAAGGTTCTACGTAAAAAGTTTCCTAATTATGCAGAACCTCAACCAATCAAAAGCAAACAAAAAATTTGGCAGTATATGCTCTCTCATGGATTTTATTCTGAAGAATTTAGCGATTTTATCGGAAATGGAATAGAAGGCTGATGAGTCTAAAGAAATAAATCCCTAATACTGTAAAAATTAAGCAACCAACTAAATGACTCACTAAAACAAACAATCCATTTCCCCACTCTTCTTTAAAAAAGAGTTCTATTACTTCACCTGAAAAAGAAGAAAAGGTGGTAAGAGCACCGAGAAATCCTGTTACTAAGAATAATCGCCATTCAGGGCTAAATTGCGGGAAGGTCCAAAAGGCTGCTAATAAAATCCCCATCAAAAAGCAGCCAATAAAATTAGCCACAAGTGTACCAAATGCAAGCGAACTAAACAGGGAATTAAGCCATAAACCTAATCCCCAGCGTAAAGAGGCACCAATTGCCGCACCGGCACTAACCAGAAAAATTGACTGAAACATCTATTTAATACCAAAAATTTCTGCTAAATGTTTGGCCACTGCTTCGTCTTTATTGAACCCGATCTCTTCCAGTTCTGGACAAGCTTCTTTTAAACGAGAATCAGCATTTGCCATCACATAACCTTTACCAACCCAAGAAAGCATTTCAACATCATTCTGGCCATCGCCAAAAGCAATACAATCTTTTAATCCATAATTTCTATTTTCTAATAGGTGAGACAATGCATCGCCTTTCGATACATTTCTGTTCATCACCTCTAAGCAAGTTACCGCTGAATAAACAATTGTGGTTTTATCCCCGAAATGTGTTCTAAGATAATCTTCTAGTTCTATTAGATCTTTAGGATCATGAGCAATAAAAAATACTTTTTCACTTCCTCTTCCATGATGTTTTATAAAATCAACAACTTCGTACATAAAACCCGAATCCTTATGATATTTTGCTAATTCAGGCACATCTGTATTGATAAACCAACCATCATCTTGATAAGTATTGATACAAATTTTGGTGCGATCAAAAGGAATTTTATACAACTCAAGCACAATTTCTTCAGGAAGACTATTGCTATAAATAAGGTTACCTTTTAGGTCGCGTACTCTCGCACCATTAGAAGTGATCATTACAGCATGCTCAGCACCTATTTTGCCTAAAATAGAAGAAACATCTGTATGATTACGTCCCGTTGCTAAAATAATATCTACACCTTTTTGTTCTAATTTATTCAATACATCAATAGTAAACTCACCAATTACATGATTGGTATTAAGTAGCGTGCCATCAAGATCAGAGACAACGGCTTTAAATGGTAGTTGTTGCATAAAAACACCCGTATAAAAAATGAGTCTGTATCATACCAAAACGACACAATTTTTGACCGCACTTTCTATGATAAAAACAACATTCATTGATAAAAAACAAAAAGGCGTATCTTTCGATACGCCTTCTTAATCTAACTTGTTACAGTTAATACATCAATTATTTGATGATTTTCGCAACAACGCCAGCACCTACTGTACGGCCACCTTCACGGATTGCGAAACGTAAACCTTGGTCCATCGCGATTGGGTGGATTAAGCTTACTGTCATTTTGATGTTATCACCAGGCATTACCATTTCCACGCCTTCTGGTAATTCGATTGTACCAGTTACGTCAGTTGTACGGAAATAGAATTGTGGACGGTAACCTTTGAAGAATGGAGTGTGACGACCACCTTCATCTTTTGATAATACATAAACTTCTGATTCGAAATCAGTGTGTGGAGTGATTGAACCTGGTTTCGCTAATACTTGACCACGTTCGATTTCTTCACGTTTGGTACCACGTAATAATGCACCGATGTTTTCACCTGCACGACCTTCGTCAAGTAATTTACGGAACATTTCAACACCAGTTACTGTTGTTTTTGTAGTTGGTTTGATACCAACGATTTCAACTTCATCACCAGTACGGATGATACCACGCTCAACACGACCTGTTACTACTGTACCACGACCTGAAATTGAGAACACGTCTTCGATTGGAAGAAGGAACGGTTGGTCAATTGCACGCTCTGGTTCAGGAATGTAAGTATCTAAGTGGTTTGCTAATTCAAGGATTTTTTCTTCCCATTCTGCAACACCGTTTAATGCTTGTAATGCAGAACCACGTACGATTGGAGTATCGTCACCTGGGAAATCATATTGAGAAAGAAGTTCACGAACTTCCATTTCTACTAAT
>JAGZIS010000002.1:0-224399 GCA_018366115.1 Parahaemophilus parainfluenzae | reverse complement strand
ATGCGCCGATGGTAGTGTGGGGCTTCCCCATGTGAGAGTAGGACACCGCCAGGTACTGAATGTGAACCCCGAGCTGAATAGCTTGGGGTTTTTGTTTATGGAGTTTTGTTAAAGATTACTTTGACAATATAAGTGCGGTAGAAAGTTAGGCTGTTTTTACGTAAAGAATATATAAAAAGGAGTTTATCCCAAATATCTGGGGATAGACTCCTTTAATTTTTTAAGAAAAGAGCTTATGCCAGAAAGAACAAACAAATTCTCTTTCTTCTATAAATTCCGAATCATCAACAATGACAGGCTTTCCTAATAAGTTTAGGTGATGGATTTTATTACGCAGTGTCACGTAACAGGATTTGAGCTTTTCACATTCTGCTAGAGAAATAATGTGATATTCTGCCATGGAATCAAAGATACGGACATTATCAGACCATTTGGTTAATATTGGATTAGCTGGGGCATTTGCGAGCATCAGATACTGGGCGATAAATTCAATATCGGTAATGCCGCCACGATCTGTTTTGATATTAAAAAAGCCTTCTTTTGTGTGAGATAAATGTTCGTACATTTTTTCACGCATGTCTCTTACTTCAATTTTTAGCTGATTAATATCTCTTTGAGCAGAAAGCACATTACAGCGAATTTTTTCAAATTCTGTTTTTAATTCAGTTTCTCCAAAAATAGCACGGCTACGGACAAGTGCTTGCTTTTCCCAAGTCCATGCTTCATTGAGTTGATAGTTTTCAAATGCTTGAAGTGAACAGCCTAATAAGCCTGCATCGCCTGAAGGTCGTAATCGCATATCAATATCGTAGAGTATACCTGCACTCGTATTCATACTAAAAATACTGACAATTTTTTGAGCCAATCTTAAATAAAATTGATTGCTATCAATGGATTTTTTTCCACCAATGGTTTGACCTTCAACGGATTGGTATAAAAAGACTAAATCCAAATCAGATTTATAACCGAGTTCAATTCCGCCTAATTTACCGTAGCCAATTACTAAAAAACCTTTTTCTGTTTTACCTACTAAATGTTCAGGTACACCAAATCGTTGACTGACTTGTTGCCAAGCAAAATTGACAACGGCATCAATGATTGCTTCAGCCAGATAAGTGAGATGATCGCTCACTTTCATAACAGGCAGTACGCCAAGAATATCTGCCGCTGCAACGCGTAATAAAATAGACTGTTTGAATTGGCGTAAACCGTCAATAAATTGTTCTTCATCATCTTGCGGTAATCGCAGCATATATTGCTTCAATTCATCAGGATACTGTGTGAACGGCAATGGATTACGTAGCGCTTCAGTATTTAATAATTCATCGAGTAGAATAGGGAAACGAGCGACTTGTTCGGCAATCATCTGTGATTGCGCACATAGTTCAATAAGCTGCTCAATGGCTTGAGGATTTTCTAAGAGTAATTCTAAATACGTCGTTCTACTCGCAATTTTATCGACAATGTTGAGGATGCGTGGCAATAAAGTGCGGTAATTTTTTTGTTCAAATATTTGAGTGAAGATATTTGGTAATAAGTGAGCTAGAACTTCTCGACCTCTAGAGCCAATAACACGGCGCGCAAGCCCCTCTTTGAATTGAATAAGTTTATCTAAGATATCGGAAATTGCGTCATCATCAATGTGATTATCAACCAACATTTGTTCAATGTCATCAAGATCACTTTCTAAAAAATCAATCCACTGATTATTGTCATCGGTACGTTCATCTTTTTCTTCACCAATTAATGCATCAAAAACTGACCGCACTTTTTGTTGGTGTGCTTGTAGTATTTGATAGAAATCATCCCAGTTTTCAATTGGATAAGATTTCATCGTAGTTTGATTGTTCTCATCTAAATAAGTGTATTCTCGACAAGCAACTATTAATCTAAGACGATTTTCTTCATCTGTTGGAAGTAGTTGCGTTTGTTGATCATCAATGGCTTGTAGCACGTTTTCAGTACGACGAAGGAAGATATAAGCATCTCTTAATTCATGATATTGTTGAGGCGTAATTAAACCAAGATCTCGTATTTCAGGGAGAAGTTTAAGCAATTCATGTTGTTGGAGCTTAATCTCACGTCCACCCCGAATCAGTTGAAAAACTTGCACAATAAATTCGATTTCTCGAATCCCACCTGCGCCTAGTTTAATATTGTCTTTTAAGCCACGGCGGCGTACTTCACGCTCAATTTTACCTTTCATTTCACGTAAAGCTTGAATCACACTAAAATCAATATAGCGTCGATACACAAAAGGACGAAGTAGTTGTTGTAAGGTTTTTACATTGGGATCTTGCGCATCAGCACCTAAAATCCGCCCCTTGATCATGGCATAACGTTCCCAATCTCGCCCTTGATCTTGGTAATATTGCTCCATTGCCGAAAAACTTAAGGCAAGCGCACCGCTGTCGCCAAAAGGACGAAGACGCATATCTGTACGATAGACAAAGCCATCTGGCGTGAATTGATCTAAAGCATTGATCAGGCGTTGTCCTAAACGAGTAAAAAATTTAGCATTATCAACGGCTCGTCTTGCACCAACGCTTTCACCTTGTGAAGGGTAGGTGAAAATTAAATCAATATCAGAGGAAAAATTTAGCTCAAAACCACCTAATTTTCCCATACCAAGAATATAGAGTTGTTGAGGGTTGCCATTTTCATCACAAGGTATGCCCATTTCTTCGCAAGCTTGTTTATACAGCCAATCTCTCGCACCGATGATAAGACTCTCAGCAAGTTGAGAAAGATGAATAAAAATTTCTTCTACGGTGGCAAGATTCAAGCTTTGACAGAAACTGAGTTTCGCCATTTCTTGATTGCGAAAATTTCGTAGCGTTTTGTAAAGCTGCTCTTCGTTTTGGATAGTGGAGAGTTGCTCAGCTAAACGGCTAGTATAATCTTGACAATCTGAAAATTGAGGAGGTGTTTGCCACCATTGGGCTAAAAAGTGCGGGTGTTTTTTTAAGACTTTTTCCAAGAAATCAGACAGGCTGATGGCATAGTTTATTTGTCCGATTGCTGTCGTGAGATCTGTTGCGTCTCGCTCGATTTGTTGGATTATTTCATCAAGATTCATTTCAGGGAAATGTTGGCAAAGCACTTCGCCAAGTTGAATGAGTTTTTCAGTCGAAAGCGGAAGTGAAAGCGCCATAATTTACCCCTTAAAATGTTCATCAATCTTGCGTAGTACGATTTCTTTGGCCTGTTGCGGTTGTAGACTATCTAGCCAATTTAATGGTGTTTTCCAGCCGCGCAACCAAGTGATTTGTCGTTTGGCTAATTGTCGAGTTGCACAAATGCCACGGAAGATCATTTCTTCATGATCATAGTCACCACGTAAATATTCCCACATTTGGCGATAGCCCACACAGCGGATAGAAGGCAAATCAGGATGGAGATCTTCTCGTTGGTAGAGTTTTTCCACTTCTTCTTGGAAACCTAATTCGATCATTTTATGGAAACGTTGTTCGATACGTTGATGTAACACCGCGCGATCTTCTGGTGCAATAGCAAATTGTAAAAATTGATAAGGCAATTCTTCGCCTTTTTGTTCGGTTAATTCCGTTAATGATTTGCCTGTTAAATAGAATACTTCTAATGCACGATTAATGCGCTGTGAATCATTGGGATTAATACGTTCTGCTGAAACAGGATCAATTTTTTGTAATTCTTGATGAAGTGCTGGCCAGCCAAGTTTTTGCGCTTTTTCTTCAATCTCTAAGCGTAACTTTTCATCAGCAGATGGAAGGGGAGAAAGGCCTTCAATCAATGCTTTGTAATACAACATGGTACCGCCAACCAAAAGCGGAATTTTACCTTGCGCGGTAATATCAGCCATTTCTCTGAGTGCATCATCACGAAAATTCATCGCAGAATAACTTTCAGCGGGATCTAAAATATCGATTAATCGGTGAGGGGCAAGGGCTAGTTCTTCTTTAGAAGGCTTTGCCGTACCAATATCCATCCCTTTATAAATTAATGCAGAATCGACACTGATCACTTCCATGGGCAGGCTTTGACGTAATTGAATAGCAAGATCTGTTTTTCCTGAGGCTGTTGGCCCCATCAGAAAAAGTGCAGTTGGTTTGGAGTCAGTTTTTTGTGTCATATTACAAATCGCTTAAAAAAGGCTGCCAGTTAATCGGTTTCAGTAATGTATTAAATTTTTCTTGATGAGTTTTATTCAGTAAGCGTTCCGTTTCACTTAATAAGCTGACCGCATCCGCTAATACTTGAATTGGTGTCATCTCTAGCGTATGACAAAGTGCGGTCAGGAAATCAGGCATATTTTCTAGATGTTCAGCAAGCAGACCCACCACACATTTTTGTAAATTTTGTGTACGTAAAATAGCGGGTACTTTGTTTAATGTAAGGCGTAGCTGGGCTTCATTCTCAATGAATTCAAAACCACTTTGTTGAAAATAGGCTTTTTGTTTTTGCCATTGTTCAAATTGTTTTTCATCTAAGCGAAAAATAATCGGAATGAGCAACGGTTGTTGTGAAATTTCACCTTGTTGTAAGGTTAATTCATAATTTAAGGTTTGCAATTTAGCTAATGACATCAAATAAAACTGCTGATTTTGTTGTAAAAGCAATGCTTCATTTTCAATTAATGCCAATGCGCGTAAATAGCCTGTTTCACTTGTCTGTGGGAGTTGTTCAACGACAGATTTTGTTAAAACTTGAGAATTTTCCGCAGAACGTACTAATTCCCCATATAAGCGTTGTTCGGTCTTTGTCGGTTGTTCACGATAACCATATGACGGAACGTACTCACTACGGTTTGAAAAGTGTGGTCGATTCTCTGATTGTTTTTCACGAGGCTGATGATAATGCGAGGCAAAAATATTTTGCCCAGCCGCCGCACGATTGGGTTTCGGTTCATAGTGGGTTTGATATGAAGCCGAAGGCTCTCTTGCCTCATTCATCGCTGGCACTAAATCCAATTCAGCTTGAGGAATAGCATTGAGCGCATTTGTTACACCTTGGCAGATAAAATCATGAATTAAACGCGCTTGATGGAAACGCACCTCGTGTTTTGTTGGATGCACGTTGACATCGACATCATGTGGATTGAGGTCGATAAATAGCACAAATGCAGGGTATTGCTCAGTATGTAAATGCTCCGCATAAGCTTGACGAATGGCGTGGGTGATCACTTTATCGCGCACCATTCGCCCATTGATATAGCAATAGCTTAAATCATTCTGAGAACGGGTAAATTCAGGTGTCGCCACCCAGCCAGAAAGATGCAGATCATCATGTTTCCAATCAATACGTAAGGCATGTTGAACAAAATCATCGCCACAAATGGCAGCAACGCGTTTTAGTTGTTGTTCTTCATTTGCCGCTGGGCGGTATTGTCGAACAATTTTGCCGTTATGAGTGAGCGTAAAAGCGATATTAAATTTTGCTAAAGCAATTCGGCGAATGACTTCATCAATATGAGCAAATTCTGTTTTATCGGTGCGTAAGAATTTACGACGAGCTGGCGTGTTAAAAAAGAGATTCGCCACTTCAACTGTTGTACCGACTGGATGAGACGCAGGTTTAATTGTAGTTTCCATCTCTCGTCCCTGTGCGTAAACCTGCCACGCTTCATTTTGCTCAGCTGTGCGAGAGGTAAGCGTGAGACGAGAAACCGAGCTGATACTGGCAAGGGCTTCACCGCGGAAACCTAAACTTAAAATGGCTTCGAGATCATCAAGATCGGCAATTTTACTGGTTGCGTGTCGAGCGAGTGCGAGGCTTAATTCCTCTTTAGGAATGCCGCTGCCATTATCTCGAATACGAATCAGACTGGCGCCGCCGTTTTCAATATCAATATGAATTTTATTGGCACCGGCATCAAGGCTGTTTTCCACCAATTCTTTCACCACAGAGGCAGGGCGTTCGACCACTTCACCTGCGGCAATCTGATTAGCCAGCTGTGGAGAAAGAATTTTGATTGCCATAGGATTCCTTATTTTTCTTTAAGTTTGATTTTTTGCCCAGTCACGACTTTGCCGTTTTTCAATGTTGGGTTCAGCTTTAAAAGACGATTAACCGGTACATTATATTCACGAGAGATAGCATAGATAGTTTGATCTGCTTTTACTGTATGGTAAAGCGGGGTTTCTTTCTTGCCATCATCTTTCTTCTCATTTCCTTTTGAAGAAGTGTCTTTTTTCTCAGGCTCTTTTTTATTCTCAGCTTTTTCTTGTTTTTGATCTTTTTTAGAAACGGCTTTTTCAGCTTCAACAATCTTGCTGTTTTTTCCTTTGTTATCGGCTTTGGCTTTATCATCCGATTTAGGTTTTTCTTCTACCTTTTTACCTTTGCCGTTATCAGGAATTTTAATGGTTTCATTCAACCAAAGTTCTTTGCGTTTCAGTTTATTTAACTCAATAATTTCACTGACTTTGACATCATATTTGTTCGCCAGGCTACCAATGCTTTCACCTGGTTTCACTTTATGGCGAATACCGCTGTCTTTCACATCAGAAGTGCGGTCAGATTTTTCGGTGTTTTTCTCTTCTTTTTTAGTTGGTTCTTCCGCTTTTTTGCCTTTGCCATTATCAGGAATTTTAATGGTTTCATTTAGCCAAAGTTCTTTGCGTTTCAGTTTATTTAACTCAATGATTTCACTGACTTTGACATCATATTTGTTCGCCAGGCTACCAATGCTTTCACCTGGTTTCACTTTATGGCAAATACCGCTGTCTTTCACATCTGAAGTGCGGTCAGATTTTTCATTATTTTTATCGTTTGATTTTGTAGATTTGCTGTCTTGCTCATCACTAGGTGGAACGGCAATTGCTTTTAAATTACCATTACGATAAGCAACCAAACCTTCGTAAATCATATAAGCAATACGACGACGATAAGCAATGGTATTCAGTTTCTGCTCTTCTTCCATATTGGAAAGGAAGCCTGTTTCCACCAGAACAGAAGGAATGTCGGGTGAACGCAATACGCCAAGGCTCGCATGTTGTGGTGTGCTGCGGCTTAATGAGGTCACGCGAGCAAAGCGACGTAAAATGCTGTTGCCTAGTTCATAACCTGTGCGTTGGCTGTGACCAAATTGCAGGTCGAGTACAGTTTGATCTAAATATTTGTCATTGTTATTGGAAAGTACTTTTCCTGCACCTCCTAAAAGCTCTGAGCGTTTTTCATCGTCTTCTAACCATTGTCCCATTTCATCGTTGGCACGACGATTGGATAGCACCCAAACAGATGCACCTCGTTGATCTGAATTAAGAGAGGAGTCCGCATGGATAGATACGAGAAAATTTGCTTTATATTTACGTGCGATTTCAGAGCGTTCCGGCACGGAAATGTAGTAATCGCTACTGCGTGTTAAAACACCTTTGAAGTTAGGATCTTTATCTAATAAGGCTTTTAGTTCTCGTGCGATAGAAAGGGTGACATTTTTTTCATAAATGCCGAGATTTTTTCCGATTGCACCGGGATCTTTACCACCGTGGCCAGGATCAATCGCAATTGTCCATTGTGGGGCGGCAAATACGGTAGTAGAAATTAGAGAAAATATTCCAAAAAGAAACGAAAATTTTGCTTTCATGTAAATCAGTTTTATAGTTGTGTCAAAATATGCTCGCCCACTGGATTTTGAGCAATTAGTGTAATGTTGCGAGCATCGTCGTAATAATCAATATTCACCAATAAATCAGCCTCAGGCAAGATGCCCTCACCTTTTTCTGCCCATTCGATTAAGCAGATACAATTTTGGCTGAAATAATCACGAATGCCCATAAATTCTAATTCTTCAGGATCGGCAAGGCGATATAAATCAAAGTGATAAATCATTTTCTCTGCAATGCTATATTCTTCCACTAACGTATAAGTAGGGCTTTTGACATTGCCTTGGTAGCCTAAACCTTGCACTATTCCGCGAGTCAGGGTGGTTTTCCCAGCACCAAGATCGCCATTAAAATAAAGCACAATGGCGTTATCTTTCGGTTGTTTTACAAGCACTTCTGCGAGTTTTTTACCAAAACGGAGCATCGTGCCTTCATCAGGAATGTATTGGGTTAATTCGGTCATTCTTAGAGTGATTTTTTAGGTTAAAGTTTCTGGGGAATTTTATCGTATTTTGAAGGGAATATGTAGGGAAAATACAATAAAAAAATCCGCTGCTTTTCAGCAACGGATTGAGAATTTGGAGCGGGAAACGAGGCTCGAACTCGCGACCCCGACCTTGGCAAGGTCGTGCTCTACCAACTGAGCTATTCCCGCAGGGCATTCATGTGAAAATTTGGAGCGGGAAACGAGGCTCGAACTCGCGACCCCGACCTTGGCAAGGTCGTGCTCTACCAACTGAGCTATTCCCGCATTTCACATTGGTGAATGAGGCAACATTATACGAAAAAATTTATTCAACGCAAGCGCAGATTTCGCAAATGATTGAGTTTGCCTAAGTTTTCATCAACCCAGATTAATAAAGTGATCACGGTAGTAAGCTAACTCTTTTATTGACTCTCGAATATCATCAAGGGCTAAATGAGTATTGCCTTTTTTGAACCCGTCTAAAATTTCTGGTTTCCAGCGAGCAGCTAATTCTTTTAACGTGCTGACATCTAGATGACGATAATGGAAATAATCGGCTAAATCAGGCATATATTTATAAAGAAAGCGTTTATCTTGTGCGATGCTGTTGCCACAAATCGGTGAAGCACCTTTCGGTACCCAACGTTTTAAAAAATCTAATGTTTGTAATTCAGCTGCACGCTCAGTAAGTTTGCTCGCTTTGACTCGGTCAACTAAGCCATTTGCTGTATGGGTTTTTACGCACCATTCTGACATTTTGTTTAATAATTCATCACTTTGATGCACGGCAATCACAGGGCCTTCCGCTAAAATATTGAGATCTTTATCCGTTACGATGGTTGCGATTTCAATAATTCGTTCTTTTTCAGGATCTAATCCTGTCATTTCTAAATCGATCCAAATCAGATTTTGTTTATCTAATTGCATAATATAAGGTATCCTATGAACATTTTGTAATCCCGTTTATTTTAACGAAAAACATCGGAAAAAACGACCGCACTTTATGAGCAAACGTAAACTAACGCAAAATCAAACTCGTCGAATTCAATCAAATAACGCGAAAGCCTTGCATCGCCACAAGAAGAAAGAAGTGGAATGGCAAGATGATATGCTAGGTGAAAGCCAAGATGGGGTAGTCGTTACGCGTTATTCGGTTCATGCAGATGTAGAAAATGCACAAGGTGAAATTTTCCGTTGTAATTTACGTCGTACACTTTCTAGTCTCGTAGTTGGAGACAAAGTAATTTGGCGACAGGGCAATGAACAGCTCCAAGGGGTGAGCGGCGTGATTGAAGCCATTCACCCAAGACAAAATGAAATTGCTCGCCCAGATTATTATGATGGGCTGAAACCGATTGCGGCCAATATCGATCGTATTATTATTGTTTCTGCGGTTGTGCCAGTACTTTCACTCAATATTATCGATCGTTATCTAGTGGTGTGTGAAAATGCGGGGATCGAGCCTGTCATCGTGGTGAATAAAGGCGATTTACTGGATGCAGAGCAAGAGCAGGAAGTGGAAAGCCAGTTACAGATTTACCGTGATATTGGTTATCAGACCATCATCATTTCTGCTGAAACCGGAAAAAATATGGAAAAATTGACCGCACTTTTAAGTGATGGAACTTCCATTTTTGTAGGGCAATCAGGGGTAGGCAAATCCAGTTTAATTAACCATATTTTACCAACCGTCAATGCGCAAGTCGGTGGCATCAGCGAAACCTCAGGCTTGGGACAACATACCACAACTTCTTCTCGTTTATATCATTTGCCACAAGGTGGTAATTTGATTGACTCACCAGGTATTCGTGAGTTTGGTTTATGGCATTTGGAGCCAGATCAGATCACCAAAGGCTATCGTGAATTTCAATATGTCTTAGGTACATGTAAATTCCGAGATTGTAAGCATTTGAACGATCCTGGCTGTGCATTACGTGAGGCTGTCGAAGCAGGTCGGATTTCACCTATACGCTATGAGAATTATCATCGCCTTATTGAAAGCTTGAGTGAGACGAAATCACAGCGTCATTTTTCTGTATAGTAGACAAATTACTGTAAATTAGGTATAAATTACGCCGAATTTCGTGACGTAGCTCAAGTTTTTTTGTGTTTAGCCTTGATTATTGGGCATTTAATAGAGATACTACAGCGGATTTATAGATTAAATTTTACAATTACTATAAGAGGTAACATTATGTTCTCAAAAGATGTAGAAATTACAGCTCCTAATGGTTTACACACTCGTCCAGCGGCGCAATTTGTTAAAGAAGCGAAAGCATTTGCTTCTGATGTAACAGTGACCTCCGGTGGTAAAAGTGCAAGTGCGAAAAGCCTATTTAAGCTACAAACCTTAGGCTTGACACAAGGAACTGTAATCACCATCTCGGCGGAAGGTGAAGACGAACAACAAGCCGTTGAACATTTAGTCGCATTAATTCCTACTTTAGAATAATTTACGATTAGCCATAGGATTTCTATTCTATGGCTATTGTTTATCTAACCTTTAATAAATTATCTCGGAAGGTAAAAGTATGATTACAGGTATTCCAGCATCACCAGGTATCGTTTTTGGTAAAGCCTTAGTATTAAAAGAAGAAAAAATTGTTCTTGATACGCAAAAAATTTCAGAAGATCAAGTTGAGGCAGAAGTTGCCCGTTTTTATGCGGGCCGTGAAGCGGCCGTTGAGCAACTTAATTCTATTCATCAACGTGCATTAAAATCCTTAGGTGAAGAAAAAGCGGCTATCTTTGAAGGCCATTTAATGATCCTTGAAGATGAAGAGTTAGAAGAGGAAATTATTGATTATCTTCATTCAAACAAAGTGAATGCGAGTGTGGCAGCAAGTAAAATCATCGATCAACAAGTTGAAATGTTGTCTGAAATTGATGATGAATACTTAAAAGAACGTGCAGGTGATATTCGCGATATCGGTAATCGTTTAATCAAAAATATTTTAGGCATGCATATTGTGGATCTTGGTGATATTACCGAAGAATCCATCCTTGTGGCTTATGATTTAACTCCATCAGAAACCGCTCAATTAAATTTAGAAAAAGTATTAGGTTTTATCACGGATATTGGTGGTAGAACATCGCATACCTCAATTATGGCTCGTTCACTTGAATTACCGGCCATTGTAGGGACAAATGATGTCACAGCACGAGTGAATACAGGTGATTATCTTATTTTAGATGCGGTAAACAACCGTGTTTACGTGAATCCGACTCAAGCTGAAATTGACGAATTAAAAACCTTAGAAGCAAAACTCGCTGAAGAAAAAGCAGAATTAGCGAAATTAAAAGATTTGCCTGCAGTGACCCTTGATGGTCATAAAGTCGATGTAGTGGCTAATATTGGTACGATTCGCGATTGCGAAGGTGCACATCGTAATGGTGCTGAAGGGGTAGGTTTATACCGTACAGAATTCCTCTTTATGGATCGCGATCAATTACCAAGCGAAGAAGAGCAATTCATTGCTTATAAAGAAGTGGTTGAAGCAATGGAAGGTCGTTTAGTGGTATTACGTACCATGGATATCGGCGGTGATAAAGAGCTTCCATATTTAAATTTACCAAAAGAAATGAACCCATTCTTAGGATGGCGTGCGGTACGTATTGCTCTTGATCGTCGTGAGATTTTACATGCGCAATTAAGAGCGGTATTACGTGCGTCTGCATTTGGTAAACTTGCTGTGATGTTTCCGATGATTATTTCGGTAGAAGAAATTCGTGAATTAAAATCAGTGCTTGAAACCTTAAAAGCAGAATTGCGTGCAGAAGGTAAAGCTTTTGATGAAAATATCCAAGTGGGGGTCATGGTTGAAACACCATCTGCAGCGGTGAATGCGAAATTCTTAGCGAAAGAAGTGGATTTCTTTAGTATTGGTACAAATGATTTAACTCAATATACTTTAGCTGTTGACCGTGGTAATGAATTAATTTCTCACTTATACAATCCAATGTCTCCTTCAGTGCTCGGCTTGATCAAACAAGTGATTGATGCTTCCCATGCAGAAGGTAAATGGACAGGTATGTGTGGTGAGTTAGCCGGTGATGAACGAGCAACCTTATTGTTACTTGGTATGGGCTTAGATGAATTTAGTATGAGTGCAATTTCTGTGCCACGTATTAAAAAATTAATTCGTCATGTGAATTATCAAGAGGTGAAAGCCTTAGCTGATGAAGTATTACAAAAACCAACCGCTGCTGAAATTGAGCAATTAATTCAAGCTTTTTTAGCAGAAAAATCGTTAAACTAGATACAAAAACAGAGTTTTACGTTAAAATACTAGCCATCTTTAATAGATAGGAGATTAAAATGGGCTTATTTGACAAATTATTTGGTTCAAAAGAAAACAAAACAGTGGAAGTCGAAATTTATGCGCCACTTTCTGGTGAGATTGTGAATATCGAAGATGTACCAGATGTTGTTTTCTCTGAAAAAATCGTAGGTGATGGTATCGCGATTCGCCCAACAGGTAACAAAATTGTGGCGCCTGTTGATGGTGTAATTGGTAAAATTTTTGAAACCAACCATGCGTTTTCAATGGAATCAAAAGAGGGTGTTGAATTATTCGTTCACTTCGGTATTGATACCGTTGAATTGAAAGGTGAAGGATTCACTCGCATCGCACAAGAAGGTCAAAGCGTAAAACGCGGCGACACAGTAATCGAATTTGATTTAGCAACATTAGAATCAAAAGCAAAATCAGTTTTAACACCAGTGGTTATCTCTAACATGGATGAAATCTCATCTATCGAGAAAAAATCAGGTGAAGTGATTGCTGGAGAATCGGTTGTTTTAAGTTTAACAAAATAAGATTTATAGACTAAAAGATCCGCTTTAAATAAGCGGATTTTTTTGTCCTTATTCTTTTTTTAAAGAAGGTAAAGATGATTTATCGATTAACTGGCCAAGTACAGCATTATGCATGGGGCGGAAAAAACTATATTGCATCATTGATTGGATTACATTCAGCGAAAGATCAACCTTGTGCTGAGTGGTGGTTAGGTGCTCATCCATCAGCACCTTCTGAAATTGAGAATGTAACAGGTAAGCAATCCCTTATTGAATTTTTATTGCAAAATCCGACCGCACTTGGACAGGCAAGCCGTCAGCAATTTGGTGATGAACTCCCTTATTTGTTAAAGATTTTAGATGTTGAAAAGCCGTTATCGATTCAATTGCACCCGACTAAGGCCCAAGCTGAAAAGGGCTTTGAGGCTGAAAATGCAAAAGGCGTGGCATTAACAGACAGCACTAGGACTTATAAAGATAGAAATCATAAACCAGAAATGATGATTGCCTTATCTGATTTCTGGCTTTTACATGGTTTTAAAACAAAAGCTCAAATCCTTGCCACATTAAATGCACGCCCCTCTTTGCAACCTTTGGCTGAAAAACTTGGCACACAAAACCTTGCTGAATTCTATGCGGATGTGATGTTGGCGAATCAATCAACGCTTGCAAATTGGCTATTACCCATTATTGAAGCCAACCAACAGCCTTATAAAAATGGCGAGTTGGCGCTAGACAACCCCGATTATTGGGTGCTTTATACCATGGAAGCTATGGCAATTTCGCCTGAAAAATTAGATGCTGGCTTGGTGTGTTTTTATCTCTTTAATATCGTGCATTTGAAAGAAGGGGAAGGTATTTTCCAAGATGCAGGCATTCCTCATGCTTATCTTCGCGGACAAAACGTGGAATTAATGGCCTGTTCTGATAATGTGATTCGTGGTGGCTTAACACCAAAATATGTCGATATTATTGAATTATTAAAAATTGTGGATTGTCGTGAAGTGACACCTCAAATTATCTCAGCAGCACCTCAAAATCAGTCAGAATTTACTTATAAAACGCCAGTAAACGATTTTGCTTTAGCTCAAATTCGTCTCGAGCCCGAACAGCACACAGAAGTAAATCTTCAAAGTGCGGGTATTTTGTTGGTGATGCAAGGTGAGCTGAAAATACAAGAAAAATCAACCGCACTTACCTTGAAACAAGGTGAGTCAGCATTCATTACAGCGGATTCTAACGTTGAGATAATGAGTGAAAAAGGCGGTTATGCCTTCTTGGCAAAATTGCCATAAAAATTAATGTGATAAGTATCACGATTTGTGAACTTATCGCTAGATTAGTCGAAGATTTTAGGTATAGTGGCGTCATTCAGGCGCCCTTTTTTATGCGTCTAAATTGCATTGGGAGTTTTTATGTTGTTGCCTCGCTATTTTGAAGATCCGCAAATCTTGCACGTGAATACCACACCACATCATGCTTATTTTATTCCTTTTTCTTCAACAGAAAGTGCGGTCAAAAAGACACGAGAATTTTCCTCTTACTTCACCTTACTAAATGGTGAATGGGATTTTGCTTATTTTGAAAGCTATACTCATTTGCCTCAAGATTTCCTTCATTTTTTATTTACAGATAAAATCCCCGTTCCTTCCAATTGGCAAAATCATGGTTACGATAATCATCAATATACTAATGTAAATTATCCTTTCCCTTTTGATCCGCCTTATGTGCCCATTAAAAACCCTTGTGGTTTGTATCACCGCGTTTTTAATGTTGAAATCAATCCAGAAAAACGGTATCTCTTAAATTTTGAAGGGGTAGATAGCTGCTTATTTGTGTATGTGAATCAACAATTTGTGGGCTACAGCCAAATTAGTCATTGCACTAGCGAATTTGATATCACTGATTTTTTACAACAAGGGGAAAATCATTTACATGTTTTAGTGCTGAAATGGTGTGATGGTAGTTATTTGGAAGACCAAGACAAATTCCGAATGTCTGGTATTTTTCGAGATGTTTATCTGTTAGAGCGAGAAAGAAATTACTTACAGGATTTCTTCATTCAAACACAATTTAATCAAGAGCTTACCAAGGCTCAATTACATGTAGCCTGTCAGTTTGTTGAACATGAACAACCCATTTCTTGGCAATTATTTGATCCTCAAGACAAATTAATAACTGAACAAAAGGGAGGGGCCTTTCATGCTGCAATTGAAAATGCACAATTATGGCATGCGGAGAACCCTCGTTTATACACGTTGATTTTGCAATATGGATCAGAAGTGATTTGCCAAAAGGTTGGCTTGCGTCATATCGAAGTGAAGAATGGCGTAATGTTATTTAATGGGCAAGCGATTAAGTTTAAAGGTGTTAATCGCCATGATAGCGATCCTAAAACCGGTTATGTCATTAGTCGCGAACAAGTGTTGCAAGATTTACGCTTAATGAAACAGCATAATTTTAATGCTATTCGTACAGCCCATTATCCAAATGCCCCTTGGTTTACCGAATTGTGTGATGAATATGGTTTTTATGTGATTGCAGAAAGTGATATTGAATCACACGGCACGAATGCAGTTTATGCAGAGTCGCCAAAAACAAGTATTTTGTTAGGGGTAAAAACAGAGATTGATCATGAAGCAATTCGTCAAAAAACAATCGACAATTATTGCTATATGGCTCGAAGCCCTGAATTTAATCAAGCCATTTTAGACCGCACTTATGCCAATGTTGAGCGAGATAAAAATCGTCCTTCTGTTGTGATTTGGTCATTGGGAAATGAAAGTGGTTACGGTGAGAACTTTGAGCAAGCTGCCGCTTGGGTGAAACAGCGCGATACAAGTCGCTTAGTGCATTATGAAAATGCGATCTTTCAACATTCAGCCCATCAAAATGACACATCCAATTTAGATTTTCATAGCGAAATGTATACCAGTACGGAAGAATTGGATGCTTATTTTGCCGATGCCCAAAATCAAAAGCCGTATCTCTTTTGCGAATATTTGCATGCGATGGGAAATTCTTGCGGTGACACAGAAGATTATTTCCAAGCTATGGAACAACACGCAGGCGCTTGTGGTGGCTTTGTATGGGAGTGGTGCAATCATTCGCCTTATTTGCCAAACTCAAGCAAGATGGGCTATGGCGGGGATTTTAATGACACACCGAATGACGGTAATTTTTGTGCTGATGGATTAGTAACAGCTGATCGTCAAATTCAAAGCAATTTATTGGAATACAAAAATGTGTATCGCCCACTTCGAGCTGCATTAAAAAATGGTCACATTGAACTCAAAAATTATTTAGATTTTACAGATGCGGCAGAGGCTATTTCGATTCATTATCAAATCACTGAAGATTTTGTTGTTATACAAAAAGGCCAAATAGATGATTTAAACATTGCGCCAAAATCAACCGCACTTTTGCCTTTAACATTGCCGGCAAGTAACGGTTCATTACAAATTTTGACATTGGCTTATCATCAAAAAATAGAAACTAATTTAATTCCCCAAGGGTATAGTTTGGGATTTGATCAGATTATTTTGTCGGAGCAATCTCATTTATTCGCTGATGAGCTCAAATCAAATCTCCAACCGATTTCTGTTTCAGAACATGCCAATTTAATTTCAGTTAAAGTGGCAGATATTGAATACCAGTTTGATCAATATAAAGGCACTATTCATCAAGTTCTCAAAGCGGGCGAGCCTTGGTTGAATCAACCTACTGATTTCAATATTTGGCGAGCACCTTTAGATAATGATAGTTTAATGAAAGCACATTGGCTTGCTGCAGGTTACGATCGTGCGACGAGTCGAGTCTATGATTACCATTTAACCGAGCAGGAAAGTGCGGTTGAAATTACCTTTAAATTAGGATTGGTCGCCGTATCAAAAGCACGAATATTGACATTGAATGTGGTGTATCGTATTGAGCAAAATGGGCTGCTTCAGATTAATATTCATTCTGAAAAACAACCGCACTTGCCATTCTTACCACGCTTTGGTTTGCGTTTCTTCCTTAATCAAGGATTTAACCAAGTGGAGTATGTAGGCTATGGTCCAACGGAAAGTTATCTGGATAAACATCACGCCACGGTTTTCGGTCGTTATAAGACAACGCCAGAAAGTAATCATGTACCTTATTTAAAGCCGCAAGAAAATGGCAGTCATTATGGTTGTCATGAAGTGACGGTGGCGCATTCGTCTGATTGCTTTACCGTGCAAAGTCATGCGCCTTTTAGTATGAATGTTTCCCCTTATTCTCAAGAAGAATTGGGCAGTAAAAAGCACCAATATGATTTGGAAAAAAGTGGCAGTACGATCTTGTGTGTGGATTACAAAATGAGCGGGGTAGGCTCCAATTCTTGTGGGCCTAGATTAAAAGAACAGTATCGTTTGGGTGAAACAGAATGGGATTGGTCGATCTCGCTACAAATTAACTAAGATGAAATAAAAAAGTGCGGTTGAAATTAACCGCACTTTTATGTTTTTAGCAAAAATTAAGCAACAACGTTAAATTGTTCTTTCATTAATGCTTCGAAATCAGTGCAACCGCCGATTGGTTTTTCATCGATAAAGATTTGTGGCACAGTTTCCACTTCTTTACCGACAGATTTTGATAAATCTGCTTTAGAAATACCTTCAGCAATAATATCAACATAGCGATAATCGAAATCCGCTACTTCACCTTTTAATTTTTCAGCAAGGTTTTTTGCACGTACACAATAAGGGCAGCCAGGACGACCAAAAATAACTACGAACATAAAATTTTCCTTTTATTTAAATAATAACTCACATTAATTCTACTCTATTTCCACAAAAGCAGAAATCATTTTTCAGGATTATTGTGATTGGTGTAATATATCAACTCCTCTTTTCCTAAGGATATAACTGAATGAAATTATTGATGCTTTGCCGTGAGCCTCGCCTTTATAGCTGCCAGCGTTTAAAAGAAGCAGCGGAAAGTTGCGGGCATCAAATGGATATTTTGGATCCTAATCGTTGCATTTTAAAACTCGACAAAAATCAACCGCACTTTTCTTTGTATTATCAACAAAATGCAGAAAGTACGCCTTATTTATTGCCTGATTATGATGTGGTGTTACCACGCTTTGGGACGACAAGCACCCAAATGGGGTGTGCAGTATTACGTCATTTCCAAGGAAAGGGTGTCTATTGCCTCAATAAAGAACTGGCGTTTTTAGTCGCACGCGATAAATGGCGTAGTTTGCAGATGTTATTGGAGCAAGGTATTGCAGTACCGAGTTCAGTCTTATCCGGTTGTGAGGTTGAGCCGAAACAAGCTATTAAGCAGACAACCTCCCCAATGATTATTAAAACCTTAAAAGGATCACAAGGTATTGGTGTGATCTTAGCCGAATGTCCACAAAGTGCGGTTAGTATTTTAGAAACGTTAAAAGATGCGAATGTGCCTGTTTTGTTACAAGATTTTGTAGAAGAGGCAAAAGGAACAGATATTCGCTGTTTTGTGATCGGTGATAAAGTCGTCGCCACAATGCAACGTATGGGGCAAGACGGTGAGTTTCGTGCTAACTTTCATCGTGGTGGCACAGCAGAAAAAGTTAAACTCACCGAAGATGAAAAATCCATCGCCATTCGTGCGACTAAAGCATTAGGGCTTGCAGTAGCTGGTGTTGATTTGATTCGTTCAAAAGAAGGTTTATTAGTGCTTGAAGTGAATGCTAGTCCTGGTTTAGAAATGATTGAGAAGACCAGTGGCATTGATATTGCATTACAGATGATCTTGTTTTTAGAACAGCAAGTGAAATATTAAAAGAAAAGGGCGAACCATATCATGTTCGCCCTTGTTGTTTATCCTTTTGCGTCTTGTTTAAAATCGTAATTTGGTGGTAATTCCGGCATTGTATTTTCTTCATCAAAAGGCTCGCTTGCCGGTTGATTTTGAAATTCTTTGCTATCGTGAGCCGGTTTTTCTTTACCTAATAATTGCGGTTGTAATTTGATAAAACTACTTTTATCAGAAAGCCATACATCAATAAACGCTTGTGTAAATTTTTGATCGAATTCGTGATCTAACACGGTGTCATTTAACACAAAATAGCCTTTATCCGCTAAGGCAACAAAATTTAAGATGTCGCTTGGTGAAAAATCAGGGAAGATTTCCTGCATTTTTTTGAGCCATGCAGTGGTGTCATCTTTACTTAAATTTTGTGACTCCATTTCTTTAGTTAAAGCAATGGCGAAGTTTTTCCCTTCAACTGGTTTTTCATATTTAATCGAAAACATTAACGGACGTTCATTCTGTTCATATGACCCCGTTTCAGAATACAAGCCGACAGTGTAAACATGGAATGGCCCCCATGTGTATTCAGCATTGCCGACCGGTTGCCATTGGGCAAAAAGTGCGGTGGAAAATAAGGCTGAAATGGCAGCAATAATAAATTTCACTTTCATAGTTTTTTTCATATCAAAAATATTGCCGTGATTATAACAAAAAAGCCCTCTAAAAAAACACAAATAAAAAGGCAGGAATACCTGCCTTTGACATTTAATTATTGGGGGAGTTTATTTTAAGCTACCCACCATATCTTCTGGACGAACCCATTTGTCGAAATCTTCGGCTGAAACTAAGCCTAAGTTAATCGCTTCTTCACGTAAGGTTGTACCATTTTTGTGTGCAGTTTTCGCAATTTTCGCTGCATTTTCGTAACCGATATGGGTATTAAGTGCGGTTACTAACATCAATGAATTTTCCAATTGTTGTTTAATGCGTGGGTAGTTTGGTTGAATACCGGTTGCGCAGTGTTCATCAAATGATACGCAAGCATCACCCAATAATTGTGCAGATTGTAAGAAATTTGCCACCATTACAGGGTTAAATACGTTTAATTGGAAATGACCTTGTGAACCAACAAACGCTATAGTGGTATCGTTACCGAATACTTGTGCACATACCATGGTTAACGCTTCACATTGAGTTGGGTTCACTTTACCCGGCATGATTGAAGAACCTGGTTCATTTTCAGGAATTAAAATTTCACCGATACCAGAACGTGGGCCAGATGCTAATAAACGAATGTCGTTTGCAATTTTGAATAAGCTCATCGCCAATTGTTTAATTGCACCGTGAGTTTCCACAATCGCATCGTGTGCAGCTAACGCTTCAAATTTGTTTTCTGCAGTCACAAATGGTAAGCCAGTGAATTTTGCAATGTAATCTGCCACTTTCACATCATAGCCCTTTGGTGTATTTAAACCAGTACCCACTGCAGTACCACCAAGCGCTAATTGGCTTAAGTGTGGAAGGGTATTTCTCAGTGCACGTAAACCGAAATCTAATTGTGCAGCATAAGCAGAGAATTCTTGACCTAATGTTAATGGGGTGGCATCCATTAAGTGAGTACGACCAATTTTTACTACATCTTTAAATTCTGCTGATTTTTTAGCGAAGGTTTTTTGTAAACGTTCTACACAAGGAATAGTGTGTTCAACCACTTTTTTGTATGCCGCAATGTGCATTGCAGTTGGAAAAGTATCATTTGAAGATTGGGATTTGTTCACATCATCATTTGGATGGATGAATGATTTTTCACCTAATTTACCACCATGTAAAACGTGAGCACGGTTTGCCACCACTTCGTTCACGTTCATATTTGATTGTGTACCTGAACCGGTTTGCCAAATGACCAATGGGAATTGGTCGTCTAATTTCCCTGCAAGGATTTCATCACAGGCGGTTGCGATTAAATCACGTTTCTCTGCAGGTAATACACCTAAATCACAGTTTGCGAAAGCCGCGGCTTTTTTCAAATAACCGAACGCTTCAATAATTTCGTGCGGCATAGAAGCTGCCGGACCAATTTTGAAGTTGTTACGGGAACGTTCGGTTTGTGCTGCCCAGTATTTATCTGCAGGCACTTGAACTTCGCCCATAGTGTCTTTTTCAATACGAAATGCCATGTGATACTCCTATCATCGAAAATAAAAATAAATCTCGAAAATTCTAACACCTACGAGTTATGAATGGAATGTAACATAAAGGTAAAAAGTCACTTTTGTGATATAGATCATAAAAGTGCGGTAAAAAATTTCCGTGTTTTTTCTATTTACTTTAATCACTTTGTTGATGATTTATTTTTTGCTGCTTTTTTGATAGAATCCGCCAGTTTACTAAACGATAAATGGAGAACAATCATGGCAAAAAACGCACAATTTTATCTCTTAAATCCAGAAAAGAAGATAACAGTTGAGCAACTTGCCTGTGATCTTGCTGCTCAAGCGTGGCGTTTAGGCAAACGAGTGTTAATCGCTTGCGAAACAGAAGAGCAAGCATTTTTAATTGATGAAGCATTATGGCAACGGGATCCGAATGAGTTTGTTCCTCATAATCTTTCAGGTGAAGCAACACAATATGCTCCGCCAATCGAGATTAGTTGGAAAGGCAAACGCAACGCCCAACGTCGTGACTTGCTGATCAATTTGCAAATAGAAGTGCCTGATTTTAGCCACAGCTTTACACAATTAATTGATTTTGTACCGGTAGAAGAAACGCAAAAAGCCCAAGCGCGTGAACGTTATAAAATTCTCCGCTCGCAAGGTTGGACGCTTTCTACTGAAAACACTTAATATTTTTAACTTTAAAACCTAGGAAATTAACATGAATTTAAACGCTAAAGTGGCTTTAAGCCTTATTCTTGGCGCAAGCACCTTATTATCTGCTTGTGACAATAAAGAAAATACCTCAACCCAAGTTGAGAAAGCCGTAAGAGTACCTGCACCAACAGAAAAAGCAGAAAGTGCGGTTGAAAAATCAAAAGGATTAGTGGCTGAAACTAAATCAGCCGAAAAAGTCGCTGAGAAAACAGAAAGCACAGAAGTTAAAGCTGACGCAAAAAAAGCCGATGTAAAATCTGACGCAGTGAAAGCTGAAGTTAAAAAAGAGGCGAAAGCGGATGATGTGGTAGAAAAAGTATCTGAGAAAAAAGAAACGGTTGTTGCTCAACAAGCGGCAACTGCTCAGAAACCACGCGTAATTCCTGCTGAAAAAGCATCGAAAGAAAGTGCTAAGCATAATCAGAAAAAAGCGGTATTGAATGTGTTAGAAAAACAATATAAACAAGTTCGTTGTTCTGCCGATGCGAAAAACGTAAGCGGTGATAGTTTCTGCCGTCAAGAAGAACGCCGTTTATTCTTAGAAATTCAACGCATTAAAGATGAATTAAGAGGGATTAAGGCATAATCTTATTCTTACCAATATGAGGACGTGATCAATTCGCCCTCAAAATAAAAAATAGATTTTTTGTGACCGCACTTTATGAACGATATTACCTTTTATCAACGCTTCGAAGCCGATATTCTCGCCGGGCGTAAAACCATCACGATTCGAGATAAATCCGAAAGCCATTTTAAAGTTGGTGATATTTTACGTGTTGGTCGATTTGAAGATAATCAATACTTCTGCACGATTAAAGTATTAAGTGTTGAGCCGATCATGCTTGATAATCTAACAGAACAGCACGCAGCTCAGGAAAATATGAGTTTGGCTGAATTGAAAGAGGTGATTAAGGCGATTTATCCTAGTGAAGATAAGTTCGTATTAATCAATTTTAAGATAAAATAATCAGAGGGAATCATGTATATAAAATATATTAGACTGATTTTATTGCTTCCTATTTTTCAGTCGTTGTCTGCATGTCTTAGTTTCGATGGGATATATCCGAAGTATAAAGATTATGAAGGTAGTGACTATGGCACGTTAAGTGTAAAAAATTACGCAACTCATCTTATAACTATTTATAAGAAAGATGATGTTAAGCAATGTTTAGTACAAGATGGCCCTCGAAGAGTTTTAGTTTTACGTGAGCTTTTTCTACTTCATTTTCAAAATGGGGTATTTAATAATTCACCATTTAAAGACTCCGAAAAATATTTATCTGAAAGTAGAGTAAAGGCTGGATCTTATGTGCAATTAACAAAAAGATCTAATAATTCCAATATAAGCTCTCAAACTTTTAAATTTATTATTGAGAATAAAGGGTATTATTATTTTCAACGAATAGCTAATAAACCTATACCTATTTTAAAGATGGATGAGGATATTAATGAGATTTTCTATCTTTTGCCGGATAAAAATGGGACTTATAAAAAGGATACCTATAGTGAAACAACAAAGAGACATTATACATTAGATGGATTACTCAGCGAAAATGATACTATTATTCGTTATAAGAATGAAATTCCCGCAAAGAAATGGGATCTTCCTGAATGTGAGTAGTTAGATTATAAGTTAGTTAAAGAGAAAATAAATGACACAAAAATTCGAAATGGCAGACCGTTTTAATCCGTCTGCGGTAGAGCAAGCCCTTTATCAACATTGGGAAGAGAGCGGTTATTTTAAACCGTCTGAAAATGAAAACGCACCGAGCTATTGCATTGCAATTCCGCCGCCGAACGTAACAGGTTCTTTGCACATGGGGCACGCTTTCCAACAAACCTTAATGGATACCTTAATCCGTTTTAACCGTATGGAAGGGCATAACACCTTATGGCAAGCGGGGACAGACCATGCGGGTATCGCGACCCAAATGGTGGTAGAGCGTAAAATTGCTGCAGAAGAAGACAAAACGCGCCATGATTATGGTCGTGAAGCGTTCATCAACAAAATTTGGGATTGGAAAGCCTATTCTGGTGGCACAATTAGCCAACAAATGCGCCGTTTAGGTAACTCAATCGACTGGGAACGTGAGCGTTTCACTATGGACGATGGTTTATCCAACGCGGTAAAAGAAGTGTTTGTGCGCTTGCACGAAGAAGGTTTGATTTACCGTGGCAAACGCTTGGTAAACTGGGATCCAAAACTTCACACCGCGATTTCCGATTTAGAAGTTGAAAATAAAGAGAGCAAAGGTTCTCTTTGGCATTTCCGCTATCCGTTAGCAAACGGTGCAAAAACGGCAGATGGTAAAGATTATTTAGTGGTGGCAACCACCCGTCCAGAAACCATGTTGGGCGATACAGCGGTAGCGGTGCATCCAGAAGATGAGCGTTATCAATCTTTAATCGGTAAAACCGTGGTTCTGCCATTGGCAAACCGTGAAATTCCGATTATTGCCGATGAATATGTCGATCGTGAATTCGGTACTGGTGTGGTAAAAATCACCCCTGCGCACGACTTTAACGACTATGAAGTGGGTAAACGTCACAGCTTGCCTATGGTTAACGTATTAACCTTAAATGCAGATATTCGTGATGAAGCGGAAATTATCGGTACTGACGGCAAACCGCTTGCCGGCTATGAAGCGACTATTCCTGCGGATTACCGTGGCTTAGAGCGTTTCGTTGCACGTAAGAAAATCGTGGCAGATTTTGAAGCGTTGGGTTTATTAGACGAAATTAAACCGCATGATTTGAAAGTCCCTTATGGCGACCGTGGTGGCGTGCCGATTGAGCCGATGTTAACTGACCAATGGTATGTGAGCGTGAAACCGCTTGCTGATGTAGCGATTAAAGCGGTGGAAGACGGTGAAATCCAATTCGTACCGAAACAATATGAAAACCTTTATTTCTCTTGGATGCGTGATATTCAAGACTGGTGTATCTCTCGCCAACTTTGGTGGGGACACCGTATTCCTGCGTGGTATGACGCGGAAGGTAATGTGTATGTTGCGCGCAACGAAGAAGAAGTGCGGTCAAAATACAACTTAGATTCAGCAGTTGAACTCAAACAAGATGAAGACGTGTTAGACACGTGGTTCTCATCAGGCTTATGGACGTTCTCAACTTTAGGTTGGCCAGAGCAAACCAAAGAACTCAAAATGTTCCACCCAACGGATGTGTTAATCACCGGTTTTGACATCATCTTCTTCTGGGTTGCACGTATGATTATGTTTACGATGCACTTCGTGAAAGATGAAAATGGCAAACCACAAGTACCATTCAAAACCGTGTACGTAACGGGTTTAATCCGTGATGAGCAAGGCCAAAAAATGTCGAAATCGAAAGGTAACGTGCTTGACCCAATCGATATGATTGACGGTATCAGCCTTGACGATTTACTTGAAAAACGCACTGGCAACATGATGCAGCCGCAATTAGCAGAGAAAATTGCTAAAGCAACGCGTAAAGAATTCGCTGAAGGTATTGCCGCTCACGGTACAGACGCATTGCGTTTCACATTAGCGGCATTGGCTTCAAACGGTCGCGATATCAACTGGGATATGAAACGCCTAGAAGGCTACCGTAACTTCTGTAACAAATTGTGGAATGCAAGCCGTTTTGTCTTAACAAATGAAAAATTAGATTTAAGCGAAGGTGAGATCGAATTCTCATTAGCAGATCGTTGGATTCAATCGGAATTCAATCGCACAGTCGAAACTTTCCGTAATTCATTAAGCCAATATCGTTTCGACCTTTGTGCTAATGCAATTTATGAATTTACCTGGAACCAATTCTGTGACTGGTATTTAGAATTGACTAAACCAGTATTTGCCAACGGCAATGCAGCACAAATCCGTGCGGCAAGCCAAACTTTGGTTCATGTGTTAGAAAAATTATTACGTTTAGCACATCCGCTTATTCCATTTATTACCGAAGAAATTTGGCAAAAAGTGAAAGGATTCGTAGACATTACGGCTGACAGCATTATGTTGCAACCTTTCCCACAAGTGGAAGAAAACGGCTTTGATCCAGAAGCAGAAGCTGAAATTGAGTGGTTAAAAGAAGTGATTGTTGCGGTACGTAATATTCGTGCAGAAAGCAACATCGCGCCAAGTAAAGGCTTAGATCTGTTATTCCGTAATTTAAGCGCAGAAAACGCAAAAATTCTCGAAAAACAGACCGCTCTTTTGAAAGCGATGGCGAAATTAGACAACGTTCAAGTATTAGCCGCAAACGAAACCGCACCACTTGCGGTAGCGAAACTCGTGGGTAATGCTGAATTGCTTGTACCAATGGCTGGCTTTATCAATAAAGAAGCAGAGCTTGCGCGTTTAACTAAAGAGATTGAAAAATATCAAAATGAGGTTAAACGTATCGAAAACAAACTCAGCAATGAAGCTTTTGTGGCTAAAGCGCCAGAAGCGGTTATTGCCAAAGAACGTGAAAAACAAGCAGAATACCAATCTGGATTAGAAAAAATCCAAGAGCAGTATAAAGCGATTGAAGCGTTGTAAATTTTAGATAAAAACAGCTAATTTATGAAAATAGGTTAGCTGTTTTTTTATACTTGGAGAATTAAATGAGTGATAAACGTAAAAATTGGACGAGAGATGAGATCATAGTTGCACTTTATCTCTATTTCACAATTCCTTTTGCAAAGGTTAATAAGTTTCATCCCTTAATTAAAGAGTATGCTGTCTTAATAGGGCGAACTCCATCTGCATTGGCAATGAAGATTGGTAATTTAGGGAGCTTTGATAAGACGTTACGTGAAAAAAATATCACTGGTTTATCTAATGCAAGCCAATTAGATAGAGATATATGGCAAGAGTTTGAAGGGAAGTGGAGCCTGCTTGATGAAGTTTATCAGCGAATTATAGAGCAATTCTTAAATAAGGTTAAGAAAGTGCCGGGCGTATTATTGGAGACTGGATATAATCATTTTCATGGGGAAGAAGAAAAAAGAGAAGTTAATGTACGCATAAATCAATCTTTTTTTAGAGATAGTGTTTTAGCTGCTTATAATTATCGTTGTTGTATCACTGGCATTGAAATTCCTGAGTTATTAATTGCAAGCCATATTAAGCCTTGGAAAGATGATGTGGAGAATCGTTTGAATCCACGAAATGGATTGTGCCTTAATGCCCTTCACGACAAAGCCTTTGATAGAGGATTATTTACTTTAGATGAAAATTTTAGAGTTACCTTATCTAATAAACTTTATTCTTCAGAAAATACTATGCAGTGGTTTAAAGCTTATGAAAATAAACAAATTATTTTGCCAGAGCGGCTTATGCCAAGTTTAGATTTCTTGCGATTTCATAGGGAAAATATTTTTAAAGGCTAGAGAATTATTAGAAAAATAGAGTTTGTTAGGATTAGTTTCATTTCAAATAAAGAGTCTAGAAAATAATATTAAGTAAATTAATTCTCTATACAGAATAAGATAAAGTAAAAAAGAGACCAGATTTTAAATCTGGTCTCTTTTTATTTTCTTAAATATTGTGGTAAGTAGAAAATCTACTCTAGTTATTTATTTAATACTTCAAGCAATGCTTGAACAGGATGTTTCAAGATGGCTTTTTCATATCGTTTCACTTGGCTACGGCAGGAATAGCCAGTTGCAAGGCAATAATTCGGATCTTTACCTTGCAATTTTTTGCCCCATGATACGTCGTAAATATCTTTCGACATGGTTTGATTTTGAACTTCATGACCAAATACGCCCGCCATACCACAGCAGCCGACTTTCTCGACATTCAATGTTTGTCCAAATTGCGCAAAAATATGCTGCCATTCTTTTGGGCTGTTTGGCATAAAGGTGGATTCAGTACAATGAGGGAATAAATGCCACTCAAAAGTGCGGTCAGATTTTGCAATATTTTTCACTGCACTTTGTAATGCGTTGCTTTCTAATTGATTGGTCAGCCATTCATGTGCTGTGAGTACATGGAAATTACCACGAGAATCACCTAATGCTTCTTTATATTCATCTCGATAAGAAAGCACAATAGCTGGATCTACGCCGACTAAGGGTACACTTAATTTGGCGACGCGATTTAAAAATTCCGCTTGTGTTTTAGCGGTTTTACTAAAGCGAGCTAAAAAACCTTTAATATGCATGGCTTTGCCATTGGGTTTGAAAGGCAGAAGGATTGGTGAGAATCCTAATTTTTGTGTGAGAGCGACAAAATCGCGGACCACTTTAGCATCGTAATAAGAGGTATAGGGATCTTGTACAATAAAGAGCATCTTCGCTTTTTCTGTGGCACTGAGAACTTCCAATTCTTCTAATTTTTTGCCTTGATAACCAATTTCCACTAATTGTTGTTGAAGGTTTGGCTCTGAAAGGAGAGGCAAATCAGTCATGCCAAGCGTTTTTTCAACCAAGCTTTGAGTAACTTTCAGTTTGGTGAAATAATTGAATAATGCCGGTTGTTTCGCCATATAAGGTGCAGCAACTTCTAAATTCGCCACAAGATGATCTTTGGCAGGGCGCAAATAACGACTGTGGTAGAAATGGAAAAATTTCGCACGGAAACTTGGTACATCAATTTTAATCGGGCATTGACTTGCACAGGCTTTACACGCCAGACAAGTATCCATTGCTACTTTTACTTCATGTGAGAAGTCATATTCACCACGCCATTTCTGCACGCTATTGCGGAAACGTTCCACAAGTGCGGTCAGTTTCACTTGTGTTTTATGAAAATCTAATTGATCAGGTGATACGTTTTCATTCGCCATTAATCGCAACCATTCACGCACCATAGCAGCTCGTCCTTTTGGCGAGAATACGCGGTTTTTACTCACTTTCATGGAAGGACACATAATGCTGTGCTCATCAAAGTTAAAGCAAAGCCCGTTACCGTTACAATTCATCGCGCCTTTGAATTCGTTTCGCATCTGAATCGGGATTTGGCGATCATTGTCAGCACGCATTGGCGAGAGAATCGAATAGAGTTCCGCATCGCTATTAAGTGGCGTACAGATTTTACCTGGATTCAGACGATTATTTGGATCAAATAAAAATTTCACATAACGTAATTCTTGCCAAAGTTCAGGTGTAAAAAATTTCTCGCCATAATGAGAACGGACGCCTTTACCGTGTTCCCCCCATAACAAACCGCCGTATTTTACGGTGAGTTCTGCCACTTCATCTGAAATTAGTTTAAAGAGTTTTACTTGTTCTTTATCGCATAAGTCTAAAGCGGGGCGAACGTGTAATACACCAGCATCCACATGGCCAAACATCCCATATTGCAGATTATGACTATCTAATAAGGCTCTAAATTCCGTAATGTAATCTGCAAGATGTTCTGGTGGTACACAGGTATCTTCCACAAAAGGAATCGGTTTGGCCGCACCTTTCGCATTCCCCAATAGTCCTACCGCTTTTTTACGCATGGCGTAAATACGTTCAATAGAAGGCAAGTCAGAACAAAGTTGATAGCCGATAATATGATCTTGGCCTTGTGCAATTTTTTCATCTAATTGCTGACACAGTGCGGTCACTTGGCTGTCGATTTTAGCTTGATTGTTGCCCGCATATTCAACAATGTTTAAACCAAGAATTGGATTTTGTTCTTCTTCTGTTAAAAGTTCTTTTACCGAATGCCAAATAATATCTTGCTTAGCAAGGTTCAATACTTTGGAATCTACCGTTTCGACGGAAAGAGCATTGGCTTTCACCATAAAAGGTGCATTGCGAAGTGCGGCATCAAATGAGCTGTACTTCACATTAATTAAGGTGCGATATTTCGGAATCGGCAATAAATTGAGTTTGGCTTCGCAGATAAACGCAAGTGAACCTTCCGACCCTGTTAAAATTCGGGTGAGATTAAATTCACTTTCATCTTTATTAAAGACATTCTTAAGATCGTAACCGGTGAGAAAGCGATTGAGTTGTGGTAAATCTTGAATGATTGAGGCTCGTTTCTCTTTGCAACGTTGGAAAATTGTTTGATGTAGCGTTTTACCATTTTCTGCAAGCGGGTAGTTTTCTAAAACATCGTCAGATTTGACCGCACTTGTATCTAATATTTCACCATTTATTAAAACGGAACGTAATGCTAAAACGTGATCAGAGGTTTTTCCGTATTGTAGTGAACCTTGACCGGAGGCATCGGTATTAATCATGCCGCCTAAAGTTGCACGATTACTGGTGGAGAGCTCTGGCGCAAAGAATAAACCGTGAGGTTTTAAAAATTGATTGAGTTGATCTTTTACTACGCCTGCTTGAACGCGAACCCAGCGCTCTTGTATATTAAGTTCTAAAATACCCGTCATGTGGCGAGAGAGATCCACAATAATATTGTTATTAATAGATTGTCCATTAGTACCCGTGCCGCCACCGCGAGGCGTGAAAGTCAGCTGAAGGTATTTCTCTTTATTCGCTAATTTGGTGATTCGTACTACATCTGCGACCGATTTAGGAAATAAAATAGCTTGTGGAAGTTGTTGATAAACGCTGTTATCTGTCGCAAGGCTTAAGCGGTCAGCATAATTTGAGGCAATATCACCTTCAAAATGCTGTTTTTGGAGTTCGTGAAGATAATCACTCACCACATTATTAAGTTGTGGCACATTAGAGAGACGGGGCAACATAAAATCACTTACCTATAATAAAGAGAAGAAAGTGAATTTGATGATATATGAAGCTCAAAAAAAAGTCGATTTCAACAAAAGATATTTTTTGTTAGAATAGAAAACGGGTTAAAAATTAACCCGTTTTTTGTGAATGAACGTTCATTTTAGGGGTTGTTTGTCTATAAAATAACCAAAAAGGGCAAAAAAAGTTTGATCTTTGATGTTTTTATAGGATAATAACCATACTTTTGAACGTTCCTTTGGCTATGGCAAAGGAATTGAATTTGTCAAAAGGATAAGTTAGGGCAAATTCAAAACCCTAGTTAAGCAACGTTTAGAGTGTTTCTTTTTTATAAAGTTCACAATAAACAAGGAAACTTTTCTTATTAATAACGATGACTAAATAGAGGACATCAAAATGAAAAAAACTGCAATCGCATTAGTCGTTGCTGGTTTAGCAGCAGCTTCAGTAGCTCAAGCAGCTCCACAAGAAAACACTTTCTATGCAGGTGTTAAAGCTGGTCAAGCATCTTTCCACGATGGTATCAAAGCTAACACAGACGCTACTAACCCACGTAGCTTAGGTTTTGGTAATGGTTACAATCGTAACTCTTTCACTTACGGTGTATTTGGTGGTTACCAAATCTTAAATCGTGACAACTTAGGTTTAGCGGTTGAATTAGGTTACGATGACTTCGGTCGTGTTAAATTTAAAGATGCTGGTAAAGTAGCAGCAAAACACACTAACCACGGTGCGCACTTAAGCTTAAAAGGTAGCTATGGTTTAGGCGGTTTAACTTCTGCTTTAGAAGGCTTAGATGTTTACGGTCGTGTTGGTGCAGCTTTAGTACGTTCAGACTACAAATTCTATGACACAACAACTGGTGCTCGTGAACACGTTAAAGGTCGTCACAGCTTACGCGTTTCTCCAATGTTCGCAGCTGGTGTTGAATATGCATTACCATCATTACCAGAGTTAGCATTACGTTTAGAATATCAATGGTTAACACGTGTTGGTAAATATCGTACTCAAGATAGCCACAATAGTTCTCAAGATTACAATCCATGGATCGGTTCTATCAACGCTGGTTTATCTTACCGTTTCGGTCAAGGTGCTGCTCCAGTTGTTGCACCTGAAGTTGTAAGCAAAACTTTCAACTTAAGTTCTGATGTAACTTTCGCTTTCGGTAAAGCTAACTTAAAACCACAAGCTAAAGCAACTTTAGACGGTATCTACGGCGAAATCGCTCAAATCAACAACGCTAACGTAGCAGTTGCGGGTTATACAGACCGTATCGGTAAAGATGCACCAAACGTGAAATTATCACAACGTCGTGCAGACTCTGTAGCTAACTACTTAGTAGCTAAAGGTGTTCCAGCTCAAAACATTTCTGCAGTTGGTCACGGTAAAGCTAACCCAGTTACAGGTTCTACTTGTGACGCGGTTAAAGGTCGTAAAGCGCTTATCGCTTGTTTAGCACCAGACCGTCGTGTTGAAATCGCAGTTAACGGTACTAAATAATTTTATTTAGTTATCCATTAACGGATTAACGTTAGAAGACCTAAACTTCGGTTTAGGTCTTTTCTTATATAAATTAAACTTACAAATTGAAGGAATTTTTGAATGAAAAAGTGGATTATCTTGATTATTATTGCTGTTGCTGTGGGTTTAGGCTTAATGTCTAGCTACAACGGCTTAGTAAAAGCAGAAACTGAAATTGATTCTGTTTGGGCAAATGTTGAATCATCTTACCAACGTCGTGCTGATTTAATTCCAAACTTAGTAAATACTGTAAAAGGTCAAGCTAATTTTGAACAACAAACATTAACTAATGTGATTGAAGCGCGTGCAAAAGCGACACAAACTAAAATTGATCCGTCCAATTTAACAGAAGAACAATTAAACGAATTCCAACAAAACCAAAATCAAGTAGGTTCAGCATTATCTCGCTTACTTGTTACAGTAGAACAATATCCACAATTAAAAGCGAATGAAGGCTTTATGAACTTACAAGCGCAACTTGAAGGTACAGAAAACCGTATCAATGTGGCTCGTAACAAATTCAATGAAGCTGCACGTATTTATAATGAAAAAGTACGTCAATTCCCAACTAAATTAGCTGCAATGATTTTTGGTTTTAAAGCTAAACCTTACTTTAAATCAGCTGCAGGCGCTGAAAATGCACCAACTGTAAACTTTAACTAAGGTTTATCTATGCCATTCTTTTCCAGAATTCCGGTAGATAAAAAGCAAATCGAGGCGGCGATTAGTCGCCTCGAAAGCTTAAGTTCGGCTGAGTTACGTGTTTATATTGAACGCAAAGTACCAAAAGCTTCAGCACAATTGTCACCAATGGAACGTGCTTTAGAAGTGTTTGATGAACTGGAAATGCATAAAACAGCGGCACAAAATGCCGTGTTGATTTATGTTGGATATAAAAACCATCTCTGTGCAATTGTAGGTGATAAAGGCATTCATCAATTTGTTGATGTGGCTTATTGGCAGTTACAATGTGATTTGATGATTGAGCAGTTTAAACAAAAAGCTTATACACAAGGCATTGTGGATGCGATTGATCGTATCAGTGATATTTTATCTCGCCATTTCCCTATTCAGCCTGATGATGTGAATGAATTATCTAATGAGGTAATTATTAATGGCTAAGCTTTTATCTTTTATGAAAAGTGCGGTTATTTTTAGCCTTGTTTTTTTTGCTCAAATGGTATCGGCAGCAGAGTTTCCGCCTGCACCAAATCCATTCCATTACATAAACGATTACACCAACACGCTTTCTGCAGAACATAAGCAAATTTTAGAAAATAAGCTGATTGCTTATAGTAAAGAAACGAGTTCACAAATCGCTGTTGTTTTGGTTCCTACAACCGGTGAATATGAAATTGCTGATTATACCTTTGCGTTAGGTGATAAGTGGGGCATTGGACGTAAAAATCTGAACAATGGCGTGTTGATGCTGATTGCGAAGGATGATCGCAAAGTCTTTATCGCAACAGGGCAAGGTTTAGAAGGTGTATTGCCGGATGCTTTTTTATCGCAAGTCATCCGTTCGGCAATTTTGCCACAATTTAAACAAGGCCAATATGCGCAAGGTATTAATGATGGCTTAAGCCAAATTATTGCAGCAAGTAAAGGCGAGTTTGATGCGGCACAAGTTGAAGAAGACGCTTTCGATAAGTACATTCCATTCTTAATGGTATTGGCGTTTATTGCTATTGTATTATTTGGTGAATTCCAATATCACAAAGATGAAGTCTATATTAGTCCTAGTCAACGTGACCAACTGAATAAAATCATTCGTCAAAGTACGATTTCTCGTCGCCGTGGAGGCGGTTCTGGTTTTGGAGGTGGATTTGGCGGTGGCTTCGGCGGAGGCGGTTCTTCTGGTGGCGGCTTTGGAGGCGGTGGCTTCAGCGGCGGTGGAGCAGGTGGAAGCTGGTAAGACCAAGTCTTTCACTCAAGTTCTATCTTATGCTAGAATAACGCCCTATTCAGACTTATTTGAACAAGGAACATTATGGAAACATTAGACAAAATCAAAAAACAAATCGCTGAAAACCCAATTTTAATTTACATGAAAGGTTCACCAAAATTACCTTCTTGTGGTTTCTCTGCGCGTGCATCTGAAGCATTAATGAATTGCAAAGTGCCTTTCGGCTATGTTGATATTCTTCAACACCCAGATATTCGTGCTGAATTGCCAGCTTATGCAAACTGGCCAACTTTCCCACAATTATGGGTAGAAGGTGAGTTAATTGGTGGTTGTGATATTATTTTAGAAATGTATCAAGCTGGCGAACTTCAAACTTTATTAAGCGAAGTAGCGGCTAAACATCAAGCTTAATTGACGATAGATTACCAAGATAAACCTGCTTTTTAGCAGGTTTTCTTTTGCTCAAAAAATGATAAACCAGATATAAAAGTGTGATCGGATTAACATTTTTAAATGAAATAACTTGTTGATTAAATTTCCTTAAGATAGACTACATCGCGTTAGTCGGGGTGCCTATATTAATGGCTGAGAAATACCCGTGAACCTGAAACAGATAATGCTGGCGTAGGAAACTAATCATCTCATTATGCTGTTTCGTTATGCAAAAATAAGGAGAACGCATAATGAACAAAACACTTCCCATTTTAACCGCACTTTTTACCGCTTCCGCTTTTGCACAAGCTGCTCCTCAAACATTAGATGTTTATACTTATGATTCATTTAGTGCTGATTGGAGTGCTGGACCAAAAGTAAAAGCAGCTTTTGAACAACAATTCCCGCAATGTAAGCTGAATTATGTGGCTTTTGACAATAATGGCACTTTGTTTAACCGTGTTCGTCTAGAAGGTAAAAAAATTAAGGCAGATGTCGTGCTCGGTTTAGATAGTTATCAAATTGAGGATGCACAAAAACTCAATATTTTTGAGCCAAATAAAGTGGATTTAAGCCAGTTACGTTTACCCATTAAATGGGAAAATCACACGTTCTTACCATTTGATTATGCACAATATGCGTTTATTTATGATAAAAATAAACTGGCTAATCCACCAAAGAGCTTAAAAGAATTAGTTGAGCGTCAAGATCTTAAAGTGTTATATCAAGATCCGCGTACAAGCAGTATTGGACGGGGCTTATTGCTTTGGATGAATGCAGTTTATCCTGAAGCAGATGTAGCAAATGCCTGGAAAACTCTTTCTAAACATACTGTCACGGTCACCAAAGGTTGGACTGAGTCTTATGGGGCTTTCTTAAAAGGCGAAGGGGATGTGGTTTTAAGCGTCAATACTTCACCGATTTACCATATTCTTTCTGAACAAAAAGACAATTATGTGGCAACGGAATTTGCAGAGGGGAGCGTATTACAAGTTGAAGTCGCAGCAAAAGTTGCTAACCGTAATAATGCCTGTGCGGATGACTTTTTAGGCTTCCTACTTTCACCGCAAGCTCAAGCTGATATTGCTAAAAATAATGTGATGTTACCCGTGGTAGAGACCAATATCGAAAGTCATATTGATGCGCTTAATTCTCGCGCAAAATCAATGCGTATTTTAGATACCACTAAGGTGACAAGTGAGCAGCTTAAAGGCTGGATCAATCAATGGCAAAAAGCCTTATCTAAATAGTATTAATGAGCTTATTGCAACATCCGCATTTTCGTCCTCGCCATTATTTGGGCGGAAGTGCGGTCATTTTTTTCATTGTTTTACTCTATGGATTTTCACTTTCTGCGGTTTTTTCAGTAGGAAGTGATTATGCCTTATCTGATTTCTTAAAAGACGATTATTTGCATCAAGTCATTGCCTTTAGTATCGGGCAGGCATTCTTATCAGCCATTCTTTCTAGCATAATTGGAACTTTATTTGCACGCGCTTTTTTCTATTTAGATTTTAAAGGCAAATCGCTCATTTTACGCATTTTTTCCCTCACATTTGTTTTGCCGGCATTACTGGCTATTTTCGGTCTAATTGGTATTTATGGCACTGCCGGTTGGCTAACACAACTGCTGCAAACCCTAGGTATTTCATGGAAACCATCCATTTATGGTTTAAGCGGCATTCTCATTGCCCATTTATTTTTTAATATTCCTTTAGCGGCACGAATGAGTTTACAGGCTTTGCAAAGTGTACCGACCGAACAGCATCAACTCGCGGCACAATTGAATATCAAAGGTTTCACATTTTTTCATTTAATTGAATGGCCTTATTTGAAAAGCCAAATAGTCTCTGCCTTTGTGCTGATTTTTATGCTATGTTTCACCAGTTTTACGATAGTGTTGGCACTGGGTGGCGGGCCACAAAATAGCACGCTAGAAGTTGCGATTTACCAAGCCATTTTCTTTGAATTTGATTTACCCAAAGCCGCACTTTTTGCGCTTGTGCAATTTGCGTTTTGTTTTGCGTTATTTTCACTTTCACAATATTGGGCAAAAGCACCTGAAACGCAGATTTCACAACGTTATCGCTGGGTTTTGCCTTCTTCAAGTGCGGTCAAGTTTGGACATGTTTTTGTCTTATTCTCGGTGTGCTTATTTATTCTAACTCCCTTATTCAATATTGTTTTTCAAGGTTTATCTGCAACTCAATTATTTGGCTATTGGCAAAATCCACAATTATGGAAAGCGCTTGCTTATTCATTAACCATGGCTCCGACTGCAGGGATTTTATCGGTATTATTTGGATTTTTCTTATTATTGCTTTCACGGCAACTACAATGGTTATATCACCCCAAATTAGCCCACTTAATTTTAACGGGGGGCATGATGATTTTAGCCATTCCGACGATTGTTTTAGCAGTCGGCTTATTCCTTTGGTTACAAGATATTGATTTTTCAGCAGGGCATTTGTTTGTAGTGGTATCGGTTTGCAATGCCTTGGCTGCCTTGCCATTTGTTATCAAAATTCTCAATTCACCAATGAATCAATCGATGCAATATTATGAAAAACTCTGTTTATCGCTGAATATTACAGGCTGGCAGCGTTTTCGTTTAATTGAATATCCGCTACTAAAAGCCCCGTTGAAATATGCCTTGGCGCTCGCAACGACTTTATCACTCGGTGATTTTACAGCGATAGCCTTATTTGGTAGCCCTGATTTTACTTCTTTGCCTCATTTGCTTTATCAACAAATCGGGCAATATCGAAGCCAAGAAGCGGCAGTGACGGCATTGATTTTATTGGGCTTATGTTTAGGTTTATTTATGTTTATTGAAGGGCAGAAGGAACAACATGATTAAATTAAATAATGTGGTCTTCAATTATCAATCCATGCCGATGGTGTTTGATTTACAGATTCAAGCACAAGAAAAAGTCGCCATCATTGGTGAAAGTGGTGCAGGAAAAAGTACCTTACTGAATTTAATTGCCGGCTTTGAATATGCCGATAGTGGGGAGATTTGGCTCAATGGTGAAAATCATACCAAAACAGCACCTTTTGAACGCCCGGTTTCCATGCTGTTTCAGGAAAACAATCTCTTTACTCATCTTTCCCTAGAAGAGAATATCGCTTTAGGTTTAAAACCGAATTTAGCTTTAAATGCAGAAGAAAAAGCACTTGTAGAACAAGCTGCAAATGCGGTCAATTTACAGGATTTTTTAACGAGAAAACCGACCGCACTTTCAGGCGGGCAAAAACAGCGTGTGGCATTGGCGCGCTGTTTGCTACGAGATAAACCCATTTTATTATTGGATGAGCCTTTTTCAGCTCTTGATCCTAAATTACGCATTGAAATGCAGGATTTAATGGATCAATTATGTGAAGAGAAAAAGCTCACCATGTTATTGGTGACACATCAACCCAAAGAAATTGAACGGCATATTGATCGAGTGATTGAAATTCATCAAGGAAAAGTGATCTGATCTCTTTTTATCATATTGCAGAGTAATATGCTCAACTTAATAAAAGCGACATAGCTTAAACGAGGAAAATATAATGACCACAACAAATGTAGTACAGCTTTCATCTATTACGCCCCATCCATCAGTAGAGTATTGGTCTGTTTGTAAAGTCGAAGCGCTATTTGAAACCCCTTTTTTAGAATTAGTCTATCGTGCAGCTCAAGTGCATCGAGAGCATTTCAACCCTGGCGCAATACAGTTATCAACCTTGATGTCGATTAAAACGGGTGGTTGTCCAGAGGATTGTGGCTATTGTCCTCAATCAGCGCGTTATCAAACAGGTGTACAAAATCAGCAGATCTTGGATATTGATGAAATTGTCGAAAAAGCCAAAATTGCTAAAGCACGTGGTGCAGGACGTTTTTGTATGGGCGCGGCATGGCGTGGTCCTAAGCCTAAAGATATGGAAAAAGTGACGGCGATTATTCGTGCGGTAAAAGATATTGGCTTAGAAACGTGTGGTACTTTTGGTTTGTTGCAAGATGGTATGGCGGAAGAGTTAAAAGATGCAGGATTGGATTATTACAACCACAATCTAGATACCGCGCCAGAGAATTATCACAATGTCATTGGTACGCGTCGTTTTGATGATCGTTTAAGTACATTAGGAAAAGTGCGTCATGCCGGTTTAAAAGTTTGCTGTGGTGGTATTGTGGGTATGAATGAAACCCGTAAAGAGCGAGCTGGTTTAATTGCAAGTTTGGCAAATCTTGATCCTCAGCCGGAGTCAGTGCCGATTAACCAATTAGTGAAAGTGGAAGGCACGCCAATGGCTGATGCAGCTGATTTAGATTGGACAGAATTTGTTCGCACTATTGCGGTGGCGCGTATTACTATGCCAAAAAGTTATGTTCGCCTTTCTGCAGGTCGTCAAGGCATGAGTGAAGAAATGCAAGCGATGTGCTTTATGGCTGGCGCAAATTCCATTTTCTATGGTGACAAGTTGTTAGTGACAGGCAACCCAGAAGAAGATGGCGATCAGCTTCTTATGGCAAAATTGGATCTTGAGCCTGAAACGGAAGAAAATAGAAAACCACTCGACAGAAATTAGTCATAAAAAAAGAGCGGTGAAATTCACCGCACTTTTTATTGGGACTTACTTAACTTGTTCGGTTAAGCAAGGCTGAATTTTATTTAGCATTTCTTTTAAAATACGCGCTGGTGCAGCCACGATATTGCCTGAGCGTAAATAGCCGTGACCCGCATTGAAATCACACACTAAACCGCCTGCTTCACGCACGATTAAATCACCCGCTGCGCAATCCCAAGGTTTTAAGCCCATTTCGAAATAACCGTCAATGCGACCAGAAGCTACATAGCAAAGGTCTAATGCGGCAGAACCTGTACGACGAAAATCTGCTGCTTCATCAATTAAATTATTCATGATAGCAAATTGAGTTGGCATTAAGCTTGGTTGTTTGAATGGAAAACCGGTGGCTAAAATCGCCCCGTTAAGTTCATTTTGGCTATCTACACGTAAACGCACTTCATTTAATTTTGCGCCTTCACCACGCACAGCAGTGAATAATTCATTACGAATAGGATCGTAAACCACACCCACTTCGGTACGGTTTTTTACACGGATAGCAATAGAAACTGAGAAATGTGGCAAACCTTTTACAAAGTTGGTTGTGCCATCTAGTGGATCAATTACCCATTGAATATCACTGTCTTTGCCTTCTAATGCACCACGCTCTTCACTGATAATTGTGTGATCAGGATAAGATTTTTGAATGATTTCAATGATCTCAGCTTCAGCGGCTTTATCGACGCTGGTCACATAATCATTAATACCTTTTTTACTTGTTTGGATGTCATCACGGCGCTCATAGTTTTTAGCAATTACGTTGCCCGCTCTTCGTGCCGCACGAATAGCGATATTTAACATTGGATTCATATTTCCACCAGATTTTAAAGAACAGATAAATAGGTCGCCTATTATAAGGGAGTTTTAGTAAATAGCCAGTTGAAAATGTTTAATTCACGGTTTTTCCCGTTTTTTAAAGGAAATTTGCGATCAGTATCGCAAAAATAAAGTAGCAAATTTGGCTTTCTTCTAAAGGACTTTTAAAGTGCGGTCAAAAAGAAGGCATTTTATGTATAAAGGGATAACTTTATTAGAAACCTTGATTGTATTATTTATTTTAAGCTTAACGTTGGCGTTTACATTGCCTAAATGGCAGAAAAACGATCCCAAATATTTTCTCGAAAAAGAGCAACAACGGCTTTATTTTTTCTTACGCAATATTCAAGCGAGGGCAGAAAATTCATCAGCGATTTGGTTTATTTTGGCTAATCAAGATAGAGCGAATCAACGTTGGTGTATTACTGCTCAAGTAAAAAACGATCATTTTTGTGATTGTTTTCATCCCCAGAATTGTCCTAAAAACCTTTATGCGCATTTTTACTATCCTTATTTTGAAGGAAAAACGATGCTGATAGGCCCTAAATTATATCCGTCAGAAGTGGCGGTGAAATTTAATGGGGCCAGAAATACCATGGAAACAAATTGTTTTATGTTACAGGCGGAAGAACATCGTACATTGTTTTCTTTTTTCAACGTGGGCAGTATCAAATTAAAGCCTGATCAAGCGGCGAGTGCATGTACAAGATGAAACCATTAAAAGGCGAAACATTGGTGAGTTTGTTGATTTCACTTGGCTTATCCGCTTTATTATTGCTATTGGTTGCACAATTTTATGCCCAAACTCAACAGCAAAATCAGCGTTTAATGTTACAACTCAAACTACAAACGGAATTACAACGTACAATTCAACTCATCGGGAAAGATCTGCGTCGCGTAGGTTTTCGAGCCGCAAACCAAAAACTCATCGAGGATAATCTGGCTTTATTTGAATTGGATGAAAACGGCACTGCAATAACCATTGCTCAAGCTGATAATGCTCCATCAAATAGCTGTGTTTTATTTTTTTATGATTTGAATAGTAATGGCTGTATTGGTGAAAAATACACAAAAAACACTTGCGTAAATGGCGTTAAAAATGTGGCAAAAAATATCGAAAAAGAGCTATTTGGTTACAAACTTAACGACAAAATGATCGAAACTAAACAAACCTATAAAAATTCGGTAAATGCAGATTGTCGCTCAGAAGAGTGTCAGAGAGCCTTAGCACAATCTACTTGTAACGCTGGTGGTGGATGGACTGATTTATTGGATGAAAAAGAGTTTGAGATTTCTCAATTACGTTTTGATTGGTTAAAGGCAGGGAAAGGGATTGAAATCAAACTCGCGGGAAATCTTGCAACACATAAGCATATTCAATATGAAACTTCGCTTGTGGTGCCTTTATTAAATCAAGAAGAATGATCATGAAAAAAGGGATGGTGACACTGACGGCACTGATTTTACTTTCAGGCTTATTGGCGCTGATCTTATTATTTGATGAACAGATCTTTGCATTTTTTCGAGCTCAAATGAGTCAGCGAAAATATTATGTAGAACAAGGCCTGGCGTTACAGAAAATCAGTCAGCAGCAACAAAAACATATTTGCCAAAACTTGCCTTTAAATGGTGCTGAAAAAGTGAAACAAGTCTTTTTCGAGTCTAATGGGGCAGAGGATAAAGTGGCCTATTCTGTTTGGTGTAAACGAGCAGAGTTATTTAAGAAATCGCCGACAAAAGGCATTAATGAAAATATGCTGCGAGATTTTATTTCCAGCGAAAAACAAGCTGATTTTCAACCGCACTTTGTGAAAGTAGATACTACTTTAACTGCTCAAAAAACACTACAAGTGTATTGGATAACGCAAAACCAATTAGAGGTTAAAGGGAATGTGAGTGGCATTTTGTTAGCAGAAGGGGATTTAACTTTAACCGGCAAAGGGCGAATAAGTGGTGCAGTGATTACAGGTGGTTCGCTTAAGTTAGAGGAGGGCGTGACGGTGGCTTACGGTAAAGCCGTGGTGACCAAACTCGTACAAGAATATAGCCAATGGCGTTTGGTGGATAAAAGTTGGAGTGATTTAAGTGCGCAAGATCAAAGTGAATAAAGGCATGTCGTTAATGTCACTTTTATTAGCATTATCGATTTTCAGCGGGTTATTTTTGATCTTTAACCGATGGACGAGTGAGCAACGGAAAAGTGCGGTCAGAATTTTTCAAGAATTTCAGGCAATTCAAATTGCTGAGAATCAGGCTCAACGTCAGTTTTTAGGCTTGTCTTGTGAAAATAGCGTACAACAAAATGGCATTCAATTTGCAATTCAATGCAGTCATCATCAAGTGAATATACGCTATCCTCAAGGTGAATTTTTATTGAAAACCGAGTAAAATAACGCATTGTCTTTGCTTTCAAAAGGGCGTTACTTTGTTCGTTACTTATTATTCAAACCAACCGGAAATTCAAAAGGATATTTTAGTTTCGCTGTTGGAAAATTTACCTCAACATGATCCGTTTCAATCTGACATTGTGTTAGTGCAAAGCCCTGGTATGGCACAATGGTTACAAATGGAAATTGCTAAAAAACGTGGCGTTGCAGCGAATTTCCAATTCCCCATGCCTTCCAGTTTTATTTGGAAACTTTACGCTGATAATTTGCCGAATGTTTCCACGCAAAACCCTTTTGAAAAAGATTCAACGTTATGGCGATTAATGCGATTAATCCCTACTTTTTTACAGCAAAAAGAATTTGAACCATTAAAAAAATATTTAGCGTCCTCACCGGCATCAGAACAGCAAAAACTTTATCAATTAAGCCTAAAAGTTGCCGATTTATTTGACCAATACCTCGTCTATCGTCCCGAATGGATTGCCGCATGGGAAGAAAATAACGATGAAAAAATCTTGGCTCAAATTAATCAGCAAAAGCAGGGCCTTTCGGCGTTAAATCCTACCTTTCTTTCTCAAATTAAAGGCAATATTCATTGGCAAGGGATTTTATGGCGAGCATTGGTGGATGATGTCCAACGTGATTTCGGTGGAAAAGCAAAGCATCGTGCTGCACTCAATCAACAATTTTTAGAGCTATGTCGTGATCCAAATGCGACACTCAACTTGCCGGAACGTATTTTTATTTTTGGTATTCCAGCATTGCCAACGGTTTATCTCAATATTTTCCAAGGTATTTCAGCTAAAACAGATGTACATTTATTCTTCAATAATCCATGTCAAGAATATTGGGGGGACTTGCGAGATCTGAGTAAATCCTATTTATTAGAAAGACAGCGTTTCGTGCAAGAAAGCAATGATGTGAAGCCTTTAATTTCAGCCGAGCAAGTGTCATGGGAACCTGCTGATCTTGATTACACCAATCAACAAGAAGAATTGTTCAGCGGGAATCCGCTTTTAGCCTCTTGGGGAAAAATGGGGCGGGATTTTCTCTATCAATTAGTGCGTGATGAAGAAAATATTCAAGCCATTTCCTGTGATTACTATGCAGAACTTTCCGAAAAAACATTGTTAGGGCAGATCCAAAATCAAATTTTGACGTTGAGTCATGGTACATTAAATGTTGCGAAAAATGACCGCTCTTTGGTGATGAAATCTTGTCATAGCGCGATGCGCGAAGTTGAAGTGCTACATGATTATTTGTTGGATTTATTCAATCAGAATCAGCATAAACCAAAAGAAGAACAGATTACACCAAAAGATGTGGTGGTCATGGTTGCCGATGTTAACCAATACACACCTTATATTCAGGCTGTCTTTGGTGCGAATAGTGCGGATGCACCCGTTATTCCGTTCTCAATTTCTGACAGTAAATTGTCTGAAAGTGATGTGATCGTGTCGAGCTATCTTTCCCTGTTAAATTTAAAAGAAAGCCAGTTTGGTGCGGAAGAAGTACTTGCTTTATTGGATATTCCGGCTATCCGTGAGCGTTTTAATATTGCGCTTGCCGATCTCGAGCAAATCCGTGAATGGGTGAAAGAGTCGGGCATTCGCTTTGGTTTGGAAAAATTGCAGAATACACTGAATTTTAACGCGTGGCAGGCAGGGCTTGAACGTATGACCTTAGGCTATGCGATGCGTGAAGAACAAGGTGTTTGGCAAGACAGTCTTGGACTTGATAGTAGCTATGGATTGAAAGGGCAGTTAGTCGGTGCGGTAAATCAATTTTTTACGGCCTTAAATAAATGGCATCAAGATTTGCAAAAGGCACACAATATTGAAAAATGGCGTGAAAAATTGACCGCACTTTTGACGGATTTCTTTGTGCAAAATGAAGAAACGGTGGATACTTTATTTTATATTCAAGATTGTATCAATGCCTTTGCCGATGATTTGCAGGCCGTCAATTTTGAAGAAACCTTGCAAGCGGATGTGATTGCGGAAGTGATGTCTGCGCGTTTAGAAGAAACACCAAATAGCCTTCGTTTCTTAGCGGGAAAAGTGAATTTCTGTACGCTTTTACCAATGCGTTCTATTCCTTTTAAAGTGGTGTGTTTGCTCGGAATGAATGAAGCGGATTACCCACGCAGTCATACCCCAAATAGTTTTGACTTAATGCAATATCATCATCAAAAAGGCGATCGTGTTCGTCGAGATGATGATCGTTATTTATTCCTTGAGGCTTTGCTAGCCGCAAGATCCCATTTTTATGTGAGTTATGTGGGCTGTTCGATTATTGATAATCAACCAAAAGAGCCTTCAGTATTGGTGAGCCAATTGGTTGATTATATTAATCATTATTCAGAAAATGGCTTAAGAATTGAACAGCATCCAATGACGGCGTTTAGTCCAAACAATTTCCAAAATGAAGGAAAAATTAACCGCTCTTTTGCGAAAAAATGGCTGCCGATTGCCCAATTCCAAGAAAGAAAATGTCATGAGTTTGTTGTGCCGATGGGGGAAAATCAAGCGCCAATAACGGAAATTGAGCTCGATCGGTTTGTGAGTTTTGTTGAAAATCCAGTGAAATTCTTTTTTGAAAAGCAGCTTGGTGTGTATTTCCGAGATGACGATGATCGCATTGAAGAAAGTGAAAACTTCACGTTAAATGGTTTGGAGCATCATCGCATTAGTAATGAATTATTGCATTTAGAGGAAGCGCAATTTAACGATTATTTCGCCAAACAGCGAGTGAAAGGCATCATGCCACGTGGCGAGTTTGCGGAAGTCTGTGCGCAATCCATTCGTGCTGATGTATTGGCTTTTAAAGAGAAAATTAAGGACTATTCTTCACCACATAGTGAGAGTGTCGATTTTGTGGTGGAAACGGCACAAGGCAATATTCGCTTGTTTGGCTATATGGAGCCATTATTTGGTGATGAAAATCAGATAATCGAATGGCGATTTGCAAAATATAAAGATCGTTATCGTATTCGCCCATGGCTTTATTATCTCATTCAACTGGTGACAAAAGAGAATGCACTGCCACCACGTATTATCGCTAAGGATAAGGATTTAACATTAAAAACAATAGAAAAATCGACCGCACTTGAGAAACTGAAAATGTATGTCGAGGCTTATTTACAAAGCCAGCAACAAATTCAGCTTATTCCAACGGAAAATATAGCGAAGTTTATTGAAAAAGATGAAAGTGCGGTCAATTTTGACAATGTTTTAACGAATATCGAATCTCTTGCGAAAGACGATAACTATAGTTATAGAAAAGCCGAGCCTTATTGGGCGAGGGTATTGGGTCAAACAGAACAATTTAAATCGCAGGATGGTCTTTTGCAGTTGGTGAAAGAAACCACATCCTGGTTTGGAGAAATGTTGTCTTAAAGCGGATCTTCAGATCGAAAAGATCCTGGATTTTTGATAAGATACTGACTTAAGAATCATTTTGAAAAGGAGCTAAAATGCGTTGTCCGTTTTGTTCAACTGAAGAAACTAAGGTGATTGACAGCCGTTTGGTTTCTGATGGGTATCAAGTGCGTCGTCGTCGGGAATGCGGGAATTGTCATGAACGCTTTACCACCTTTGAAACAGCCGAATTAGTGGTGCCAAAAATTATTAAAAATGATGGGTCACGCGAGCCGTTTAATGAAGATAAATTGCGTAGCGGTATTCAACATGCGTTAGAAAAACGTCCTGTAAGTTCGGATGATGTGGAAAAAGCCATCAGCCATATAATTATCCAATTACGTGCGACGGGTGAGCGCGAAGTGCCAAGTCATCTCGTGGGTAAATTAGCCATGAATGAGCTGAAAGAATTAGATAAAGTGGCGTATATCCGTTTTGCGTCCGTTTATTTGAGCTTTGATAATATCAATGAATTCACCAAAGAGATTGAAAGCTTAAAGGATTAGTATGAGTGATACCTTTTCCTCTGATGATGTGAAATTTATGCAACTAGCTCTTGAGCTTGCAGCAAAGGGGCAGTACACCACTACGCCGAATCCATCCGTAGGATGTGTGTTAGTTAAGAACGGTGAAATTGTCGGGAAAGGGTTTCATTTTAAAGCTGGTCAGCCTCATGCAGAACGTGTGGCATTGGCAGATGCCGGTGAGAAAGCGAAAGGCGCAACCGCTTATGTGACGCTTGAACCTTGTTCTCATTATGGACGCACACCACCTTGTGCATTAGGGTTAATTGAAGCTGGTGTCAGTCGAGTTGTGGCAGCTATGGCGGATCCTAATCCGCAAGTAGCAGGCAAGGGCCTGAAAATGCTAGCCGATGCAGGCATTCCAAGTGCGGTCAATTTATTGAATGAACAAGCAGAAGCCTTAAATAAAGGTTTTCTTAAACGTATGCGAACCGGCAAGCCTTATGTGCAGCTGAAATTAGCCATGAGTTTAGATGGACGAACAGCCATGGCGAGCGGTGAAAGCAAATGGATTACAGGTGATGCAGCTCGTGCGGATGTACAAAAAATGCGAGCCAAAGCGACCGCACTTTTATCAACAAGTGCTACCGTGTTAGCCGATGATCCAAGTTTGAATGTACGTTGGAATCAATTCCCCGATGATCTAAAAGCGGAATATGCTGAAGATACTGTGCGTCAGCCTATTCGCATAATCTTAGATTCTAAAAATCGAGTTCAACCAAGCCATCAATTATTCCATACCCATTCGCCAGTTTGGCTTGTGGGTTCAATTCCACGAGATATGTCGGTATTCCCTGATTTCTGTGAGCAAATTTTACTGCCAGAAAACTATGAGTTTGATCTATTGATGACAGAATTAGGCAAGCGACAAGTGAATTCTGTTTGGGTTGAAGCCGGCGCCAATTTAGCGGGTAGCTTGATTGAACAACATGCTGTAGATGAATTAATCATTTATGTCTCCCCGAAACTCTTGGGAGATAAAGCTCGAGGATTATGCCAACTCCCGCATTTAGAAAAACTTGCAGATGCCCCATTGTGGCAACTGCAAGAATGTGAAAGAATTGGGGATGATTTAAAGCTCAGTTATTTACCTAACTTATTAATAAAAGAATAAAAATGTTTAAAAAACTTTTCCACTCCGCCCTTTGGGGGCTTGCTGCGGCAGGCGTTATTTTATTTGCTGTTCCTAAGCTCAATAACAGCAGCCTTTTCTCTGCTGATGATATCGTTTCGTTCAACAGTGCCGTGAGAATTGCTTCTCCTGCTGTGGTGAATGTGTACAACCGATCATTTTCTTCTGCTAGCATTAATGATAGTGATCAATTACAGGTAAATAACTTAGGTTCTGGTGTGATTATGACGAAAGACGGTTATATTCTCACTAATAAACACGTTATCCAAAATGCCGATCAAATTGTGGTCGCGCTGCAAAACGGTAGTATTTATGAAGCTAATTTAATTGGCTCAGACAATTTAACGGATCTTGCGGTATTAAAAATTAAAGCAACCAATCTTTCTACAATTCCACAAAATAAAGAACGCCAAGTGCGTGTTGGAGATATTGCATTAGCCATTGGTAATCCGTATAACCTAGGTCAAAGTGTGTCACAAGGAATTATCAGTGCGGTAGGGCGTAGTGCCGTAGGGGATTCTTTAGGTCGTCAAAACTTTATTCAAACAGATGCATCAATTAACCGTGGTAACTCTGGTGGCGCGTTGATTAACTCAGCTGGCGAATTAGTGGGCATCAGCACGTTAAGTATTGGTAAAACAGCCAATGAAATTGCAGAAGGCCTAAATTTTGCGATTCCAATCAGTATTGCCAATGATGTGCTATATAAAATTATCCGAGATGGCCGCGTGATTCGTGGTTACTTTGGCGTACAAAGTGAGATCACTTCTAACTCAAACGGTGGTATTGTTATCACCGGCGTGACAGCCAATAGTCCCGCAGCGAAAGCAGGCATTCAAGTGGGGGATGTTATTTTACGTTTAAATAAACGAGATAATCTGTCTATTCGTGAAATGATGCAAATTATTAGTGATACCAAACCAAATACAGAAGTTATCATCACGATTTCTCGCTTAGGTAAGGTGATTGATCTCCCCGTAATTATTGAAGAGCTACCATCTAACTAAGGATATCTTGTGGAAGTTAAAACCAGTCACTTTTTTGCCTGTTTAGATCGTCTTCGCTTAATTCAGCGTTGGTCATTGATGCGTAATATTGAAAAGGAAAACTTGGCGGAGCATAGCTTGCAAGTTGCCTTTGTAGCACAAGCCTTAGCGATTATTAAAAATCAGTTTTTTGGTGGTGAAGTGAATCCTGAGCGTATTGCGGTAGTGGCGATGTATCATGATACCTCTGAAATTTTTACTGGTGATTTGCCGACCCCAATTAAGTATTTCAATTCTGAAATCACTCATGCTTATAAAGACATTGAAGCGGCAGCCGAATTACATTTAATTAGCTTGCTTCCGACTGAGTTGCAAGAGAGCTTTGCTCCATACTTAGATAGTGAGCAATTTAGCCCAGAAGAAAAGCATTTAGTAAAGCAAGCGGATTTGATTTGTGCTTACATTAAAGCTCAATTTGAATTAGAGCATGGTAACCACGAATTTAAAACAGCTAAAAAACGTTTAGAAAATTTGATGGAACAATGGCACAGCCAGGAAATGGATTATTTTTTACAAGTCTTTTTGCCAAGTTTTGGACGCCCGATTGATGAGATTGCGTTATAAGCGAAAATAATAAAGTGCGATCAATTTTGATCGCACTTTTTGTTTTAGGATTATTTCAATGTTGCCAAGATGATTTGTTCTGGCTCAATATGTAACCACACTTCTTGTCCCACTTTCCAGCCATCCTTACTATGAATACTTGCACAAAATTCAATTGAGCTGTCTTTTATTTGCAAAATTGCTTCTTCATTTTGCATAGAAAGAATTGTTGCTTGGAAGATATTACTTTTTTCTTCCGATGCCATGGCACTAACTTTCACCCAAGGCGCTTTAAACATCACCATCACTTCTTTTTCAGTAATGAGTTTTAGACGCTCAGCACTGCGCATTGTGATTGAAACATGTAATGGATGAGCTAAATCCTGAATATTTACCGCAACAATGCAGCGGGAGTCAACAATATGTTGACTCGCAACCTTACCAAAAAATTGATTCCGAGCACTACTTTGTAGGGAGAATTTTGCTGTCGCTGAAAGCAAGCTGTTGAGTGGAATTGTCTCATCTTGCAGAATATGGAAGGCATGTTCTTGTGTTTGTTCGAGCAAATCATAAAGCTGTAATAAACGCTCAGCATAAGTGGTTAATGACGTACCGCCTCCATTTTTTCCACCGATATTACGTTCTAAAAGCGGTTTGGGGCTAATTTTATTCATCGCCTCAAGGTGATCCCACGCACTTTTATAGCTCACTTTTGCATTTTTGGCTGCCTGATTAATTGAGCCACATTCTTTAATTTCTTTTAAGAGGCGAACACGTTTTGGATCAATAAATAATTTTTGATGAAGTTTGATTGTCAGTAAAATTTCAGTTTGTTTCATCATCTCCTCCTAATACATAATTTTGCTTATTTTACTTGATTTTTGTTTTTTTCTGTATGCTTATTTTAAAATTAAAGTTATAATTCAAGCACAGTATATTTTTTTATATATAGTTTCATTTATATAGGAGATAAATAATGAAATTAACCAAATTTGCAACCGCACTTTTAATTGCAGGTATGGGCGTGTCTTTCGCTGCATCTGCAAAAATCACTGTATTTGCAGCCGCTTCCATGACTGATGCGTTACAACAAATTGCAGAGAAGTATAAAGCTGAAAAAGCAAGTAATGAAGTAGTGTTTTCTTTTGCATCTTCATCCACTTTAGCTAAACAAGTTGAAGAAGGTGCGCCAGCAGATTTATTTATCTCAGCTAGCAATAAATGGATGAAATATTTATCTGATAAAAACCTTACAGTAAAAGAAACTGAAAAAGTATTAGTGGGTAATGAGTTAGTATTAATTGCGCCAGCTAAAAGCACTGTTAATTCAGTTGATGTTGCAAAAGGCGAATGGATTAAAGGCTTAAAAGATAGTTATTTATCTGTGGGTGACCCTGCCCACGTTCCTGCAGGACAATATGCAGAAGAATCATTAACGAAATTGAATTTATGGGATCAAGTTAAAGATAAATTAGCTCGTGCGAAAGATGTACGTGGTGCACTCGCCTTAGTTGAACGTGCTGAAGCACCTTACGGTATTGTATATGGTACCGATGCGAAAGTGAGTAAAGAGGTGAAAACAGTAGGTGTGTTCCCGAAAGACAGTTATAAACCGGTAGAATACCCAGCAGCGATTTTAAAAGATCATGATAATGCAGATACTCGTGATTTTCTTAATTACTTAGAATCTGATGCCGCGAAGAAAGTATTTGTTGAATATGGTTTCTCTGTGAAATAATGAGGCTTCGTTTTACAAGAAAAGGACAGGAAACTGTCCTTTTTGTTATCTATAAAGAAATTTAATCATATCGATATATACAAGGAAATATTTTGCTCTCTTGGTTTCAATTAAGCCCTATGGAATGGGATGCAATTCACTTAAGTATGAGTGTTGCATTGAGTTCTATGCTTTGGAGTTTACCTTTCGCGATTTTTATCGCTTGGTTACTGGCTCGTAAGGAATTCTATGGTAAGTCGTTGATTACAGGGATTATTCATTTGCCTTTGGTGTTGCCACCAGTGGTAATCGGTTATTTATTATTGGTTGCCATGGGGCGTAATGGCTTTATTGGTAAGTATTTATATCAATGGTTTGGTTTATCCTTTGGCTTTAGCTGGAAAGGGGCAGTATTAGCTTCTGCAGTGGTGGCATTTCCATTGGTCGTGCGGGCGATTCGTCTTTCCTTGGAAAGCATTGATTTTAAATTAGAGCAAGCCGCACAAACGCTTGGCGCTTCGCCTTGGCGAGTTTTTTTCACGATTACGTTACCCCTTTCTCTACCTGGTGTATTGGCGGGTTTAGTATTAGGGTTTGCTCGTTCTTTAGGGGAATTTGGTGCAACCATTACTTTCGTATCTAATATTGCGGGGGAAACCCAAACCATTCCTTTAGCGATGTATTCATTCATCCAAACACCAGGCGCAGAAGCACAAACTGCACGCCTTTGCTTGTTTGCGGTGATCCTTTCATTGATTTCCTTATTGCTTTCCGAAGCCTTAAGCAAACGGATGCAGAAAAAATTGGGGCAGGGCGATGCTACACATTAATGTACAACAACAATTAGGTCGCCTGACCTTACGTGCGGATCTGCAATTGCCAACTCAAGGTGTGACGGCTATTTTTGGTTTGTCAGGTTCGGGGAAAACCTCATTAATTAATTTAGTGAGTGGCTTGACTCATCCTGATCAGGGATTTATTCGTTTAAATGACCGCACTTTGGTGGATGTGGAGAACGGTGAGAATCTCCCTGTGCATCAGCGCAAAATTGGTTATGTATTCCAAGATGCTCGTTTATTTCCGCATTACAACGTCAAAGGTAATTTGCGTTATGGCATGAAGCATGTCAGCCGTGAAGATTTTGACTATATCATTCAGCTCCTTGGTATTGAGCCATTACTCAAACGCTATCCGCTGACTTTATCAGGCGGAGAAAAACAACGTGTGGCGATTGGGCGAGCCTTATTGACGGATCCTGATATTTTATTGATGGATGAACCGCTTTCTGCTTTAGATGTGCCTCGCAAACGTGAGCTTATGCAATATTTAGAAAGTCTATCCAAAGAAATTAATGTGCCGATTTTATATGTGACGCACAGTTTAGATGAATTATTACGTTTGGCCGATCGCGTGGTGCTGATGGAAAATGGCAAAGTGAAAGCCTATGACACCTTAGAAAATGTGTGGAACAGTCCGTTATTTGCCCCTTGGAAAGGCGAATCAGAGCAGAGTAGTGTGTTGGCGTTGCCCGTCTATTTACATAATCCAACCTATAAAATGACCGCACTTTCTTTAGGTGAACAACAGCTTTGGATTAACGAAGTGCATCATCAAGCGAATGAAAAAGTGCGTGTCTGTATTTATAGTTCCGATGTATCACTCACTCTCAGCAAGCCAGAACAAACGAGTATTCGTAATATCTTACGTGGACAAATTGTACAAATCGTTCCGCAAGAGAATCGCATTGATATTGCGGTGTTGGTGGAAGGGCATAAAGTTTGGGCAAGTGTCAGTAGATGGGCGTTTAATGAATTGCATTTCGCTCAAGGCATGGATGTTTATGTGCAAATAAAAGCGATTTCAGTCGTATAAAGTAAAAGTGCGGTCAATTTCAAAACAGTTTTAAAATTGACCGCACTTTTTGTTTAGGCTTACTTACCTAAGTTATCAAAGAATTTCTTCACACCGTCTAAAAAGCTTGAAGATTTCGGACTATGCGACTTTTGTCCTTTCAAACTTTCTTCCAGTTTTTCTAATAATTCTTTTTGTTCTTTATTTAAGTTCACCGGTGTTTCAATCACTACGCGACAAATGAGATCGCCTGCGTAGCCGCTACGTGTAGAGCTCACCCCTTTACCACGCATACGGAAGAGTTTGCCTGTTTGGGTTTCAGCAGGGATTTTGAGTTTCACTTTACCGTCTAAGGTTGGAACTTCAATCTCACCACCTAACGCAGCCATTGAGAAACTGATTGGCACTTCACAGTAGAGGTTATTGCCATCACGTTCAAAGATATGATGTTCTTTAACGTGAATAACCACATATAAATCACCTGCTGGTGCACCATTTTCGCCAGCTGCCCCTTCACCGCTTAAGCGTAATTGGTTGCCGGTATCCACACCTGCTGGAATTTTAACGGAAAGGTTTTTCTTCTTGTGAACACGACCTTCGCCATGGCAGCTTTTACATGGTTTTTCAATTTTCTTACCAGAACCATGACAAGTAGGACAAACCGCTTCAGTTACGAAGAAACCTTGTTGGCGACGAATACGACCTGAACCATGACAGCTTGGGCATGTCTCAACTTTTGATCCTTTTTCTGCGCCAGTACCATCGCAGCTATCACAGTGAGCAAGGGTATTAATCTGGATATCTTTGGTTGTACCTTTTACGGCTTCTTCTAACGTGATTTGGATGTCATAACGTAAATCTTCACCGCGAACAACACGCTGACGGCCTCGTCCGCCACCACCGAAGATATCGCCGAACATATCACCAAAAATATCACCGAAATCAGCACCGCTGAATCCGCCACCGAAGCCACCTCCTCCCATGCCGCCTTGTTCAAAGGCTGCATGGCCGTATTGATCGTAAGCGGCACGTTTTTCTTTATCACCTAGGATTTCATAGGCTTCTTGGATTTCTTTAAATTTTTCTTCTTTGGCTTTATCACCTTTGGTTCTATCAGGGTGATATTGCATGGCGAGTTTTTTGTAAGCACGTTTAATTGCTTTTTCGTCTGCGCCACGTTCAACACCAAGAACGTCGTAATAATCTTTCTTTGCCATAATGTTTTCGTTTTCCGTTTAAAAATATAAATTTAAAAAATTTTATTTTGTTATTGTATGGTATTGCGTTAACAATATACCTAAGAATAAAAATAATGTCGAAGTCAGAAATATCAAGGGTAAATTCGTTAATTTATGACTTATTTTGCTGCAGCGAATGCTTGCTCTAAGTCAGCTAAAATATCTTGAATATTTTCAATACCGCAAGAAAGGCGAATAAGTCCTGCAGAAATCCCCGCTTTTTCTAATTCAGCTTCAATTAATTGGCGGTGCGTTGAAGTCGCTGGATGTAATGCACAAGTACGAATATCGGCTACGTGTACTTCACGAGAGGTCATTTGCAATGCGTTTAACCATTTTGCCGCGGTTTCTTTGTCACCTTTAATCTCAAAGGAAATAACGCCACACAAACCGTTCGGTAAGTATTTTTGTTTGAGGGCATAATCTGGCGAACTTGGTAAGCCAGGATAATTCACTTTAACGACTTGCGGATGTTTTTCTAAAAACTCGGCTACAGCTTGTGCATTTTCATAATGACGTTGCATGCGAAGCGCGAGGGTTTCCATGCCTACATTCAATAAGAAACTATTTTGAGGAGCTGGTGTAGCACCTAAATCACGCATTAATTGCACGCGTGCTTTGACAATATAAGCTGCGGGGCCAAAGGTTTCTGTGTAAACCAAACCATGATAAGTTTGGTCTGGCGTGCTTAATTGCGGATATTTGCCGTTATTCCAATTAAAGTTACCGCCATCAGTAATTGAGCCACCTAAGGCAATAGCATGACCATCTAAATATTTAGATGTGCTGTGAATGACCACATTTGCACCAAATTCGATTGGACGACAAAAATAGGGGGTAGCAAAGGTATTATCAATTAATAATGGCGCTTCTGCAGCTTTTGCTAAGGCGGCGAATTTTTCAATATCCAACACGCGTAAAGCAGGGTTTGCAATGGTTTCAGCAAAAACGGCTTTTGTATTTGGACGAATCGCTTTTTTGAGTTCTTCAAGCGGTAAATCTTGATCCACAAAAGTCACTTCGATACCCATTTTTTTGAATGTATGGGCAAATAAATTGTAAGTACCGCCATACACATAAGAAGAGGAAATAAAATGATCGCCTGCTTCTAAAATATTCAACATCGCATAGAAAACCGCAGATTGACCAGAAGCCGTACACATTGTTGCCACGCCACCTTCAAGTGCCGTGATTTTTTCTTCCGCAGCATTTGTTGTTGGGTTTGCTAGGCGAGTATAGAAATAACCGGCTGCTTGTAAATCAAATAACTTGCCAATTTCTTCTGCAGAATCGTAAGTATAAGTGGTGCTTTGTACGATTGGTTGAACACGTGGCTCACCGTTTTTAGGGGTATAGCCAGCATGGAGGCATTTCGTTTCGAATTTCATTGTTTTTTCCTTTGTTGTGTTTGTTTTGGGGTAAAGTGCGGTCGTTTTTTATAAAATTTTACGCACTTTGAGCTTAGCAATGTGGTACAACAGCGATATAAATTTCTACCAAACCATCAGAGTGGTATTTTTCAAAATCCACCGAATAAGCCCGCTTAAGTAAACCTTGTTGTTCTTTTTTCCAGATTAGTTGCCATGTTTGATAAATTTCATCTACTTTGCAACGAAAAACTTCGTAGAAACTCAAATCTTCAATTTCAATCACCGGAATATCTGTCTCTAATATTACTTCACTTGCAATCGCAAAATCATAGTCTGCTAGGTGATTCGTAGCATAATTAAAATAGATGCCATAACAACAGTGACCTTGTGGTAGTTTATCAAGATTGTTTTGCCAAAGGGGTGAGATTATCTTATTTGCTATGTTGTTATTTAAGCGTTGTTGAACGATTGGGTAGAGTTTTAACGCCATTTATCCTCCAGGTTTATTTTTCCGGACTTCACTTTTTTAAATAAAGTCAGGAAAAACGACATTTAATGAATATGCCAAAAGGGCGTATCGCTACGCCCTTTGATTTAGGTTAAAGTGAAATTATTTGTTGTCTTTCACTTCTTCAAACTCAGCATCAACAACATCATCATTTGGTTTGCTGTTGCTTTGAGCTTGTTGTGCATCAGCTTGCTGTTGAGCCACTTGAACAAGTTTTTGAGCAACTTCTGCAAGCGCTTGAAGTTTAGCTTCGATAGCCGCTTTATCTTCACCTTTCGCAGCTGTTTCTAAATCGCTTAATGCACTTTCAATTGCTGCACGATCTTCAGCTGGAACTTTGTCACCGGCTTCTTCTAATTGTTTACGTGTGCTGTGTACAAGGTGATCTGCTTGGTTGCGAGCTTGTACTAATTCTTCAAATTTACGGTCTGCTTCAGCGTTTGCTTCTGCATCACGAACCATTTGTTGAATTTCTTCATCACTTAAACCTGAAGAGGCTTTGATGGTGATTTGTTGTTCTTTACCTGTACCTTTATCTTTCGCAGAAACATGGATAATACCGTCAGCGTCGATATCAAAGGTTACTTCAATTTGTGGCATACCGCGTGGAGCAGGGTTGATGCCTTCAAGGTTGAATTGGCCTAAAGATTTATTCGCTGATGCTTGTTTACGTTCACCTTGTAACACGTGAATGGTTACTGCACTTTGGTTATCTTCTGCTGTTGAGAATACTTGCGATTTTTTAGTTGGAATCGTCGTGTTTTTCTCAATTAAGGTAGTCATCACGCCACCCATGGTTTCGATACCTAAAGATAACGGCGTTACGTCTAACAATAATACATCAGTTACATCACCCGCTAATACACCACCTTGAACTGCTGCACCGATAGCAACGGCTTCATCAGGGTTCACATCTTTACGAGGTGCTTTACCGAAGAATTCTTCTACTTTTTGTTGTACTAATGGCATACGGGTCTGACCGCCCACTAAGATAACATCATCAATTTGTGATGCACTTAAGCCAGCATCGTTTAATGCAACTTTTACAGGTTCAAGTGATTTCGCCACTAAATCTTCTACTAAAGATTCTAATTTAGCACGAGTTAATTTAATGTTTAAATGTTTAGGACCTGTTGCATCTGCAGTGATGTAAGGTAAGTTCACATCAGTTTGTTGTGCAGAAGAAAGTTCAATTTTCGCTTTTTCACCTGCTTCTTTTAAACGTTGCATTGCAAGTGGGTCGTTACGTAAGTCAACGCCTTGTTCTTTTTTGAACTCATCCACTAAGTAGTTGATAACACGGTTATCGAAGTCTTCACCACCTAAGTGAGTATCACCATTGGTTGCTAATACTTCAAAGGTTTTTTCGCCACCTACTTCATCAATTTCGATGATAGATAAGTCGAATGTACCACCACCTAAGTCATAAACAGCGATAGTTTTGTTGCCTTGACCTTTATCTAAACCGTAAGCTAATGCTGCTGCTGTTGGTTCGTTGATAATACGTTTGACTTCTAAGCCTGCGATACGACCAGCATCTTTTGTTGCTTGACGTTGAGCATCGTTAAAGTATGCAGGAACAGTGATTACCGCTTCAGTCACTGGCTCACCTAAGAAATCTTCCGCAGTTTTCTTCATTTTTTTCAATACTTCTGCAGAAATTTGTGGCGGTGCAAGTTTGTCACCTTTTACATTTACCCATGCATCACCATTGTCTGCTTTGGTGATTTCAAATGGCATAATATCGATGTCACGTTTTACTTCAGCATCTTCAAAACGACGACCGATTAAACGTTTAATCGCGAACAATGTATTTTTCGGGTTGGTCACCGCTTGGCGTTTTGCCGGTTGACCCACTAAAATTTCGTTATCATTTGTATAAGCGATAATTGACGGGGTAGTACGATCGCCTTCTGCATTTTCAATTACGCGTGGTTTATCACCATCCATTACAGCGACACAAGAGTTTGTTGTACCTAAGTCAATACCAATAATTTTTCCCATGTTGTTACTCCTAATTAAATTTTAAATTCGTTGTAAGTTATTACGATGAATAAGATGTGGATACTTTTTCGCATTTCAAGAGGTAAGATTTAAAATTTTTTCTTCCTTTTAAAGTGCGGTCATTTCCGTTCTTGTTTTACAAAATAAGTCCGCAGGAATAAAGTTCAAGGGGAAAAATAAAATATTTTTGAAAAAATAAGAAAAAAATTTCATTTTATGATAAATTGCTGACAATTTTAGTCATCTATTAATTTAATAAAGGAATCAAAATGAAAAAATCAGTCGTAGCATTAGGCGTAATTGTGGCACTTGGCGTGGTAGGTGTCGGTGGAGCTTGGTTTACTGGGGAAAAAGCACAAACTGAATATTTACGCCAAATTGAATTAGCAAACAAACAAGCTCAGGCTTTAGGCTTATCTGATTCATTTAAGGTTGTTTATCAAAATAAACAGTTTGAGCGCGGTTTCTTTACTTCTCAAGTGGAAGATGAAGTGGTCATATCTTTACCCAAAGAGGGGAAGGTATTTACTATTCCATTTTCAACTAAGCTTTATCATGGTCCATTTCCGCTTAATCAGCTAGAAAAATTCAACTTTGTACCAACAATGTTTTCAGCACAAGGTGTGATTGGTAAAAATGAAACAACCCAACCTTTATTTGATTTGCTTAAATCAGATAAGCCTGTTCAATATCAAGCTTCTACTAGCTATAGCTTAGCAACAAAGGGTAAGATTGATCTAGCGGCAGGGGAAGTGATTGATCCTAACTCACCACAAAATAAATTAGCTTGGTCAAATATCAATATAGGTTTTGATGTTGATAAAGATCGTGCGGGTAAATATGAAATGACTTTAGACGAAGTGACTACTGATTTAGGACCTAATCATGTTGATGGGGAAGATAACCAGGATGTTACTGCTGTTAAATCGGTAAAAACGAAGATGAAGGGCATGAAATTGGATGCTTCATTCAATCCTACAAAATGGGCTTACATTTATACGGGGAAAGGTTCTTATTCAACTGAAAGCTTCGAAATGACGAGCATGGACTATGCTGGAAAAACGACTTCTCTTATTGAAAAAGGTTTAAAAGCAACATCAGATATTTCACTTAATGGTGATTTTGTGAACTTTAAAAGTGAAAATACATTAGACTCAGTCATTATTGATGGAAAAGATTTGGGAAAATTAACTTACAATGGTGAATTAAACCATATTGAAGCAAACGCAGCAAATGCTTTGATTGAAGCACTTTTCACTGTCTTTAAGTCAGTAAGTGATGATAAAAATGTTAATGAGGAGGTTGTATCTGAAATTTTAAGTTCATGGGTTGAAAATCATGGTATGGCTATTTTTAATAATCAGCCTCAAATTAAATTGAATCCGGTTTCTATTTCAGATAATCAAGGTAAAGTCTCATTAGATTTAAATGTGGCATTAGCGAAAGATCCGAAATTAGATTTAATGGCGGGTAGTTTATATAAACAATTTACGGATTTCGCGGTAAATATTCATGTAGATAAAGCGACTGCAGAAAAAATTATTACACAATTTGCCACAGAAGAAGATAAAGCTTTGGTTAAAGAGAAAATTGAAGAGCAAGCGAAACAAGCGGCAGCACAAAATATTGTGGTGAATAATGATAAAAATGTAACGCTTACCTTAGTGCTTGAAAAGGGAGAACTCAAACTGAATGGTCAAGTAATTCCAGAAGAGCAAGTTCAAGGTGTGTTGTTTATGCTAATGATGGCAGCAGCGGCTCAAGGTCAGTAATTAACAACGAAACAATTAGAAAGGAGATAAAGTCATTTATCTCCTTTTTTATCAGGTTAGTATTGTTTGACTAGCAATATTATCATTTAATCTAAACGAGCCTTTAAATATCCTTCATAATCGGGAATATCAATATTGATTTTCTGATCAAATAAGTTTGATGTTAAAAGAAAATCAGCCGTGCTTTGATTAATTGCTACGGGAATATTCCAAACAGTTGCAATACGCATTAAGGCTTTTACATCGGGATCATGTGGTGCTGCGTTCATCGGATCCCAAAAGAAAATCATCATATCAATTTTTTTCTCAGCAATCAGTCCGCCAAGCTGTTGATCTCCTCCCATCGGACCACTTAATAATGAGGCTATTTCAAGTCCTGTTTCTCTAGACAATAGATGGCCGGTTGTACCTGTTGCATAAAGTTGATGGGGAGCGAGAGCTTCTTTATGTTTCTTTACCCAATTGAGCAGATTTTGTTTGCAACTATCATGTGCAACGAGCGCTATTCGTTTATGAGAAAAGATTGGGCGAGTTGTCGTGTTCATATTTTGTCCTCTAAAAAGCTTAAAAGCATGCGAACACTTTAGATCAAAGCGGGTAGGGAATGCAATATATAAAGTATGCTTTAACTTAACCCAAAAATCCTTTAAAAATGACCGCACTTTTAGTAACGAGTATGGCAATAACTCGAAGAAATGCGTGAGAACAGTGAAAATCTACTATCTTTCTTGCAAAAAATCTTCTAAAATTTGCAAGATTTGTTAAATGTTTGTAACATTGGTTAACAAGCTTGATTTTCGTGTTTGGTTATGACCAAACTTTATTTTCACTCAGTAAAATAAGGAAAGACTATGTCAAATACCTTAGTAAACGATATTGACCCAATTGAAACACAGGATTGGTTGTCAGCTGTTGATTCATTAATTCGTGCTGAAGGCGCAGAGCGTGCGCATTACATCATCAATCAAGTGATTGATCAGGCACGTAATGGTGGTGTGAACATTGCAAAAGGTGGCGTAACAACCCCTTATGTTAATACAATCCCTGTTTCTGAACAGCCAGCATACCCAGGTGATAAAGTTATTGAGCGTCGTATTCGTAGTGCTGTACGTTGGAATGCGATCATGGCGGTATTACGTGGTCAGAAAAAAGATCTTGAATTAGGTGGTCACATTTCAACTTATCAATCGGCTGCAAGCATGTATGAAGTTTGTTTTAATCACTTCTTCAAAGCGGCGACTGATAAAAACGGCGGTGACTTAGTCTTCTTCCAAGGCCACGCAGCACCAGGTATGTATGCTCGTGCATTTGTTGAAGGTCGTATTACTGAAGATCAAATGAATAATTTCCGTCAAGAATGTGAACCAGGCAAAGGTCTTTCTTCTTACCCACACCCGAAATTAATGCCTGAATTCTGGCAATTCTCGACCGTATCTATGGGTTTAGGCCCTGTAAATGCGATCCGTACTGCTCGTTTCTTAAAATACTTAGATAACCGTGGTTTAAAAGACACCAAAGATCAAAAAGTGTATGCTTTCCTTGGTGACGGTGAGATGGACGAAATCGAAGCAAAAGGTGATTTAACATTCGCTGCACGTGAGGGCTTAGATAACTTAATCTTCGTCGTAAGCTGTAACTTGCAACGTTTAGATGGTCCAGTAACGGGTAACGGCAAAATCGTTCAAGAATTAGAAGGTTTATTTGTTGGTGCAGGTTGGGAAGTGATCAAAGTCATGTGGGGTAGTGGCTGGGATAAATTATTTGCAAAAGATACTACCGGCAAATTAACCCAATTAATGATGGAAGTGCTTGATGGTGACTATTTAACCTTCAAATCTAAGAATGGTGCATACGTTCGTGAACACTTCTTCGGTCGTTATCCAGAAACCGCTGCATTAGTGGCTGATATGACAGATGATGAAATCTGGGCATTAAGACGTGGTGGTCACGATTCAGAAAAACTTTATGCCGCATTCCATAAAGCGCAAACTGCAGGTAAACCTGTTGTGATCTTAGCGCACATGGTTAAAGGTTATAAAATTCCTGAAGCAGAAAGTAAAAATACTGCGCATCAATCAAAAAAAATGTCTCTCGAAAGCTTAAAATCTTTCCGCGATCATTTCCAATTAGATATTAAAGATGAAGATATTCCTAACTATCCATACATCACCTTCCCAGAAGGTTCGGAAGAGTACAATTATCTTCACGGTAGACGTAAAGCGTTAAATGGTTATTTACCAAAACGTTTACCAAAATTCACTACTGAATTTAAAGTACCATCATTGGAAGAATTTGCACCATTATTGGAAGCACAAGCTCGTCCAATTTCAACTACAATGGCATTTGTACGTTTCTTAAATACCTTATTGAAAGATAAGAACATTGGTCAACAAATTGTGCCAATTATTGCTGACGAAGCTCGTACTTTCGGTATGGAAGGTTTATTCCGTCAAATCGGTATTTACAACCCACATGGTCAAAACTATGTGCCTTCTGACCGTGATTTAGTAGCGTACTACCGTGAAGCGAAAGATGGTCAAGTATTACAAGAAGGTATCAATGAATTAGGTGCGGCATCATCTTGGTTAGCGGCAGCGAACTCATACTCTGTAAATAACCTTCCGATGATTCCATTCTTCATCTACTACTCAATGTTTGGTTTCCAACGTGTAGGTGATTTAATGTGGGCAGCAGGTGACCAATTAGCTCGTGGTTTCATGATCGGTGGTACTTCTGGCCGTACAACATTAAATGGTGAAGGTTTACAACACGAAGATGGTCATAGCCATATTCAATCTCTTGTTATTCCTAACTGTGTATCTTATGACCCAGCTTACGTTTATGAAGTGGCAGTTATCCTACAAGACGGTATCAACCGTATGTACGGTGAAAAACAAGAAGATGTGTTCTACTACATCACCACATTAAACGAAACTTACGAACAACCAGCAATGCCAAAAGGCGCAGAAGAGGGTATTCGTAAAGGTCTTTATAAATTTGAAACCGTTGAAGCGAAAGGTAGCAAAGGTCATGTTCAATTATTAGGTTCTGGAGCGATCTTCCGTCACGTTCGTGAAGCAGCACAAATCCTTGCAAATGAATATGGCGTAAGCTCAGATGTATATAGCGTGCCTTCATTCACTGAAGTGGCTCGTGAAGGTGCGGATGCAGTACGTTGGAATATGTTACATCCAACAGAAACTCCACGCGAATTGTTCGCAGAACAAGTTCGTGCATTCATCCCTGCACAAAGCTATCACGTATTAGGTACTGATGGTTTCGGTCGTTCAGACAGCCGTGAAAACTTACGTGAACACTTCGAAGTGGATGCGCGTTATGTTGTGGTTGCAGCATTACATGAGCTTGCAAAACAAGGCAAATTTGATGCGAAAGTGGTGGCTGATGCAATCGCGAAATTTGGTTTAAAAACTGAAATTTTAAATCCGCTTTACGCTTAATAAACAATATCCTGTGCGCTAAAACGCACAGGATCATCTACAAATAAAGTGCGGTTGATTTTAACTGCGTTTTTTAAAGGTAAGATAACATGTCAAAACAAATTCAAATTCCTGATATCGGTAGTGATGAAGTTACCGTAACAGAAGTGATGGTGAAAGTAGGTGATACCATTACCACTGATCAAAGTATTATTAATGTTGAAGGTGATAAAGCTTCAATGGAAGTCCCTGCACCTGAAGCCGGTGTGGTAAAAGAAGTATTAGTAAAAGTGGGTGATAAAGTCACAACTGGAACACCAATGCTTGTATTAGAGTCAGCGGATGCGGCAGCTCCTGCTCCAGCAGCACCTGCGCCGGCAGCCGCACCAGCAGCTGCAAGTGTAGTTGAAGTCAATGTGCCAGATATCGGTTCAGACGAAGTAAACGTGACTGATATTATGGTGAAAGTAGGCGATAGCGTTGAAGTTGACCAATCAATCATCAATGTTGAAGGTGATAAAGCGTCAATGGAAGTCCCTGCTCCAGTTGCTGGTGTCGTAAAAGAAATTTTAATCAACGTGGGCGATAAAGTTGTTACAGGCAAATTAATCATGAAATTTGAAGTGGCGGGTGCAGCACCAGCCGCAGCGCCAGTTCAACAGGCAGCAGCACCAACAGCTTCAGCCATTAAAGAAGTGAATGTACCTGATATTGGTGGTGATGAAGTTAACGTAACTGAAATCATGGTTGCAGTTGGCGACAACGTTTCTGAAGAGCAATCTTTAATTACCGTTGAAGGCGATAAAGCCTCAATGGAAGTGCCAGCTCCGTTTGCGGGTGTGGTAAAAGAAATTTTAGTGAAATCAGGTGATAAAGTTTCAACTGGTTCATTAATTATGAAATTTGAAGTGGCGGGTGCAGCACCTGCTCCAGCTGCGGCTCCAGCGGCAGCAGCTCCTGCTCCTCAAGCAGCACCTGCAGCAGCGCCGGTAGCACAATCAGGTAATGTATCTGGCTTAAGCCAAGAACAAGTTGTCGCAAGCGCAGGCTATGCACATGCAACTCCAGTGATTCGTCGTTTAGCGCGTGAATACGGTATTAACCTTGATCGCGTAAAAGGTACGGGTCGTAAAGGTCGAGTAGTAAAAGAAGATATCCAAGCTTACGTGAAAACCGCTGTTAAAGCGTTTGAAACAGGCGCTGTATCTTCTGCAGCAGCGGGTAATGGTGTGGCAAACGGTGCGGGCTTAGGTTTATTACCATGGCCGAAAGTTGACTTCAGCAAATTTGGTGAAGTAGAAGAAGTTGAATTAAGCCGTATCAACAAAATCTCTGGTGCAAACCTACATCGTAACTGGGTAATGATTCCACATGTTACTCACTTCGATCGCACAGATATCACAGATTTAGAAGCATTCCGTAAAGAACAGAACAAGATTGTTGAAAAACAAAAATTGGATGTAAAAATTACACCAGTTGTGTTCATCATGAAAGCAGTAGCGAAAGCATTAGAAGCGTTCCCACGTTTCAATAGCTCTATTTCTGAAGACGGTCAAAAATTAACACTTAAAAAATACATCAACATTGGCGTAGCAGTAGATACACCAAACGGTCTTGTTGTACCTGTATTTAAAAACGTGAACAAAAAAGGTATTATCGAACTCTCTCGTGAATTAATGGAAATCTCCAAAAAAGCACGTGACGGTAAACTTTCAGGTTCTGATATGCAAGGTGGTTGTTTCACCATTTCAAGCTTAGGCGGTATTGGTACAACTCACTTTACACCAATTGTAAATGCACCTGAAGTGGCTATCTTAGGTGTGTCTAAATCAGAAATGCAACCAGTTTGGAATGGTAAAGAATTTGAGCCACGCTTAATGCTTCCATTATCATTATCTTTCGACCACCGCGTGATCGATGGTGCTGATGGTGCTCGTTTCTTAAGCTATATCAATGGCGTATTAGCTGACTTACGTCGCTTAGTGATGTAATTAACATGGTAAGATGTGAGTGATTAGGCTCACATCTTACAGAAAGGATCGCAAGTGCGGTCAAAAATTTGAACGTTTTTACGAGGTAAAAATGAGTAAAGAAATTAAAACCCAAGTTGTGGTACTTGGTGCTGGTCCTGCAGGTTATTCAGCGGCATTCCGTTGTGCGGACTTAGGTTTAGAAACAGTACTTGTTGAACGTTATTCAACATTAGGTGGGGTATGTTTAAACGTAGGTTGTATCCCTTCTAAAGCATTACTTCACGTAGCGAAAGTAATTGAAGAAGCGAAACACGCAAGCAAAAATGGTGTGTATTTCGCAGAGCCTCGCATTGATTTAGATGAAGTGCGTGCAGGTAAAGAAGCAGTTGTGGCGAAATTAACTGGCGGTCTTGCTGGCATGGCTAAACAACGTAAAGTCACCGTTGTTGAAGGTTTAGCGGCGTTTACCGATCCACATACATTAGTAGCACGTGATCGTGATGGTAAACCAACCACAATTAAATTTGATAATGCGATTATCGCAGCGGGTTCTCGCCCAATTCAATTACCATTCATTCCACATGAAGATCCACGTGTTTGGGATTCAACCGATGCTCTTAAATTAAAAGAAGTACCGAAAAAACTTTTAATCATGGGTGGTGGTATCATCGGTTTAGAGATGGGTACCGTATATCATGCATTAGGTTCTGAAGTTGAAGTGGTTGAAATGTTTGACCAAGTAATTCCAGCAGCAGATAAAGATGTTGTTGCAATCTACACCAAACAAGTAGAGAAAAAATTCAAGTTAATGCTTGAAACTAAAGTGACTGCAGTTGAAGCAAAAGACGATGGTATCTATGTTTCAATGGAAGGTAAAGCATGCAATGACACTAAACGTTATGATGCAGTGTTAGTGGCAATCGGTCGTACACCAAACGGTAAATTGATCGATGCAGGTAAAGCTGGCGTTGAAGTGGATGAGCGTGGTTTCATTCATGTTGATAAGCAAATGCGTACTAATGTGCCTCATATCTTTGCAATCGGTGATATTGTTGGTCAACCAATGTTAGCTCACAAAGGTGTCCACGAAGGTCACGTAGCGGCAGAAGTGATTGCAGGACAAAAACATTACTTCGATCCAAAAGTCATTCCCTCTATTGCTTATACTGAACCAGAAGTAGCTTGGGTAGGTAAAACTGAGAAAGAATGTAAACAAGAAGGTTTAAACTACGAAGTCGCTAAATTCCCTTGGGCAGCTTCTGGCCGTGCGATTGCATCTGAATGTGCAGAAGGTATGACCAAATTAATCTTTGATAAAGATACTCATCGTATACTTGGTGGGGCTATCGTGGGGGCTAACGGTGGTGAATTATTAGGTGAAATCGGTCTAGCGATCGAAATGGGTTGTGATGCGGAAGATATCGCATTAACAATTCATGCTCACCCAACACTTCATGAATCTGTAGGTCTTGCGGCTGAAGTATTTGAAGGTTCAATTACCGATCTTCCAAATGCAAAAGCGAAGAAAAAATAATCAATTCTAATCCTTTTAAGGGCTGCTCATTGAGCAGTCCTTATTTTTTTGAGATCTCACTCACAAAATTGCATAAAAATTCAATAAAAACTGGCGGGCATAATGACTTTTTGATAAAATCCGACCAGTTTTGTTTTTATATTTTTTTATTATTTAAAAGCTATGTTAAAGAAGATTTTGATTATTGTAGGTTTAGCTGTTTTGACAACAGCCTGCTCTAACAATTCGGGGCAGGCTCAAAATGGCATGATTAGTGAAAGTGATGATGCTGAGTTAACGGGATTGATTGCCGGTTTAGATGGGAAAAAAGGGGGCGTTTACCCTAAATTAAGAACTAACCGTCCTAAATCAGGTTTAATTGGTGACAAAGCACTTGCTCAAGTTTATAACGAATGGGTGGGAACTCGTTATAGAATGGGTGGCACTTCAAAACATGGTATTGATTGTTCTGCATTTATGCAAACTGCTTTTCTCGATGCTTACGGCATGGAGCTTCCACGTTCAACTTCAGAACAACGCTATTTAGGTCGCCAAATCCAAAAACATGAATTACGTAAAGGTGATTTAGTGTTCTTCCGTCGCAACAATCATGTTGGCGTTTATATTGGTAATAACCAATTTATGCATGCAAGTACAAGTCAAGGTGTAACAATTAGTTCATTGGATGAAGATTATTGGTCAAGAACTTATACACAATCTCGTCGAGTGATGTAATGACAATTTTATTTCAATAAAAAAGTGCGGTTAATTTTAACCGCACTTTTTCTTTATTTAGATTATTTGATTATTGGCTTAAGCAGCAAATTTCATTAAGTCTCTTCTTGGTTTCATTTGATGGATAGTATTCGTCACCGTGCCAACTAACGGAAGGTTTGTCCATTGTGTTGTTTTAATATTTTCCACTTTAGAATCTAATGCCATGAATACAAATTCATTACCGCTTACGCCGGCAAATTCATAAATATGGAATTCGTCTTGTTTTTCTAATACGACAAGATCACCAATGAAAAGGCTGTCATTTTTTTCAACCACTAACATATCGCCCATTTCAATCCCCCAAGCAAGCATATTCGGATTGGTAACACGAATAAAACAAGTTTGTTGTGGACGTTTGATACAATAAAGGTTGAGGTCTAATTTTTTATTAAATGTCGATTTGCTTTCAACATCATTGAAAAATGGCATAGGATGATAAGAAAACGTCATATCATTTTGTGCAACTGTATTTGCGTAGTTCATCATCTTGTGTTCCTTTTAGTTTGTGTGTTTTTAATCAGTGGTTGTTTATACAGTTGTAATATACTGGTATTAGATACAGTATGTCAATAGGGGATAGAAAAAATTTTTTTATAGGCGAAAATTTTAGAAAAAATTCATTCCTAGCTTAAAAAGTTCAATTTTTTAGCAAAATAATAAAGAAAAAATTTTCTTTTAAATAAAATTTGAGCTATCTTTATCGTGTTTCGGTGGATCGTAACGATCTGAAGTTCAACTTAATCTTCATTTAAAACTATTATGAATACAACACGTTTATTTCATTTTTTGTTCCAAGGTAATTTGGTAAAACGAATTGCTGTTGGTTTGGTACTCGGGATCCTTGTTGCCTTGGTGAATGAGAGTGTAAAAAATTCAGCAGGTATTGATCTTGCATCTAGCTTTGGCGTGCTGGGTCAAATTTTTGTTAAAGCATTACGTGCAGTTGCACCAATTTTGATTTTCTTCCTTGTTATGGCGGCACTCGCTAATAAGAAAGTGGGTTCTAAAAGCAACATGAAAGAAATTGTCGTGCTTTATCTTTTGGGTACTTTCTTAGCGGCTGTGGCTGCAGTAATTGCAAGTATGGCATTCCCATCAGATGTTGCTCTTGCAGTAAAAGAAGATGCGAGCTCAGCGCCTCAATCTGTTGGCCAAGTGATGCTTACTTTAGTATTGAATGTGGTGGATAACCCATTAAATGCGATTTTCAAAGCCAACTTTATCGGTGTTTTAGCATGGTCTATCGGTTTAGGTTTAGCCCTTCGTCATGCATCAGATGCAACTAAACAGGTTGTAGCTGATTTTGCAGAAGGCATTTCTAAAATTGTTCACGTGATTATTTCATTTGCACCTTTCGGTGTATTCGGTTTAGTGGCTGAAACATTATCTGACAAAGGTTTATCTGCGTTAGGTGGATATGTTCACTTATTATTCGTGTTAATCGGTACAATGCTATTTACTGCCTTTGTACTTAATCCAATTCTCGTTTATTGGAAAATTCGTCGTAATCCATATCCATTAGTGTGGACTTGTGTGCGCGAAAGTGGTGTAACTGCATTCTTTACACGTAGCTCTGCAGCAAACATTCCTGTAAACATTGAATTAGCAAAACGCTTAAATCTTGATGAAGAAACCTATTCAGTGGCAATTCCATTGGGTGCAAATATCAATATGGCGGGTGCGGCAATTACTATTACTGTATTAACGTTAGCGGCAGTTCATACATTAGGTATTGAAGTTTCTTTTGTTAGTGCGGTGTTATTAAGTATTGTTGCTGCACTTTGTGCGTGTGGTGCATCTGGTGTGGCTGGTGGTTCATTATTGTTAATTCCATTAGCTTGTAGCTTATTTGGTATTAATGATGACATTGCAGCTCAAATGATCGGTGTAGGTTTCGTGATTGGTATCTTACAAGATTCAACAGAAACCGCGCTAAACTCTTCAACTGACGTATTATTTACTGCGGCAGTATGTATGGAAGAAGAGCGTAAAAACGGCTAATTAAATGAATCTGACAAGGCGGGCAAATTGCTCGCCTTTTGTTTTTAAGGGAAAGAGAATGACACTTTTAATTCAGCAAGCAAAATTTAAGCTTTATCAAAAACAGACCTTAAACTTACCGCACTTTGCGATTGAGCCACAACAATATTGGGTTGTGGTAGGCAGTAATGGGAGTGGGAAATCGGCGTTTGCTTTAGCTTTGCAAAATGAGTTACCTTTACAGGAAGGGGAGTACCATAATTCCTTCAAACGTGTTCACTCCTTTTCTTTTGAAAAACAACGAGAAATTCTTGAAGCCACATTAAAGAATTTAAACAACGATGATACTGGTCCCGATTTTTTTGGTAAAACGGCAAGAGAAACCATTTTAAATGGCAGCACGGAACTCACTTTTTGTGAACAAATTGCAGAAAAATTAGGGATTACTTATCTCTTAGATCGTTTCTTTATCAAACTTTCCACTGGGGAAACACGAAAAGTCTTATTGGCACAAACATTATTGCAAAAGCCCGATTTATTAATTTTAGATGAACCTTTTGAAGGGCTAGATCAGCAATCAGTAAAAGATTGGATGGTGATGTTGAACGAACTAAAAAAAGAATGTGCTATCGTTCTAATCGTTAATCGTTTGGCAGATATTCCGGCTGAAGCGACTCATTTAGCGATGTTGGAAAATTTAGAGTTAGTATTAGAAGGTGTACGCCAATCCATTGAGCAACAAAGTATTTATCAACAATTAGTGTATGCGGAACAGTCTGTTGATGTTGCGTTGCCTGAGCCGGCCTCACCATTACTAAAACTGTCTGAAAACCAACCGCACTTTGAACTTAAAAATGTTACAGTTCAGTATGGCGATAAAGTGATTTTGGATCATTTAAATTGGGTTGTTCAGCCAAATCAAAATTGGTGGATTAAAGGACCAAATGGAGCAGGGAAGTCAACCTTACTTTCGTTAATTACAGGTGATCATCCTCAAGCATTTGCGAATCATGTAGTGATCTTTGGTAAACAACGTGGATCAGGCGAAACCATTTGGGATATTAAACAAAAAATTGGCTACGTAAGCAGCCAACTGCATTTAGATTATCGTGTGAATTGTTCCGTGCTAGATGTGATTATTTCTGGCTTTTTTGACAGCATAGGGATTTATCAACAAGTGCCAGAGGCAATTCGTTTGAAAGCCATGCAGTGGTTAGCTCGTTTAAATCTGACTCATTTAGCAAAAACGCCATTTCGTTCACTTTCTTGGGGGCAGCAACGGTTGCTTTTAATTACACGTGCGATGGTGAAGCATCCGCCTGTTTTAATTTTAGATGAGCCTTTTCAAGGGCTTGATGGGTTAAATCGCAAGTTAGTGAAACATTTTATCGAACAACTGGTTAATAATAGTGAAACCCAACTTTTATTTGTTTCTCATCAAGATTTAGATGCCCCGAATTGCATTACGCATCTTTTTGAATTTATAAGAGAAAACGATAAATATATTTATGTACAAAGTGCGGTCTAATTTGATAGACTTTTCTTATATTTCCTCATCATTAAGGAGCAACCTATGGAAGGCTTATCTATTGCCGCAATCGTCTTTATTGTATTAGTTGTTGTCGTGCTATTTTCGGCACTTAAAACTGTACCGCAAGGTTATAACTGGACGATTGAGCGTTTTGGGCGTTATACCCACACCTTAATGCCAGGCTTGAACTTTGTTGTACCGTTTGTGGATCGTGTTGGTCGTAAGATCAATATGATGGAGCAGGTATTAGATATTCCCTCACAAGAAGTTATTTCTAAGGATAACGCGAACGTATCCATTGATGCGGTGTGTTTCGTACAGGTGATTGATGCTCGCAGTGCTGCTTATGAGGTGAACCATTTAGAGCAAGCGATTATCAATTTAACCATGACTAACATTCGTACCGTATTAGGTTCGATGGAATTGGATGAAATGCTTTCCCAACGTGACTCCATTAATGGTCGCTTGCTGGCAATTGTGGATGAAGCGACCAATCCTTGGGGAATTAAAGTCACCCGTATTGAAATTCGCGATGTGCGTCCACCACGTGAATTGATTGATTCCATGAACGCACAAATGAAAGCGGAACGTAATAAACGTGCGGAAGTCTTGGAAGCGGAAGGGATTCGTCAGGCAGAAATTTTACGTGCAGAAGGGGAGAAACAAGCCCGTATTCTGAAAGCGGAAGGGGAGCGTCAAGAAGCCTTCTTACAAGCAGAAGCGCGTGAGCGTGCAGCGGAAGCAGAAGCGAAAGCAACCCAAATGGTGTCAGAAGCAATTGCCAGCGGTGATACTAAAGCGATCAATTACTTTATCGCACAAAAATACACAGAAGCCTTAAAACAAATCGGTGGTTCACCAAACAGCAAAGTAGTCATGATGCCGCTTGAAGCTGGCAATTTAATCGGCTCGGTAGCGGGTATTGCCGAGCTGTTAAAAGGCGACAAAAAAGCGTAATTTCTTAAAGTGCGGTTAAAAATGACCGCACTTTTTCTCTCAAGGAGTTGATATGGCAGATTGGTTAACAACTTGGTCGGTATGGCATTGGTTGGTATTAGGTTTTGTATTATTAATCGCTGAAACTCTCGTACCTGGCGTGTTTTTATTATGGTGGGGCTTGGCTGCGATTGTGGCAGCAGGCGTAATGGCATTGGTGCCGAGTTTATCCTTAACCGCGTTAGCCGTTTTTTATGCGATTTTAGCGATTATTCTCTCGTTGCTTTGGTGGAAATACCAGCATAGCAAAGATAATCAGGATCAATCACGTACAACCTTAAATCAACGGGATCATACACTATTAGGTAAAAAAGGCACGGTGTTAGAAATTGGTTCTAACGGGATTGGTCGCGGTGCTTTTGCTGATACTACATGGCGCATTCAAGGCGAGCATTTAACGGTGAATGATCTTGTGGTGGTCGAACGCGTTGATGGCATCACATTGTTAGTTAAAAAGGTAGCAGAATGAATCATTTAATTATTTTTGCACATCCCAATAGCCAAAAAAGTTTTGGTCGTGCAATCGTGGAACGTATTGTAAAAGCAAGCCAACAACTTGGTGTTGAAACCCATTTGCGTGATCTGTACACGATGGAATTTAACCCGATTATTTCCTTTGAAGAATTACAATCGGCCAATAAAGGCATTATCCCAGCAGAAATCCAGCAGGAACATGAATTTATTCGCCAAGCGGATTTGATTACGATGGTTTATCCGTTGTGGTGGATGGGCTTTCCGGCGATGCTAAAAGGCTATTTAGACCGCGTACTCACGCATGGTTTTGCCTATAAAACGGAGAATGGTGAGTCCAAAGGGCTTATTCACGGTAAAGCAATGCAGCAATTTATCACCATTGGTAGCAGCGTGGCGCAATACCAAGAATTTGGCGTAGATAAATCCCTTAATCATTGTTTGGTTAATGGTTTATTTAATTATTGCGGTATTGAAAATGTGGATTACACGCTGTTCGGAGATATTCACATTATCGATGATGGAGCCCGCCAAGCGATGCTTGACGAAGCCGCTGAAAAAACAACGGCAAAATTGACCGCACTTTTAGCTCAATAGTGAGCACAATTATAGGAAAGCAACGGATGTCAGAAACTCAAGTCAATAATTTCTCTTTAATTAGCCGCTTATTCGGCAATTTATTTTATCGCAGCCCTACGGATCCAATTTTAAGTGGAGTATTTGATTGGCTGCAACAACAAGGTTTAAGTCAAGTTTGGGCACTTTCTACAGATAAAGAAAGTGAAGCCGCCATTGATAATTTACAGATGAAAATTGATTTAACGTTACTTGATCAAGAATATCAAAAATTGTTTGGTCCAAACGGTAACGTGCCGACAGCTATTTCAAGTTATGATATAGATGTGCAACGTTTTATGGATTTCCGTCATGCTCGTAACGTGCCAGAGGCAGAGAATGTGGATCATTTCGCCTTGTTATTGCTTACAGCCTCTTGGTTAGAAGACAACACGGAATCGCTATCCGCTCAACAAGATTTATTCGGTGATTTCTTATTACCTTGTGCAGCGAAATTCTTAACCCAAGTGGAAACTTATGCCACACTTCCTTTCTATCGTTCATTAGCGTATTTAACCCGTGAAATCTTGGCTGCAATGGCTGATGAATTAGAAGAAGGCGAGTAGTTTTCATCAATAGAATAGATTTCTAAAAGAGATTTTTAGATGCCAATAAAAAAGCCCTGCGTATCAAAACGCGGGGCTTTTATTTAATGGAAGATCAATTATTCTTCAGAAGTCACATCTTCAGAGCCTTCATCCTCATCATCCACATCACAAACACGTTCAAGGCTGACTACGTGCTCATCTTCTGCGGTACGAATTAAACGAACACCTTGGGTGTTACGGCCAACAATGCTGACTTCACTTACACGAGTACGCACTAAGGTACCTGCGTCGGTGATAAGCATAATTTGGTCGGTTTCTTCTACTTGTGTCGCAGCAACGACTTTACCGTTACGTTCGCTTACTTTAATCGAAATTACCCCTTTGGTATTACGGGATTTGGTTGGGTACTCGCTTAATTGCGTGCGTTTACCGTAACCGTTTTGCGTCGCGGTAAGGATGGCGCCGTCATTTTTCGGCACAACTAAGGAAACCACTTTATCGATGTTGAGATCGAGGGGTTCTTCTGAATTATCATCGGAAACGTCTTCAATTTCGACCGCACTTTCATCGTCAGCGATGTCGTTAGTAAGGGCAAGTTTAATACCGCGAACACCTGTTGCTAAACGACCCATTGCACGGACTGCACTTTCCGCGAAACGTACTACGCGACCTTGCGAAGAGAACAACATAATTTCGTTAGAACCATCAGTGATATCCACACCAATTAATTCATCTTCATCACGTAAGTTCAAGGCGATGATACCGCTTGAACGTGGACGGCTGAATTCGGTTAGTGCAATTTTCTTCACAATACCACCAGCCGTTGCCATGATGACGAATTTATCTTCTTCATAAGCTGAGATTGGCAAGATTGCGGTGATACGTTCGTTTTCTTGCAACGGTAGAATATTCACAATCGGACGACCACGCGCACCACGGCTAGCTTGTGGTAACTGATAGACTTTCAACCAATATAAGCGACCACGGCTAGAGAAGCAGAGAATCGTATCGTGAGTATTCGCCACTAAGAGTTTTTCGATGAAGTCTTCATCTTTCATCTTCGTTGCAGATTTACCTTTACCACCACGACGTTGAGCTTCGTAGTCGGTAAGCGGTTGATATTTCACATAACCTTCGTGAGAAAGGGTCACTACCACATCTTCTTGAGCAATTAAATCTTCTAAATCAATATCACCAGAAGCCGCAGTAATTTCGGTACGACGTTCATCCGCGAATTGTGCGCGTACTTGTTCAAGCTCTTCACGAATCACTTCCATCAAACGCTCAGGGCTGTTGATGATGTGGAGAAGTTCTGCAATTTTAACCAATAACTCTTTGTATTCATTGATTACTTCTTCGGTAGCAAGACCGGTTAAACGATGCAAGCGAAGTTCTAAGATTGCATCAACTTGTTCTGGAGAAAGATAGTAATCCGAACCTTTAATACCAAATTCAGCCGCTAACTCAGCTGGACGTGCCGCTGCATCAAGTAAACCTAAAATTTCGTTATTCAATTTCCAAGGGCGAGAGATTAATTTTTCTGCCGCTTCTTTACGCTCTTTCGATTGACGGATGATATCGATGATTTCATCGATATTTGATGTTGCAACCGCTAAACCTTCTAAAATATGGGTACGCTCGCGGGCTTTACGCAATTCAAATAAAGAACGGCGAATCACCACTTCTCGACGGTGCATCACAAAGGCTTCAATGATTTGTTTTAAGTTGAATAAACGTGGTTGACCGTGATCTAAGGCCACCATGTTGATCCCGAAGGTCACCTGCATTTGTGTAAGCGCATAGAGGTGATTTAATACCACTTCACCTACGGCATCACGTTTGATGTCGATTTCAATGCGGATCCCTTCTTTGTTAGAAAGATCGATAATATTGCTGATGCCTTCAATTTTTTTATCTTTGATAAGCTCTGCAATTTTTTCCACTAATTTGGCTTTGTTCACTTGATAAGGCAATTCGGTAACAATGATTTGCTCTTTGCCTTTATCTGTGGTTTCTACGCTAGCACGAGCGCGAACATACACTTTGCCGCGACCGGTGCGATAAGCTTCTTCGATCCCTTTACGGCCATTAATTAATGCCGCTGTCGGGAAGTCTGGGCCAGGAATATATTGCATTAACTCATCAATGGTGATGTTTTCGTTATCAATATAAGCCAAGCAGCCATCTAAAACTTCATTTAAGTTATGTGGTGGAATGTTGGTTGCCATCCCCACCGCGATACCGGACGAACCGTTTGCTAAAAGTGCAGGAATACGGGTTGGTAATACATCCGGAATCATTAATTCGCCATCATAGTTTGGCGAGAAATTTACGGTTTCTTTATCCAAGTCAGTTAATAACGCTTGGGTGATTCTTTGCATACGGACTTCGGTATAACGCATTGCCGCAGGCGCGTCACCGTCGATTGAACCGAAGTTACCTTGCCCATCTACCAACATGTAGCGCAATGAGAACGGCTGTGCCATACGCACAATGGTGTCGTACACCGCAGAATCACCGTGCGGGTGATATTTACCGATTACATCACCTACCACACGGGCAGATTTTACGTATTTTTTGCCGGCAGTGATGCCAGATTGATCCATGGAGAAAAGCACACGTCGATGCACCGGTTTTAAACCGTCACGCACATCGGGCAAAGCACGCCCAACAATCACCGACATGGCGTAGTCAAGGTAAGAAGATTTTAGTTCTTCTTCAATATTGACTGGGGTAATAGAGGAATGGATTGAATCCGTCATTTTTATTCCTTTTTTGATCAAAAAATTGTGACGAATTATAGCATAAATTTAAGCGTTTTTGTGTGAAAAGTGCGGTTGATTTTAAAGCAGTTTTTTAATGCGGAAATAAATAAGGCAGACATAAAGTCCGCCTTATGATTGAGAGAAAATCGTCTATTTCCAATTTTCTCGTTTAGCTTTTTGTAATTTCGCATAAGCGCCAAGTAAAGCTTGATGTTCTTTAAAGTTTTCAAGCGTTTCATCGCTGGCTGGCAAGTTATAGAACGGATTACCTTTTTCTGCCACCGCAGCCCAAGCTTGTTGAACAGCTTCTTTGCTATACATTCTTTCAAATACAGTACGATATTCTTGAGGATCGCGAGTATTGTCTAAATGCAATTCAATGATACTGATTAAAGCACGATAGTAATTTGTACGCTCTGGTGTAAACACAGAGCTGTTCATATTCATCGTCCAGTTTGCCCAATCTAAGGCTAATTCTAATTCACCTAATGCTAAGTAAAGCATGGATTTGAGCTCACCAACACGTAATGTTGTCCAACCGCTTGCTTTTGGTGCCACGATACCGATAAATTCTCGAACACGTGTGGCATCGTCAATATCTTGCTCATCTAATTCTGCTAATAACTCTTCATAAGTTTCAGCATCATGATGATGGTGTGGTAAATTTAATAAGATCTCGCGCCAGTCCATCCCCATATTGTTATTAGCATAAATGAGGTCATCAGCAGGGTAGATATCAGACATGCTAGGCACAATAATGCGGCAAGCGTAAACGTCTAAATGGTTATAATCCATGATATAGACTTCTTTTCCCTCTGTATTAAAGATTGCCATCAAGTTTTCATATTCTTCTTGCGTTGAACCTGAAAAATCCCAATCTACAAATACATAATCTGGCGTATTTTTAAATAAATCCCAAGAAATCAAACCACTAGAATCAATGAAGTGAGTTTCAAGGTTAGCGTGTTCAGCTACATCATCGTTATTGAATGATGGAGGCGAGAATACATCGAGATCTTTTAAGCTGCGACCTTGTAAAAGCTCCGTTACTGTACGCTCTAATGCCACTTGAAAGTTTGGATGTGCACCAAAAGAAGCAAAGCAAGTGCCGTTATTTGGGTTAAGCAACACAACACAAATCACAGGATATTTGCCACCTAATGAGGCGTCAAAGGCATAAATAGGGAAACCTTCTTCCTCTAATTTGGCAATAGAGGCTTGAATGGATGGATAGCGATCCATGACGGATTTTGGAATTTCAGGAAGACTGATCGCTTCTGCAATAATGCGATTTTTCACATAGCGCTCAAAGACTTCTGAAAGCCCTTGCACGCGTGCTTCATTTTTTGTGTTACCGGCAGACATCCCGTTAGAGACGTATAAATTCGCAATGATACTTTGTGGAATATAGACGGTTTCTTGATCGGATTGGCGCACATAAGGCATCGTGACAATACCGCGATCGTAATTACCAGATTGCAGATCCACAAGTAATTCAGGGATTAGTTCTTGATTTGGATCGAAATAATCCCATAAATAATCATCTAAAATCCCTAGTGGCAAAAGGGCTTCATCTTCAATTGGAAACCATTTTTCAGTGGGATAATGGACAAAATCACCATTAGCAATCTCTTGTCCTAAATAGAAATCAGCAAAGAAATAGTTGGTGGAAAGACGCTCGAAATATTCACCTAATGCAGATGCTAACGCAGCTTTTTTGCTTGCGCCTTTGCCGTTAGAAAAACATTGTGGGCAATCCTTATCACGAATATGTACAGACCAGACATTTGGCACAGGATTAAGCCAAGAGGCTTCTTCGATATTGAAACCAAGTGCGGTCAATTTTTGTTGAAATTTTGAAATACTGTCTTCAAGTGCGGCATCTTTGCCGAGAATAAATGTTTGTTCGGTCATAATTGTTCCTGTTATAAAAAGCTCCCGCATCATAGGGGAGTTTAGTGGGCTAATCAAGCATAAAATTTATACGCTTTAGCTCTTGTTTTCCTTTATTTTTAAGGGTAAATTAACCTAGCGCAGAAAGGCATTTTCTGTGTAGGTAAAATTATAAACAAATCAATCAATTGGGAGACATCATGGCTCAAGGATTTTATGAATTAAAAGTGGCTAAAGACGGACAATTTATGTTCAACTTAAAAGCAGCAAACGGACAAGTTATTTTAACTAGCGAACTTTATAAAACCAAAGCATCAGCTGAAAACGGTATTGCTTCAGTGCAAAAAAATGGTGTAGATGCGAAAAACTTTGAATATCGCGTAGCGAAAAATGATAAACCTTACTTCGTTTTAAAAGCGGCTAACCACCAAGAAATTGGCCGTAGCCAATATTATTCTTCTCAAGCTGCAGCAGAAAAAGGCGTTGAGTCTGTAATGAATAATGCATCTTCAGCAGTAATCAAAGAAGTGACAGAATAATCATTCTGTTCTGATTTCTTTAAATGCACCTGCCGGCTCTAAAAACGCCGGCATTTTTGACTGCGCTTTCTCCGGATTCAGTGTTAAGGGATAAGTCCGTTTTTGGGCGACGATCACCGTGAGCGGAGAGCAGAGCGTGCTCTTTTCTTGTTTTATGGATAGTCTTTCTTCTGCAATCACATCAAAATTTAATAACGATAACCAGTCAATGACCCGCCAAGTAGCATATTGTCGAAATTTAAACTCACCTAATTTGGATTTGAAAAGTAATGGACTCATCGGATTAAATAATGTGATGAACATCCAGCCGTCATCCTTTAAAACACGATGTGCTTCACGCAATATTTGATGAGGATCTTGCGCAAAATTTAAGGTGTTTGCCAACAAGCAGGCATCCATTTCTTTTTCAATAAAAGGTAAGGTTAATGGCGATGCTTGGAGCAAGCTATCACTTTCATTTAAAAGTGCGGTAGGAAAATGCGCTGTTTTTTCAGATAATACAATTTGATGACGTAAAGGCAAGTCAAAGGCAATTTCGCCACTTAAAGCACCGACTTTCAGAACTTGATAGCCTAAAATTTTTGGTGTCCATTGGGCAAAATAATGTGTTAATACGTTACAATAGGCTTCACCTTGTGGTAACGCTTGCCAACTTTCAGGTGAAAGAAGTGGTTTGTGCCATTTGGCTTTCCAATTCAATGTTAATCCTATTTTCATAAGGTAATTTATGCTAGTTCCTATTCCTGCACTCAATGATAACTATATTTGGCTTTATAGACGAGAAAATTTCCCCGTAATTGTGATCGATATCCCAGAAATAACCCGTTTAATTCCGTATTTAGAATCGAATAAGTTAGACGTAGAAGCGGTGTTATTAACCCATAATCATGATGATCATGTGCAAGGTGTCGCGGAATTTAAGCAATATTATCCTAATGTGCCTGTTTTCGGTCCAACAGAATGTGCAAATAAAGGGGCAACCAACATTATGGATAGTGGCGTGATTAATACAGCACATTATCATATTGAAGTTTTGCCAAGCGGTGGTCATACGGCAGGGCATGTCAGCTATTTGGTGGATGGACATCTATTTTGCGGCGATGCGTTATTTTCTGCAGGCTGTGGTCGCGTATTTACGGGAAATTTTGCTCAAATGTTTGAATCTATGCAACGTTTTAATCAATTACCGAATGAAACCGTGGTTTGCCCAGCTCATGAATATACGCTGGGTAATTTAGCTTTTGCGGAAACCGTCTTGGTGGATAAAAGTGCGGTCAAAAATCAACGTGTTTTAGTGGAACGTTATCGAGCAGAGGGTAAACCGAGTTTGCCAACAACAATTGGATTAGAGAAACAAATTAACCCGTTTTTACAAGCAAAAAATTTAGACGAATTTACAAGATGGCGTTTAGCTAAAGATAAGTTTTAACTCATTTTAGTTATTTGTTTGAGTTTTTTCTCTTGAAATTTGCTCAATTCTCAACAATTCATTAAAATAGCGAAACTTTTACTTTCTACTTAAGCCGCCTATTCATAAAAGTGCGGTTGTTTTTATTAGGTTTTTATGACCCTTCTTGTTCTTGGCATTAATCATAAAACAGCTTCTGTTGCTGTTCGTGAGAAAGTCGCTTTTTCTGAAGAAAAGCGGCAGCTTGCCTTACAACAAATTCACCAACAAGATTTGGCAGAAAGTGCGGTTATTCTTTCTACCTGTAACCGTACAGAGATTTATCTTCACCATCGTCAAATTTCACCCCAAGAGTGTAAGCAATGGCAAACGAACTGTACAAATTGGTTTGCTAATATTCATCAGCTTTCTGTCGATGAATTAAATAAAAGTATTTACACCCATCAAAATCAACAAGCGGCGAATCATTTGATGCGCGTAGCGTGCGGTTTGGATTCATTAATTTTGGGCGAGCCACAAATTTTAGGACAGGTGAAACAAGCATTCCAAATCAGTGAAGATTATTATCAAGCGGCGAATATTCCGCTTTCAAGCACGCTTTCTCGTTTGTTCCAAAAAACCTTTGCTACAGCAAAACGTGTACGCACTGAAACCAATATTGGTGAAAGCGCTGTATCGGTGGCTTATGCAGCTTGTAGTTTGGCACGTCAAATTTTTGAATCTTTACGTGAATTACAAATTCTGCTTGTTGGGGCAGGGGAAACCATTGAATTGGTGAGCCGTCATTTATTACGCCATGGTGTAAAAAAATTGATGATTGCTAACCGCACTTTATCTCGCGCTGAACAGTTGGTGGAAAACTTAGCGTCTAATACGCCGATTGAGGTGTATTCTCTTGAAGAGTTGCAAACGCCACTAAATCAAGCGGATATTGTCATCAGCTCAACAGGCAGTCCGAATGTTTTAATCACCAAAGCAATGGCTGAAATTGCGGAAAAAGCACGCCAATTTAAACCGACTTTGATGGTGGATATTGCGGTACCGCGTGATATTGATGAAAATGTCTCAGAACTAGAAAGTGTGTATCATTACACCGTAGATGATTTGCAAGATATTATTCAACGCAATCTTTCTCAACGTGAGCAAGCATCAGAGCAAGCACAAGATATCATCACGCAAGAATGTAATGCCTTCTTTGAGTGGTTGAAAGTTCAACAATTCTCCAATTTGATCCGTCATTACCGTGATGAGGCAGAGAATACTCGCCAAGAATTACTCGAAAAAGCGTTACACCAAATTCAACAAGGTGAGAATGCTGAAAAAATTCTGCAAGAATTAAGTTATAAATTAACAAATAAACTCATTCATGCACCAACCCAAACTATGCAATCCATGATGAGATCGGGTAATGCAGAAGGGTTGCATGCCTTTTCAAATGCTTTGCATTTAACCCATCCTTTAAATGAAAAAAACGATTAAATTTTTGACCGCACTTTTCAGTAGCGCATCGTTACTGATGAGTGTGCCAGCCCTAGCTGAATATCGAACCTTTAATGATGGCAATATTACTTACGGGATTTTCCAAGCTAAACCTGAAGAAGTGCAGCTACATTGGAAGGATGCTGAAGGTAATGATTATCAAAGTTTAACGCGTCTCAAAAATGCCTTAGAAGATAGCTATAACGTGAAAATGGTCATGAATGCGGGCATTTATAGCATGAATAATGTGCCTGCAGGGTTATGGATTGAGCAAGGAAAAGAGCTCAATGCGTTAAATACAAAAGCAGGCAAAGGTAATTTCCATGTGCAGCCTAATGGGGTATTCGCCATTGCTGGAAATAAACCCTACATTTTAACAACCGCCGCGTATCAGAAAAGTAAACTCAAACCAGATTTTGCGTTGCAATCAGGCCCGATGTTAATTATTCATGGAAAAATGAATCCGCAATTTCGAGCTAGCCTAGAGAGCTATCATAAGCGTAATGCAGTGTGTTTGACGAAGCAGAACGAATTGCTATTTTTGATGACGATAAAAGGTGAGCCTAATCTTTATACATTGAGCCAAGGTTTGCTGAAAATAGGTTGTCATGATGCCTTATATCTTGATGGAACAATATCTAATTGGTACATTCCAGGGCAATTTAACACCTTGCATTGGAAGCGTTTTGTTGGAATGATCTCCGTTCTTGATGTGAACAAAAAATAGCAAAAGCGTTTTATTTATAATCAACTAAATCAAAAAATCCGTTTTTTGCAAAAAAATGATTGACGAGAATAGGTCAAATCAGGATAATACGCCCCGCAAAGCCGATAAGGTAAAGCAAATGATGGCTACATAGCTCAGTTGGTTAGAGCACAACACTCATAATGTTGGGGTCGCAAGTTCGAATCTCGCTGTAGCCACCAAGTTTGCGGGACTGGCGAAATTGGTAGACGCACCAGATTTAGGTTCTGGCGCCGAGAGGTGTGTGGGTTCAAGTCCCTCGTCCCGCACCATTTATCAGCTTGCAGTCAAATAGTAGTTGGGGTATCGCCAAGCGGTAAGGCACCGGGTTTTGATCTCGGCATCCCTAGGTTCGAATCCTAGTACCCCAGCCATACTATCTAAATAAAATCTTCTTTATTTCCAATCAAAGAATTTCAGTTGGGGTATCGCCAAGCGGTAAGGCACCGGGTTTTGATCTCGGCATCCCTAGGTTCGAATCCTAGTACCCCAGCCATCTTATTTTTCAATTTCTTTTGTATAAAAAATGCGATTAAATTTAACCGCACTTTGTTATATTTTTTATATAAAAGAAAAGCCACCTTGTGGTGGCCTTTCATATTGATTTATTTTAATTCTACTAAAGTTAAATTACATTGAGCTGTTGATGCCGCAGGTAATGCTTCATAATCTTTTCCTGCCTGAGGCGTGAATGTGAGTTTTTTACCAGAACAGCTGTAACCTAGTTGTGTATATTTAATACCTTTTACATAATCGGTATAAGTATTATCTGGGGTTACTATTTCACTTTTTAGAGTGATTTCAGCACCCGCAGGGATAACAAACTCTTTAAAGAAGGTACTTGAACCAATGTTATTGAATTGACTTGGTTTTTTACTTGCTTCGCTATCTGGCATCCCTAGTGATTCATTACCTTTAAGGTAAAGCATTGAGCCGAAGGATTGCCCCAATCCACCACCTACATTTACTTTTTCTGTTTTTCCATCCTGTTTTACTTCCATCTCGGTATAGCGACCATTTTGTCCATATAGACGGATACGTGCATCAGTTTGTGGATTATAAGCTTTTCCTGCATTTGATAGCTCGGTGTTTACACAGCCTGAAAGTAGTAATGCTGCTGTACTGATAAGCATCAATTTTTTCATGATTTTTCCTTTTGTTAATGATAGAAAATAGTGAATTAATGTTCCCTTGTTTTAAAGAAGGTCACATCAGGATAACGTTCTTGTGCAAGGTTTAGGTTTACCATAGTCGGTGCGATATAAGTGAGATTATCCCCTCCATCTAATGCAAGGTTTTGCTCATTTTTACGTTTGAACTCTTCAAATTTTTTGTTATCTGCACATTCCACCCAACGAGCCGTTGCGACGTTGACAGTTTCGTAAATGGCTTCAACGTTATATTCTGATTTCAAACGAGAAACGACCACATCAAACTGTAACACACCGACTGCGCCAACAATTAAATCATTATTGCTTAATGGACGGAATACTTGCACAGCACCTTCTTCAGAAAGTTGTACTAAGCCTTTTAACAATTGTTTTTGTTTAAGCGGATCTTTCAAACGAATACGACGGAATAATTCAGGGGCAAAGTTTGGAATACCGGTAAATTTCAGATCTTCACCTTGTGTGAAGGTATCACCAATTTGAATTGTACCGTGATTGTGCAAGCCGATAATATCACCAGCATAGGCCTCATCGGCATGGGTACGGTCACCCGCCATAAAGGTGAGCGCATCAGAAATAACCACTTCTTTACCAATACGTACGTGTTTAAGTTTCATGCCTTTTTCATATTTGCCAGAAACTACACGAAGGAAAGCCACGCGGTCGCGGTGTTTTGGATCCATATTGGCTTGGATTTTAAACACGAAACCGCTGAATTTTTCTTCTTCTGCTGAAACTTTACGAGTATCTGCTTGGCGAGCTTGTGGTGCAGGCGCCCATTCGGTTAAACCATCCAAGAAATGATCGACACCGAAGTTACCTAATGCTGTACCGAAAAAAACAGGTGTTAATTCACCACTTAGGAATAAATCCAAATCAAATTCATTGCTTGCACCTTTTACTAATTCTAATTCATCACGCAATTGTTGGGCTAAGTCATCACCTACGGCTGCGTCTAATTCAGGGCTACTTAAGCCTTTCACAATACGTACTTCTTGAATAGTCGAGCCTTGGCCACTTTGATAAAGATAGGTTTCATCTTTATATAAATGATAAACCCCTTTAAACAATTTACCGCAACCAATCGGCCAAGTAATCGGGGCACAATGGATTTTTAATACGCTTTCCACTTCATCTAATAATTCCATCGGATCGCGAATATCACGGTCAAGTTTATTCATGAAAGTGATAATTGGTGTATCGCGTAAACGGGTCACTTCCATTAATTTAATGGTTCGTTCTTCAACCCCTTTTGCTGAGTCAATAACCATCAAGCAGCTATCCACGGCCGTTAAAGTACGGTAAGTATCTTCCGAGAAATCCTCATGCCCCGGCGTATCTAATAAATTCACTAAGCATTCATTGTAAGGGAATTGCATCACGGAAGTCGTGATAGAAATACCACGTTGTTTTTCCATTTCCATCCAGTCAGATTTTGCATGCTGTGCTGAGCCTTTACCTTTTACTGACCCCGCTTTTTGAATGGCATTGCCGTATAGCAATACTTTTTCGGTAATGGTGGTTTTACCCGCGTCAGGGTGGGAAATAATCGCAAATGTGCGACGTTTATTCACTTCTTCTAATGGATAACTCATTTGTCTTGTTTCTTCTGTTTTAAATAATGCTGTATTGTCGCTGATTTTCAGATTGAGCTCAAATTAAATTGTTTTTCTTTTGTTATCTATAGCTTATTTAGGTGTATGACTCTGTCATTTCTTTTCTTTAAAAATTTTTGATAAAAAAAGCAAACGTTTGCGCAAAAAATGAGATATAATACGTGCCGATTTTTTATTCTTATAATAAAAGGTGCAAGCAATGACACAACTTAGTCTAAAAAAAATCTATTCGGGAAAAGTGCGTGATCTTTATGAGATCGATGATAAACGGATGTTAATGGTAGCCAGTGACCGTTTGTCTGCATTTGATGTGATTTTAGATGATCCTATCCCACGCAAAGGTGAGATTCTGACTCAAATTTCCAATTTCTGGTTCAATAAGTTAGCCCATATTATGCCGAATCATTTTACTGGCGATTCAGTTTATGATGTGTTAGTAAAAGAAGAAGCTGATTTAGTGAAAGATCGAGCAGTGGTATGTAAGCGTTTGAAACCAATAAAAATTGAATCCATCGTACGTGGTTATTTAACAGGTAGCGGGCTAAAAGATTATAAGCAAACGGGCACCATTTGTGGTTTGAAATTACCTGAAGGATTAGTTGAGGCAAGTAAATTACCAGAGCCGATTTTCACACCATCAAGCAAAGAAGAAGTGGGCAATCACGATATCAATATTAGCTATGAAGAATGTGAAAAAGCAATTGGCGCAGAGTTAGCGGCACAAGTCAGAGAAAAAGCGATTGCACTTTATACTGAGGCTGCCAAATATGCGCTGACTAAAGGCATTATTATTTGTGATACTAAATTTGAATTTGGTTTAGATGAAAATGGTACGCTCACTTTAATGGATGAGGTATTAACACCAGATTCTAGCCGTTTTTGGTCAGTTGATACTTATAAAGAAGGAACAAATCCGCCCTCATTTGATAAGCAATTTGTACGAGATTGGTTAGAGCAAAGTGGTTGGAATAAACAACCGCCAGCGCCTAAAGTACCAAAAGAAGTGATTGAAAAAACAGTTGCTAAATATCAAGAGGCGTTGGATTTATTAACAAAATAACATTAACAATCTCCCTGCTATGCTTTAGAATGGCAGGGATTTTTATGGATAAAATATTGTGAATAAAAGAGTATGAAATCTGTTGCGATAGTAGGTTTAGGTTGGTTAGGCTTACCATTGGCGCTGCACTTAAAAGAGCTTGGTTGGTGTGTAAAAGGCTCAAAACAATCCCCTGAGGATGCTCAAAAATTGCATCAGCTAGGCATTGAAACTTATCCTTTTTCGCTTTCTGACGAAATGACGAGTTTATCAGACAATATTCGCCCTCTTTTTAATGTAGATGCTCTCATTCTCACCTTACCACCTAGCCGTTTTTCTTCTCAACAGTATTGTGAACATCTTGCTTTTTTAGCTAATCAAGCAAAGAAACAAGGTGTACAGCACTTGATTTTTACCAGTTCAACTTCTGTTTTTCCTGATATTTCGGGGCAATTTGATGAAAGTTCTCAACTTTCAGCTGAAACAGAAATGGGTAAAACACTGATACAAGCCGAGCAGTGCTTGTTCCAATCGGAAATATCTCATTGCGATATTCTTCGACTTGCAGGATTAGTTGGTAAACAACGCCATCCGGTTAAATTCTTAGCAGGAAAACGCAATTTAAAACAGGGCAATTCGCCTGTTAATTTGGTTCATCTTGAGGATTGCATTCAAGCTATTACAGCTTTACTCATGAATCCAAATGGATTACGAGCTTACCATCTTTGCGCGCCAATTCATCCTACGCGAGCAGAATATTACACAAAAGCAGCGGTATTTTATGATTTATCTATACCGCAATTCGAATGTAGTGATTCGGATCCGAGACGAATCATTATGGCAGATAAAATTTGTCGAGATTTAGGCTTCACTTATCATTATCCAAATCCCGATGATATGTTAGAAAAGCGCAGTGATTTTTGACCGCACTTTTTAAAGACTCACTCACCATAACCACAATGAAGGAAATAAAATATGTCAAATACGATTCTGCAACATTTACCTAAAGGTCAAAAAGTTGGTATCGCTTTTTCAGGCGGGCTAGATACCAGTGCTGCATTGCTTTGGATGCGTCAAAAAGGTGCAGTACCTTATGCTTATACAGCAAACTTAGGTCAACCCGATGAAGATGATTACAATGCAATTCCCAAAAAAGCGATGGAATATGGTGCGGAAAATGCGCGTTTAGTGGATTGTCGTGCGCAGTTAGCCCATGAAGGGATTGCGGCTATTCAATGTGGTGCATTCCATATTTCTACTGGTGGAGCAACCTATTTCAATACCACACCACTAGGTCGCGCGGTAACAGGTACTATGCTTGTTGCAGCAATGAAAGAAGATGATGTGAATATCTGGGGTGATGGTTCAACTTTCAAAGGTAACGATATTGAGCGTTTTTATCGTTATGGTTTATTAACCAACCCAAATTTAAAAATTTACAAACCATGGCTAGATCAACAATTCATCGATGAGTTGGGCGGTCGCTTTGAAATGTCACAATTCTTAATCGCAAATGGTTTTGACTACAAAATGTCGGTAGAAAAAGCTTATTCAACTGACTCTAATATGTTAGGTGCGACACATGAAGCGAAAGACTTAGAAGAGTTAAGCACAGGCATTAAAATTGTGAAACCAATTATGGGCGTAGCATTCTGGGATGAAAATGTTGAAGTGAAACCAGAAGTAGTGACTGTTCGTTTTGAAGAAGGTGTTCCAGTTGCCTTAAATGGTAAAACATTTGACAACGTAGTAGAGCTTTTCTTAGAAGCAAATCGTATTGGTGGTCGCCATGGTTTAGGCATGTCAGACCAAATTGAAAACCGTATTATTGAAGCAAAATCACGTGGTATTTATGAAGCACCGGGAATGGCATTATTCCATATCGCTTATGAACGTTTAGTAACGGGTATTCATAATGAAGATACTATTGAACAATATCGTATCAACGGTTTACGTTTAGGCCGTTTGTTATACCAAGGTCGTTGGTTTGATCCACAAGCGTTAATGTTACGTGAAACAGCACAACGTTGGGTCGCTCGTGCGGTGACTGGTGAAGTGACATTAGAACTTCGTCGTGGTAATGACTATTCAATCTTAAATACTGAATCACCAAACTTAACTTATGCGGCTGAACGTTTAAGTATGGAAAAAGTGGAAAATGCGCCATTTGATCCAATCGATCGTATTGGTCAATTAACCATGCGTAACCTAGATGTAGCAGATACACGCGGAAAATTAAGTATCTACTCTCAAGTAGGTTTATTAACTGCGGGTAAAGATTCGGTTTTACCACAATTAGGTAAAAAATAATTTTCTCCTTTAAATATAAAAAGTGCGGTCGATTTTGACCGCACTTTTAGTAGAAATAATAAAAAACCTTAGGTTTTGACCTAAGGTTTTTGTCTTTAGCAAGAATTATTTTTTCTCTTCACATTTGTTGATATCGCTACATTTACCGTAGAGGTATAAACTGTGTGCTTTTAATTTGATACCATGTTGCTCACTGATTTCTTTTTGACGTTGTTCAATGATGTTATCAGTAAACTCAAATACTTTACCGCAATCTTCACAGATAATGTGATCATGGTGTTCTGTTGGTGCAAGTTCAAAAACAGACTTGTTACCTTCAAAATTATGACGAATTAAGATATGCGCTTCATCAAATTGGTTAAGCACGCGATATACAGTTGCAAGACCAATATCACTGCCTTGTTCTAATAAGATTTTATACACTTCTTCAGCTGAGAAATGCTCGTTTTTATGTTCTTGCATTAACGCAAGGATAGTCAGCCGGGGTTCGGTGATTTTCAACCCTGCTTTTTTGAGTAATTTGATGTTTTCTTCAGACATAATGTTCCCTTAATTTGCTAAATAGAGATGGTTAAGCCAATTCTGCTAAACACATTTCATCGTAGATTTGTTTTGTCCATTTCTCTACGCGTTCTGCAGTAAGTTCAGGTTGACGATCTTCATCAATACATAAACCGATAAAGTTTCCATCATCTAATAATGCCTTTGATGATTCAAAGGTGTAACCGTCCGTTGGCCAATTCCCTACAATAATCGCACCGCGTGGTTCAACGATATCTCGTACTGTACCGATCGCATCACAGAAATAATCTGCGTAGTCTTCTTGATCGCCACAGCCAAAGATACCGACTAATTTGTCAGTAAAATCAATTTCTTCTAGAGTTGGGAAAAAATCATCCCAGTCAGCTTGTGCTTCACCGTAATACCAAGTTGGAATACCGAAAAGTAAAAAATCATAACCTTCGATATCTTCTTTAGAGCTTTTTGCAATGTCACGAATATCAACGAGTTCGTTACCTAATTGCTTTTGAATCATTTTTGCAATGTTTTCTGTATTACCTGTGTCACTACCGTAAAATAAACCGACAACTGCCATTGTTCTTTCCTTTTGAAATAAAATTAGGTGAGTAGAAAAAAGATGAGGGATCAAAGCCCCACAATTTGTGCGAACTATAACATAAATGAATTCTCATTTGAATAGAATAATTCTCATTTAAAACGATTAATTCTTATTTAGAAACCTATCAATTGCACGTATCACAAAATCAGGTTTTTCTGCATGAACCCAGTGCCCACAACCATTGATAGTGAACGAGGTTGCATTCGGGAATTGTTTTAGAATGGTTTCGGTATATTCAGGTTTAATATAAGATGAAAGCCCACCTTTAATAAAGAGAGTAGGCGTATTAGCGTAAACTTCCTGCCAATCCATCAGCTCCGCATAATGCTCAAAAAGTGCGGTCAAATTGAAACGAAAATATTCGCTTGAAGTCGGCTCAAAAGATTTCAACATAAACTGCACCACGCTAGGCTCGGCAATGTCATTTTCTAAAATAGGCTTAGCTTGTTGACGAGTTTGTGGCTGCGCTTTTTTCACGGCAAACAAACCACGAAACACATCATCATGTCCCGCACTGCTATTAGCCACAGGTGCAATATCAATGACAACTAATTTTTCCACACGCTGCGGCTGAAGTGCGGTCATTTTCATTGCTGTTTTTCCGCCCATTGAATGACCAATTAAGATCACTTTATCTAATTGAAGGTGATCGATAAGTTGCCATACATCATCAGCCATGACATCGTAATTCATTGTTTCTGAATGAAAACTATGTCCATGATTGCGTAAATCTACGCGTAAAATATTATAGTTATCGCTAAATGCACGCGCGATGACACCAAGATTATTCATATCTCCAAACAAGCCATGAATGAAAACTAAGGTAGGTGAATTAATTGATTGTTTTACTTGGTGAAATTGATGGTTTAATAATTGGGAAGATGACATATATTTTGCGTGAGAATTTGGTTAGAAATCGTTATAATGGACGAAAATTTTAGCAAACGGAGAGAAAAAAATGAAGATAATTGAAGTCGATGAAGAATTATATCAATACATTGCGGCACAAACTCAATCTATTGGAGAAAGTGCGTCTGATATTCTTCGCCGTTTGTTGAATTTACCCACTCATGCAGCAAGCTCGGTTGATTTCTTTGAATCAGTCACATCAGCTGAAACGCCAAAAAGTGCGGTGCATTCTGAGCCTGTTTTAACGGAAAAAACAACCGAAGTATCTCAACCAAAAGTTGAACCTATTGAACCGCCAAAAGCAGTGAAAAAACAATCGGATGAAGCAATCAATCATATTGTTGATAAAGTGCGTGCACTCTTGAATTCTGCTGAGTTCAAAGAAGAGCCAAAAGCAGTGGTGCGTTTTTTAAGTATATTACGGACGCTTTATCGTACCAATCCAGAAAGTTTCGCACAGGCAACAGAAAGCCTACAAGGTCGTACTCGTGTTTATTTTGCTCGTGACGAAGGGACTTTGCTTGTGGCGGGTAATCACACGAAACCGAAACAAATTCCTGACACGCCATATTGGGTGATTACCAATACCAATAGTGGTCGTAAGATGCTGATGCTAGAAGGGGCGATGCAATCTATGCATTTGCCGGAATATTTAATTGACGAAGTTCGCCCTTATTTCGTTAGCAACTAATTCGATGCAAAAATTCCCTTGGCAAGCATTTGCCCAAAATTCAGCGTATGCAAATCAGGTCGCGTTGCGAAATTCGCAGGGCGATCCTTTTACTTGGGCGGAGCTTGCCGAGAAAATTAATCAAGTAGAAGTCTTTCTCTTACAACAAGGTGTGACAGCGCAAAGTGCGGTCGCTTTTTGCGGTAAAAATTCAGAACAGATCTTATTTCTTTATTTAGCCGTTATTCAGCTAGGTGCAAAAATTTTAGGGATCAATCCTGCATTTCCTCAAGAAAAAAGAGAAGAATTGTGCCAAGTACACGGCATAGATTTTTGTTATCAAACTGAAGATATTCGTTATTTAGCTGCTGAAGCATTACCCGAGCATAAAGCGGATTTGACAAAAGCAGCCACAATGACGCTCACATCAGGTTCGACAGGTTTACCTAAAGCAGTGGTGCATAATGTGTCTGCTCATTTAGCTAATGCAGAAGGCGTTTGTGCCTTAATGAGTTTTGGCAAAGATCAATCGTGGCTACTTTCTTTGCCGCTTTATCATGTTTCCGGACAAGGCATTGTGTGGCGCTGGCTTTACGCAGGTGCAACCTTAGTTTTACCGAAAGAAGATTTTTATCAATCTATTGGAGAGGTTTCCCATGTTTCTCTCGTGCCAACGCAATTGCAGCGTTGGTTTGATTATTTGATCGAACATCCACAATCTACCCAAACTCAAGCGGTATTATTGGGTGGAACACAAATCCCTGTTAAATTAACTCAAGCATTAAATGAATTAGGGATTCGCAGTTATTCAGGTTATGGTATGACCGAAATGGCTTCTACTGTATTCGCTAAACAATCGGATGGAAAAGTTGGTGTAGGTCAACCTTTGCTTGGCCGAGAGTTCAAGTTAGTGAATGAAGAAGTTTGGTTAAAAGGTGCTGGACTTGCCATGGGCTATTGGCGAGAAGGACATATTGTTCCACTCACCAATGCCGAAGGTTGGTTCCAAACAAAAGATAAAGCTCAATGGCTTGATGACGAATTAGTTATTCAAGGCCGATTGGATAATATGTTTATTTCTGGAGGTGAAAATATTCAACCAGAAGAAATTGAAAAAGTGATTGCACAATCAGATTTGGTGAAACAAGTCTTTGTTTTGCCTCAACATGATGAGGAATTTGGCCATCGCCCTGTCGCGATTGTTGAATTTCATACCTCATTTAATGAAAGTGCGGTCGAATCTCTCAACGTTTTTTTACAAGGACGATTGGAACGATTTAAGCAACCCGTTGCCTACTATGAACTCCCGCAGGATTTAATCCAAGGGGCAATAAAGATTTCTCGCAAAGCACTCGCCGATTGGCTGTTGCAACAATAGGAAAGTTAGTTTAATGAAAAATATCTCTCGAGTTTTGACCGCACTTGGTCTTTCATTTGTTTTTACGCTGGCGCTTTCTCAGCCTGTTTGGGCAGAGAATAATAATGCTGATTTACCGACGGAAAAAACACTAAAAAGTGAATTAGCCGAGGCACAAAAATTACCAGATGGTGATGAAAAAACAAATAACGTCACGACAATCCAGGCTTCGCTTGATTTCTTGCAACAAATTCAAACACAGCAAAAAAATAATAACGATTTGCAAGATACGCTTATTGATGCAGATTCTGAAATTCAGAAGAATAATGCCGATCTTCAAAATCTTAAAAAACAGCTAAGCACGCCAAATAACACCGATTATGCTTCTCAAAGTTTAGCGACTTTGCAGGCACAGCTTGAGAAACTGACCAATCAACAACAAGATGCTCAATCTGCATTAAGTGCCGTGAATACACAACTTGCAGGGCAAAGCGCTGTATCCGAACGCGCCCAAACAGCCTTAACAGATAATGTTAAACGTACGCAAGAATTGAATCAGAAATTGGCTGATCCAACAACCAGTTCGCTATTAAAACAGCAAATTCAACTTGAGTTGCAATTGATTGAGCTAAAAAATGCGTACAATCAAATTTTATTAAAAAATAGCGATCAATTTACGGTTCTTTACCAGAGCCGTTATGACTTATTGAATACACGTGTTCAAGCGCTACAGAAACAAATTGCCGCCATTCAAGACGTGATTAATCAAAAGAATTTGGCTAAAACACAAAACCAAGTTGAGCAAGCACAACAACAAAGCCAAAATGTTGAGCAAAATCCGTTGATTCAGAAAGAATTGAATTTGAATGCACAGCTTAGCCAATATTTACTTGAGCAAACTGAGAAAACCAATACATTAACGCAAGATGAATTGCGCATGCGAAATGTATTGGATAACTTGACGCAGACACAGCGTACCATTGATGAGCAAATCAGTGCGTTACAAGGCACGTTGGTGCTTTCTCGCATTATTCAGCAACAAAAACAAAAATTACCGACTAATTTAAATATTCAAGGGCTTTCAAAACAAATTGCGGATTTACGTGTACAAATCTTTGATATTACACAAAAACGTAATGAACTTTATGATATTGATGCTTACATCAGTAAAATAGAGCAGAATGAAAACAAATCGTTTACACCTGCAGAAAAAACACAATTAACCAATTTGCTCACTGAACGTCGTAAAGTTGCCTCTGATTTGATTAAATCATTGAATAATCAATTGAACTTAGCGATTTCCTTAGAGTTAACCCAACAGCAGATTACTCAAATCAGTGATCAAATTCAGTCTAAACTCGATCAACAAAGTTTCTGGGTAAAAAGTAATAACCCAATTAATCTTGATTGGTTCAAAAAGCTGCCAATGTCACTCAAGGCACAATTTGATGGCATTGGAAAGAAAATCGGCTTCCCGACAAATTTTGATAATTTGCCGTATTTACTCACTTATGTCTTTATTTTGTTTGTGATTGGTGGATTGATTTTCAAATTTAAAGAATCAATTAAACAACGTTTGAGCGTGATTAATGGCGAAATTAATACGCTTCGTTCTGATAGCCAATGGCATACGCCGCTTGCGTTATTTTATACGGCATTTTTATCGTTATCGGGCACACTCTGGTTCTTAGCCGCTTGCCAACTTTTAGGCTTTTTCTTTGTGAAAAATCCACAAGAGTTTTGGGAGTGGTCGCTCAGTATGGCGGGCTATTGGTGGTTCTTTAGTTTTATCTTAGCTATTCTTCGTCCGAATGGTATTTTAGTCCGCCATTTCGGTTTTGCTAAAGAGAGCGCGGCTGCTTTGCAAGACGTCACAAAACGTATCATTGTTTCCGTTGTGTTATTACTGAATACGTCAATTTTCAGTAATGTCATGGATACAGGTTTAGCCAATGACGTCCTCGGCGAAATTAATACGATTGTTGCCTTGCTTTTCTGTATTGTGATTATTGCGCCACGTTTTGTTCGCACAGAAAAATCGTTGAATTCAAGCGTAACGGATCAGCGTGATAGAACGCTTTTAAAAATTATGCGCGTTTTATTGCAATTGGTCCCTGTTATTTTAATTGCACTAGTTGCTTTAGGCTATTATTACACCGCCTTAAATTTAATTACGCATATTATTAATACCTACATTGCATGGGTGGTGTGGTCGTTGGTGCGTCATACTATTTATCGTGGTATTACGGTTGCATCAAGACGTTTAGCTTATCGACGTTTACAAGAAAAACGTCAGCAAAAACAACAAGATTCAAGTGATACTTCAGCCTCTGATGATGTGGTCGTGATTACCGAACAAGAAGAGGGATTAGCCTTAAATGAAGTGCGTAGCCAGTTACTACGCTTTGCCGATCTCTTTATTTGGACCGCACTTTTTGCCATCTTCTATTATGTATGGTCAGATTTAGTGACCGTTGTAAGTTATTTGCGTGATATTACCTTGTGGCAACAAACTTCAACAACTGAAGCGGGCGTGGTGACAGAAACGATTTCACTCTTTAACTTGATTGTTGCATTAATCATTGTCGTGATTACCTATATTTTGGTGCGTAACATTCAGGGTATTTTAGAAGTATTAATCTTCTCTCGAGTGAAACTTTCACAAGGTACACCTTATACCATTACCACCTTATTAACCTACATCTTTGTTGCAGTTGGTGGAGCATGGGCATTCTCAACACTCGGGATGTCTTGGTCGAAATTACAATGGTTGTTTGCAGCCCTTTCCGTTGGTCTCGGTTTTGGTATGCAAGAAATTTTTGCAAACTTTGTTTCGGGTATCATTTTATTATTTGAACGTCCAATTCGTGTGGGCGATACCGTGACAATTAATGGCGTGACAGGTACGGTGGCGAAAATCCGTATTCGTGCGATTACCATGATTGATCCTGATCGAAAAGAAGTGATTGTGCCAAATAAGTCCTTTGTAACAGGTCAAGTGATCAACTGGGCATTATCTAATACCGTTACTCGTTTAGTGGTTTCCGTTGGTGTGGCGTATGGTTCAGATTTAGACTTAGTGAAACGCTTATTATTGCAAGCCGCGCATGAGCAACCAAGTGTCTTAAAAGATCCAGAACCAAGAGCATTATTCTTGACCTTTGGGGCAAGTACATTAGATCACGAATTACGTGTTTATGTAGGGCAAGTATCTGAGCGTAATGATACGTTGGATGCACTCAATCGTCGAGTGAATGAATTATTTGCAGAAAATAATATTGATATTGCATTCAACCAATTAGATATCTTTATCAAAAACAAAGATACAGGTGAAGAGATTCCATTTATTGATGTGGCAAAATTAGCCCAAAATCATTAATTAAAGAGAGAAAATATGGCAGGGAATACTATCGGACAACTTTTTCGTGTGACGACCTTTGGGGAGTCACATGGTATTGCATTAGGCTGTATCGTAGATGGCGTACCACCGAATCTTGAATTATCGGAAGCCGATATTCAACCTGATTTAGATCGTCGTAAACCGGGTACATCACGTTATACCACACCACGTCGCGAAGACGATGAGGTACAGATTTTATCTGGGGTGTTTGAAGGTAAAACAACGGGTACCAGTATTGGAATGATCATTAAAAATGGTGATCAGCGTTCACAAGATTATGGTGATATCAAAGATCGTTTCCGTCCTGGACATGCGGATTTTACCTATCAACAAAAATACGGTATTCGTGATTATCGCGGTGGTGGTCGTTCTTCTGCACGTGAAACCGCTATGCGTGTTGCTGCGGGAGCGATTGCGAAGAAATATTTACGTGAGCAGTTTGGCATTGAAGTGCGAGGTTTTTTAAGCCAGATTGGCGAGGTAAAGATCGCACCACGGACTATCGATAAAATTGATTGGGATAAAGTGAATAGCAATCCATTTTTCTGTCCAGATGAAAGTGCGGTTGAAAAATTTGATGAATTAATCCGTGAATTGAAAAAAGAAGGCGATTCGATTGGGGCAAAGCTAACTGTGATTGCAGAGAATGTTCCTGTTGGTTTAGGTGAGCCCGTTTTTGATCGACTTGATGCAGATTTAGCCCATGCTTTAATGGGGATTAATGCCGTTAAAGGCGTAGAGATTGGCGACGGCTTTGCAGTGGTTGAACAGCGTGGCAGTCAACATCGTGATGAAATGACACCCAATGGTTTTGAAAGTAACCATGCTGGCGGTATTTTAGGGGGCATTAGCTCAGGACAGCCAATTATTGCAACGATTGCATTGAAACCGACATCCAGTATCACGATTCCAGGCCGTTCCATTAATTTAGCGGGAGAGTCTGTGGAAGTGGTGACAAAAGGCCGTCATGATCCTTGTGTGGGGATTCGTGCAGTACCCATTGCGGAGGCAATGGTTGCAATTGTTTTACTCGACCATTTATTGCGTTTTAAGGCACAATGCAAATAACTCTTTTAAATTAAGCTTCTTGTGCTCTTTTATTGAAGAGAAATCAACTTATTTTAGGAAATCTTATGAATAAATCTTTAGCAAAATTACTTTCAAGTGCGGTTGCTTTAGGGTGTGTTTTTTTCTCGTTGCAAACAACAGCCTCGCCACAAGACTGGCAACGGATTAAACGTCCAATTCCTGCAACAGATGGTAAAGCAAATCCAATCGGCAGCTATTCGAATGGTTGTATTATCGGGGCAGAGCCATTGCCTTATAAAGGTGAGGGCTACCAAGTGATTCGTATGAATAAAAATCGCTATTATGGTCATCCGGATATGATTGCCTATTTACAGCGTCTTGGACAAAAGGCGAAGTCTGTAGGCTTACCAACGATGTTAGTTGGGGATATTGCTATGCCGGGTGGTGGGCGCTTTTTAACGGGGCATGCAAGCCATCAAATGGGGTTAGATGCGGATATTTGGTTGCGTATGGGCACCATGACAGACAGTGAAGCATTAAATTCTGATGGAAAAGGCTTGCTTGTTGTGAACCGTCAAACACAACGTGTTGATGAAAATGTGTGGAATAACAATCACGCCACGTTAATTAAACTGGCGGCACAAGATCCCAAAGTGACCCGTATTTTTGTGAACCCCGCGATTAAATTAAAACTTTGTCAAACTGCAGGAGATGATCGTACCTGGTTACATAAAATTCGTCCATGGTTTGGTCATGATTCGCATTTCCACGTGCGTATCGCTTGTCCTAAAGATGCCGCTTATTGTGAAGATCAAGCACCGGTACCCGCAGGTGATGGATGTGGCGATGAGCTTTATTCTTGGTTTGAACCTGCAAAACCAGGTTCAGGCTCTTCTAAACCAAAAGTGACACCGCCAGAACCGTTCTTGTGCCAACAAGTGTTGAGTTCGCCAAATAGTAGCGAATGGTTAGAGTAGGAGTTAAATCATGGAGTTGGGGATTGATATATTAGCCATGCTTTTTGCTGCTGCCTTTATTGCCGCATTTATTGATGCGATAGCGGGTGGTGGAGGCTTAATTACAATCCCTGCCTTATTAATGACAGGCATGCTACCAGCAATGGCATTAGGCACGAATAAATTACAAGCATTCGGTGGTGCGTTGTCGGCAAGTATTTACTTTCTGCGTAAAAGAGCGGTCAATTTATCGGAGTTTTCTTTCATCTTACTGGTGATTTTTATCGGCTCGGTGATTGGTACGTTACTCATACAAAATTTAGATGCATCATTAATTAAAAAAGGGCTTCCATTTCTCATTTTAGCGATCGGCTTATACTTTTTATTTACGCCTAAATTGGGTGAAAGTGATCGTAAACAACGAATTTCTTACGTTGTTTTTGCGTTATGTTTTGGTTCATTACTGGGTTTTTATGACGGCTTTTTCGGGCCTGGGACGGGTTCATTGATGAACCTAGCTTGTGTGACGTTACTTGGATTTAACCTCACTAAAGCTACTGCGCATGCCAAAGTGATGAATTTAACCTCAAATTTAGCCTCATTAATTTTTTTCCTAATTGGTGGTCATGTGATTTGGACTGTCGGTTTAGTGATGATGGCAGGAAGCCTGATAGGTGCAAATTTAGGTGCTAAAATGGTGATGGCAAAAGGCAAACAACTGATCAGACCGATGGTGGTGATTATGTCATTTATCATGACGATAAAAATGGCGTATGATCAGGGTTGGTTTCATTTTTAACGATTGATTATGACAGACTCTCAGAAAAAATTACGTATTACAGCACGAACGGGTTATGAACCACATTTTTCATGGGCATATTTGCACCCGAAAAATTGGGGCATTTGGCTTGGTATTTTTGTGCTTTTGTTACTTGCTTTTGTGCCATTTCGTTTACGCGATAAAATGGCCGAGAAACTGGCTCGTGCGCTGACGAAAAAAATCGGTAAACCACGTATTCGTGCAGAAATTAATTTGAAACTCTGTTTCCCAGATTGGACGGCAGAGCAGCGTGACAAAGTGATTGAAGAGATGTTTGTGACGGTCGCACAAGTCATGCTTGGTATTGGTGAAATTGCTATTCGTTCAAAAAAACATTTACAAAAACGTAGCGAGTTTATAGGCCTTGAGCATATCAAACAAGCCAAAGCCGAAGGGCATAATATCATTTTGATGGTACCACATGGTTGGGCGATTGATGCCTCTGGCATTATTTTGCATACACATGGCATGCCAATGACTTCAATGTATAATCCTCACCGAAATCCGTTGGTGGATTGGCTATGGACTTTAGCGCGTCAACGTTTTGGTGGAAAAATGCATGCGCGCCAAAATGGTATTAAGCCGTTTTTAGCACATATCAAGCAAGGTCAAATGGGATACTATCTTCCAGATGAAGATTTTGGTGCCGAACAAAGTGTCTTTGTGGATTTCTTTGCCACTTATAAAGCCACACTTCCTGGGTTAAACAAAATGGCAAAATTAGCGAAAGCGGTAGTTATCCCAATGTTCCCTCGTTATAACGCTAAGAATGGCAAGTATGAAATGGAAATTCGCCCACCGATGCAATTAAGCGAAGATCCTGAGCAATCAGCCCGTGCGATGAACGAGGAAATTGAATATTTCGTTACACCAACCCCCGAACAATATGTCTGGATTTTACAGCTTCTTCGTACTCGAAAAGACGGGGAAGATATTTACCCAGATTAATTCATTTTATTTACAAAAGTGCGGTCAAAATTCACCGCACTTTTGCATTTTTCTATGCTAGAATGCGAGCCTAAAAACAGGATTTTTTCTTACTCTTTTTTGAGCAATTATTTATGAACAAACAACTTGAATTAATCAAATCTTCTATCAAATCTATCCCAAATCATCCAAAAGAAGGCATCATTTTCCGTGATATCACGAGCTTGCTTGAAGTGCCTGCAGCTTTCAAAGCCACAATCGATTTGATCGTTGAAAAGTATAAAGATCAAGGTCTCACAAAAGTCATTGGTACCGAGTCTCGTGGATTTATTTTTGGTGCGCCAGTTGCATTAGCATTAGGATTACCATTTATCCCCGTTCGTAAACCGGGCAAATTACCGCGTGAAGTGATTGCACAGTCTTATCAATTAGAATATGGTCAAGACACCCTTGAATTGCACACTGATGCAATTTCACAAGGTGATAATGTGCTAATCATTGATGACTTGTTAGCAACGGGTGGAACAGTTGAAGCTACCGTGAAATTAGTTCAACGTTTAGGTGGTGAAGTGAAACATGCTGCCTTTGTGATTAATTTGCCAGAATTAGGGGGCGAAAAACGCTTACGTGATTTAGGCATTGATTGCTACACCTTAGTGAATTTTGAAGGCCATTAATTTTTAAAGGGATGCGATGAGCTACCAAGTTTTAGCCAGAAAATGGCGACCAAAAAACTTTTCTGAAGTTGTGGGGCAAAGCCATGTGCTCACTGCTTTGGAAAACGGTTTAAAAGAAAACCGTTTACATCATGCTTATTTATTTTCCGGCACCCGTGGCGTAGGTAAAACCTCCATTGCTCGTTTATTTGCGAAAGGCTTGAATTGTATAAACGGTATTACTGCCGATCCTTGTGGTGAATGTGAAAACTGCAAAGCGATCGAAGCGGGCAATTTTATTGATTTAATTGAAATCGATGCGGCTTCTCGTACCAAAGTAGAAGATACCCGTGAGCTATTAGACAACGTGCAATATAAGCCGGTAGTAGGGCGTTATAAAGTCTACCTCATCGATGAAGTGCATATGCTTTCCCGCCATTCTTTCAATGCGTTGTTAAAAACCTTGGAAGAACCACCTGAATATGTGAAATTCCTACTCGCGACAACGGATCCTCAAAAATTACCGATTACGATTTTATCCCGTTGTATGCAATTTCATCTCAAAGCATTAGATGAACCGCAAATTTCAGCACATCTTAATCGCGTGCTTACGGCAGAAAATATTCCTTTTGATGCGCCAGCATTAGATAAATTAGCCAAAGCGGCACAAGGTAGTATTCGTGATAGCTTAAGTTTAACGGATCAAGCGATAGCCATGGGCAACGGTAAAGTTTCCACCGATGTGGTGAATACCATGCTTGGGCTATTAGATGAAGACCAACCGATTGAAATCATTTACGCCTTACATCAAGGTAACGGTGAGCGTTTAATGAAAACCATCCAAACGGTGGCAGAAAAAGCGGGCGATTGGGATGAGTTACTGGCAGAAACGGCTGAGAAATTACATCAAATTGCATTAATGCAGTTGCTCGCTAAAAGTGTGACAGATGAAAACGATCACTTAGGTTTTCTAGCCAAACATATTTCACCGGAAGACGTACAATTCTTCTATCAAGTAATTGTATCGGGTCGAAAAGAATTGGCCTCCGCACCAAATCGTCGAATTGGTGCAGAAATGACATTATTGAGGGCATTGGCATTCCACCCAAAGTTCCTTACGGCAGCACAAACGCCTAAACAAGGCGGGCTATCCCCTGAACAAAATACACAGAAAAGTGCGGTTGAAAGTCAGCCTGTTTCTGGGTATGTGGATATGCCAGTGCTGTCGCAAAACATCAAAGCAAATTATTCTGCACAAGCGCAAAAGCCGATGGCTCAATCAGCAGTTGTGCATTCTTCACCTTCTCAACCGGTTTCCACGCAAACCACATCTTCATTGAATTTAGCTAGCCTTGCTGCACTAGAGGCATTGAATCAATTAACGCAAATTGAGCAATCAGAGCGCCAACATCATCATGATGAACAGCAAGCCGCCGTAGAAGAAACTTTGCATCATCTCCAAGCGTTGGATGAGCAAAAAAATTCACCAAAAATGACCGCACTTCCTGTGCGAGAGATGACACCACCGAAAGCTGCGCAAACGAAAGTAGCGGTACTAAATCCAATGACTCAACAAGCTGACGAGTTAAAGCAAGGTATTGAGACGGTTGAAAATACCATTGATGACAATGCTGAAATGGATGCGGAAGAGCAAGAAATTCTCGATGCGGAAACCTACCGTTGGGAGTGGAGTAATCCGGATTTAGCTAAAGTAGATAGTGGTGTGCGTCCTTCTGATATTAAACAGGCAATGTTGAAAGATGTGACACCAGAATTGCGTGAGAAAATTATTCAAATTACGCAAAAACAAGATCCTTGGACTGATATTGTCGAACGTTCTGGCGTGATTGGCTTTTCAAAAGAGTTGGCATTAAATTGCTTTATTAAGTCGCAAACAGAAGATGAGCTTCAACTCGGGCTTCATTCTGAAAAAGCCCATTTAAAACAAGATCGAAATATTAAAAATTTACTGGAGCATCTTGAACGTTTATATGAAAAGCCAGTCAAATTGTCGATTTTTGTTGAAGATTCCGATGTTTTAACCCCGATGGATTACCGCAAAAAAGTTTATCAAGACTTGCGTGAACAGGCGCGTACGGATTTACAGCAAGATAAAAAACTGCTTTTATTACAAAAAGAGTTTGATGCGAAGTTGGATGTTGAAAGCATTCGACCAGTTTAAAATTCGTTTCTCTAAATTTTAACTTTATAAAGGAAAAAATATGGCGTTTAGCTCTCTTTTTACTCTTATTGATGACATTGCATCGATTCTTGATGATGTCGCCTTGATGACCAAAATAGCAGCCAAGAAAACCGTTGGCGTAGTAGGCGATGACTTAGCCTTAAATGCTAATCAGGTAACAGGGGCATCTTCCGATCGTGAATTACCCATTGTTTGGGCAGTCACCAAAGGATCCTTAGTCAATAAAGTCATTTTAATTCCAATTGCTTTACTGCTTTCTGCATTTTTACCTTGGTTGATCGTGCCACTTCTGATGATTGGTGGAGCGTATTTATGTTTTGAAGGTGTAGAGAAAATTCTGCATAAATTTATTGCCCATGAAGAGCACGAAGAAAAAACAACCTTTAATGAAGCCGCTAAAATTAAAGGGGCAATTCGTACGGATTTTATTCTTTCTGCTGAAATTATTATTATTGCATTGGGCGAATTAACCGAAGCGAGCTTGCTGACTCGCATCATTTCTCTTTCGATAGTGGGTATCGGAATTACTATTTTTGTTTATGGCTTGGTCGCATTGATTGTTAGAGCGGATGATTTCGGCTTATACCTTATCAAAAAAGGGGGCGTAGCGAAGTCAATCGGGAATGCAATTTTAGTGATTATGCCAAAATTTATGCGTTCACTTAGTTTTATCGGTACGCTTGCGATGTTCTTAGTCGGTGGCGGTATTTTTGTGCATAATGTAGATTTCATTCATCATTTGCTCGCTGATTATCAATTAGCTGATGGCTTATTAGGTAATGTGGCAACGTTAGTCGTTGGTGTGATTGTTGGGGCGATTGCTTGTGCGATTGTATTACCCGCAATGAAATTATTCGGTAAACACTAAAAACGAGATAAAAAATAACCGCACTTTGATGCTTTCAAGGTGCGGTTTTTTTATGGATGAAACAGACTATTTACGAGAAGTGTAATCGCCGATACAGACCCATTTATAGCTGGTTAAGGCCTCTAATCCCATTGGACCACGAGCATGAAGTTTTTGAGTACTTACCGCCACTTCTGCACCTAAACCAAATTGTCCGCCATCGGTAAATCGAGTACTTGCATTAACATACACGGCTGCTGCATCTACTTGATTGATAAACTGTGTCGCTAATCGTTGATTTTCCGTTAAGATACTTTCTGAATGTTGAGTGCCATATTCACGAATGTGAGCAATCGCCGCATCCATATCTTCAACCGCCACAACATTGAGATCGAGTGAGCCCCATTCCTGACGTAGCGCTTGTTCGGTCACTTCTTGCACATCGATATTTGCAGCTTGAAGAATCGAAAGTGCGGTCGATTTTGCATGGAATTTCACTTTTTTCTCAGCTAAATATTTCGCGAGTTTTGGTAGGAAGGTTTCTGCAATTGAACGTTGAACTAAAAGCGTTTCTAACGTATTACATGTGCTTGGACGTTGGCATTTTGCATTCGCAATCACCGCAAGGGCTTTTTCTTGGTCAGCACTTTCTTCCACAAAAAGATGACAAACGCCCACACCACCAACAATCACTGGAATTGTAGAATGTTGTTTACAAAGTTCATGTAAACCAGCTCCGCCACGAGGAATAATCATATCCACGTAGCGATCCAATTTAAGCAGTTGCATTACAAGTTCACGATTCGGATCGGTAATGGCTTGGACTGCATGGCGTGGTAATCCCGCTTGTTCAAGGGCATTTTGTACCACTTCCACTAAAATTTGGTTGGAATGTTGTGTTTCTTTTCCACCACGTAAAATCACGGCATTACCGGTTTTTAAGCAAAGGCTCGCTACATCAATGGTGACATTGGGACGCGCTTCGTAAATAGTGCCAATCACACCAAGCGGTGTACGAACGCGTTCGATCTTTAATCCGCTATCTAAGGTGCCTCCATCAATGATTTTTCCCACTGGATCGGGGAGCGAAATCACATGCCGCACATCATTCGCAATGCCTTTTAGGCGATCTTCGGTTAATAAGAGGCGGTCAATTAAGGCTTCAGATAAGCCATTTTGTTTCGCAATTTCAATATCTTTTTGGTTTGCGGCAAGAATACGCTCCGCTTGTTGTTCTAATTGATCTGCAATAATGCTGAGCGCATGATTTTTTTCAGTGGTGTTTAACTGCGCTAAAATAAAGGCTGCATCTTTGGCCTGTTTGCCCATTTGTTCTAACATATCGAATCCCTTGTTATTTCAACAAAAATATGGTGTAGCTTATCGTAAAAATGAGCAAGGTGAAATGATTAAAATTAAGGATTTTGTGAATTAGGTGTGATGATTTATCATTTGATAGATTTTGTATTGGTGTTTTGTAAGCTCGGCCTATTTTGAAAATAGTCTCCGGTGGGGTAACCAATTACTTGCAGTAAAGCTAGATTTTAAATAAGGTGATTAAAAATGAGACTAAATAAATTTGTTAGGATAGTAATAGCCTCTATTTTTTCTGTTAGTTTTATTTACTTTACCTTAGTATTGAGAAACGATATAACACCGAGCTTTAATCATTTCTTTTATAATTTATTAATATGGGGTCCATTTTTTATTTTTGTTCTTTTAGGGGCTTCTTACTATCAAAAAATTTATGATGAAGAATCTTTAAAAAAGATTGAAAAGGCTAAAAAATTAAAAGAAATGAAGAAATTAAAGAAAAGGAAATCTTAGATATATCGTCCTATTACGGTAGAGCAGACAAATATCCAAGCTGACTTCCTAATGTGTCACATATTTTGACATGATGTTATTTCGTTTTCTTCGGTAACTTATCATTTGTTTCATCATCTTGCTCTTGGAAATCGAAAACAGGTAATCCCCAACCAAATCGAACAGCAAGTAAACGTAATGCAAAACCACTGAATAACGTGAGTAAAATTGAAAGTGTGTGTTCTACTTGAATATGTTGTAATGCCATATACATAGCGGCAGAGAAGAATGACACGCTCGCGTAAAGTTCTTTTTGGAACACAAGGGGAATGCGGTTACAAAGTAAATCACGTAATACACCACCAAATGCCCCTGTCACCGTTGCTGCAATGGATGTCACAGTAAAGCCATAACCCATATCGATGGCAATTTGTGCGCCAATAATGGAATATACTATTAATCCTAAGGCATCTAACACCAAGAAAATCGTGCGGAAGTAGCGCATGAAATGTTTGATGAAGGGCGCGATAAAAACCGTTAATACAGCTGCACCAGCCACCATAATGAAATATTCAGGATGTTTAACCCAGCCAAGTGGGTAGTGTCCAAGTAATACATCGCGTACCGAACCGCCACCAATCGCCGTCACACAGGCAATAATAATTACCCCAAAAATATCCATTTTTTCTCGTCCAGCGGCTAATGCACCGGTAATTCCTTCGGCAGTTATTCCAATAATATAAAGTACGCTTAATAGCATTTTTTTGTGGTTCCTAAAGTGCGGTTATAATTTTGCTTATTTTAAAAGGGAATGAGTCAAAATGCACGAAAGCCATTAAAAAAAGCCGTAAATTTTGGCATAATGCCGCTTTCTTTTTCTAATCGAGAATCTTATGTCAGAAGAACAATCCAAACCCTTAGCCGCATTTCTTGCTCTCTTGCCAATTGGGTTGCTATTAATTATTGAATTTTTTGCAGAGTCTTTGCAATCTGCTGAAAAATTGATTCCTCATTTAGCCTTTGGTGTGCTGATTGCTCAGTTACTTTGTTTGGTAGCCTTTATTAAAGGCGAAATTTGTCCAGGACAACGTGGACGTTTAATCAAAGCAAATGTCTGTTTTGCACTTTATTGGTTAGTTTGGCTTGGAATGAGCTTAGCCTTACCACATCATTACGTGATGAGTGATATTGTTAGCTTATGCGGATTATCTGCCGTATATGCAGTATGGAAACAACCTAAAGATGAATCGGCTCGCCGTGATTTTCTCTTAATGGCATCGTTGGTGAGTGGATTGGGTGTGATTGCGTATTTGATGATTTTCTTCGGCAATCCTACACCGAATTTCGTGCAATATAATCCATTGGCGCAGGCGGTGATGGGGGTATTATTAGCGAATCTATGCTTGTCTGTTTCTCGTAATCGTCTGCAAGGTTTCATTGCGTTACTACCGTTATTGATGATTTTACTGCTTGCGATTAATGCATTGGCAGTACTGATTTTTATTATTTATCAAGGGGTAAGTGCGGTCAGTTTTGATGGTGTTTTCGCATACGGTATTTATTTTGTTCTTCATTTAGTAATAGCAGGGGTATTGCTTTTGCACAGTGTTAATAAATGGAAACTCAGTTATAACAGCTTACTCATTTTGTTCTTTATGGCAGCGAGTTTGGCTGTCTGGGCAATGTTTATTTAATGGATAAAATAAAATCTTACGCCGCCCCGATGTTAGTCGTGGGCTGCGTGCTATTCGGTTTAGGAAGCCTAATTGTGAAGTTTGTGCCAGTGGGTGGTTATGCCATTGCATTTTGGCGTTTACTTATTGCCTCTTTTATTTTCTGGTTTTTAATGAAATTAAAAAGACAGCGTTTTCCTAAAAGTCGTAAAGCGATGATGTATGCCGTATTCTCTGGTATCTTTTTAGCCTTTGATTTATCTTTTTGGCATGAAAGTGTATATGCAGTGGGGCCAGGCATTTCAACCTTGTTGAATAGCCTGCAGATTTTCTTTTTGGCAGCAATTGGCTATTTTTTCTTTGGCGAACGCCAAACTAAACTACAAATGCTAAGCCTTTTTTTAGCCGTTGCGGGTGTAGTCTTAATCTCAGGGGAAGAGTTACAACATAATTTTGACGGTATGTACGGCATTATCATTGGGCTCATTTCTGCAGGCATGCTTGCCGCTTCAATGATTATGATTAAAAAAGTACACGAAGAAGAACCCACAGCTTTATTTTCGTTAATGTTTATTTTGAGTTTAAGTGGTGCGCTTGTCTTAATTATTCCTTCGCTAATTTTTAATTCTGATAATCTTTATCCAACCACCTTCAGAGATTGGGGATTGGTGTTCATTTATGGTGCAGTGATGCAATGTGTCGCCTGGGGCATGATTGCTTATACCATTCCTTATTTATCGTTAGGCTTAACGGGTTTATTACTGCTTTCTGAACCCGTGGTGGCGCTTGTGATTGATTATTTTGGATTGGATAAGCCAATCAATCATTGGCAATGGGCGGGGGCAGTGCTGACATTAGTGGCGATTTATCTAGGCTCTCAAAAAAACAAAACCGCTTAAAACAAAAAAGTGCGGTAAATTTCACCGCACTTTGTCTTCACATTAAACCAATTACTCAGCTGCTTTCTTTTTCAAGTATTGATAGAGCTCGTCTTTAATCCGTAATTTTTCTTTTTTCAAGTTCTCAATTTCCGTATGAGTAGCGAGTTCTATGTTATCAATCTTATTTTTGATCTCTTGGTCTAATGCATTGTGTTTTTCAAACAAGCGATCGAAATAAGCATCTTTGTTTTTGAGATTAGTAATTAAATCGCGAAATTCAGGAAACATAGGTTACTCCTCTTGGTTAACGTTCATTTTCATTATAGAACTTTTTTTTGCTGTTTCTAGTGCCTCATTCTCAGAATTTGACAGAGATCACAAAATTAAATTATGGCAAAGTGCGGTCATAAAATTGGATGTTTTTGAAGAGGTTAATAAAAGAAAAATCAGGCTTTTAACTGGTTTATTTGCTCAAAGCACGCTAGAATAAAGGCATCTGTTTCATAATGAAAAATAGGGAATTCCAATGATCGATCCAAATTTACTCCGTAATAATCTGGCTGAAGTAGCAGAAAAATTAAAAGTAAAACGTAACTTTATTCTTGATACGGAAAAACTTACCGCATTAGAAGAACAACGCAAAGATTTACAAGTAAAAACTGAAACATTACAAGCAGAGCGTAATGCGCGTTCTAAAGCTATTGGTGCGGCAAAAGCACGTGGTGAAGACATTGCACCATTATTGGCTGAAGTAGATAACATGGGCGAACAGCTTAATGAAGCGAAGTCCCTACTAGATGCGGTGTTAGCAGAAATCAATCAAATCGCATTAAGCATTCCAAACCTTCCAGCAGATGAAGTGCCATTAGGTAAAGATGATACTGAAAATAAAGAAATTTTACGTTGGGGTACACCGCGTACCTTTGATTTTGAGATCAAAGATCACGTGTCATTAGGTGAAGATGCCAATGGCTTAGATTTTGCAGCAGGGGCTAAATTAGCAGGTGCGCGCTTTGCGGTCATGAAAGGTCAAATTGCTAAAATGCACCGTGCGTTAGCGCAATTCATGTTAGATCTTCATACCGAACAACATGGTTATTTAGAAACCTATGTGCCTTATTTAGTTAACCATGCGACCCTTTATGGGACAGGCCAATTACCAAAATTCGGTGAAGATTTATTCCATACTTTAGCTTTAGAAGGTGAGCAACCTTACGCATTAATTCCAACAGCGGAAGTGCCGGTAACTAACCTTGTACGTGATGTGATTATTGATGAAGCAGAATTGCCAATCAAAATGACCGCACATACACCATGTTTCCGTTCTGAAGCGGGATCATATGGTCGTGATACCCGTGGTTTAATTCGTATGCACCAATTTGATAAAGTCGAAATGGTACAAATCGTCGATCCAGATAAATCTATGGAAGCGCTTGAAGAATTAACAGGACATGCAGAAAAAGTATTACAACTTTTAAATCTACCATATCGTAAAGTCTTACTTTGTACCGGAGATATGGGCTTTGGTTCTTGCAAAACTTACGACTTAGAAGTGTGGGTGCCTGCACAAAATACTTATCGTGAGATTTCTTCTTGCTCAAATATGTGGGATTTCCAAGCCCGTCGTATGCAAGCACGTTGCAAAGCGAAAGGGGATAAGAAAACTCGCTTAGTACACACATTAAATGGTTCTGGTTTAGCAGTCGGTCGTACTTTAGTCGCCGTGCTTGAAAACTACCAAAATGCAGACGGCTCAATTACGGTGCCAGAAGTATTACGTCCTTACATGGGCGGATTAGAAGTGATCTGCAAATAATCCAAAATATATAAATTCAATTTAGGGCTAATGTTTATTAGCCCTTTCTTTCATCTAGAGAAATGAGATTTTTATTCTAGTCTTTGAGATAAATCCACATCAATATTCATGCATTTAGAGGTAATCTTATAAGGTATCAATTTTTAGGAGAATAATAATGACTGATAAACGACCATTTCCATTACCAACAGGGTATTTTGCGATTCCATTAGGTTTAAGCGCTTTATCTTTAGCCTGGTTGCATATGGGCGATACGCTCTCTTTTTCTCGAAATGTGAGTGATATTATTGGCGTAACGTCTGTTTCAGTATGGGCACTTTTCGTCTTGCTCTATATTTATAAAATGATTTATTTCTCTCAAGAAGTACGAGATGAATATTGTTGTCCGATACGTTTTTCTTTTCTCGCATTAATACCGATTACAACGATGTTAAGCGGGGATGTTCTGTATCGTTGGTTTCCTCTTATTGGTGAGGGATTAATTTGGATCGGGACAATTGGGCAATTATTGTTTGCTTCAGTGCGTATTAGTGCGTTATGGAAAGATGGCACATTTGAGGAAAAATCGACACTGCCACCTTTTTATTTGCCCTCTGTGGCGACTAACTTTACAAGTGCCTCATCATTAGCCTTGTTAGGCTATCAAGATTTAGGCTATTTGTTCTTAGGTGCAGGGATGATTGCTTGGATTATTTATGAACCTGTGTTATTCCAACGTTTACGCGTGTTGCAGATTGAACCACAATTTCGTCCAACCATGGGGATCATTCTCGCACCGGCATTTGTAGGATCGTCAGCTTACTTATCGCTTAATGGAGGAGAGATCGATCTTTTCGTTAAACTCTTATGGGGATACGGTTTTTTACAAATGTTCTTTTTAATTCGTTTGTTCCCTTGGATTAGTGAAAAAGGACTGAATATTGGGTTCTGGGCTTTTTCATTCGGATTAGCTTCTTTAGCGAATGGAGCTGTTTCTTTTGTTCATCATAACGTACTGAGCGGATTGGCAAACGGTGCATTTATCTTTGCTAACTTGATGATGAGCGGTTTGGTGCTGATGACATTAGGAAAAATTTTCAAAGGACAATTTTGGTTAAAATAGCTTAAATAAAAAGTGCGGTTAAAAATGACCGCACTTTTTTTATGAATTTTTTAAATAACAACCTATCATTTACAAAAACTAGACATGTCGTTTTGCTGTTGATGTAAATGCAATTTTATCTGGTCGATAGCTAATACTCCCATATTGAAACGGTCGACCATCAGCCAAATAAGTGGTACTCGTCACATTCACAACCATGTCATACTCACCAAGATCGATCGCCTTTTTTTCTTCTTCATTTGCATAACGAAAGACAATTTTCCGTTGTGAGTGACTAATTTTTAATTTTAATTCGTTTTCTAAATAGTGATAAATAGAGTGCTCAGCGATTTCTCGGCTAATAAAAGGCACGATGCGGCGATCAAAATAAGAAACTTCGTATTCAACGGCTTCACCATCAATTTCACGCAGGCGACTGATGCGGTAGAAATCGATCTGATCATCGACATTAAAAATATGCATTAACTCTTCTTCACCTTGCACAATATACAAACTGGTTAATGTCGTTTTTACGTGGTGTGTTAAGGCACTATTTAATTCGCTAACGGTTTTAATTTCAGAAAGCATTTGTGGTTTAGATAAGTCATGCTCTAAAACAATTGAATTTCGGCCTTGTTGCTTTTGAATATAGCCATCAATTTCAAGTAAGGAAAGCGCTTTTCGAATAGTATCTTTAGAAAAACCATAGCTTTGCATGAGTTCATTTTCACTCGGAAGCTCTTGCAATGGCGCTAAATTACCATTGTTAATTTGGGTCTTTATCTCATTATAGACCTGCTTATACTTGCTCATTTTTAATCCTTTTATCTATCGTTGGTTCCATAGGTGTCGTCATAGCATATCATAAAATCATAAATGTTATACGTATAAAATGTGATATTAGTCACTCTTTTACGAAAATGTTCTAAACTTTTACGTATAAGTTGTTGCATAAAAATACGGTTAGGTTAGAATGAGCCAAAATGATAACTTCCTAGAGGAAATATTATGCTTACTCGTTCAAGTGGTGTTCTTATGCACATTACCTCGCTACCAAATGCATTCGGAATTGGTAGCTTTGGGCAATCGGCTTATGATTTTGTCGATTTTTTAGTTGAAACTAAACAAACTTATTGGCAAATTCTTCCACTTACTACCACCAGTTATGGTGATTCACCTTATCAATCTTTCTCTGCAATTGCAGGTAATACTCATCTTATTGATTTTGATCTATTAACCCAAATGGGCTTGTTGAAAGAAGCTGATTATGCATCAGTCAATTTTGGTGATGATCCAACTAGCGTGGATTATGAGCGCGTCTTCTATGCGCGCCGTCCGATTTTAGAAATAGCCGTGAAAAATTTTTTAGAGAATCAATCATTCCAAGCTGATTTCAAACACTTCGAGAAAAGCAATCGTTTATGGTTGGATGATTTTGCTGAGTTTATGGCAATTAAAGAGCATTTTGGCAATCAAGCATTGCAAAAATGGGATGATAAAAAAGCTGTGGCTCGAGATCCAAGTGCATTGGAAAAATATCGCACCATGTTAGCGGAGCAAATTCAGTACTTTAAAGTGACGCAATATTTCTTCTTCAAACAATGGACTGAATTAAAAAATTACGCAAATCAAAAAGGCATTCAGATCATCGGTGATATGCCGATTTACGTGGCTGCAGATAGCGTAGAGGTTTGGACAAAACCAGAACTCTTCCAATTAGATGAAGAACGCAATCCGCTTTTTGTTGCCGGGGTTCCAGCGGATCAATTCAGTGCAACAGGACAACTTTGGGGCAATCCGCTTTACGCTTGGGAAGAACATAAAAAACAAGGCTACGCTTGGTGGATTCACCGCATTGAAGAAAGCTTCAAAATTTATGATGTACTACGTATCGACCATTTCAAAGGTTTCTCTGATTATTGGCAAGTAGATGGAAAAGCAGAGGTGGCTAAAGATGGTAGCTGGCAGCCAGGCCCAGGTTATGACTTATTTAAAGCCGTTAAAGAGCAATTGGGCGATTTACCGATTATTGCCGAAGATTTAGGTAATATTGATGACAAAGCCAGAAAATTGCTTACAGACTGTAACTATCCTGGCATGAAGATTCTGCAATTTGGCTTTGAAGATGTTAGCGGAGAAAGCTTAGATAGCCCGCATTATTGCATCCCGCATTCCATTGTTTATACCGGCACACATGATAACGATGTGACCAATGGTTGGTATAACAGCCTGACTGAACAACAGCAGCAATATATCAATGATTATACGCATCGCCATGAGGATGAATCGATTTGCCAAGCGATGATTCGTCAGCTTTTTGCAACGGTTAGCAATACCGCGATAGCCACAATGCAAGATGTTTTAGATTTGCCAGCCAGTTCAAGAATGAACGTGCCTTCAACAATTGGTGGAAACTGGCAATGGAGAATGCAGCAATCAGATTTAACGCAAGATAAAAAAGACTTTTTAGAAAAAATGACCACGTTATATCAACGTGCGAATCAGGAAAAATAATGATGAAATTTAGTACCTTTGTAAAAAACGAAACCAATAAATCGCTTGAACAATTAAGCGATAAAGAAACTTATATTCAATTATTAAATTACGTAAAAACACTCTCAGCAGATAAACCTAAAAATACAGGTAAACGTAAGGTTTACTATATCTCTGCTGAGTTTTTAATCGGCAAATTACTTTCTAATAACTTGATTAACCTTGGTATGTATCAAGATATCAAAGCGGAATTAGAAAGTGTGGGTAAATCATTAAGCCATATTGAAGATATTGAGCCAGAACCGTCTTTAGGAAATGGTGGTTTAGGGCGTTTGGCTTCTTGTTTTATTGATTCAATGTCTACCCTTGGCTTAAATGCAGAAGGGGTGGGTTTAAATTATCATTATGGGTTGTTCAAACAAGTCTTTAAAAAGAATGAACAACATGCAGAGCCTAATGATTGGATTGAGGATAACTCTTGGTTAATTCCAACAGATATTAGCTATGAAGTACCATTTAAGAAATTTACATTAACCTCTAAATTAGATCGTATTGATATTTTAGGTTATAAGAAAGATACGAAGAACTATCTCAATTTGTTTGATATTCAATCAGTGAATCCTAAACTGATTAAAAAAGGTATCGAGTTTGATAAAACTGCGATTGAAGAAAATCTGACTTTATTCCTTTACCCAGATGATTCAGATAAAAATGGGGAATTGCTGCGTATTTATCAACAATACTTCATGGTATCAAATGCGGCACAATTATTAATTGATGAAGCGATTGCGCGTGGCAGTAATTTACATGATTTAGCCGATTATGCTTATGTTCAGATCAACGATACGCACCCTTCAATGGTGATTCCTGAATTGATTCGCTTATTAACGGAAAAACATCAGATTAAATTTGCTGAAGCTGTTGAAATTGTACGTAATATGGTGGGGTATACTAACCATACAATTTTGGCTGAAGCATTAGAAAAATGGCCACTTGATTATCTAGATGAAGTAGTGCCGCATTTAGTGGTGATCATTAAGAAATTAGATGAATTAGTGCGTGCTGAATATCAAGATCCATCCGTACAAATTATTGATAAACAAAAACGTGTGCATATGGCGCACATGGATATTCACTTTTCAAATTCAGTCAATGGTGTGGCGGCATTACATACGGAGATTTTGAAGAATTCAGAACTTAAAGCATTCTATGCGTTATATCCTGAAAAATTCAATAATAAGACAAACGGCATTACCTTCCGTCGTTGGTTAGAGTTTTCTAACCAAGCATTAGCCGCTTACATTAAAGAATTGATTGGCGATGAATATTTGCATGATGCAACGAAATTACAGAAATTGTTAGCCTTTAAAGATGATAAAAAGGTTCATCAACAATTAGCGAAAATTAAGTTTGAAAATAAATTAGCACTAAAAGCGTACCTTAAAGAAAATAAAGGTATTGAGTTAGATGAAAATTCAATCATTGATACGCAAATTAAGCGTTTCCATGAATATAAACGCCAACAAATGAATGCGCTTTATGTGATTCATAAATACTTAGAAATTAAAGCAGGTAAATTACCAAAACGTAAAATTACGGTGATTTTTGGCGGAAAAGCTGCACCTGCTTATGTGATTGCACAGGATATTATTCACTTAATTCTTTGTTTATCTGAGTTAATCAATAATGATCCTGAAGTGAATAAGTATTTAAACGTACATTTGGTGGAAAACTATAATGTGAGCGTAGCAGAAAAACTGATTCCAGCAACTGATATTTCAGAGCAAATTTCACTTGCCTCTAAAGAAGCTTCTGGTACAGGTAATATGAAATTTATGCTTAATGGCGCGTTAACCTTAGGCACAATGGATGGCGCTAATGTTGAAATTGCAGAATTAGCCGGTGCTGAAAATATCTATACATTCGGTAAAGATTCAGAAAGCATTATTAAACTTTATGAAACAGCAGGTTATGTTTCAAAAGAGTATTATGAAAACGACAAAGATATTAAAAGAGCGGTCGATTTTATTCTGAATCCTGCAGTAGTGAAATTAGGCAATAAAACACGTTTAGAACGTCTTTATAACGAATTATTGAATAAAGACTGGTTTATGACGTTAATTGACTTTAATGCTTATGTTGAAGCGAAAGAACAAATCTTAGCCGATTATGAAGATCAAGATAGTTGGAATGAGAAAGTCGTTCACAATATCGCAAAAGCGGGCTTCTTCTCATCAGATCGCACTATCGCTCAATATAATGCAGATATTTGGCATTGTGAGGGCTAAGGGGAAGCAATGAAACTACTTACCCTGAATGTACACGCTTGGTTAGAAGCTAACCAAGCGGAAAAAATAGAGATTCTTGCTGACACTATTGTGGAAAAGGGTTATGACATCATTGCCTTACAAGAGGTTAATCAATTGATGTCGTCTCCTGCTATTTCGCCAACGTTAAAGCAAGATAACTATGGTGTCATTCTGTTAAATAAAATCAATCAACGCGTTGCACAGAAATATTCGCTTTTTTGGAGTAATTCGCATATTGGTTACGATAAATATGATGAGGGCATTGCGTTTTTAACGCGCTTGCCCGTTTATGATGTTGATGCGTTTTATTGTAGCCAGCACCAACGTCTTGACTCGATTCTCTCGCGTAAAATCATTGGCTTAACGGTAGAATATCAAGGACAGTTAATTGAATGTTATTCTTGTCATATCAATTTGCCAAATTGTGATGGTGAAAACCAACAGGATAATATTCGTTATATTGTGGATCGAAGCAAAAGTGCGAATCTTAAAATCCTGATGGGTGATTTCAATACCGATGCAATAAGCGATCAACAAGCTTATCAACAAATTAAATCCTTAGGCTTATTCGATACCTTTGAAATGGCAGAGCAAAAGGATAGCGGCATCACTGTAGAGAAAGCGATTGACGGCTGGAAAGGTCATAGTCAAGAAAAGCGGTTAGATTATATTTTTTTAAACCAAGCAAAAAGGGTTTTATCCAGTCAGGTTATTTTTAATGGAAAAAATAAACCGATTGTTTCCGACCATTTTGGCGTAGAAGTAGATCTCATCTTATAGGAGGATTGATATGAAAAAACTACTCAGTTTTGAGTTTTGGCAAAAATTCGGTAAATGCCTAATGGTTGTAATTGCTGTGATGCCAGCCGCGGGTTTAATGGTGAGTATTGGTAACTCACTACCTTTGATTAGTGATGCAGAATGGCTAGCGCGTGTCGGAAACATTATCGCTCAAATTGGTTGGGGAATTATCGGTAACCTTCATTTATTATTTGCTTTAGCGATTGGTGGTAGCTGGGCAAATGAGCGTGCGGGTGGGGCATTTGCAGCAGGCCTGGCTTTCATTTTAATTAACTTAATTACCGGTAACTTTTTCGGTGTGAAACTTGAAATGCTAGCGGATCCAAATGCTCACGTAAGTACCGTATTTGCAGGAGAAATACCAGTTGCACATTACTTTGTGAATATTCTAGGACAGCCTGCGTTGAATATGGGGGTATTCGTCGGTATTATTGCGGGTTTTGTTGGAGCAACAACCTTCAATAGTTACTACAATTTCCGTAAATTACCTGAAGTACTGACGTTCTTTAATGGTAAACGCTTCGTTCCTTTCGTTGTTATTTATCGTTCTGTATTAGTGGCGGTCTTCCTATCATTATTCTGGCCTTTAGTTCAGACAGGAATTAATCATTTCGGTCAATGGATTGCTAACTCACAAAACTCAGCGCCAATTTTAGCACCATTTATTTATGGTACCTTAGAGCGTCTATTACTTCCATTTGGTTTACACCATATGTTAACTATCCCAATGAACTACACTTCATTAGGCGGTACTTATGAATTCTTAACCGGTGCGCAACAAGGTAAACAAGTATTTGGTCAAGACCCACTATGGCTTGCATGGATTTCTGACTTAATTAACCTTAAAGATGCAGGTAATTTAACGCAATATAACGAACTTCTTTCAACTGTGACACCTGCTCGCTTCAAAGTAGGACAAATGATTGGTTCAACCGGTATCTTAATGGGTTTGACGCTCGCAATGTATATCAATGTGGATGAAGACAAGAAAAAACTCTATAAAGGTATTTTCCTTTCTTCTGCACTTGCGGTGTTCTTAACTGGTGTGACGGAACCAATTGAATACATGTTTATGTTTGTCGCCTTACCGCTTTATATTGTTTATGCGTTAGTACAAGGTTGTGCTTTCGCCATGGCAGATATTGTTGACTTACGTGTGCATTCATTCGGTAACATTGAGTTCTTAACACGTACACCAATGGCGATTAAAGCCGGTATCGGTATGGATGTGATCAACTTTATTTGGGTATCTATCCTCTTTGCAGTGGCTATGTTCTTTATCGCGAACTTTATGATTAAGAAATTTAATCTCGCGACAGCGGGCCGTAATGGTAACTATGATGCGAAAGGTTCAGATGAAGCTTCTAGCAATGAGCCAAAAGTTGCGGATGCTAGCGCGCAAGTTATTCAAATCATCAACTTACTTGGTGGACGTAATAATATTGCAGATGTTGATGCTTGTATGACACGTTTACGTATCACCGTACATAATCCAGAGTTAGTGGGTGATGAAGCAAGTTGGAAACAAGCAGGTGCAATGGGCTTTATCGTGAAAGGCTCTGGTATCCAAGCGATTTATGGACCAAAAGCAGATGTCTTAAAATCTGATATTCAAGACGTGCTTTCATCGGGCGTAGAAATTCCTAAAATGTAATTTAGCCTAAACATTCATTTTATCCCCGCTTTTTAAGGCGGGGATATCATATTAATACTTTATATCGATATTGCTCATCTTTAATCTACCCCCAAATACTATCAATGTAGAAAACATTTCCATAATTTCTGTACTATAAAAAAATACCGCCCGTTGTGTAACGAGCGGTATTTCTAGTGTTAGAAGGGAAGTGGTCATTAAATGATTAACTGACCGATAATACTGCGAGTTTCTTCTCGAACCTCGGTAAGTTTCACTTTCACTAAATCACCGATTTTGTAACGGCGTTCCCCTTGAATATACAGTGCCAATTCATCAGCATTCACTTGCATTTCATCTTTATTTGGATGCAATGTGGAGGCCGGTACGAACATGGATGCGCCATTTTCCAATAATTGAACCCGTAAACCACCACGCATCACATCTTGCACTTCTGCATCAAATTCAGCGTTTTCAGCGACTTTATCAGCAAGATAGCGACAATATAACCAATCTGCAATATCACGTTCAACCAAGCGATTTTGGCGACGTGCTTCTTGCAAGCGAGCAAGCACCTCATCTTGTGGTTTTTCACAAGCTTGCTGTGTGAGCACGGCTTTAATTAAACGATGGTTTACCATATCGGAATATTTACGGATAGGCGATGTCCAAGTTGCGTAACCTTCTAATCCAAGCCCAAAATGTGGAGCAAGTTCTGATTTAAATTCCGCAAAGGTTAAATAACGACGTAAACGGAATTCTAAATAGTCACCTTCAATCGGTTCAATATCATGACGCATTTGGCAATAACCCTTTAAGGTTGCCAAATTTTCTACCGAATAACGCTCAGCAAGCTCGGCTTGATTTTCTTCATTAGCTAAATTTGCCATTAAGAAATTATGCGCGTTTTCTAAGAATTTCTTATCAAACCCAGAGTGTGTATTAAAAATACCGGTTTGCGCTTGTTCAGCTAAGAATTGTGCAGCACAGATATTGGCAATGATCATGGATTCTTCCACGATTTGATTTGCAATACGACGATATTCCGCTTTAATTTCTTTCACTTTGCCATTTTCAGCGAGAATAAAGGAGTAGTCCGGTTTCTCTTTAAATAAAAGAGAATGCGTTTTACGCCATTGAATACGCGCTTGAGTAAATTGATGTAACCAATCAATTTGTTGGGCAATTTCAGGTGTTTCCGGTTGCCATGCATCCGGTACTTGTTCTAAATAATCTGAAATCTTGTTATAGGCTAATTTTGCTTTAGATTGTACATAAGCGGACACAAAACGTGGTTTCGCTGTGATGTTACCGACAAGATCTGTTTCAATGTAACACACTAATGCAGGACGAGTTTCATTTGCCATTAATGAACATAATTCATCAGATAATTCACGTGGTAGCATTGGAATGTTGAAGCCTGGCAAATAATTGGTAAAACAACGCTGTTTCGCATCTTTTTCAATTTGTGAATCTAATGCAATGTAAGCTGTGGGATCCGCAATGGCAACGACTAATCGCCAGCCGGTTTGCGTACCATTTTGCTCGATAGGTTCGATGTAAAGTGCATCGTCCATATCCTGAGTACTTTCAGAGTCAATAGTGACAAAATGAAGTGCGGTCAGATCTTCACATGTTTGTTGATCTAACATTTCATAACTTTCTGCACCTTGCACAGGATGACGAGATTGCTCATGACGTGCTAATGTGATCCACCAAGGGGCTAATTCATCATCAGCACGGCAGATAAATTGATTGATAGTGGCATAGAAAAAGCGATCATCACGTAATGGGTGCGTTTTCAAATTTGCTACGACCCAGTCGCCTTCTTGTAATTCTTCTTTTACGGATTTAGCTTGTTGTGCACCAATGGGTTGGTTGATACTTGGGTGATCAACCAAAACTTGCAATTTCTTGTCTTTATTGAACCGTACTTTGGCAATAAAGCGCGTGAGCACTGGCTCAATTAATTCTTCAGGTTCAGCTTGTTCTTTATCGCCTTGCTTTTCAATGGTGGCTTTGATTTTGTCACCGTGCATCACCTTTTTCATCGCTGGTGGAGCAATAAAGTAGCTTTTTTTATCGCACTCTAAAAAACCATAAGCTTTATCAGTACTTTTTACCACGCCTTCAACGTGTTCTTTGCTATCGTGGATTTGTTGCTTAAGTTGTGCGAGTAATGGATTATCTTGGAACATAGTTATATTTAAAAAAAGAGAAAAGGCAGACTGAAAAGCCTGCCTAAAAATAGATTGTACGAAAAATTATTCTTCGCCTAATTCACCCATTGCGGTGATGCTGAAACCGGCATCTACGTGAACGATTTCACCAGTAATACCTGATGCTAAATCAGAGCATAAGAATGCTGCAGAGTTACCCACATCTTCGATAGTAACTGTACGACGTAATGCTGCAGTTTTCTCGAAGGTAGCAAGCATTTTCTTGAGGTTTTTGATACCTGATGCCGCTAAGGTACGGATTGGGCCTGCAGAAATCGCATTTACACGAATACCTTCTTTACCTAAATCAGCCGCCATTACACGAGTTGCTGCTTCAAGAGACGCTTTAGCTAAACACATCACGTTGTAGTTAGGAATTGCGCGCTCTGCACCTAAGTAAGAAAGGGTCAATAACGCTGCATTTGGATTTAAGTAAGGACGTGCCGCTTGTGCCATAGCCACGAAGCTGAATGCACTGATATCGTGAGCAATACGGTAGCCTTCACGAGTTGCAGCATTCACGTAATCACCATCTAATTGATCGCCTGGTGCGAATGCGATAGCGTGTACGAAACCATCAAATTTTTCCCAACGTTTGCTTAATTCTGCAAAGCAATTTTGGATGCTTTCATCGGTCGCTACGTCTAAAGGAAGGACGATGTCAGAACCAAATTCTTTTGCAAATTCTTCTACACGCGGTTGTAATTTATCATTTAAATAAGTGAAAGCAAGTTCAGCACCTTGTTCTTTCATTGCTTTTGCGATCCCGTAAGCGATAGAACGATTGCTTGCAAGACCTGTTACTAAAATACGTTTACCAGTTAAGAAACCCATATTTTCTCCTATGTTTGAGTTAAAAAAATCGACGAGATTATACTTGTTTTGTGTGCATTCGGCAATCAATCACACTTTGTACCAGTTAGGCTGGATTATCAATATCTTTAAATTCTACATCCAAACCATATTCAGCCGCTAGCCATTCACCTAATGCCTTAATGCCGTAGCGTTCTGTTGCATGGTGACCAGCTGCAAAGAAATGAATACCTTGCTCACGAGCAGAGTGAATTGTTTGCTCCGAAACCTCGCCGGTAATAAAGGCATCACAACCTTGTGCTGCCGCTAAATCAATATAGCCTTGTCCGCCACCGGTACAAATGCCTACTTTACGGATTAAGTGCGGTCCGTTTTCGGTGCAAATTAACGGTTTACGGTGAAGCACTTGTTCAATACGGTGCGCAAATTCTTCAGCGGTAACGGGATCTTTTAACGTTCCCCAAACAGGAATGCTGGTTGAGCTATTTTCTAAAGGTTGAAGATCGCCAATTCCTAATAACTGAGCAAGTTTTGCATTGTTGCCTAATTCAGGGTGAACATCCAAAGGCAAGTGGTAGCCGTATAAATTGATATCATTCACAAGCAACGTTTTGATGCGTTTGCCTTTCATGCCGCGAATACATGGATTTTCACTTTTCCAAAAATAGCCGTGGTGGACAAGCACCGCATCAGCTTGTTGTGCAACGGCATAATCAATCAAAGCTTGGCTTGCGGTGACACCCGTGATGATCTTTTTGATCTCTGATTTGCCTTCTACTTGCAAACCGTTAGGGGCGTAATCATTTATTCTGTCTGTGCTAAGTTTTTCGTTTAGTAAACGTTCAAGTTCTAGATTGTTCATCATTTTTGAGAGAAAAGAAAAAGGTGAGATATGGTAAGGGATTTAAAAAAAAATGGCTAGTGCAAAAGGAGTGGGGGGGAATGCACTAGCCAGTAGAGTGTTTGTAATAAAACAAGTTTACTATCTAAAACGAGATTCATTATATATTCAATTATATAAAGATCAAGAAAAAAATAAGGAAAATTGTCCTTATTTTTCGATCTGTCGTTTTTGTGTTCGAAAATAGATGAAAAATCAACCGCACTTATGAATACAAACTTGGCTCATCTTCAGTTGGACGGGTTTTAAATCGGCGGTGTAGCCACATGTATTGTTCCACACCTTTTAAGATTTCTTTTTCCACGACTTTATTCATTCTTGCAGCGATTGCCGTTTCATCCGAAAGATCGGAAAAATCCACGGGTGGAGAAATGTTGACCGTATAGCCTGAGCCGTCTTTATTACGCAATGGAGCAAAAGGGACAACTTTACAATTTGGTGCAGATTTAAGCAGATAATAACTGCCTGTTGTGGTAGCCGCTTCTTTTACAGCAAAAAAAGGCACAAATACCGCATTTTTTCTGCCGTAATCGTGATCGGGCGCATACCAAATGGTTTCACCTTTACGTAAGGCTTTGAGCATACCACGCAGATCTTTTCGGTTCAGCATATCTTTGTTTGAACGTAAACGACCTTTAATTTGCAACCAATCCAGTACGGGATTGTCATTGGGACGATAAACGCCTACGCCAGGATGATGTAATCCCACAATACGCGCGCCTAATTCAAGCGTAAGAAAATGGACACCAACAAAGATAATGCCGTCTTGGGCATTTTCTTTTAAATAATTTAATCCTTCAATTTTTGACCATTTTTTAATGCGCGCATCAGACCAAAACCATGCCATGCCGGTTTCAATAATTGCCATTCCAACAGCACGTAAGTTCTCTTGCAAAATGGCTTCACGTTCTTGCTCAGGCATTTCTGGGAAGCAGAGTTCAAGGTTTCGGCGAGCAATCGCGGCACGACGTTTTCCCACTTTTAATTTTGAGAAAAGCCAGCCTAAGCCATTGCCGATATGACGTAGAATTGGATAGGGAAGTAACAAAAGGCTTCGCCAAATCGTCACACCAAGCCAAAATCCCCAGTATTTAGGGGCTAGAAAGTGCGGTTGAAATTGAGGGAGTTTTTCGTTTTTCATAATTCTTTTCTGGTTAGTTCGGCGTGTAGTTTATCGCAAATTTGAGTTGTGGTAAAATTGCGCCAAATTTTTATTATTCCAACAGAGAGATTTCAAAATGGCTCAATATTCTGCCAATTTTAATCAAGCAAAAGTATTAGTGTTAGGCGATGTTATGCTTGACCGTTACTGGTTTGGTGCAACTAATCGTATTTCACCGGAAGCACCGGTTCCTGTGGTTCGTGTGCAAGATAATGAAGAGCGTGCAGGTGGTGCAGCAAACGTGGCAATGAATATTGCTTCTCTTAATGTCCCTGTGCAAATTTTAGGTTTAATTGGTCAAGATGAAACAGGCACAGCCTTAACCAATTTATTACAACATCAAAAAATTGACTGTAATTTTGTAGCATTGAATACTCACCCAACTATTACGAAATTACGTATTTTGTCTCGTCATCAACAATTACTTCGTTTGGATTTTGAAGAAGATTTCCAAAATGTGGAATGTCATGAGTTGCTTGCGAAATTAGACGCGGAAGTGAAAAACTTTGGTGCGTTAGTGCTTTCAGATTATGGTAAAGGCACGTTAAAAGATGTGCAAAAAATGATCCAAATTGCACGCAAAGCGAATGTACCGGTGTTGATCGATCCAAAAGGCACAGATTTTGAGCGTTATCGAGGCGCCACTTTACTTACACCAAATATGTCAGAATTTGAAGCGGTGGTAGGTAAGTGTGATTCTGAAGAAGAAATCATTGAGAAAGGTTTAAAATTAATTTCAGACATTGAATTGACCGCACTTTTAGTGACCCGTTCTGAAAAAGGCATGACACTACTTCGTCCAAATCAAGAGCCATTCCACTTACCAACCGTTGCCAAAGAAGTATTCGATGTAACAGGTGCGGGCGATACGGTAATCAGTGTTCTAGCAACCGCACTTGCAGATGGACGTTCTTTTGAAGAATCTTGCTATTTAGCTAATGTGGCGGCAGGTATTGTGGTCGGTAAATTGGGTACATCAACGGTTTCTACTGTGGAGTTAGAGAATGCGATCCATGGTCGTTCTGAAACCGGCTTCGGTATTATGTCAGAAAACCAATTAAAAATGGCGGTCGATCATGCTAAAGCGCGCGGTGAGAAAATCGTGATGACAAACGGTTGTTTCGACATTCTTCACCCTGGTCATGTATCTTATTTAGAAAATGCTCGTAAACTTGGTGATCGTTTAATTGTTGCCGTGAATACGGATGATTCAGTCAAACGCTTAAAAGGTGAAAGTCGTCCAATTAACAATCTGAATGCACGTATGGCAGTATTGGCTGGTTTAGCTTCAGTGGATTGGGTGGTCTCTTTTGATGAAGATACACCACAACGTTTAATCGGTGAGATTTTACCGGATTTATTGGTAAAAGGTGGCGATTACAAACCAGAAGAGATTGCTGGCAGTAAAGAAGTGTGGGCGAACGGCGGCGATGTTCGTGTATTGAATTTCGAAAATGGTTGCTCAACTACAAACGTGATTGAGAAAATCAAAGCGCTGAAAGATTAATTTATTAAGGAATGAGTAGAATAAAACTTGCCTTTATCCTGCTCAATCGTTAAAATTCAGGCTCCTTGTCATCGCTGAGTTAGAGATCGGCGAATGATGTATTAATAACACTACCTTTTAGGAGTAAAAAATGTCTCTAAGTACTGAAAAAAAAGCAGCAATCGTTGCTGAATTTGGTCGCGATGCGAAAGATACTGGTTCTTCTGAAGTTCAAATCGCATTATTAACTGCACAAATCAACCACTTACAAGCTCACTTTGCTGAGCACAAAAAAGACCACCATGGTCGTCGTGGTTTATTACGTATGGTTTCTCGTCGTCGTAAACTTTTAGACTACTTAAAACGTACTGATCTTGCTTTATACCAAAGCACTATCGCTCGTTTAGGTTTACGTCGCTAATTTTTATTACGATAGTAAAAATAAAAGCCTTCGGATTACCGAGGGCTTTTTTATTTTCTACCTATTAGAAAAATAAAAAACGGTCAAAAATTTGACCGCTCTTTTTTAGTTCATTAGTTTGCAATGCCTTTATGACGAAGCAATGCGTCTAATTGAGGTTCACGTCCACGGAAGCGTTTGAATAATACCATTGGTTCTTCAGAGCCGCCGCGAGTGAGAATTTCATCCAAGAAGGATTTACCCGTAACTGGATTGAAAATCCCTTCTTCTTCAAAGCGAGAGAAGGCATCTGCAGATAGTACTTCAGCCCATAAATAGCTGTAATAACCGGCTGCATAACCGCCCGCAAAAATATGGCTAAAGCTATGTGGTGTTCTTGCCCATTTTACACCTTTAATCACGGCCACTTTATCTTTCACTGCTTTTAAGGTATCAAGCACTTGGTTGGCTTTACCTGCTTCAAAAGTATGGTGAAGAGTAAAATCAAACAAGCCAAATTCAAGCTGACGTAACACAAACATCGCCGCTTGATAGTTTTTTGCTTTAATAAGTTGATTTAATTTTTCTTCTGGCAATGGTTCGTGCGTTTCAAAGTGACCCGAAATAAAATCAAGCGCTTCTTTTTCCCAACACCAGTTTTCCATAAATTGACTTGGAAGTTCTACTGCATCCCAAGGTACACCATTGATACCCGCAACATCCGGCACATCAACTTTGGTGAGCATATGGTGAATGCCATGACCGAACTCATGGAAGAGAGTGGTAACTTCATCATGGGTGAATAGGGCAGGTTTATCGCCAATAGGGGCGTTAAAGTTACACGTTAAATAGGCAACAGGTTTTTGAATTGAACCGTTAGCATTACGTTTTCTGCCAATGCAATCATCCATCCAGGCACCGCCACGTTTATTTTCGCGCGCATAAAGATCGAGATAGAAACTGCCACGTACCTCATCCGTTTCATCAATTAAATCAAAGAAACGCACATCTTTATGCCAAGTATCTACGCCAAAACGTTCAACTGCACGAATATTAAAAATACGTTTAATTAATTCAAATAAGCCCGAAATAACCCGATCTTCAGGGAAATAAGGACGAAGTTCTTCATCATTGATCGCATATAAATGTTGTTTTTGTTTTTCAGAATAGAAACTGATATCCCAAGGGGCAAGTTCAGTAACGCCAAATTCTTTTTCACAATAAGCTTTGAGGTCAGCTAATTCTTTCTCACCTTGTGCTTTTGAACGATCTGCAAGGTTATTTAAGAAATCTAACACTTGTTGTGGGTTTTCAGCCATTTTGGTGGCAAGTGAACGTTCAGTGTACGTATTGAAACCTAACAATTTCGCTAGTTCCACGCGTAACGTCATGATTTCTTCAATGATCGCTGTGTTATCCCATTTACCTGCGTTTGGACCTTGATCTGAAGCACGAGTCGCGTAAGCTAGATACATTTCTTCGCGTAGTGCTGCATTTTCACAATAGGTCATAATTGGCAAATAACTTGGAATTTCTAACGTAAAACGATAGCCTTTTAGGCCTTTACTTTCAGCAGATTGTTTTGCTGCAAGTAATGCAGATTCAGGAAGACCCGCTAATTGGCTTTCATCTTCAATGACTTTTTCCCAACCCATGGTGGCATCGAGTACATTATTGCTAAATTGTGCGCTTAATTCTGATAAGCGAGCAACAATCTCACCATAACGTTTTTGTTTTTCTTCGGATAAACCGATACCTGAAAGCTCAAAATCACGCAGTGCATTTTCAATGGCTTTCTTTTGTGCTACTGAATAAGTGGCAAATTCAGGACTATTTTTTAAGGCTAAATAAGCGTTGTATAAGCCTTTGTGTTGACCTACCCAGGTGCTGTATTCAGAGAGTAGTGGCAAGCAGGCTTGGTACGCATCACGTAATTCAGGGCTGTTTTTAACTGAATTTAAATGGGAGATCGGTGACCAAGTACGACTTAAGTGTTCTCCTGCTTCAGAAAGTGGTTCAATAAAGTTTTCCCAAGTAAAGTGCGGTTGTTTTAAAACTTGTTCAATGGCTTGACGATTTTCTTCGATGAGTTTTTGGATTGCCGGTTGAATATGTTCTGGTTTGATTTGAGAAAACGGAGGTAAGCCTTCAATATGAAGTAATGGATTAGACATAAATATTCCTTTTGCTAACTGTTTCTTTAGTAAATTGCGACAAATTCTATAATATCAAGGTTGAAAAATCTAAAAAATCAGTAATAATTGCGTATCACTTTTATTTAGGAATGATGATGAACGACGCGTTATTGTTTTCTGGCTTAATCACGTTTTCGGTTATAGTCGGTTTTGTTGCACTTAAATTCTTCCCCAAAAATCCTTTAATTAAAGCTATTTATATTGTACTTGGTTGTATTTCTTTGGTTTTAGGCGTGATTGGTATTTTTCTACCCATTCTTCCGACAACACCTTTTTTGTTGCTAACACTTTATTCTTTTGCGCAAGGTTCATCTCGCTTAGAACGTTGGTTTTTAGAGACAAAGCTTTATCAAAAGTATCTGAAGTCTTTTAATGAACGTCGTGCATTAACAAAAAAAGCAAAAATTTCTATTCTGACCTTTTCAACTACAATGCTTTTAATTGGCTTTTACTTTACCCCAAGTGTAGTGGGGCGAACGATCATTGCCATTTTAATTGCGGTAAAATATTGGTTCTTTTTCTTTTGGATTAAAACAGAAGACGTTGAAAATGGATAATGCTTTCCTTACTTGGCTTAAAAGTGCGGTCATTTTCGGTATTGTTTTTGGATTGAGTGGTTGTGATAAATTAAACAGTCCTAAATCTACAAACACGGCAGCAGAAGAGCAACCAACACAAAGTCAGTCTATCGAACAAGAAAATACATCAAAACCGAGTCGAACTTTGCTGACTCGAGCGTTTACTCATTCTCCTTCTTTTGAGCCTTGGTTTGTGCGTTATCCGGAACAAGAAAACTTATTGCGTGATTTATATGAAGGTTTAATGGTTTATGATCAGGAAGGACGAATCGTGCCGGGTATTGCGGAAAGTTGGCAAACAAAAGACAACAAAACTTGGATCTTTACCCTGCGTGAAGGACTTCGTTGGTCAAATGGTGAGCCTTTAGTTGCTCAAGATATGATGCTTTCTTGGCAAGCATTATCTCAATCAAATAGTCCATTAAGATCTTATTTGGCTTATCTCAATCTAAAAAATGCAAAAGGCGTTTTAGAGAAAAACGAGCCTTTTGATAGTTTAGGCATTTATGCAGAAAATGACCGTACTTTACGTATAGAGCTTGATAAACCAACACCATATTTACCGGAAATGTTAGCACATATCAGCCTTGTACCTCAATATCACGATCCAGATTCTCCAGTGGTAAACGGGGCTTATATACTCGAAAGTGAAAATGCGAAAGACATACACTTAGTTAAAAACCCCTATTATTGGCAGAAAAATAATGTTGCTTTTGAACGCGTAGAATATTTGCCTTTCGTTGCATCTAAATTGGCTGAATTTGATGTGGTTATTGATGTACCAGAAGTACATTCAGATCTTCAGCATTTTCCACAACTTTGTGAGTATTTTTATGAATTTAATCTAAAAGATTCTAAAGTTGCTAAGGCTGATGTTCGTAAGGCGATAGCTTCATTGATATCTGTTACCAATATTGTGAATAATGAAATTCCAGCGGCACTTCCGAGTTCGTATTTTTTACCAAAAGCTATGTTAAATGAGCAAGATTCAAGATGGGAGCCCGTTGTTGCTGAGCAGTTATTGGCTCAAAATAAAATTGATGAAAGACATCCGCTACATTTTAATGTGCTTTATGATGATGCACCATTGCATGTGAATATCGCGCAACGTTTAGTAGGGCAATTAACGCAGTCCGATATGTTGCGAGTGGATGCCCAACCCGTCAATTGGCAAACATTACAGGCTAAACGTCAAAAAGGGGATTTCCAAGTCATTCGTTCTGGCTGGTGTGCAGACTTTAATCATCCGATGGCATTTTTGGGCTTGTTCTATTCTAAAAGTCCGGATAACAAGAATGGCTATGCTAATGCAGAATACGATCAACTTTTTGAGCAAGCATTGAAAAGCTTAAATGAAAAAGAGCGGTCAGAAATTTACTTAAAATTAAGTGAGAAGATCCAACAGGAAAACCTTGCTTTACCGCTTTTCCAATACACCACACCAGTTTATGTTTCTCCTACTATTATGGGGGCGAAGAAAAATCCAGTAGGGGTCATTTACAGTAAGGATCTATGGCGAAAAGTTGAAAGCTAAAGCTTATTAAGAAAGTTGTTTATCATGTGATGGACAACTTTTTTATTAACTTTATTTAAAAGTGTAAAGTAACACTATTTATTTTTTGTTTTTATCCGCTACAATACACAACAAATCAACCTAGAGGGAAATCCTGATGTTAAAAATGAATGATTTGGTTAAGCTTAGTCAGACACCAAAATCCACGGTGCTGTACTATGTGAAAGAAGGTTTGTTGCCGGAGCCGGTGAAAGATAAACCGAATTTTCATCTCTATGATGAACATTGTGTGAAGTTGCTCAGTTTTATTAAATATCTACAAAGCAATTTCAATGCGACGATTTCACAAATTAAAGCACTTTTTGCTCATCCTCATTTTGATTGGCATAATCCTTATGAAAGCCTTATTGGATTATTGGATATCATCATGGGGGCAGAAAATGAAGTGTTCACCATTGAGCAATTATGTGCAGAATTTCATCTTTCTACTCAGCAAATCGAAGACATGGTAGTGGAAGGCTTATTGAATCCTCGCGAAGGCATTTTTACCGCAAAAGAACGTGATATTTTGGCGATCTTGTCTCGTTGTGATGAAGCTGAAATGGATGTGGTGAAAGCTTATTTAGCTGCAGCGAAAATGTTAGCAGAAAAAGAGGTGAATGTGGCTTTAGCGGCATTAGCCAATAGTGAACAAAAAGATGAAAAATTAAAACACTTATTTGATTTATTGTTGGTGTTAAAACCCTATCTCTTGAATATGAAAACCTTTAATCTTTATCAAGCGGAGAGTGCGAAATGAAACTCTTAAAATATGCTGGCTTTGTACCTTATTTAGCCATTGCCTTTATTAATGCTAGTGTGGATTTGGCACATAAAATTACCATTCAAAATGTATTATTGAAAAGCTTTTCAGGCGAGAGTTTGGTGGTGTTAACGGCATTGATCAATGCCATGATTTTATTACCGTTTATTTTCTTATTTTCCCCTTCGGCATTTATCAACGATAAATTTTCTCGCACCAATGTGATTCGTTATAGCAGTTTAGCGGCAGTGGCGATCAGTGCGGGGATTTTATTGAGTTATATGACGGGCATGTTTGCTCTTTCCTTTGTACTCACATTGATTTTAGCAGCGCAAAGTGCGGTCTATTCTCCCGCCAAATATAGCATTATTAAATCGATTGTGGGCACTGAAAATATCGGTATGGCAAACGGTGTGATTCAAGCGCTCACCATTGTGGCCATTCTATTTAGTTCTTTTGCATTTTCTTTCTTCTTTGAAGCGCATTATGTGGCATCTGATGATCCGAATGAAGTATTACAAAGTGTTTGGATGATTGGTGTGGCGTTAGTATTGCTGAGTGCATTAGAAGCCTATTTTGCGTTTAAAATCCCATTCTTTAAGCAAGAAGCTGAGAATACAGATGGTCAGTTTGATATGAGAAAATACCTTTCTTTAGGGTATTTAAAAGATAACGTTCGCACATTAAAAGCAGATCAAAATATTTGGTTGAGTGTCATTGGACTAAGCCTATTTTGGGGCGTGTCACAAATTATTGTGGCGGCATTCCCTGCGCATTATAAAGCGATGTTCAATGAAGATAATGCGGTTGTCATTCAAGCGATTCTTGCGGTGAGTGGCATAGGGCTTACGCTTGGTTCATATCTTGCTGGACGAGCTTCTCGTTTGCATATTGAGTTAGGTATTGTTCCGCTTGGGGCATTGGGTATTTGTGCATCGTTATTTTTCTTAACGCTAGCCCAAAGTGGTGTGGTATTGGCACTTTGTTCTTTTGTCTTTGGTTTCTCTGGCGGTTTATTGATTGTGCCATTGAATGCAACTATTCAGTATTTCGCACCTGAGAAAATCAGCGGCAAAATCATGGCGGGTAACAATTTTGTGCAAAACGTGTTCATGGTGGTCTTCTTGCTATTAAGCATTGTTTTTGTACAACTTAATGTTTCGACTCAAGGTTTGTTCTTAGTGACATCTGCTGCATGTTTTGCTGCGAGTCTATATACCATGTCGAAAGTGCCTCATTTATTTACGCGTTTATTCTTACTCTTTGCGTTAAAAGCGAATTACCGTTTTCATGTGGATGGGTTAAAAAATCTTCCACAAAGTGGAGGAGTTCTATTATTAGGTAACCATATTAGCTGGATTGACTGGTTAGTATTACAAGCGGCTAGCCCTCGTGCGATTAAATTTGTGATGTATCGCCCGATTTACAACAAATGGTATCTCACTTGGTTCTTCCGTATTTTCAAAGTGATCCCAATTGGTGGCGGTTCAAGTCGTGAATCTATTGAAACCATTCGAGAATATTTAGCACGTGGCGAAGTGGTGGCTTTATTCCCAGAAGGCCATATCAGCTATAACGGTCAAATCAATGAGTTCCAAAAAGGCTTTGAGCACGTATTAAAAGATTTAGAGAATGTGACGACTGTACCTTTCTATTTACGTGGATTATGGGGTAGCAGCTTCTCTCGTGCGGATTCTTTCTATAAGAATTTAACTAAACGCCAAGGTAAACGTGAAATTTTAGTGGCATTTGGTAAACCCATTCATGGCTTTATTGATGCGACAGCCATGAAGCAAAAAGTACTCGAACTTTCTTTCTCAGTATGGGAAAAAGTCATGAGTAAACGTAAACCGCTGATGCACCATTGGTTGGATTCGGCAAAATCGAATTTATTCAAAGAAGCCGCGGTGGATGCGCAAGGCACTAAACTGAATAACCTGAAATTTATTGCTGCCGTATTGATGTTTGTGAAAACCTTGAAAGCTGCTTTAGGGAATGAAAAAAATGTCGGTGTGTTATTACCAAGTTCGTCAATCGGGGCAATTATTAATATGACCCTAATGGTGATGGGCAAAGTACCGATAAATTTAAACTACACGCTAAGCCCAGAAGTAATGGAAAAAGCCTTGAAAAAAGCCAACATTTCGCAAGTCATTACCTCTGAAAAATTCTTGGATAAGTTGAACGCAAAAGGTTTTGACTTTAGCCAAGTGGTGGCTGATAAAGCCCTCTTTATGGAAAATTTAGGGAAATCGATCACTAAAGCGAATAAAGTGCGGTCATTTTTAACGGCGTTTTTAGCGCCGCAATGGTGGATTAAATTACGCTACTTTGCAGATGTAAGCTTGGAAGATAATGCAACCATCTTATTTAGTAGTGGCAGTGAAGGTGATCCGAAAGGCATTGAATTAAGCCATAAAAACTTACTGACAAACATTAAACAGATCGGTGAATTATTAAATTTCCATAAAGATGATGTGATTTTGAATTCCTTACCAATTTTCCACTCATTTGGCTTAACCGTGACAACTTTATTGCCATTGTGTGAAGGCATTAAAATGGTGAGTGTGGCGGATCCGACTGATGGGGCGACAGTAGGAAAAATGTGTGCTCGACATCGGGTGAGTATTTTATTTGGTACTTCAACTTTCTTTAGATTGTATGTACGCAATAAGAAATTCCATCCGTTAATGCTACAAAACGTACGTATGGTTATTGCGGGTGCCGAAAAATTGAAAGCGGATGTAAAAGAAGCCTTTAAACTTAAATTTGGCTTAGAAATTTACGAAGGTTATGGCGCAACTGAAACAGCACCGGTAGCCAGTGTTAATATGCCTAATTTACTTGATCCAGAAACCTTACAGGAATTTACCTTCAATCAAGCTGGTACAGTCGGTATGCCATTACCGGGCACCATTATTAAAATTGTGGATCCAGAAAGCTTGCAGGAATTACCAGTCGGCGAAGACGGCTTGATCTTGATTGGTGGTGGACAAGTCATGAAAGGTTATTTGAATGCACCAGAAAAAACAGCAGAAGTGATTGTTGAAATTGATGGTGTACGTTATTACAAAACCGGCGATAAAGGCCACATTGATCATAACGGCTTTATTACCATTGTGGATCGTTATTCTCGATTTGCTAAAGTCGGCGGCGAAATGATTAGTCTCGGCAGCGTGGAAGAGAAACTTTCACAAGTATTTGATGAAGAAAATCAATTCGTTGCGGTGGCTGTAAGCGATGATAAAAAAGGCGAGAGCATTGTGCTTTTAATCAAATCAGTGCTTTCTTTAGATGAGATTAATGGACGTATTAAAGGATTAAATGTACCGCCGATTATGCTGCCAAGCCAAGTTTTCTTAGTGGATGAAATTCCAATGTTAGGAAGTGGTAAAGTGGATTTCAAAGGCGCGAAGAATCTGGCGATGAGCTTGGTTAAGTAAAGAAAATTGTCATAAATAAAAGAGCGGTCAAATTGACCGCTCTTTTTGTTATTTAATGAACCTCATTTAGGTGTTTTTCAGCTTCCGTAACCTTACATCAACGTACCGACATATTTTAACATGACCCCAGCGGCAATCGCTGAGCCAATTACCCCAGCGACGTTTGGTCCCATTGCGTGCATGAGTAGGAAGTTTTGGTTATCTGCTTCCAATCCGATTTTATTGGAAACGCGAGCGGCCATAGGAACGGCAGATACACCAGCAGAACCAATGAGCGGGTTAATTTTGTTTTTGCTGAATTTATTCATCAATTTTGCCATTAATACACCGCTACCTGTACCGATTCCGAAAGCAATGACACCAAGAATTAAAATGCCTAATGTTTGCGGTTGTAGGAATTTATCGGCGATAAGTTTAGAGCCTACAGACAAGCCAAGCACAATGGTTACAATGTTAATCAAGGCGTTTTGTGTGGTATCGCTTAAACGTTCAACGACGCCACTCACGCGCATGAGATTACCGAAACAGAACATCCCAAGCAATGGGGCAGCATCAGGTAAGAGTAAACCAACGAGCAACAGCAAAATAACCGGGAACAAGACTTTTTCACGATTACTCACATGGCGCATTTGCGTCATGCGGATTTTGCGTTCTTCTTCTGTGGTTAACGCTTTCATAATCGGTGGTTGAATCAACGGCACTAATGCCATGTAAGAATAGGCCGCTACGGCAATCGCGCCAAGCAATTCAGGTGCCAGTTTACTGGTGAGATAAATCGCTGTCGGACCATCCGCACCACCGATAATACCGATAGACGCGGCTTGAGGCAGCGTAAATTCGATAATACCGAAATAATTTAACGCTAGCGCACCGAGTACGGTAGCGAAAATACCGAATTGTGCTGCAGCGCCAAGTAGCAATGTTTTTGGATTGGCTAATAACGGACCAAAGTCTGTCATAGCACCCACGCCCATAAAAATAACCAATGGTGCAATGCCATATCCTATCGCAACTTTATAGAACAATGCTAGAATACCGGCACTATACCCCATATCCACAGATAAAGCTTCTAATTGATTTATCATTGATATTGGCGCAGAATTTAGCGCTGTTTTTATCAAGGCAGGATCGGGTGGTATACCTAATTGCGAAGCAATTACCGCAATTTGCTCTGGTGAGCCGAGATGAAGCAAATTCTCTAATGCTGTCATGGCTAGTCCTGCCTCAGGGATATTTGACAATAATCCGCCGAAACCAATTGGTAGCAACAGCAAAGGTTCAAATTTGCGTGAGATGGCAAGCCACAGCAACAGTAGGCTCACAGCGATCATCACTGCTTGCCCCCATTGCAGATGGAATATGCCCATCCCTTTAATTAACGCAATAATACTCTCCATAGACCATTCCTTATGCTAAGGTCATCACGGTGTCACCTACGGCGACAGCATCACCGGCTTTGACGCAAATGCCACGCACGGTACCAGCTTGTGCAGCTTTTACTTCGGTTTCCATTTTCATGGCTTCGAGAATGAATAATACATCGCCAGCTGCTACGGTTTGGCCTTCTGTTGCAACAACTTTCCAAATATTACCTGCCATCGGCGCCGTTACTGGTGTACCACCGGTTGCTGGAGCAGGAGTCGCTTGTGGTACAGCTTGAGGAGCAGTAGTTGCGACATGAGAAATATCACCGCCTTCGCTTACTTTCACTACAAAAGCTTTACCTTCCAATTCCACGGTATAAATAGCGGAGCCAGAGGCTGCTGGTGCAGCTTTAGAAACCAGTTTATTTTCCACCGCACTTTCATTGCCGGTTGGAGCGGGTTCAAAGGCGGCAGGATTGTTGCGGTTTTCTAAGAATTTCCACGCAATTTGAGGGAAGAGCGCTACGATTAAAGCATCATCTACGGCATTGTCTGCCAATTTCACGCCTTTCGCTTTAGCTTGTTCTGCAACTTCAGCTTCAATTTTCGCCATTTCAGGCGCAATGTGATCGGCAGGGCGGTCTGTTACTGGTGCCGCACCTTCTAATACTCGAGCTTGCAACACACTATCTACCGGTGCAGGTGTTTTACCGTATTCACCTTTTAAAATACCGGCAGTTTCTTTGGCGATAGTTTTGTAGCGTTCGCCAGTGAGAACGTTAATAACCGACTGTGTACCAACAATTTGAGAGGTTGGTGTAACGAGTGGAATGTAGCCCAAGTCTTTGCGCACGCGCGGGATTTCTTCTAATACTAAATCTAATTTATCGGACGCATTTTGTTGTTTTAATTGGTTTTCCAAGTTGGTGAGCATACCGCCTGGTACTTGTGCTACTAAAATACGGCTATCTACACCGCGTAATTGGCCTTCAAATTTGGCATATTTTTTACGCACATTACGGAAATAGGCAGCAATTTTTTCCAAGCGAGGAATATCCAAACCGGTGTCATATTCAGTGCCTTGTAAGGTGGCGACTAGGGATTCAGTTGCAGGGTGACCATAAGTTCCAGACATAGAAGAAATTGCTGTATCAATACCATCTACACCTGCTTCAACCGCTTTTAATAGCGCCATTTCTGCCATACCAGTGGTGGAGTGACAGTGTAAATGCAATTCTACGTCGAAACGTTTTTTGATTTCGCGCACTAAGTCTGCAGCCGCCATTGGATTTAAAATACCTGACATGTCTTTGATGACCAAACTGTCGATACCGATTTCAAGTAATTGTTCTGTGGTATCGAGCCAGGTTTGCATGGTATGAACTGGGCTGGTGGTATAACTTAAAGTCCCTTGAGCATGACCACCAAATTTACGTACTGCTTGCAACGCTGCTTTCATATTACGCGGGTCATTGAGCGCATCGAATACGCGGAAAACATCCATACCATTTGCTACACAACGTTCTACGAAACGTTCTACTACATCATCAGCATAGTGGCGATAGCCTAATAGGTTTTGGCCACGTAATAGCATTTGTAATGGAGTTTTTGGACAAGCTTTTTTCAATTCACGCAAACGAACCCAAGGATCTTCACCTAAAAAGCGAATACAGCTATCAAATGTTGCACCGCCCCAAGCTTCCAACGACCAATAGCCAATATCATCTAATTCATGGGCAATTGGTAGCATATCATCAAGACGCAAACGCGTTGCGAAAAGTGATTGGTGGGCATCTCGAAGCACCAGTTCTGTCATTTTTATTTTTTTAGTCATGGTAAAATCCTTATTTATTTGAACTGTTGGGTACGGCGATGGTGTGCGATAGCCGCTGCAATCACAGGACGTAACCGCTCAAAATCGTCAGTAGGTGCCGCAGAAAGTGCGGTTGAATTTTGGGAAGTTTTGGGTTCGGGTTGAGGTTCAGGAAAGAATCGGTTGATAAGTTTAGACATCAATCCAATTGCCCAAATTAAAATGAGCAAAAAGACCAATACAAAACCCATCCCTGAAAACATCAGGTTAATTCCTTCGCCTATAAGTGCAGAGGGAGTCATCATTTTTCTTCCTTATTTGTTTGAAAAAATGGACAATTTTATTCTAATCTATCTGTTTAAATAAAACTGTGATGAAGATCATAATTTGAAATATAGGCACACAATAAAAGGGGAAATGTGCGGTTGATTTTGACGATATTTTGGCGTGAGTTAAATATTATTAATGAGGTATTTTTACTGAAACATACGTTATACAAAGCGTGTAAAAATTAAAAGGACTAAGTCCTATAGTGATAGAACTTAGTCCTTGAATTAAATGAATCTCGATTTGTTGATAGAAAGGAAAATTATTCTACTTTTACAATCCAGCCTTCAGGTGCTTCCACATCACCGAATTGGATGCCGGTTAGCTCGTTGTAAAGTTTACGTGTAACAGGGCCTACTTCAGTTTCTGAATAGAACACGTGGAATTTACCTTTGTGTTGAATACCACCTACTGGCGTAATCACTGCGGCAGTACCACAAGCACCCGCTTCGGCGAATTGCTCAAGTTGATCAATATACACGTCACCTTCAATGGCTTCCATACCTAAACGTTCTTTTGCAATGTGAAGCAATGAGTATTTAGTGATACTCGGTAAAATAGAGTCAGAAGCTGGCGTGATAAATTTGTTATCTTTGGTGATACCAAAGAAGTTTGCTGCACCTACTTCTTCAATTTTTGTGTGAGTTTTAGGATCTAGGTAAATCGCGTCTGCAAATTTACGTTCTGGTGTACCTTGTTCTGCGGCTAGTTCATGAGGAAGCAAACTTGCTGCATAGTTACCACCCACTTTTACACCACCGGTTCCCATCGGAGCAGCACGGTCGTAATCAGTCGTAATGAAGTTAGATGGTGCTAAACCACCTTTGAAATATGCGCCTACTGGGCAGCAGAATACAGAGAAAATAAATTCAGGTGCGGTTTTTACACCGATATTCGCGCCAGTACCAAAGAGGAATGGACGTAAATATAATGTTGCGCCAGAGCCGTAAGGACCTAACCATTCTTGGTTTGCTTTCACTACTTCTTTACAAGCGCGGATAAATAATTCTGTTGGCACTTGTGGCATTAATAAACGATCAGAGGTGTGTTGCATACGTTTTGCATTTTGATCAGGACGGAATAAGTTGATTGAACCATCTTTACAACGATAGGCTTTTAAGCCTTCAAAGCATTGTTGACCGTAGTGAATTGCAGTTGAACCTTCGTGGATATGTAGCATATTATCAGTGGTAAGTTTCCCTTCATCCCATTTACCATCTTTCCAATGTGCGATGAAACGATAATCTGTTTTGATATAACTAAATCCAAGATTGTTCCAGTCTAAGTCTTTCATTTTGCTTCCTTAATTTGTATAAATAATTTTATGAATGGAAATGCAGTTAATCTACACCATAACGGCTACTATGAAAACCTTTAAACACAAAAATATTGTGATTTCTCAAAATTTTTATTGGATTTTCAAATTTGTGAAGTTGGTCAGGAAATAAAATTTTGCTTATGTTAGAATGCGGGAATAAAAAAACGCCGCTCGAAATGAGCAGCGCTTAACCAGAATGGTTTAATATATACAGGAAGTAAATGAGTAACTTAATTGTTACTCCAGTTCGGAGAACCGAACTATATGCAAACACAACATCATACTTAAGTCTGAAACTCATTAACTTGTAAGGAATTACCAATCATTAAGTATGGTTGTATTGTAGGTAGAAGGTGATGGAAGGACAAATGATGTTTTTTTATTTGACGAATAAAAAAAACTAATCCGAATTAGATCTTCATCATTATAAACTAAAATTTAGCCGTTGGGAAGAATTATGTATAAACGTTTGCCTCCCTTGAATTCATTGAAGTCTTTCGAATCAGCTGCACGACATTTAAGCTTCACAAAAGCGGCGGATGAACTTTTTGTGACACAAGCCGCAGTGAGCCATCAAATAAAATTATTAGAAGATTTTTTAGGTGTCGAGCTTTTTATACGTAAAAATCGTTCACTCGAATTGACGGAATTTGGGAAAGCCTATTTTGTTGATATTAACAAAGTCTTGCGAAAATTAAATGAAGCGACTGAACGTTTATTAACACTTAAAGCAGAGCCGCATTTGGCAATTAGTGTGCCACAAACCTTTGGTATTCAATGGCTTGTACCGCATTTGAGTGATTTTAATAAGCAACACCCTGAAATTGAAGTACGCTTGAAGGGCGTTGATCAAGATGAAGGTTTATTAAATAAAGAAATTGATATTGCCATTTATTATGGCAAAGGTGATTGGGAAAATTTACAAGTCGATCGGTTAGGTGAAGAAAACTTAGTGATTTTGGCGGCACCTTCATTGCTTGAGAAAATTCCCGTTCGCCGTCCAGATGATTTGAAAAAGCACACGCTGATTCACACACATACTCGAGATAACTGGCAAGCGATGGCAGATTATCTCAAATTAGATGATTTGAATATTCAGCAAGGTCCATTATTTAGCCATACCTTTATGGCATTACAAGCTGCCGTTCATGGTCAGGGTATCGTGCTAGCTAATCGTATTTTGGCTCAGCAAGAAATTGAAAATGGTCATCTGCAAATTGTGTTACCAACCGAATTACGGGATCCGAAATCATTCTATGTAGTCAATCATTTAGATCGTTTAGATGATGAACAGATTCAAGCCTTTAGAACATGGATTAAAGATTCAATAAAATTAGGGAAAATATGAATAAATTAGCCTTATATTGTCGAATTGGCTTTGAAAAAGAAGTGGCCGCAGAAATTACTGACCGCGCTTCTGAGCGTGGCGTATTTGGTTTTGCTCGCGTGCTAGAAAACAGCGGTTATGTCATTTTTGAATGCTATCAACCAGGTGATGCAGATCGTTTAGCGCGAGAAATCCCTTTTAATCGTTTGATTTTTGCGCGCCAAATGATCGTCGTGTCAGATCTCTTAGAAAACCTGGATCCTCAAGATCGTATTTCGCCAATTCTGGCTCAATATGAACGCATTGCAGAAGACATTAATCTTAAGCAAGCGGTAGAGCTATTTGTTGAAACAGCAGATACGAATGAAGCCAAAGAGCTTTCGACATTTTGCCGAAAATTTACCGTACCGTTGCGCCAAGCATTGAAAAAGAAAGGTTGGTTACAAGGCAAACCGAATGCAAAGTGCGGTCAAATTTTGCATTGTTTTTTCACGCAGCCGAATTGTTGCTATGTGGGGTATTCCTATCTTGGTAATAATTCCACCCACTTTATGGGAATCCCACGTTTAAAATTCCCAGCGGATGCACCAAGCCGTTCAACTTTAAAATTGGAAGAAGCGATTTTAACCTTTATTCCTCGAAATGAAGAAAGTAAACGCTTGAATGAAAATATGGTTGGGGTCGATCTCGGTGCTTGTCCTGGCGGCTGGACTTATCAATTAGTGAAACGTGGTTTATTTGTGTATTCGGTTGATCACGGCAAAATGGCGGCGAGCTTACATGATACTGGCAGAATAGAACATTGCCCAGAAGATGGATTTAAATTCCAACCACCAAAACGTAAGCATATTGATTGGCTTGTGTGTGATATGGTGGAACAACCAAGTCGAATTGCGAATTTAATTGGAAAATGGTTAATTAACGGCTGGTGCCGAGAAACTATTTTCAATTTGAAATTACCAATGAAAAAACGCTATCAAGAAGTGATATTATGTTTAGAAAATCTTGCGGTGATGTTGGCAGAAAAAGAATTGGAATTTGATATTCAAGCGAAGCATTTGTATCACGATCGTGAAGAGATTACAGTGCATATTGCCTTAAAATAGAAAAGCAAAGAGCGGTCAAAAAAACATTGAATTTTTTGACCGCTCTTTTTATTTAAACCATTATTTATTCGCTAAAATCACTGCACGAGTTGGGGCTTGATAGCCTTCGATGGTTTTGCTGTGATCGTTTGGATCTAAGAAATCAATCAAACTTTCATTTTCTAACCAATCCGTTTTACGCTGTTCTTCTAATGTCGTGGTGGCGACATCCACACAACGCACATTAGTAAAACCGACCTTTTCCAACCAATTAATGAGCGCAGCAACGGAAGGAATAAAATACACGTTCTTCATTTTTGCATAGCGATCTGAAGGCACTAAGACCGTATTGGCATCACCATCAACCACTAAGGTTTCTAACACCAATTCGCCACCTTTTACTAATTGGTTTTTTAGCTGTGTGAGATGATCGAGCGGCGATTTACGGTGATAAAGCACACCCATTGAGAATACCGTATCAAATGCCGCAAGTGGTTGCATTTCTTCAATACCTAATGGGATTAAGTTAGCTCGACGATCGTTATTTAGTAATTTTCGAACCGCTTCAAATTGGCAAAGGAAAAGCTCGGTAGGATCAATACCAACGACCATTTTTGCGCCTTCACCAACCATTCGCCACATATGGTAGCCGCTACCGCAGCCCACATCTAAAATGGTACGATCTTTTAATGGTGCAAGATGAGGCAAAACACGATCCCATTTGAAATCAGAACGCCATTCACAATCCACGTGAATACCAAATAAATGATAAGGTCCTTTTCGCCATGGCATCAATTGTTTCAAATGATGGATAATGCGTTGTTTTTCGCCCTCTGAAAGTGGGGAAGTGTGGTCAGATTTCACCGTATTTTTTAAATCGATAGTATCTGCCTGCAAATCAGGAAGAAAGTCCACGATTTTTGACCATTTTGCATAATCACCATGGGTTTGTTTTTCCCATTCTTTTAACTGCAAAGGCAATGTTTCTAGCCAAGCAGATAAATTTGTGGTGGCAATTTGTTGATAAAAAGGACGAAAATCAATCATTATTTTGCTTCCTTATAGGCTCTTTCTGCTTTTTCAAAGGTTTCTTTAACTTCATTTTCAGGTTCTGCAGAAAGGAGAGAAACCACAATAATCGCCAGGCTAGCAAGGATGAATCCTGGGATCATTTCATAGACATTAAACCATTCACTGGTTTCAGGAATCACCGATTTCCAAGCAAAGACAACCACTGCGCCGACAACCATGCCAGCCATCGCTGCTGATGAAGTCATACGTTTCCAGAATAAGGAGAAGAGCACGACAGGACCAAATGCAGAACCAAAGCCAGCCCAGGCAAATTCAACGAGTTTTAATACTTTGCTATTTTCATCCTGTGCAATCCAAATCGCAATGCCCGCGATAACTAAAACCATTGCACGACCTAGCCAAACTAATTCTTTTTCAGAAGCTTTTGGACGAATAAAACCTTTATAAAAATCCTCAGTGATAGAACTTGAAGAAATTAATAATTGTGCAGAAAGTGTACTCATGACTGCTGCCAAGATCGCAGAGAGTAGAATACCGGCAATCCATGGATTAAAGAGCAATTTAGCCAGTTCAATAAATACTTGTTCTGGTTCATTATTTACCACACCAGCTACATTGGGGTTAGCAAAGAAATAAGGAATTCCGAAGAAGCCAATACCAATCGCACCAGCTAGGCAAATCACCATCCATGTCATACTGATGCGGCGTGCTTTAATGAGGGATTTCACCGAGTAAGCAGCCATAAAACGAGCAAGGATATGCGGTTGACCAAAATAACCTAAGCCCCAAGCCGCTAAACTTAATAAACCTAATGGTGTGGTAGAACTAAATAAATCAGTAAAGTCTTTATTTGCTGCGATTTCTGCTTGATGTAGCACTTCAGTAAATTGTGATGCATCACCCAAACTTGAAAAGATAAAGAGAGGCGTTAAAATCAGTGCAAAAATCATCAATGTGGCTTGAATGGTATCCGTCCAACTTACGGCTAAAAATCCACCGATAAAGGTATAGACGATGGTCGCTAATGCGCCGTACCAAATTGCTGTGGAATAGTCGACTGAGAATAGGTTTTGGAATAATTTCGCCCCAGCAACCACACCAGAACCACAATAAATAGTGAAGAATACTAGGATGATTGTTGCAGACACAATTTTTAAGAGATTATGTGATGTGCCAAAGCGATGGTGGAAATATTCCGGTAGTGTGAGAGCATTGTTGTTAAATTCGGTATAGATCCGTAAACGACCAGCTACGAGTAACCAGTTAAAATAAGCCCCGAGGATTAAACCAATGGCGATCCAACCTTCAACCAGGCCAGACACGTACACCGCACCCGGCAAGCCCATTAATAACCAGCCGGACATATCAGATGCGCCAGCAGACATGGCTGTCACAAAACTTCCGAGTTTACGGCCGCCTAAAATATAATCGGATAAGTTGTTTGTATAATAATAGGCAAGGACACCGATTAAAATCATGCCGAAAATATAAATACTAAAAGTAATAAGTGTTGGGTCTAAACCAAACATTAAATACCCCAAAAAAAGTCATGAAAATTTGAGAAAGGTCATATTTTACCTTATTTGGGTCTATTATTCTATTTTCCTTTTCGATAGACTTATACCATTAAAACTAAGGTCGAAAAAATGAATTCTGTTGAATTATTAATGAATGTTACGCCCAATGAAACCCGCGTTGCGCTGGTGGAAACGGGCGTTTTAAAAGAAGTTCATATTGAACGTCAAGCCAAACGTGGCATCGTGGGGAATATTTATAAAGGACGAGTAACCCGTGTTTTACCGGGGATGCAGTCCGCGTTTGTGGATATCGGTTTAGAAAAAGCCGCATTTTTACATGCTTCCGATATTGTTTCACATACCGAGTGTGTGGATGTGAACGAACAAAAGCAATTTCGAGCAAAAAGCATTTCTGAACTCGTACGCGAAGGGCAGGATATCGTAGTACAAGTGGTAAAAGATCCTTTGGGCACCAAAGGCGCAAGATTAACTACCGATATTACGTTGCCTTCTCGTTATCTCGTCTTTATGCCGGAAAATAGCCATGTTGGTGTCTCACAACGTATTGAAAGTGAAGAAGAGCGCGCAAGATTAAAAGCGCTTGTTGAGCCTTTTTGTGATGAGTTAGGCGGCTTTATTATTAGAACGGCCACCGAAGGGGCAACGGAAGAAGAATTGCGCCAAGATGCGGAATTCTTAAAACGTTTATGGCGTAAAGTACTTGAGCGTAAAGGCAAATATCCAACCCGTTCTAAAATTTATGGCGAACCCGCATTGCCGCAACGTATTTTGCGTGATTTTATCGGTGCTAATTTAGAGAAAATTCATATCGATTCCAAACTTTGTTTTAACGAAGTAAAAGAGTTTACCGATGAATTTATGCCGGAATTAAGTGAAAAATTGATGCTTTATACAGGCAGTCAGCCGATTTTTGATATTTATGGTGTAGAACGTGGTATTCAAAATGCACTTGAAAAACGCGTGAATTTAAAATCAGGCGGCTATCTCATTATTGAGCAAACCGAAGCCATGACGACCATTGATATCAATACCGGTGCATTCGTTGGTCATCGAAATTTAGATGAAACAATTTTTAACACCAATATTGAAGCCACTAAAGCCATTGCACAGCAGTTACAACTGCGTAATTTAGGCGGTATTATCATTATTGATTTTATTGATATGCAAACCGATGACCATCGCAATCGCGTGATTGAATCCTTGGAAGAGGCCCTATCGAAAGATCGCGTAAAAACCAATGTAAATGGTTTCACTCAACTTGGTTTAGTGGAAATGACCCGTAAGCGCACACGAGAAAGTTTAGAACACGTATTGTGTGATGAATGTCCAACCTGCCAAGGTCGTGGACGCGTGAAAACGGTCGAAACGGTATGCTATGAAATTATGCGTGAGATTATTCGCGTTAACTACTTGTTTTCGAGTGAACAATTTGTGGTTTATGCCTCTCCAGCCGTGGCGGATTATTTAATCAAAGAAGAATCGCACGGTTTATTGCCAGAGATCGAAATATTCATCGGCAAACAGGTTCAAGTTAAAACAGAGCAGTATTACAACCAAGAACAGTTTGATGTGGTGGTGATGTAAAAGATAAAAGTGCGGTCAATTTTGATCGCACTTTTTACTTTAACTATTTCAATCTTTCTAACTGTTGAATAATGGCTTCATCAGGTTGTGATTGGATTTTTCGCATCCGCATAAAGAGTAACGCGGCAGCAATGGTTAATGCAATGATAAACGCAACCCAGAAGCCTTTTGCACCGATGCTTGGAACAATCCAATCCGTACGGGAAAGAACATAACCAACTGGAATACCCACGCCCCAATAGGCAAGCAGCGTGATATAAAGAATAATTTTGGTATCTTTATAACCACGTAAAATACCGCTCACGACGACTTGCACTGAATCTGAAAATTGATAAATCGCCGCCATCGCTAATAAGCTGCCTGAAAGGGCAATAACGGTGGCATTATCGCCAACAATTAATGCAGCGATTTCTGCACTAAATACCCAAATCACCAATGCCAATACACTTGCCGCAATCAAGCCTAGAATAATAGCGGCGTAAGACATGATTTTGGCTTTTTGCGGCGCGTGATTACCCAGTTCTTGTGCCACTAAAATGGTTGCTGCCATGGCAATAGACATTGGAAACATAAAGGCTACGGCACTGGTGTTTAAAGCAATTTGGTGGCTGGCGACCACATCTGCACCTAATGGGGAAAGTAATAAACTACTTAAGGCAAACAGTGAGACTTCACTGCACAGCGCAATAGCAATAGGCAAGCCAAGTGCAGTCAATTTTTTCAGTGTTTTGATGTCAGGCTTTTCAATAATCTTTTCAAAGACTTTCAAACTATGTTCATTATAGTTTTTGGCTGAATAGGTAATCATCAAGATTGCCATCGCCCAGTTAACAATAGCCGTTGCTACACCACAACCGACACCGCCCAATGCAGGCGCACCAAATTTGCCGTAAATAAACATATAATTCAGCGGAATGTTCAGCATTAACCCCATGAAGGTAATCACCATGGCGGGTTTTGTTTTAGCAATGCCATCATTCAAACAGCGGAAATTAATTAGCAATAAATAGGCAGGTAATCCCCACACCATTGCACGCAAATAATTCATCGTCACATCTGCCATGTGGGCATCCATATTCATGAACTGTAATATGAAATCATTATGATAGATGATAAGGGCAAGAGGAATCATCACTAAAAATGAAATCCAAAGACCTTGTCTCACTTGGTGAGCAATGCGATGGCGCTGCCCTGAACCATTTAAATAGGAAATCGTTGGAGGTAAGGCAAGTAATAATCCTTGCCCGAAAAGTACCAAAGGTAGCCAAATGGAGGCACCAATACCGACACCGCCTACATCAGCCGAGCTCACACGCCCCGCCATAATCACATCCACGGTGCCCATGCCTGTTTGAGCTAACTGGGCAAGCCCGATAGGTGTTGCAATTCGGATAAGTTTTTGAATATCAATACGGTATTGAGAAAAAAGACGAGAATTCATAAATTATTGCTATAATATTGGAAAAATTTTTAACAAAGGAATAATAATGTTTACGGGTATTGTACAGGGCATCGCCCAAATTTATGCAATTAAAGACAGCGATAATTTTAGAACACAGATCGTAAAATTACCAGCTGAAATGCGAAAAGGCTTAGAAATCGGTGCATCAGTGGCGAATAACGGTGTGTGCTTAACCGTGACTGACATTCATGATGATCTTGTGAGCTTTGACTTAATGCAAGAAACCTTACGCATCACCAATCTCGGCAGTTTAAAAGCTGGGGATTTTGTGAATATCGAACGCGCAATGCAAATGGGCGCAGAGATTGGTGGACATATTTTATCGGGTCACGTTTATTGCACTGCAAGCGTTTCACAAATTATCGAAAGCGAAAACAATCGTCAGGTTTGGTTTAAATTACCTACTAAAAAAGACGTGATGAAATATATTCTAACAAAAGGATTTATTGCGATTGACGGCATCAGTCTTACTATTGGTGAAGTGAAAGACGATGAATTCTGCGTGAATTTAATTCCTGAAACCTTACACCGAACACTTATCGGCAAACGACAAATTGGCGATTTAGTGAATATTGAAATCGATCCGCAAACACAAGCGATTGTGGATACGGTGGAACGGTATTTGAAGGGAAGAAATTTGATTATTTGAGTTTAGTTGTTAATAAAGAGAGCCTTAAAAGCGACTCCCATGATAAAATCTGATTCAAATCAAGTAATGATTATGAGATAGATGAACATACGAATAATCGTAAAAAATACTACTATAGGATATACGAGGAGAATAATGTGATAAAAAAATTTTATGATTTTTTTAAAAATATATTAAGTGAATCAGAAGAAACAGTATCTAATCCATTTATTCACTATCCCTCTGAGGCCAAGAGTTTTGATGAATTTAACCACAAAAATGAAGTAGAATTGGTGGGTGATCAAAAAAATGAATTACTGGATACTATTGAAATAAATCCAGCTACAGGACTCCCTTCTTACGGTGGTGTAGATGTATTAGGTAATCCTATCGGAACAGATTTTAATAGCTCTATTGATACATCTTTTCATGATTTAGGAAGTCCTTTTAATAGTGATTTTGGAAGTTCCTTTGACAATGATTTTCATAATAATTAACTCAGAAAAATATATTAAAAGATAGACAAGGTATTTGTGAGAGGTTAATAGAATCGTTTAGAGAAACAAAAAACGCTTAATAAAATTATTAAGCGTTTTTTTATTGACGAAAATTTATAAAATTTTGACCGCACTTTATAGGAAATTATTTAGCCTGTTTCTTCGCTTTTTTCCATTTCCAAAATAGGTACAGAGCTAAAACACCGATCAGGATATAAATCACGAGTTGGCCTTTTTTAATTTGCTCGTGTAACCAATCTAAATTTTTCGCACCAAATTCGCCAAGGTAAACCCAAATTGGTACAGAAATAATTGCGGCGCAGAAATCAATTAATACAAAGCGGGTATAGCTGACGCGGCGGGTAATACCAGAAACCATATAAATTGGTGCACGTAAACCAGGTAAGAAACGGGCGACAAATAATACGCGGTTGCCGTATTGGTCAAATTTTTCACGTACCATTTTGAGACGTTCTAAGGTGACTAGTTTACGCATTGGACGGAAACGTAAGATACGCGTGCCGTAAATACGACCAAGCCAGTACATGGTTGAATCACCGGCAAGTACACCAATCATACTGACGACTAACATTAAGTGGGAATTGACGCTCTCAGGATAGAGACCAGCAATCACACCGCCGGAAACAAGCGTGATATCTTCTGGAATAGGTACACCAAAGCCACAAATAATCAGAACAAATAGCACCGCCCAATAACCGTAATCGGTAAAAAAGCTGATAAGAAATTCCATTTGAAACCCACTTACAATCAGTTAGTTAAAATTAATTAAAAATTGGGATTTATTTTAATCGCTTTGCCTTGAAAAGCCTAGAAAAAATTTGCTGTGTAAATTTGCATTGTAGGGCTGAATATTTTATAATCCGTCGCTCTCAAAGTTTGTCTTTGAGCAAATTTAGGAAAATTGCTGGGTCGCCTGCAATTTTTTATTTTAAACTTTTAATCAAGAGAACATTAAAATGGCATTTAAATTTAACGCTGAAGTTCGTCAAGCGCAAGGTAAGGGTGCGAGCCGCCGCCTGCGTCACAACGGTCAAATCCCTGCAATCATTTATGGTGGCAGCGAAGCACCTGTTTCAATCATCTTAAATCACGATGAATTAAACAACGCACAAGCTCACGATTCTTTCTATAGCGATGTAATCACTTTAGTGGTTGAAGGTAAAGAAGTTGCAGTGAAAGTTCAAGCAATGCAACGTCACCCATTCAAACCAAAATTGGTTCACATTGACTTCAAACGTGCTTAATTTTTAGCTTGTGATAAGAACACCAATAATGATGAGTTATTGGTGTTTTTTCTTTTCGGGCAAAGTGCGGTCAAATTTGAAATCGTTTTAGGAGTATTTTCCAATGAAGATAGCCTTAGGCATTGAATATAACGGAAAACAATATTGTGGCTGGCAGCGACAAGAGAAAGTGCGCAGTGTACAAGAAGAATTAGAAAAAGCGTTATCTTTCGTGGCAAATGAAAAAATTGAAGTGTTTTGTGCGGGCAGAACAGATTCTGGTGTTCATGGCACAGGACAAGTGGTGCATTTTGAAACTACAACGGTTCGTCCTGAAAAAGCTTGGGCATTTGGTACGAATGCGAATTTGCCTGATGATATTTCAGTGAGCTGGGCAAAAGTGGTGGATGATGAATTTCACGCCCGTTTTTCGGCAACCGCGCGTCGTTATCGTTATATCTTGTATTGCAATAAATTACGTTCAGCCATTTTGTCGGAAGGGATTACTCATTGCCATTTAGATTTAGACGAAAATAAAATGCACCAAGCGGGGCAGTTCTTATTGGGGGAAAATGATTTTTCCTCTTTCCGCGCGGCACAATGTCAATCGAATACCCCTTGGCGAAATGTGCATCATTTAAATGTGGTGCGAAAAGGGCAGTACGTTATTGTAGATATTCAAGCCAATGCCTTTGTGCATCATATGGTACGCAACATTGTGGGAAGCCTGATTGAAGTCGGCGCAGGTAATCAACCCGTTGAGTGGATGAAATGGTTGTTAGAGCAAAAAGATCGTAAATTGGCCGCGCCAACAGCGAAACCAGAAGGGCTGTATTTAGTTAATGTGATTTACCCTGAAAAATTTGCGATTCCACAGAAAAATTTAGGGCCATTGTTTTTAGAAGATAATCTCATCTGACTAGCAAATTTCGCTAAATTATGATTAAATACGCAAACTTTTCTAGTTAATAAAAAAGGTAAAAAATGAGCTGGATTGATAGAATTTTTAGCAAAGGAACCTCTTCCTCTGCATCACGTAAAGCTAACGTACCTGAAGGGGTTTGGACAAAATGTACCTCTTGTGAACAAGTGCTTTACGGTGAAGAAGTAAAACGTAATTTATATGTTTGTCCAAAATGCGGTCATCATATGCGTATTGATGCTCGTGAGCGCCTTTTAGCCTTGTTAGATGAAGGTTCAAGCCAAGAATTATCGGCTGATTTAGAGCCAAAAGATATTCTTAAATTTAAAGATTTAAAAAAATATAAAGATCGTATTACTGCTGCACAAAAAGAAACCGGTGAAAAAGATGCATTAATCACAATGACAGGTACACTTTACAATATGCCTATTGTTGTTGCGGCTTCAAACTTTAGCTTCATGGGCGGTTCAATGGGCTCGGTTGTAGGTGCAAAATTTGTGAAAGCGGCAGAAAAAGCAATGGAATTAAATTGTCCGTTTGTTTGTTTCTCTGCAAGTGGTGGTGCACGTATGCAAGAAGCACTTTTCTCCTTAATGCAAATGGCGAAAACCAGTGCGGTATTAGCAAAAATGCGTGAAAAAGGCGTGCCGTTTATTTCGGTATTAACCGACCCAACACTAGGTGGGGTATCTGCAAGTTTTGCGATGCTAGGTGATGTGAACATCGCCGAGCCAAAAGCATTAATTGGTTTTGCAGGTCCACGTGTTATCGAACAAACTGTACGTGAGAAATTACCGGAAGGCTTCCAACGTAGTGAATTCTTACTTGAGAAAGGGGCGATTGATATGATCGTGAAACGTTCAGAAATGCGTTCAACCCTTGGAAACCTTTTAAGCAAACTCACCAATCAACCTTCACCTTTTGTTGAAGTAGAAGTTGTTGAAAATGCCTAATACAATGAATTTAAAAGCCACTTCGCCACTCGCTGAGTGGCTTTCTTATTTGGAAAACAGTCACTTTAAAGCCATTGATTTAGGGCTAGAGCGTATTAAGTCAGTGGCAGAAGAATTGGACCTTTTGAATCCCGCACCTTATGTGATCACGGTAGGGGGCACAAATGGTAAAGGAACAACTTGCCGTTTGCTTGAAACCATTTTGTTAAATCACGGCTTGCGTGTGGGAGTGTATTCTTCCCCTCATTTATTGCGTTATAACGAGCGGGTTCGTATTCAAAATCAAGACTTACCGGATGAAATGCATACTGCTTCTTTTGATTTCATCGAAAAGCATAAAACGCAATCCCTCACTTATTTTGAATTTAGCACATTGTCGGCTTTGCATTTATTTAAACAAGCGAAACTTGATGTCGTCATTCTAGAAGTGGGGCTTGGTGGGCGTTTGGACGCAACCAATATTGTCGATAATGATCTGGCCGTTATCACCAGTATCGATATTGATCATACGGATTTTCTAGGTTCAACACGTGAAGAAATTAGCTTTGAAAAAGCAGGTATTTTCCGCGCAAACAAACCGGTTGTAATTGGCGAACCCAATGTTCCGCAACCTATGTTAGAACAAGCGGAGAAATTACATTGCTACGTTTCACGCCGAGATGTTAATTGGTCGTTTAAAGCCAATGAGCAAACTTGGATGTGGCAGAGCAACAAAGTGCGGTTAGAAAATCTGCCGTTTTGCCAAATTCCATTAGCCAATGCAGCAACCGCTTTGGCGGCTGTTGAGCAATTACCTTTTGATATTTCTGTCGAGACCATTAAACGTTCATTAATTGAAGTGGAATTAGTTGGTCGTTTCCAACAATTGAAAGGTAATCAGCTAGAAAAACTGGCAGAACGCTTGAATGTCCCTTATTCACAGTTACCAAAAGTGATTATCGATGTGGGGCATAATCCTCATGCGGCAAAATATTTAGCCGAAAAATTGACCGCACTTAAAGCACAGATTTCAGGTCGTATCATTGCCGTTTGCGGTATGTTAAAAGATAAAGATGCGGAGTCGGTGTTTACCCAACTTACTTCTGTTATTGACCAATGGTATTGTGTCACATTAGGCGGTTACCGTGGTCAATCTGGCGATGACCTAAATGCAAAATTAACAACAGTTTGCCCATCAGCAAAAAGTGTTTCTGAAGATTCTGTAGCTGAAGGTGTACAAAGTGCGGTTAAAGAAGCGGGTAAAAATGACATTGTGCTGGTATTTGGATCCTTCCACACGGTAGGGGAATTTTTAGAATATTTAGCTTAATGGCGATGGAAAATACTAAAGGCTGGTTTTGACCAGCCTTTTGTTTTTTAAAGTATTTTGTGAAAGTAATTACTTAATTCTGAGTATTGGAATGTAAATCCGCAATCTAACAAATGTTTTGGATAGGCATTCTGACTGTCTAATAGAATGCAAGCACGTTCACCGAGAAGAGAAGTGAGTAAAAATTGAGGCACTTGAGCAAAACAAGGTCGATGTAGTGCTTGACCTAATAATTGGTTGAATGTCTTGTTTTTAACAGGATGTGGCGCAGTAAAATTAAATGCACCTTCACAATCATTATGGTCAAGTAAGAAGAGAAGGCCTTCTACCATGTCCTCTAACGCAATCCAACTCCAATATTGCTCGCCATTCCCTAATTTGCCGCCTAATCCAAAGCGATAGAGCGGTAGAATTTTAGCAAAAGCGCCGCCTTTTGGAGAAAGCACCAATCCTGTTCTCACTAAACAGACTCTTGTGTTGGTTTGTTTGGCTGCATTTTCCCAATCAATACAAAGTTGTGCGGTAAATTGACTACCTGGAGGAGTGCCTTCAGTGATCTGGTCTTCGCCACAGTTTCCATAAATTCCGGTGGCTGAACCTGAAATCAATACAGGCGGATGTTCACTTTGGTTAATGAGTTGAACAATCTGTTGGGTTAAATCAATACGACTGTGAAGCAGTTTCTCTTTTTGTTGAACAGTCCATCTTTTATCGAAGATGGGTTCTCCAGCAAGATTTATGACCGCATCAAATTTATTTAAGTCTTTGAGTGTGTAAAGTGCGGTCAAAAATTGCGGTGTTTTTTCAGAAAAAACAGCTTGGGCTTTTTCAATGGAGCGAGTCAGTACAGTAACGCTATCGCCACGTGAAAGTAGCGATTCAACTAAGGCTTTTCCTACAAATCCCGTTCCACCGGTCACTAAGATATTCATTATAGGCTGCTTTCAAAAAGCGTTTGAATTTGCTCTAGAAGAGATTTGATTGTTGTCTCTTTTGTGGGGGTCACAAAAATGGTGTCATCTCCCGCAATCGTACCTAAAATGCCTTCTGGTTTACCAATGGAATCCAATAAGCGAGCAATCAACTGTGCCGCACCTGGAGAGGTTTTTATGACGATGACGAAATCATTGTGATCGATATCCAAAACCAGATTTTTTAATGGACTGCTGGTAGCAGGCACACTCAATTCACTTGGTAAGCAATACACCATTTCCATTTTAGTGTTTCTCGCTCGGACCGCACCAAATTTACTTAGCATTCGTGAAACTTTAGATTGGTTGATGGTTTGAAATCCTTGTTTTTTTAAGGCTTCAACAATTTCGCTTTGAGACGCAAATCGTTCTTGATTAAGAAGTTCTTTAAATGCTTTTGTTAATTGATCTGACATAGTTATTCTCGTATAGGGGAATTTGCATAAGAATTGCATAAAAATTCATTTTAAGCAATTAAAATAAATTTGCCGTTTGAAAAGTTTGAGCTAGATCGCATTATTGAATTTCTCTGTTTGTAATTTAATGACTAAGACTTTAAAATTCTACCTAGTTAGGATTAATTAATACATGAGGAGTATTTTATGAAAGTTGCAGTATTAGGCGCAGCAGGCGGTATTGGTCAAGCATTAGCCTTATTACTTAAATTACAATTACCCGCTGAAAGTGAATTAGCACTTTATGATATTGCACCAGTGACACCAGGTGTTGCTAAAGATGTGAGTCATATTCCAACAGCGGTGAAAGTGGAAGGTTTTGCGGGAGAAGATCCAACACCTGCACTTAAAGGTGCTGATGTCGTTTTAATTTCTGCAGGGGTAGCACGTAAACCAGGTATGGATCGTTCAGATCTTTTCAACATCAATGCGGGTATCGTGCGTAACTTAATTGAACATGTTGCAAAAACTTGTCCAAAAGCTTGTGTGGGAATTATCACCAATCCAGTGAATACGACAGTTGCGATTGCTGCAGAAGTATTGAAAAAAGCGGGTGTTTACGATAAACGTAAATTATTCGGTGTCACTACTTTAGACGTATTACGTTCTGAAACATTCGTATCTGAATTAAAAGGCTTAAATGTTTCTCGTACAAGCGTACCAGTTATTGGTGGACACTCAGGTGTAACTATTCTTCCATTACTTTCACAAGTTCAATATGCTGAGTGGAAAGAAGAGGAAATTGCACCATTAACAAAACGTATCCAAAATGCAGGTACTGAAGTGGTTGAAGCAAAAGCAGGTGGCGGTTCTGCGACACTTTCTATGGCTCAAGCCGCAGCACGTTTTGCGCGTTCATTAGTGAAAGGCTTAAGTGGCGAAACTGTGGTTGAATGTACTTATGTAGAAGGTGATGGTAAATATGCACGTTTCTTCGCTCAACCTGTACGTTTAGGTAAAGAAGGTGTAGAAGAAATTTTACCAATCGGTACCTTAAGCAAATTTGAACAAGAAGCTTTAGAAGCAATGTTACCAACATTGCGTGCAGATATTGAATTAGGCGAAAAATTTATTAACGGTTAATTTAATTCTATTTCTAGAGAAGAGGAGCTGTATGCTCCTCTTTTTTTATACGAAAACGATTAAACATAAAAAGTGAAGAAAAAGCGTGATTTAGCTCACAAATTTGAACATTGCTATTTGCAATATAAAGGACTTTGCCGTATTCTTAAATCACTAAAAACAAGTGCTATTTTTAAATAGCCGACATCTATTTTGCTTTCCGAGTAGTGCCCCAATGGGGCACTTTTTTTTGCTTTATTTTTAGTCGAAGCATAAAAAAGTGCGGTCAAAAAACACTGGATTTTCTGACCGTACTTTTAAAATGAATGATAAGCGAAAGAATTATTCAAACATTGCTGAAATAGATTCTTCATTGCTGATACGACGAATTGCTTCAGCAAGCATAGTTGAAAGAGTCAGCACGCGTACTTTACCAAGTGCTTTCATTTCAGGTGAAAGTGGAACAGTATCCGTTACCACGATTTCATCAATGGCATCGCTCGCTAAATGTTGTGCAGCTGCGCCAGAGAATACGGCGTGAGTTGCGTAAGCAAATACGCGTTTTGCACCGCGTTCTTTTAATGCTTCAGCCGCTTTACATAATGTACCACCTGTATCAATCATATCATCCACAAGGATACAATCACGATCTGCAACATCCCCGATAATATGCATAACTTGTGATACGTTTGCACGTGGACGACGTTTATCGATAATCGCCATCTCTGTATCATTTAATAATTTCGCGACTGCACGAGCACGAACAACACCACCGATATCCGGAGAAACAACGATAGGATTGACAAGATCCGTTTTCTTCAAGATATCATCAAGTAAAACAGGTGAACCGAATACGTTATCAACTGGCACATCAAAGAAACCTTGGATTTGCTCTGCGTGTAAGTCGCAAGTTAATAAGCGGTCAATCCCTACAGTTGAAAGTAAATCTGCCACCACTTTTGCAGTGATTGGAACACGAGCAGAACGCACACGACGATCTTGACGAGCATAACCAAAATAAGGAACAACGGCAGTAATACGGCCGGCAGATGCACGACGTAAAGCATCAACCATTACAATCAATTCCATCAGGTTGTCATTCGTTGGTGCACAAGTAGATTGAATAATAAACACGTCTGCACCACGCACATTTTCATTAATTTGCACTTGGATTTCACCATCGCTAAAGCGTCCAACAGTGGCATCGCCTAATGAAATGTAAAGACGTTCAGAAATCTTTTTCGCTAGCTCAGGCGTAGCATTTCCAGCAAAGAGTTTAATGTCTGGCATTTTATATAACCTCAGGTTGAGTGTAGATAGATTGGTTGGTCGAGAGTTGTTTCAACATCACATGTAATGGTGAAACGTTTAATCCTTTAGCAACAAAGCCGAAAAATTCCTTCGGTTTTTGTTGGAAAACAGCTTGTGCTGATTTTTCATCATCAAATTCAGCAAAAACACAAGCCCCGGTTCCGGTTAATCTGGCTGGTGCATATTGTAGCAACCATAGTAGGGCTTTTTCAACTTCAGGATATTGAGTTCGCACGACTTTTTCGCAATCGTTTGCAAACGGTTGATTCAAAAGTTCGGCAAGGGATCTTTTTTCTGTATTGCGAGGCAAATCGGGATCACTAAAGACCACTGCAGTAGAAATTGCAGTTTCAGGTTTTAGTACCACATAATATTTTTCTTGTGGTTCGCAGTATTGAATTTTTTCACCTACACCTTCTGCAAAAGCGGCTTGGCCATGAACAAAGATAGGCACATCAGCCCCGAGTTTTAGCCCAATCTCGGCAAGTTCATCAATAGATAAATTAGTTTGCCATAAATAGTTTAAAGCAAGGAGAGTCGTTGCTGCATTGGATGAACCGCCACCAATACCACCGCCCATTGGCAGAATTTTATCTAAATGAATGGATGCACCGAGCGTACAGGCTGTTTTTTCTTGTAGTAGTGTCGCTGCACGATAGATTAAATTTTGTTCTAGAGGTAAGCCAGGAATTTCTGGAGTGATGTGGATTTGTTTATCTTGGCGAATATCAATGGTGAGCCAATCGCCAAAATCAAGAAATTGGAAAAGCGTTTGTAATTCGTGGTAGCCGTTTGGCAGTTTACCGTTTATATAGAGAAATAAATTGAGTTTTGCGGGGCTTGGAAAGCGGTTAGGCTTTCCAAGAGAAGTTGAAAGTGCGGTCGAAAAGTGATGTGTTTTCATTAGAACGCCCATTCATCCACACGAATTTTTAGGGTTTGCGATGTACTTTTGTTCTTTAACAGAATATTTTCAGGCATCGAATTATCTGCATGATAACTTAAGTAATCGGCTGTCCACATCGAGCCATCAAGTGGGTAGCTAAATTCGGATAAAAGATGATTTGTTCCAACTTGGTAATCTGCGTTATCCGCTGGCTGACCTTTTAACCAATAAGATAAATGCTCTAATGGCACATCCATTCCGATGATTTCGCGTAACAATAATTTGGCATTTTTATCCGATTGTTGGTTGCCTTTATTATCTGAAATCGTCATACCGTTTGGATGCATTTCCATAGTTAGCGTTGTTTTGCTAATCAGAGAATAAAGTTTTAACTTATAGGCTTTCGGGTTTTGATATTGCCACTCAAAGCGACTCGAAAAACGCTCTTGTGGACTGATGTAACCAATTTGTCCTTTGGTGCTATAAGATTGAATTTGTTTGATTTTTTTGAGGTGTTGTTGCCACGTAATATCGTTTTTATCGATATGTTGAACATCTGTTGGGCGCTCTGCATCAAGAGTACAAGCGGATAAGATCACACTTGCAAATACAGGTGCTAGAAGAGATTTTAATAATTTCATAACAAAATATTTACTAAAAAATTGCACATATTGTAAGGGTTAGTTTACTTTTAGTAAAGATGGATTAAGCATTTAGGCGAGTTTTCTCTGCTTTCACTGCGGCAATTCTTCGACGCGTTAATTCATCTCGAATGCCTTGTTTTTCAAAACCATCTGCAATGACTTGCTGTACATCAACAGCAAGGGCGGCTTGATAAAGCGCTTTGAGATAATCAATTTGCGGATATTCTTTATTTTCAAAACCCGTTCGCCCGCGAGTATCAGATAAACATACTAATAGAAATTCTTCGAAGCGCTGAGGTTTACGCCAAACATCAAACGTATTAAAGAGTTTCACCACTGTTTCAGGGCGAAGTTCTAAGGCTTTATGCACATGCGTATGATATTCACAAGTTAATTCGGCTAATTCTTGAAGATAATTAGGCACTCTAAGGCGTTTGCATAATGAGCGAGTTGGTTTAATCCCCGCTTTTTCATGACCATGATGACTTGGCCACATTTCTTTTGGTGTAAGGGCTTTTCCAAGATCATGACAAATCGCTGCAAAAAGAACCGCACTTTTATTCAAATTGGTATTTTCTGTGAGTTTAACCGCTTGTTGCAATACGAGCATGGTATGAATAAAACTATCAATTTCAGGATGATATTTGGCTGGATTCGGTACACCGTCTAAGGCGGCAATCTCAGGGAGAAGTATTTTGAGTGCGCCGACTTGATGTAGCGTTTCAAAATAAATTTCAGGATGCGGTTCGTTTAATGCTTTTTCTGTTTCCATCCAAACTCGCTCAGCCGTTAGGTGGGCGAGTTCACCTTGTTCAGTGAGTTCAGCCATTAATTTAAGGGTTTCTTCGGCAATGGAGAAACATAAATGATGGAAACGAGCAGCGAAGCGTGCGACGCGTAACACACGAAGTGGATCTTCAGCAAAAGCGGGCGAGATATGACGTAAAATACGTTGGTGAATATCTTCTACGCCATGATAAGGATCGTGCAGGTTGCCATCTTTGTCTTGGGCAATGGCATTAATGGTAAGATCTCGACGAATTAAATCTTGTTCAAGCGTAATCTCATCTGAAAAATCACAAATAAATCCGGTGTAGCCTTTGCCTGATTTTCGTTCTGTACGGGCAAGTGCATATTCTTCATGGTTTTCAGGCTTGAGAAAAACAGGGAAGTCTTTGCCAACTTGTTGGTAACCTTGAGCCAGCAACATTTCTGGTGTTGCACCTACGACGACCCAGTCACGATCCTTCACGGGTAAACCTAAAAGTTGATCACGTACTGCACCGCCGACAAGATAAATGTCCATTTTACTCTCCCATCAAAATATAAAGAAAAGGTAGGCAAATGCCTACCTCAATGATGAATCATTACCAGCTATCACGACGTTTACGTCTTGGTAAAATGTGAGGTAATACTAAGCCGATTAATAAACCTACGCCTAATACCGAGCCGCCATAAATAAACCATTGGATCGCAATTTCGCGTTTATTCGCATCAAGCATTGCTTCTAAATCACGATTTTTATTTTTCGTCATTTCTAATTCACGTTTAAGTTGTGAATTTTGCTCAAGCAATTCACTGCTTTGTTGTTCCGCTTGTTTACTACGACGTTGGATTTCATTTGTACGTTGCTGCCAATCTGAATCGACGCGACTCAGCTTCAAAGTCAGCTCTTGAACCTGTGCTTTTAATCTTGGATTTTCTTCACGGCTACTTGGCGTAGAACTTAGTTCCGAGGTTAAAATCCAAGCCTCGCGATTTTTATTATCACGAATTAGGGTATATTTTCCTTCTTGTCCTAAGACTGTTACCGCTTCGCCAGATTGGATTGCACCCGCGATCTTAAACTGATCGCCTGCACCTTTGCGTAAATAGGTGTTCAGATTTTCTGTCACATATTGCGTTTCAGCTTGTACTGTCCCAATGGTTGAGCCCAGTAAAACACAAGAAAATAAAAGTTTGCTCACTTTTGACATAATACTTCCTAGATTCATGAAGGAAGTGCGGTCAGAAAATACAATGAAAAATAACCGCACTTTTAATAATTATACTAGTGGAAAATCGCGCGAAGGATGTAGAAAATCACAATCGCAAAGAATGCACCAGCAGGTAATGTCACAACCCATGAACTAATGATGTTACGGATAACCGTTAAGTTAAGTGCTGCAATACCACGTGCGAAACCGATACCTAAGATTGCGCCCACTAAAGTTTGCGTAGTGGAGATAGGTAAACCAGTACCCGATGCCACAACAACAGTCATCGCGGTTGCAAATTGTGCAGCAAAACCACGGCTAGGGGTTAAATCGGTAATACCAGATCCTACGGTTGCCATCACTTTTTGTCCCATTGCGATAAGACCAACGGCGATACCTAATGCCCCTAAAGGTAAAATCCACCAAGTTAAATCACCACCACTCAGGATTTTCCCGCCATTTTGCACGATTGATACTACAGAAGAAAGCGGACCAATTGCGTTAGCTACGTCATTAGACCCATGTGCGAATGCCATTGCACAAGCGGTTAGAAGCATTAAGATACTAAAAATCTTTTCAACCGATCCGAATGATCCTTTTCTTGCTTTTGCGGTAAACGCTTTACTACGGAAGTAAAAATGGCAGAAAATCATACCAACAACACTGATAAGCAATGAAATAACGAGTGTTTCATTGTTGGAAAGATTTAAACCAACGTGTTTTAAACCTTTTGCCATGGTAACGATACAAAGTACGAATACGGTAATTGCCATGTAGTAAGGACCGTATTTTTGTGCGTTTTTCAGCGGTTCTTCTGTATCGAATATGAGTTTCTGGATACTTGCAAAGATGGTATAAGCTAAAAGCCCAGCAATCACAGGGGTGATAAACCAACTTCCAACGATCCCACCGATAGTAGACCAGTCAACAGAACTTGGGCCAATCGTAATACAAGCAAAACCAATTAAAGCCCCGATGATGGTATGAGTACCTGAAACGGGCCAACCCATTTTAGTGGCGATAAATAACCAAGCACCGGACGCAAAGAGAGCTGAAAGCATCCCTAATGCCAATACATCTGGCATCTCGACAAATTGAGTAGGGTCGATCACACCACTTTTGATGGTTTCAGTTACTTCGCCACCAGCTAAATACGCACCGGCAGATTCAAAAATGAGAGCAATAATAATTGCTTGTTTGGCTGTAATGGTCCCAGAACCAACTGAGGTGCCCATTGAGTTTGATACGTCGTTGGCACCAATACCAAATGCCATAAAAAAACCGAATACCGCGGTAATTAAGACTAACCACGAACCGTATGCATTAATAATTTCCATAGTGATTTCCTATGTTGTAGTTAATGTCGTCAAAATTAGGAACGGGCTAGCATCAATTCAATGCGAGATCCAACACGTTGAGCTTGATCGGCTAATACGCCTACCCATTCGATGATTTTATATAAGAACATTACATCAATAGGGTTATAACGACTTTCAATCGTGTAGAGCATTTTACGCAATTTAATTTGCATTTGATCCGTATCGTCTTCAATGCTGTCTAGCTCTTGAATCATATGGTTCACTAACTTTAATTCACGGCCTTTAAAACCGGTTTCAAGTAGTTTATCCATTTCTTCAATCACTAAATGAGCTTGATGAATAGAATCTAAACTACGTTTCACATAGTGCAAAAATTCTTCCTGCATTTCTTCAGGAATACCAAACTGGCGACCAATCATACGACCCGCAATATCTTTAGCATAGTTAGCTAATTTGTCTTGTTGGGTGACTAACTCAAGTAAATCGGTACGATCAATAGGTAAAAATAAACCGCGAGGCAATTTCAAACGGATTTCGCGTTTTAAACTATCTGCTTCACGTTCACATTGAGAAATATCTAGGCGTGTTTTTTCCGCATCATCCCATTGTTTTACAAAGGTATGTTGGAAGAATGGAATTAATAAATCACAACATTCAGTCACTTTGTCAGAATGTTTCTGCAGTGGTTTTAAAGGAGAATGGGCAAATAATCCGAGAATATTATTCATTGCCATAGGTGTTTTACTCCATAACAAGGGTTAAAATTTCGGTTGCATATTACCTGATTTTATAAGGAAATACACGAAAAAGATCTTGATTTGTATAAAATTATCTGTATATTTGAACAGTTAAAAATAATAAGGAAAAATAAAATGAGTAATGAAGTTGAATTAAAGCTTGCAGTTACCTCTGATGCTTTCGATACCTTAAAAACACATCTCAATCAATTCAAAATCTTAGAACAAAATACTGTCTTCTTAGGAAATACCTATTTCGATTATCCCGATCATTTTTTGGCTAAACAAAAAATGGGATTGCGTGTCCGTCAGGAAAATAATGATTTTACCCTCACTTTAAAAACAGACGGAAAAGTGGTTGGCGGATTGCATAGCCGTCCAGAATACAATTTATCTATACCTGATAATTCAGTACCTACAACAGCACAATTAACGTCATTGTATCCATTTGAAAATTTGCCTTCCGCTACATTGCAACCGATTTTCTCAACAGATTTTAACCGCACTTTTTGGTTAATTGCGTTTGGAGCATCAAAAATTGAAGTAGCTTTTGATCAAGGGAAAATTTTATCAGGGGAAAAACCACAGCCTATTTGTGAAATTGAATTCGAATTAAAAGAAGGGCTCGTTTCAGATCTTTTCCATTTTGTCTCACTTTTACCTTTTGAACAGGATGTTTATTTTAGTTCAGCAAGCAAAGCAAAACGAGGCTATCAATTAGGTAGCAAACCACTGCTGATTGATTGGTTAAATAAATGGCGTGATTTCTTAAAAGAGGAAAGAGAGGGAAGTGCGGTAGATTCTCGCCAGAAATTAAGTGCTGTCATGAAAATGGAACAGCAATTAATTGAAGAAACGCTTTCATTCCCAACAGATGTGTTTGCTTTCGATTTTATGAAAACCGTTGAACGTGTGGGCGCATTTTTCAATCTTTATCATTATTATGATGACAACAAAACCTTGTTTGAAAAACTGGAAGGAAGTCAATCAGCTGAGTTATTAGCAAGTAATCAATTTTTCCTTAATGAAATAAAACGCTTGATTACCTTTCATAGTGAAACAAAAGATAATGCTCAAACCATTGAGAAGTTAAAAGTATTACTAAAGAGTCGTGCGTATTTTGAAAGAATGCTTGGCTTAATGATGTTGATGGCGTAAAACGGGTTCTCTAAAGGATAGTAAAAATGGCAAAAGCTCCTAAAACCGCTTATGTATGTAATGATTGTGGCGCTGAATTTTCGCGATGGCAAGGGCAATGTTCTGCCTGTAAAGCGTGGAATACGATTAGTGAAGTGCGGTTAATTTCAGCCTCAAATTCCACAAAAAATGATCGTTTTAGTGGGTATGCAGGAGAAACTCGCGCAAAAATCCAAACGCTTTCTGAAATTAGTTTGCAAGAAACACCGCGTTTCACCAGTGGATTTAAAGAATTAGATCGCGTGCTAGGTGGCGGGATCGTGCCAGGGAGTGCTATTTTAATTGGTGGGCATCCTGGTGCGGGTAAAAGTACCTTGTTACTTCAAGTAATGTGCGGATTAGCGAAAAATATGACCGCACTTTATGTGACAGGGGAAGAGTCACTTCAACAAGTCGCCATGCGAGCTAATCGCTTGAATCTGCCGACAGATAAATTAAATATGTTATCTGAAACATCGGTTGAGCAAATTTGTAATCTGGCGGATCAGCTGAAACCTCAAATTATTGTAGTAGACTCGATCCAGGTTATGCATCTTTCGGATATTCAATCTTCTCCAGGAAGTGTGGCACAAGTGCGTGAATGTGCCTCTTTCCTGACTCGTTATGCGAAAACCCGACAGGTCGCTATCATTATGGTAGGACACGTCACGAAAGATGGCACTCTTGCCGGTCCGAAAGTATTGGAGCATGCCATTGACTGTTCGTTATTGCTGGAAGGGGAGGCAGATTCCCGTTTCCGTACGTTACGTAGCCATAAAAACCGTTTTGGCGCAGTGAATGAGCTTGGGGTATTTGGTATGACAGAGCAAGGCTTGCGTGAGGTGAAAAATCCATCGGCAATTTTCTTAAGTCGAGGAGATGAACAAACACCGGGCAGTTCGGTCATGGTGCTATGGGAAGGCACTCGTCCGCTTTTGGTGGAAATTCAAGCATTAGTGGATCATTCCATGCTTGCAAATCCTCGTCGTGTGGCGGTGGGGTTAGAGCAAAATCGTTTAGCCTTATTGCTTGCGGTATTGCATCGTCATGGTGGATTACAAATGTCGGATCAAGATGTTTTTGTGAATGTCGTTGGTGGGGTAAAAGTCGGGGAGACAGGGGCAGATCTTGCGTTATTACTTGCATTAATTTCCAGTTTCCGTAATCGACCATTACCACAAGATTTAGTTGTCTTTGGTGAAGTAGGGTTAGCGGGTGAAATTCGCCCGGTGACCAGTGGTCAAGAACGTATTAGTGAAGCGGCAAAACATGGCTTTAAACGTGCGATTGTGCCTTTTGCCAACAAGCCAAAAAGTGCGGTCGAAAATATGGAAGTTTTTACGGTGAAAAAACTCTCTGATGCACTTGCTATTTTGGATAATTTCTAAAAAAACGTTGTCCTATTGTTGTCTGATTACTGAAAGTTTTTGATAAATTAGATAGAATATGCGCCGTACATAAGGAAAGGTTATGGAAAAGAAATTAAATAAAGCGTTGGATAGTATTGATATCAAAATCTTAAATGAATTACAACGCAACGGTAAAATCTCTAATATCGATTTATCAAAGAAAGTGGGGTTATCGCCAACGCCTTGTTTAGAAAGGGTAAAACGCCTAGAAAAACAAGGTGTGATTATGGGCTATCGCGCACTACTAAATCCTGAATTACTGGATGCCCCTTTATTGGTGATCGTTGAAATCACGCTTGTGCGCGGTAAACCAGATGTTTTCGAAGAGTTTAATGCTGCGATTCAAGCGCTTGATGAAATTCTCGAATGTCATTTAGTATCAGGCGATTTCGATTATTTACTCAAAACACGTGTGGCAGATATGGCGGCATATCGAAAATTATTGGGTACCACCTTATTGCGCTTACCCGGTGTGAATGACACCCGAACTTATGTCGTCATGGAAGAAGTGAAACAAACTAATTATCTCGTACTAAAATAAAAATGATTAAACGAATTACAAAACGATTTACACCGAAACAATATTTAGCAGAATTATTACTCGGATTGACCGCACTTTTAGGTTTATATTTAATCGTGGCATGGTCAAGCTATACGCCATTAGATAACTCTTGGTCTACAGCAAGTTTTCAAACTGAAACTATCAATAAAGCCGGTGCTTTTGGCGCTTGGTTGATTGATGCGTTTTTTGTTTTTCTCGGCTATGTCGGTCACCTCATTCCATTTGTCATTTTTATCGTACCGATTTATTTACTGAAAACCAAAGCGGTTCATTCTCTCTCGGCCACCCGCATTGCATTACGTTCCTTTGGCTTTATTGCTCTCATCGTGGGCTTAACCATGATGGCAACGCTGCTGCTTTCAAATACGAACTACTATTTAGCTGGCGGCGTGTTTGGTGGCAGCTTAGTAGTAAACTTATATCCTACACTCGGTAAGTTTGGCTGTATTTTAGTGGGCTTTATCTGCGCAGTTGTAGGCTTTATTTTCTGTTCTGGTGCATCATTAATTCGTTTAATTGTGAGATTCTACCATTGGCTAACCATGAAAAATCAGCCGGCAGAAGAGGAGCATGCAGAGCATACTTCTGTAGATGATCTTGAACAAATTGTGATTGAGGCACCTCAACAACTCGCTTTTTCTGATTCTCAATTGGAAACAGAATCAGCAGAAGATAAAAAAGAGGATGAGTCTGAAAATACCTTTGTTAAGCCTGAGCAGCTAATTAATATCAGTGGGTTATCCTCTCCGAGTGTTTCAGAGCCTGCAGATGTTGAAAAATTAGAAGATAAGTTTAAAGGTTTCACGGTTGAATCTGATAATTTACCGAATGTGTCTATCTCTGCCAATTCTTCCGTTGAATTACCGACAAAAGAAGATTTTTCAGCAACATGGAAAAATCCGCAAGTGAATCATCAAAGTGTGGACGAATCAGATGACATTTTTGAAGAAAATGTGATGCCAAAAGTATCACTTAAAACGCCTGAAAATACGACCGCACTTTATCCAACTTATGATGAACCTTTAGAATCAGAAAATGATGGTTTAGAAGATGAATTAGCACGTCAGTTTGCCGCACAAGAGCAAGCGCGTTTGCAAGAAATGGAAGTGCGAGCAAAAGCTGCGAATGCTGAAGATGCATTAAAAGTGATCTTAAATGAACCGGCAGTTTCAGCACCTAAAGCGCGTGAAATTCATATTGAGAATGCAACTGAAACAACTTATAAGCCGTATTCTGATACGCTTATTCACCCAGCATTCCAACAACCAACGAATAAACGTGAAAAACCAACAACACCATTACCAAGCTTGGATTTACTTGAGCATCGTCCTACACAGGCTCAAGATATTACGCGTGAAGAAATTTTAGACACATCCGCACGCATAGAACAACAATTGAAGAATTTTAATGTCAAAGCTACGGTGCAAGATGTGTTAGTTGGCCCTGTGGTGACTCGCTATGAGCTTGAATTACAACCGGGTGTAAAAGCATCGAAAGTAACCAGTATTGATACCGATTTAGCACGTGCTTTAATGTTCCGCGCGATTCGTGTAGCAGAAGTGATTCCTGGCAAACCTTATATTGGTATTGAAACGCCAAATGCACACCGTCAAATAGTGCCATTGCGTGATGTACTCGATAGCAACGAATTCCGTTCCTCAACATCATTGCTTTCAATGGCTTTGGGTAAAGATATTAGCGGAAAACCTGTAGTGGTTGATTTGGCTAAAATGCCTCACTTGCTTGTGGCGGGTTCGACTGGCTCAGGTAAGTCTGTTGGGGTGAACACCATGATTTTAAGTTTGCTTTTCCGCGTAACACCGGATCAAGTGAAATTTATTATGATTGACCCGAAAGTGGTTGAGCTTTCTATTTATAACGATATTCCACACTTACTTACCCCAGTAGTGACGGATATGAAGAAAGCGGCAAATGCACTGCGTTGGTGCGTAGAAGAAATGGAACGCCGCTATCAATTGTTGTCAGCCTTACGTGTGCGTAACATTGAAGGGTATAACGAAAAAATTGAAGAATATGAAAAACTCAATATGCCAATTCCAAACCCAATTTGGAAGCCTGGCGATACAATGGATAAGATGCCACCTCCATTAGAAAAATTGAGTTATATTGTCGTGATCGTTGATGAGTTTGCAGACTTAATGATGGTTGCGGGTAAACAAATTGAAGAGTTAATTGCGCGCTTAGCACAAAAAGCTCGTGCAATTGGTATTCACCTGATTTTAGCCACACAACGCCCATCAGTAGATGTGATTACCGGTTTGATTAAGGCTAACATTCCAAGCCGTATCGCCTTTACTGTGGCAAGTAAAATTGACTCTAGAACGATTCTGGATCAGGGCGGTGCCGAAGCCTTATTGGGCCGTGGTGACATGTTATATTCAGGTCAAGGTTCTTCTGATCTCGTTCGGGTACATGGCGCCTTCATGAGTGATGACGAGGTGGCACGTGTGGCAGATGATTGGCGTGCACGTGGTAAACCAAATTATATTGATGGCATTTTAGATGGCGCGGATGATGAAGACTCAGGTGAAAAATCAACTGCAAGTAGTGGCGATCTTGATGCATTATTTGATGACGTCGTTGAGTTTGTCTTAAGCACAGGCAATACATCGACTTCTTATGTTCAACGTAAATTTAGTGTTGGGTTTAACCGAGCAGCTCGGATTATGGATCAGCTTGAAGAACAAGGCATTTTAGGCCCAATGAAAAATGGAAAACGAGAAATTTTAGCTCGACGTTCCGAATATTAATTCTCTTAAGTTTCACTTTACAAAAAGGAAAGTAGAATGAAAAAAACATTATTAAAAATGACCGCACTTACTGCACTGTTGAGTGCGAGTAGTTTAGCTTTTGCAGATGCGGCAGATGAGCTACAAAATCGCTTAAATCAAGTGACGGTATTAAGTGCTGATTTCTCTCAAACTGTGACTTCTGTTGGTGGTAAAAACGTTCAACAAGGAAGTGGAAAACTTCAAATTAAACGTCCAAATCTTTTCCGTATGGATACCAAATCACCGCAAGAAACACAAATTATTGCAGATGGTAAAACCCTTTGGTATTACGATCCATTCGTGCAACAAGTTACCGCTCAATGGGTAAAGGATGCTGTCAATAATACACCTTTCGTACTTTTAACCAGTAACGATAAAAGCCACTGGAATCAATATTCAGTGACACAGAATGCGGATACCTTTGTATTAAAACCAAAGGCGAAAAATAGCAATATTAAACAATTTGATATTCGTGTCGATGCAAATGGTGTGTTAAAAAATTTCAGCACCACAGAAAAAGATGGTCAAACCAATCTTTATGTGTTGCGCAACATTACAAATCAAACCTTAGCTGATAGCTTATTCCAATTTAACGTACCGAAAGGCGTGGAATTGGATGACCAACGTAAAGGTAAAAAATAATCCATAAGGTGTGAATGATAATCTTCACACCTTTTGCTTATTAAGGAAAGAATATGTCTAATCTTAATTTTGATTTTGCTGAAAATGACTTTCGCCCTTTAGCTGCCCGTATGCGACCAACTAATTTGGAGCAATATTATGGACAGACCCACTTAATTGGGGAAGGAAAGCCGCTTCGTAAAGCAATTCAAGCTGGGCATGTTCATTCTATGATTCTGTGGGGACCGCCGGGTACAGGTAAAACAACACTGGCGGAAATTATTGCTCATCGTATCAATGCAGAAGTTGAACGAATTTCAGCGGTAACAAGCGGCGTGAAAGAAATTCGAGAATCAATTGAGCGCGCGAAACAAAATCGACTTGCAGATCGCCAAACGATTTTATTTGTGGATGAAGTGCATCGCTTTAACAAAAGTCAACAAGATGCGTTTTTGCCACATATTGAAGATGGGACGATTATTTTTATTGGTGCAACAACGGAAAATCCTTCCTTTGAATTAAATAATGCATTGCTTTCTCGTGCGAGAGTTTATCTCCTTAAGTCATTGACAGTTGCTGAAATCGAACAAGTTCTACAACAGGCGATTTCTGATCCTGAGCGAGGATTAGGTAAAGAGCGGTTAGTTTTAGAAGAGAATTTGCTACAGGTATTAGCCGAATATGTGAATGGTGATGCGCGCCTGGCTTTAAACTGCCTTGAATTAATGGTGGACATGGCTCCTGAAACAGAAAATGGTAAAAAATTAGACCGTACTTTGTTGAAAGAAGTATTAGGTGAACGACAAGCGCGTTTTGATAAGCAAGGTGATCGCTTCTATGATTTGATTTCTGCTTTACATAAATCCATTCGTGGCTCAGCAGCCGATGCGGCACTTTATTGGTATGCACGAATTATTACCGCAGGTGGCGATCCTCTTTATGTTGCAAGACGTTTATTAGCGATTGCCTCAGAAGATGTAGGCAATGCAGATCCTCGCGCAATGCAAGTGGCTCTCGCAGCTTGGGATTGTTTTACGAGGGTGGGCGCCTATGAAGGAGAACGGGCTATTGCTCAAGCTATTATTTATTTAGCTGTAGCACCGAAGAGTAATGCGGTTTACAACGCATTTAATGCTGCCAAACAGCATGCGAAAGCGTTTCCTGATTTTGATGTGCCACCTCATTTACGTAATGCGCCAACGGCTTTAATGAAAGAATTAGGCTATGGCGCTGAATATCGCTATGCACATGATGAGCCAAATGCTTATGCCGCAGGAGAAAATTACTTTCCACCGGAACTGAAAGATACCCAGTATTATTTCCCAACTAATCGAGGGATGGAAATTCAAATTAAAGAAAAACTTGAACGTTTACAAGAGCAAGATAAAAGCGCATCAAAAAAACGCTATAAATAGTTTCTTCGAAAATGGTAAATATAAAAAAGTGCGGTCAAATTTGACCGCACTTTTTGTTATCACTTAAAAGCGCATTATTTTGCTGCTTTTAACTCTTGGTAATACTGTTCATAATATTGAATCGCATCACCTACATCATCTTGCCAGTAGCTTTTTTGAAGGATTTCTGCTGGTGGATAGATAGATGGATCTTCTGTAATTTCTTTTGGAAGTACTTTTTTCGCTTCAAGGTTAGCTGTTGGGTAACCGATCGCTAAAGTTAATTTCTCGGCTGCTTTTGCACCTAATAAGTAGTTAATTAACTTGTGTGCACCATCTGGATTTTTAGAGGTTTTAGGAATCGCTAAAGTATCAACCCAAAGAACAGGACCTTCTTTTGGGAACACCATATTTAATGGCGCTTGTTCTTTTTTCGCGATACGTACAGAACCATTCCATAACTGACCTAATTCTACTTCACCAGAGATGAAAGAGTTTGCAGGGTTATCAGAATTGAAAGAAAGTACGTTTGGACGTAATTTCAATAACTCTTCATAAGCTTGCTTGATAATTGCTGGATCTTTGGTGTTTGGATCTTGACCAATTTTTAATAACGCAATGTTGAATACTTCACGCGCATCATCCAATAATTGGATTTTGTTTGCATATTCAGGTTTCCAGAAATCACCCCAAGAAGTGAAGTCAGAACCTTTATAGGTATTGGTATTAAATGCAATACCTGGTGCACCTAACAACTGAGGAAGTGAGTATTTATTGCCTTTGTCATAAGGTTTGTTGAGCCAATCAGGGTCTAATTCTTTGATAACAGGTAATTTACTGTGATCTAATTCTTGTAGCATGCCTTCGCGTGCCATTTTAGATACGAAGTAGTTAGATGGTGCAATAACATCATAACCACCAGCATCGCCTTGGGTTTTCATTTTGGCATACATGGTTTCGTTTGATTCAAGACTTGCTACGATAACTTTGATACCAGTTTCTTTTGTAAAGTCATCTAAAAGACCATCTGGTACGTATTCAGTCCAAGTATATAAGTACACAGTATCATTTGCTGGAGCCTGTGCTTTTGTTGCATCAGACTTGGCTTCTTTGTCGTTACAAGCAGTTAATGTAGCGGCAACTAAACCGGCAGTAAGCAAACCTGCAAATTTTTTCATTTTTCTTTGTTCTCCGTAAAAGAGGGGTAAAAAACCACCTGCATTAATGCAGGTATAAAAAAACGCCTTGATTGTGCGTCAAGGCGTATTCTATTTGATCTTAAAAGATTTGTGAAACCTTTTTATATCAATGTTTAATGATTATTTTTGCGTGTAACTAATTGGCTTAAAATGACTAATCCTAATGAAAGCACGATCATAATCGTTGCTAACGCGTTTACTTCTGGTGTTACCCCTGTTTTTACAAGTGAGAAAATACGCAACGGTAGGATTTCATAGCTTACACCACTGACGAAAGAGGATACAACAACATCATCTAATGAAATAGTAAAGCTTAATAACCAACCTGATACCACTGCAGGTAAGGCAAGTGGTAGGATAATTTTACGCAAAATAGTGACTTCGCTGGCACCTAAATCTTTCGCCGCTTCAAGCATTCTTGCATCAAAGCCATTTAAGCGAGAGAAAATCGTTACGGTAACATAAGGTAGACAGAATGTTACGTGCGCTAACAATAATGACCAGAAACCAAGCGAAATCCCTACAACCATGAATAAGGCAAGTAGAGAAACCGCCATTACGATATCTGGTGACATCATGACGATAAATAACATACCACTTACTGCTTGTTTACCACGGAAACGATAGCGATAAAGTGCAATCGCGGTTAAACCACCCACAATAGTTGCTAAGGTTGCAGCAAAGAAAGCAATCGTGACAGAGTGGAACGCCGCTTGGATTAAGGTATCGTTATTAAATAAACGCTCATACCAGTTCCAACTAAAGCCTTTCCAACTTAAACCATAACGGTCTTCGTTAAAGGAGTTAGTCACCAAGATAATAATTGGGATATACAAATAAGCGTATACCACAAACATAAAAATATTACGTAGTAAACGACTCATTATTCTAACTCCACTTTCTTATTCAACAATTTATTTGCACGATAGTAAACGAAAATCAACAATGCCATTAAGATGGTTAAGCCGATACTGATTGCCGAACCAAATGGCCAGTTACGAGAAATTAAGAATTCACTCTTAATCACGTTACCGACTAATAACACTTTTGCACCACCCAGTAAGTCAGCTACATAGAACATACCCATTGCAGGTAGTAATACTAATAAACAACCCGCTACGATACCTGGCATAGTCAATGGCAAAATAACACGGAAGAAACGTTGAACTGCATTCGCGCCTAAATCTCTTGCCGCTTCTAATAAACGTCCATCTAATTTTTCAATAGCAGAGTAGAGCGGAAGAATCATAAATGGTAAAAGGAGATACACTAAACCAATGATTACAGCTACTTCGGTATTTAAAATACGAATAGGCTCACTCAAAATGCCCATATCCATTAACATGGTATTCAACACACCTTTCACACCAAGAAATACTTTCATCCCATAGATACGAATCAGTGAGTTTGTCCAGAATGGCAATACCACGAGGAATAATAAAAATGGACGATATTTTGGATTAATTTTGCTGACCATAAAGGCAAACGGATAGCCAATGAGTAAGCAAATAATCGTTGCGATGCCAGACATATACAATGAGTTCCACACTACCTGTGCATAAAGCGGATTAAACAGGTTAGTGTAGTTATCTAAAGTAAATGGCAAAGCATAAAAGTCGCTACCATCTCGGGTTAAAAAACTTACGGTTAATACTAATAAGTTTGGAATTAGCACAAAGAAGATTAACCAACTGAAGATAATTGCAACAGTAATTTTCTGGAATTTATTATTGATTATCTTCATCGTTGAGTACAACCTCCCAACCTTCGTGCCATGTAATACCTACACGTTGACCAACGCTGTGATCCATATGTGGGTCATCTTCGTTAAAGAATTCGCTCACTAATACGCGTTTACCGTTGTGATCAAATTCTACTGTAGACTCAAGTGTCATCCCTTTATAGGTACGATCCACAATGCGACCAATAATTGCATTTGAGTGCTCATTTTCGTCAAGCTCTTCAATCACAATATCTTCTGGGCGTAATAACACTTGTAGTTTTTGATCTTTTTCAGCAGAGATGCTCGTGTGGATATCACATACACGACCTTCTACGTTAGCAAGCAACTCATAGTCAGATTTACGTTCAATCACAGTGGCATCAAATACGTTAATTTCACCAATGAAGCGAGCAACGAATAAGTTGGCTGGATCTTCATAGATTTCACGTGGTGAACCATCTTGTGCAATTTTACCTTTACGCAACAAGACGATACGGTCAGACATGGTGATCGCTTCTTCTTGATCGTGAGTAACGAAAATAAAAGTAATGCCAAGTTGACGCTGTAATTGTTTAAGTTCGTTTTGCATTTGTTTACGTAACTTATAATCCAGCGCAGATAAAGATTCATCCAGTAGCAACACTTTTGGCTTATTCACAACAGCACGAGCAATCGCGATACGTTGTTGCTGACCACCAGAAAGTTGAGCTGGTTTACGGTCGGCCATTTCCTCTAATTGCACCATACGCAATGCATCCAGAACACGAGGTTTAATCTCGCTTTCTGCCACTTTTTGCATACGCAAACCAAAAGCTACGTTATCAAAAATAGTCATATGCGGGAATAATGCATAACTTTGGAATACGGTGTTAATGTGGCGTTTTTCAGCCGGAACATTGGTAATGTCCTCACCGTCCAAAATAATATGACCTTCATCTAATTCTTCTAACCCTGCTAATAAACGCAAAACTGTAGTTTTACCACAGCCTGAAGGGCCAAGAATTGTGACGAATTCACCGTTATTAATGGTTAGATTGAAATCATTAATGATTGTGTTGGAACCATAGGACTTTTTGATAGAACGAAGCTCAATAATAGGCTTGTTTTGAACCAGATTTTCCACTAGCTTTGGTTTTCTCCCTAATTTCACCAATTTGATTGGTACTGAGTAGAAATAAACCTGCAAAAAATGATGCAGGGGCGACATAAAATTGAACAGATATGATATAGCGAATTGTTAATGATGAAAAGGATTTAATCGTGTTTTTAGGAAAAAATTTATCGAAAATTTGACCGCACTTTTTTCAGAAAATCTTATAACTCTCTACTTTCTTGTTATATATCAAGAACTGTAACGAATTTTGGGATTAGACTAGTGCCGATATAAAGGAGAATTTAAAAATGGAAGAACATAATAACAATGAATTATTACAGCGATTTTTAACTTATGTCGCGTTTGATACGCAATCTAAATCGTCTGCAAAACATTCACCCAGTTCGCCAGGACAAATGAAATTAGCTTTGCATTTGCAGCAAGAATTAATTGAACTTGGTTTACAAGATGTCAATGTGACTAAGCATGCCGTCGTCACGGCTTATTTACCCTCAAATCATCCTGATTTAACACAAACCATTGGTTTTATTTCCCACTTAGATACCTCACCACAATGCAGCGGTAAAAATGTTCAACCCGAAGTGATCGAAAACTATCGGGGGGGAGATATCGCATTAGGTTTAGGGGAAGAGTTTATTAGTCCCGTGTATTATCCATTTTTACATCAGCTTATTGGCAAAACTTTGATTGTGACAGATGGAACTACTTTACTTGGTGCGGATAATAAAGCTGGAATCGCAGAAATTATGACCGCACTTTCTGTCTTACAACAGGAAAATATCCCACATTGCAACATTCGAGTGGCATTTACGCCTGACGAAGAAATTGGTTTAGGTATGCATTATTTTCCATTAGACGATTTCCCTTGTGATTGGGCATATACCATTGATGGTGGGGAAGTGGGTGAGCTCGAGTATGAGAATTTTAATGCGGCAACGGCAAAAATCACCTTTAAAGGACGGGGAATTCATCCTGGTTATGCGAAAAACAAATTAGTGAATGCGCTTACCTTAGCTTGTGAGTTTCAACAAGGCTTTCCAAAAGATGATGTCCCCGAAAAAACATCAGGAAAAGAGGGTTTTTTCCATCTAGATGATTTCAAAGGGGATATTGAGAAAGTTGAGCTACATTATCTCATTCGAGATTTTGACCAAGCTAATTTTGAGCAACGTAAAGCATTTATTTATCAACTTGTAGAAAAATTTAATAGAGATAAAAGCCTGAAAGAGCCCGTGGAATGTGTGATTGAAGACAGTTACAAAAACATGTATGACACTGTCAAAAATGTTCCACAGGCGATTAAACTTGCTGATGCAGCAATGAAAGCTTGTGGTATTACACCAAATCACAAACCTATACGTGGAGGAACGGATGGCGCATTTTTAGCGGAAAAAGGATTAGCTTGTCCAAATATCTTTACTGGTGGCTATAATTTCCATAGCAAACATGAATTAGTGACCCTTGAAGGGATGGAAAAAGCCGTCGAAGTGGTTATAAAAATAGCAAACTGTAAAGATTTGTAAATTAGTGTAAAGAAAAAGCTTGCATTTGTCATAATATGTCAATATAATCGTTAGCGTTTTATCGAGATTCCTTTGATAAAGCTAAACTTTAGAGATTTTATTCATAAATTCCTTTTTGGTGCTCCTAAGAAATTAGGAGCTTTTTTTTACCCCAAATTCCGATTTTTACTTCAAAAACGGATTGCTTCGTTTTTCTTGTCCAATGGTTGTGTAGGGGCCATGTCCCGCAATGACAACCATATCATCATTTAATATAAATAATTTATTTTTTATTGATGAGATCAATGTGTCGAAATTCCCACGAGGGAAGTCTGTACGACCAATACTGTTTTGGAAAAGGACATCACCGGTAAAGGCGATATTTTTTTCGTGTTCAATAAAACCAACATGGCCAGGTGTATGACCAGGAAGGTGAAGAATTTCAAAGGTAAATGTGCCAATTTGAATTTTTTCCCCTTCTTGATTAAACCAGCGATCGGGCGTAAACGCGGAAATATAAGGTAAGCCAAACTGCTGAGATTGTTGTGGTAGACTTTCAAATAGGAAACGATCTTCTTCCTGTGAGCCCCAGATTTCAATGTTAAAATGATCGCGAATCACTTCAGCTGCCCCTACATGATCAAGATGACCATGCGTCAATAAGACTGCTTTTAGGTTTAATTCTAATTCCTCAATACGTTGAATAAGCTTTTCCGCATTGCCACCAGGATCGATAATTGCCGCATTTTTTTCATCATCCCAAATAAGAGAGCAATTTTGCTGAAAGGCTGTAACTGGAATAATTTCAATATTCATCTTTTTTCCTTATCGTTGATAACAAAAAACCGCACTAAAGTGCGGTCTAAAATTAAACTGTTTTTTATGCACCACGCCATGTTCTTACAGGGCCAGTATCCACGTGAATAAAATTACTATACGGGTAATATCCTACACCTCCGCTATCAAGATTTTCAGCCGCTTGACGTAATCTTGCTAAAGGTACACCAGGGATTTTAAAATCAATCGCTTGGCCTTTAATATGATAGCTGTTGCTTGCTACGTCACGGCTTTGTCTACGGCGCATGGCATTTGTCGCAGCACTACGATAGCCACAAATCACATCAATTTGTGCAGTGCGTAAACCTAAATCACTTTGTAACTGATAAAATTTCATGAAAAGGCTCGGATCCATTCGATGTACTTGATCTGTACGGCGATCTCTCATAAAGTAATCAAGCTTGCCAAGCATTGAACGATTAAATCCAGTCGTTGCAGAGAACTCACCGCTTAATCGTTCATTGGTATTGACATTATAGAAGCTAAGAATGCGAGGTTTAGGGGTAGAGACCATCGCTAACACCGTACTCGGCATCATGCTTGCGCCCAAAACGATGCCGCCTAATGAAAGCCATTTACGACGATTTTTGTCAATGTTACCCATTTTTTAGTCTCTTTTATTATTCATTCTTCACTCTAGACACATTTTTCCTTAAAAAGTTCTAGTGTGAACATTTTTTTAAAGATATTTTTTCACAACAGCCCAGTCGATACCATTAAAACTTGCTGCATCATCGTATTTATAAATATCTGGTAAAACTTGTGTTTGACCGTTTTCAACCCATGCAGTCACATAATATAAGAATACAGGATCATTTGTACGAATGTTCGCAGAAGTAGTTTTTTTGCTTGCTAGGACATTACGTTTTCTATCTTCTGACCAGCCAGCTTCTTGCAATAGGATAGAGGCAAGTTGATCGGATTTTTCTACACGCACGCAACCAGAACTTAATGCGCGGTCTTTCTTACTAAATAAGTTATGATTTGGGGTATCATGAAGATAAATTGCATCAGAGCTTGGCATATTAAATTTATAGTTACCTAATGCACTGTCACCCGCTGCTTGACGGATACGGTACGGGAATCTATCACCAATACTACTCCAATTAATAGAGTAAGGATCGATAGTGTTACCTTTGCTATCCAAAATAGAGTAGTTGTGTGCAGCGGCATAGCCTGGGTCACGTTTTAATTTCGGTAAAATATCTTCATTGATTAAACGTGTTGGGGCATTCCAAGGCGGATTAACAACCACATTGCTCAAACGGCTGTACATTACCGGTGTACGACGTTCATTTTTCCCCACGATAACGCGAGATTCTAAAATTGCTTTGCCATCACGATAATATTTCAATTGATAGCTGGGAATATTAACAAAAATTCCATTTTCAAAGTCAGGAATAACACGTAAACGTTGTGCATTAAGGGCAAGTTTTTTACCCATTTCAGAAATACCTGAAGCTGAAATCATTGACGGTAGCGATTGTACCGTTTCACGGTATAAACGATTATGGTTAGATAATCCATTTACAAAGCCCGAAACATTATTGTTTTTAACCGCACTTTGCCATTCGTCAATAATTTCTTGATTTGGTAATTCTGGTTTATAAGCATTCGTTGCGTATAACCAACGTTGTGCTTGTTGATTTACATTTTTGCTGTAATACAAGTAATCAAGGAAAGCATCACTTAACAATACATCATAGGTGAGCCCGCCCGTTTTTTCAGCGTTATGTAAATTAACTAATGATTGAGCAGAACGTTTAGAAATGCCTGATGCAACCATAGCCGCATATTCACGTAGGAATTGTTTCTCTGCCGCCTTGTCTTTCCACATTAAGTCATATTTATTATCAGCATATAATTTGGCCAAAATTGGTTTGAACTGTAGATTTTGTTCGCCAATTTCATGCGTTAATGACATTTCTAGCATTGCTTGCTTTTCAGCTGCGAGACGAGCTTGATCTTCTTTGATTTCTGCTTCAAGTTTTGCTCGCTCTTCAGGGCTTAATTTAGACATATCAACGCCTTTATTTTCGGCTTGTTGAGGTTGTCCAACTGTTTTTGCCCATTCAGCTAACGCACAACCTGATGTCATCATTGATAATGATAAGACTAATGCGCTTAATTTCATTGTTCCTTTTAACATTGCTGTACCTTTAAAAATATTCATAAAAAATAACCGCACTCAGTTTCTTTATCTGCTAAAGTGCGGTCAAAATAATCGTTATTTTGTTGCTTTTGCCGCTTCTTGTTTTATTTCAGCATCCACTTTTTGTTGATTAGCATTAAGTTTAACTAAATCAGCAGCCATTTTTTCCGCTTCTTTTAAGAAGAAATCTGGTGCTTCATAGTCTTTTGGCAAATCATCAATGTCTTTTAATGCTTTTTTACCTTCACGTTTAAAACGATCATTGAGATCTTTTAAACGTCTCGCATCATCCTTATCATTTTCCGCTTTGCGTTCTTGGAAATTTAATGATAAGAATTTACGCTCACGACGTTCATCACGAATCTTAAGATCTTCATTTAAAGCAATAAATTCAGGATCTTTTGCAATACGTTCAATATGTTTTTCATTTAATGCTTCAACATCTTTACGCGCTTTATTGGTTTCAGAATAAGTTGCCGGCGGAATTTTATCCCAAGGTAATGCGTTATCTTCTTTTTCTTCACCAATTTCTTTAGCATCAATAATTTCAGGAAAATTAATATCTGCTGAGACACCTTTTAATTGGGTTGAACCACCATTAATTCGATAGAATTTTTGGATAGTATATTGCAATACACCAAGTGGTGTTTGATCTAAATCATAAACAAAGTTTAATGAACGACTTTGTTGTACCGTACCTTTACCAAAGGTATTTTGCCCAATAATGATACCGCGATTGTAATCTTGCATTGCTGCAGCAAAAATTTCAGAAGCAGACGCACTGAAACGATTAATCATTACCAACAATGGACCTTTATATTGCTGAGCATTATCATCATCTTCGTGTACACGAATACGTTGATATGCATCACGTACCTGTACAACTGGACCATCAGTGATGAATAAGCCACTTAATGCTACGGCTTCTGTTAATGCACCACCGCCATTTTCACGAAGATCCACAATTAAAGCGCCAATTTTCTTCTTCTCAGCCTCTACTAATAATTTCTTCACATCATCAGTTAAGCCAATGTAGAAACTTGGAATTTTAATGACGCCAACGGTTTCACCATCTACCTTAGAAACAGTGAGTTTTGCTGCTTGGTCTTCAATACGGACTTTATCGCGAACTAAGGTAACAATACGGCTTTTTCCACCTTTTGCAGGTTCAATTTCAAGACGAACTTTTGTTCCTTTTTTACCTTTAATTTTGTCAACGATATCTTCTAAACGCCAACCGATAACATCTTCGATTTCGCCTTTTTCTTGGCCCACACCAATGATTTTATCGCCCGCTTGTAATTTTTTACTGCGTTCAGCCGGTGCTCCTGGCACTAAAGATTTGATGCTAGTTTCGTCATCTTCAGATTGTAATGTTGCGCCAATCCCTTCTAAAGAAAGGTTCATGCTTTCATTAAAGCTTTTTGCAGTACGTGGCGCAAGGTAGCTTGTATGTGGGTCAATTTCTCGAGCAAAAGCATTAATGTAAATTTGAACGATATCATCCGCTTTCGTTTGAGTTAATCGACGAATCGCTAAATTGTAACGTTTAGTGAGTTTTTCTTTAATTTCAGGCCATTTTTTATCTTTTAACTTGAGGCTAATCACATCATTTTTGACGCGCTCTTCCCAAAGTTTATTCGCTTCTTCTTCCGTTGCTGGGAAAGCGGCTTTTTCACGATCGATCTCAATTTGATCATTACCTTTTAAATCTGGTTCTTTATCTAATAGAGATAGAGCATAAGCATAACGCTCATAACGACGTTTCATCATCAGATCGTAAATCGCAAATGCCGCAGAAAGATCGCCCTCATTAAGTTGGTCATCTAATTTTGAGCCATATTTAGCACGTAAATCATCAATATCTGATTTTAAAAAGGTGTTATGGCTGTAATCTAAACTTTTAATATAACGATCAAAAATCTTTTCGGAAAAGGCGTCATCAAGCTGGAATTTACGATAATGTGATTGGGTTAAACGTGTTGTTGCACGCTTTGTTGCCAACTGATTTGCATCAGTTGCTGAAGGAATCGTAATATCACTTTGCTTTAATTTCGGCTGCACAGCAAAAGTGTCAGACGAATGAAGAAATAACGCACCTAAAATTGCTGTCGCAATAAGACTTTTGGTTGTATGTAATTTCATTTAACCTTTCCCGATAAGAAATAAATTATTAGGCAAATAAACGATCTGCGGTGATTGTCATCACTAAACCATTTTCAAGTTCTACGCGTGCGCCATCTTTTTCCACATTTAATACGGTCGCATTTTTCGCTTGTTCTGCTACTTTCACTTTTACTTTGCTACCTGCAGAAAGTGTAGTGAAATCAACCGCACTTAGTTTTACTTGCGGGGCTTTTGGTTTGCGAGTTGCTTGATTTGAATTTGGCTTACGAGCAGGTCGTTTTTGTTGTGCTTTTTTGGCTGCTAATTCTGCTTTGCGTTTTTCTGCAAATTTAGCTTTTGCTTCTGCTAATTGTTGAACCGCATGAGAAACGTGTTCTGCGTCTAATACACCAGCAGGGTTGCCGTATAAATCCACACGCTCAGCACCTTCACGGCAACCATGTAAATAGCGCCAGTTAGAAGTGTATTGACGTAAAGCCTGACGTAATTGAGTTTTGCTGATACGTTCATCATCTTTTAATGCTTCAGCAAGATCTTGGAAAAGACCAATTTTTAATGGTTTAGCTTCACCTTCTGCAATAAAGCAAAGTGGGAATTTTTCCACAAGATATGCAATGATCGCTTTTGTATCAGTTAATTTTTGAACGCCTTCAGCATTATTTTCAACTTGGGCTTCAACTTGAGAATCTGTCATTTCTGAGTTTTCCTAGGATAAAAAATAAAAACTTGCACAGTTTACCGCACTTTTATAAGGATTGACAATGGTTGGACAGAATAATTCCGTTTCTAATTCTAATGAATAACTTCACAAATTCCCTTAATTCAGGCTAAAATAGTCCACTTTTATAATTTCTGAAAACATAATGACAAAAACACCTGATTTTACTCATGCCACTTATAGACTAGTGCGTTGCATAGGATGCGATGCAACGGTGTCTGTTCGTCGTCCGCAAGAAGGGGAACACGCGCAATGTCCGCGTTGCCATCATAAATTGCAATCAGGAAGTCGTTGGTCACTTAAACGTTGTTCATTAATCGCTCTTTCTATCTTAATTTTAATGCCATTTGCTTTAGGCTATCCTTTATTGAGCTTAGATTTACTAGGTACTAAAATTGATGCTTCTGTTTGGAAAGGAATTTGGAAAATGGCAGTAGAGGGATATTCCTATACTGCATTTATGATTTTTATCTGTGCTGTTTTAATGCCTGTATCTTTTGCGATTCTAGTCATTATGTTGCAGCTTTCTAAATTACTCAAAATTAAGCCTCGTAATGTCTTATTATTTGTGGGTTATATTAAGCCTTGGGTCATGTTTGACGTATATTTAGTTGCACTCGGTGTTACCATGTTTAAAGTGCGCGAATATGCCACTTTAGAAGTGGATGTGTATTTAATTGCTTTTGTTTTTACTGCACTTTTAACCACTTTATTATTCATTAAAATTAATTTAGATGACTTATGGCATGATTTTTATCCCGAGCAGAAACCGGTTACTAAAAGTGATAAACCGTTAGAACTTTGTACAGCCTGCGATTACACTTTTTTTAAAGAAGATCAAGAATACGATCACCATCATCGTGCAATTTGTCCACGTTGTGCATCGCTTATTGAAATACCAGAGAGTGTAAAATTACAACGTGTTTGGGCGACATTAGTGGCGGGGATTATCATGCTTTTCCCTGCAAACTTGCTCCCAATATCCGGTGTTTATTTAACAGGAAATTTGTCACAAGATACCTTGATGTCGGGTGTAATGTCATTTATAAGCATGGGCAGCTATTTTGTTGCTTTCGTGGTATTCTTCGCCAGTATTTTTGTGCCCGTAAGCAAAATCCTGATTATGTTGTATTTACTGGCAAGCGTGCATTTTAAATGGCGACATTCAATTAAATGGCAAATGCGGCTATTACATATCATTCACTTTGTAGGACGTTGGTCAATGCTGGATCTTTTTGTGTTAGCCTTGATGATGTCTTTAGTGACACGTGGACAGATTATTAATTTTACTGTAGGCCCTGCGGCATTTTATTTCGGTGCAGCAGTGTTTTTAACTATGATTTCAACTTCTCAGTTTGATAGTCGATTAATTTGGAAAATTTATGACAGAAAACAATAAACCAGAATCTCAATCTATTGATGAGCAATCTAACAATGTAGAAGCGTTATTACGTAAGAATAAACGCATCTCACCGTTTTGGTTGTTACCTTTTATCGCATTATGTATTGGTGCCATTTTATTTTTCCAAATTGTACAAGAACGAGGAAAGACTATTACGATCACGTTCTCTAATGGGGCTGGGCTCGTTGCAGATAAAACGCCTATACGCTATCAGGGTTTGCAAATCGGTGTCGTGAAGAAGGTTAACTTTACCGACAACATGCAAAAAGTGAAAGTTGAGGCTAACGTTTATTCTGAAGCCACCGATGTGTTAAAGGAAAATACTAAATTTTGGCTTGTTCAACCGAGCGTATCGCTTGCGGGGATTTCAGGTTTAGACTCTTTAGTGTCAGGAAATTACATTACGCTTCAACCGGGTGATGGTGATTCTGAGGATGAATTTATTGCAGAAGAACAAGGCCCTATTGCACAAGTAAACCCTGGCGATTTATTAATTCATTTAATTTCAGATGACTTAGGTTCAATTTCGATTGGTGCCTCTGTGTATTTCAAAAAAATGCCAGTCGGGAAAATTTATGATTACCGATTCAATAAAGACAATAAAGTTGAAATTGATGTGGTGATTGATAAAGCCTTCGCGCATTTTGTGAAGAAAGATTCACGTTTCTGGAATATTAGTGGTATCAACGCCAACATTAATGCATCAGGTGTGAATGTAGAGGTTGATAGTTTAAATGCAGTAGTGCAAGGTGCGGTATCATTCGATTCGCCATCAGATAGCCCACAAGCGGTGACTAATAGCCACTATACACTTTATTCTAATTTGCAAGCGGCTAAACGCGGGATTGAAGTTGAGGTGACCATTCCGGTGAGTGCTGGTTTAGATGCTGGTCAAACCTCGGTTTATTATGGTGACGAGCAAGTGGGCCTTCTTTCATCTTTAAGTGCGGACGAAAATAATGAAGAAATTTTAAAAGGCACATTATTAATCGATCCAAACCAAGCTAACCTCTTAAAAACGAATACACGTATTGTGTTAAAAAATCGTAAGTTAGATTTGGGTGATGTGGCTAATCCGAAAAAATTCTTCCGTGGAGATTATTTTGAAATTATTCCGGGTAGCGGAGAAAGCAAAACGCAGTTTGATGTGATTCGAGAACATGAGTTATTGCTTAAAGCACCGAATACTTTACTCTTAACTTTAACCGCACCAGAAACTTATGGGATTGCTGAAGGGCAATCCGTGTTTTATAACAATATTGCTATCGGTCAAGTTGTGAAGCAACACTTAAATGTTGATGGGGTAAAATTTGAAGTGGCGATTGCGTCAGAGTATCGCAATCTTATTCATGAAAACACCCAGTTTGTCGCAGCCTCTAATTTTGATGTAAGTTTTGGTATCGACGGATTGCGTTTTGAATCAGCAACGCCATCAAAATGGCTACAAGGTGGGGTGAGAGTATTACCTAAAAAAGGAAGTGGCGCCCCACATTCAAGCTATCCACTTTATAAAGATATCAGCAGTGCAGAAACGGGCATTACGGGTAACTTAGTGAATCCAAGTATTGTGTTACACTCCACTAATTTACCAAGTATTAGCAAAGGTTCTGTGGTGCTTTATCGTCAGTTTGAAGTGGGTAAAATTATTAACGTAAGACCGAAAGCCAATAACTTTGATATTGATGTGTATATTTATCCGGCTTATCAAAATCTTCTTACAGATAAAAGTGTATTCTGGGTAGAAAGTGCAGCACAAATTGATATTACGCCGAAAGGCATTAGTATCCAGGCATCACCAGTTGCTCGTTCATTAAAAGGCGCGATAAGCTTTGATAATACGGGGTCAGGTAAAAATAAAACGCTTTATCCAAGTGAACTGCGAGCCAAATCAGCGGGGCAAGTGATTACGTTACTTACAGATGATGCAACGGCTTTAAGTAAAGGAATGAGTTTGCGTTATCTAGGTATGAATGTGGGTGAAGTCGAGCAGATTGCCCTTGATCAAAAGACAAACCGTATCACCGCAAAAGCATTAATTAACCCAAGTTATATGGGGATGATTGCAAAAGAGGGGACTGTATTTAAAGTGATTTCCCCACAAATCTCAGCGGGTGGAATTGAAAACTTAGATAGCCTTTTACAGCCTTACATTGATATTGAGTTAGGCAAAGGTCCAGCAAAAACACAGTTTAATTTAGCGCAAACTGCACAACCTCGAAATAAATACAGCAATGGCGTGCCATTTATTTTGGAAACCAGTGATGCGATGAATTTAACGGAAGGCTCCCCTGTCCTTTATCGCGGTGTTGAAGTGGGAACTGTTCGTAAATTTGAATTGAATTCTTTAGGCGATCGTGTGTTGGTACATATTGTGATTACACCGAAATATCAACATTTGGTACGTAAAAATTCAGAGTTCTGGGTTTCATCAGGTTATGATTTCAACCTTGGTTGGAAAGGCGCAGAGTTTAATACCGGTAGTGTACAACAATTGTTGAAAGGCGGTATTTCGTTCTCGACTCCATCGGGTACGATCGTTCAACCACAAGCAACGGCAAATCAGCGCTTTATGTTACAAGTGAAGAAACCAGCTGAAGCACCGACTTGGAATTCAGGTGCTTTACCGGCAAATCAATAAAACATAAAAAGAAATAACCGCACTTTTGAATCATCAAAGTGCGGTTATTTTTTTAGGTGTTTTGAGGAGTGCTATTGGCCCATATTTTTGACTGATTTTAAAAAGCCTTTGGCTGAAGTATAGACTTCATCTTTGCCCTGAGCATGTAAAATCATATCCGACATTTCTCGGAAAGCGCCTTTCCCGCCTCCAAGTGCAAGCACATAATCCACGGCATTTTGTACATAAGGTGCAGAGTCTGCCACGGCAAAAGAAAGGCCACAGGTTGCAAAAGCGGGGAGATCGACACTGTCATCACCAATATAGGCAGTTTGTTCTGCGGTAACACCAGCTTGTTTCATGAGATCCAAACAAGCACTTTCTTTTTCAAGCTTGCCTAAAAAGAACAACTTAATTCCGAGATCGCTAATTCGCTTACGCAGAATCGCCGAATCTCTGCCCGATAATACGGCTACCTGAATACCTGCATCCATCAACATTTTGACACCAAGTCCATCGCGCACATGGAAACTTTTAATCGCTTCGCCATTTGCATCATAATGGAGTAGTCCGTCAGTTAATACGCCATCGACATCGGTGATGACTAATTTAATTTTCTTTAATTTTTCGTTAATCATTAGCTTGAGAACTCCACTAAGCCCACAACATTATTTTCATCATTGACCACAACAAGAGAGTGAATTTTCTTCTCTTTCATCAAGTCTTCCGCTTTCGCTAAGAATTCATTTTCATGAATAGTTTTTGGTGACGAGGTCATCAATTCTTTCGCGGTCTTATTAAGCGTGTCAGCACCGTTAGCCGTTAATGCTCGGCGCACATCACCATCGGTAATAATGCCTTTAAGTTGTTGGTTTTCCATGACTAATGCTACACCCATACGACCTTCATTCATAATAGTTAAGCAATCAGTAAAGCTGGTATCTGGTGTAGTAATCGGCAATCGAGTTTGCATTTGATCTTTTACTTTACATAACAAACGACGGCCAAGGCTGCCACCTGGATGAAATTTCGCAAAATCAGCCGGTTGGAAATGACGAGCTGTAATTAATGAAACCGCAAGGGCATCGCCTAAAGCTAGAGTCACTAACGCAGAAGTGGTTGGGGCGAGATTGTTTGGGCAGACTTCACGCTCTACGGTGATATCTAAAACATAATCCGCATGGAGAGCAAGTGTTGAGTTTTTATTGCTGGTTAACGCAATAATTTTATTACCAAAGTTTTTCAAACTTGGAATGAGTTTATTTACATCATCAGTTTCACCGCTATAAGAAATCAGCATCACGATGTCGATCGGTTTTAACATGCCTAAATCGCCATGAAAGGCTTCAGTAGGGTGAAGGAAGAAACTTGGGGTTCCCGTTGAGGCAAAAGTCGCCACCATTTTTTTGCCAATTAGCCCCGATTTACCAATGCCGCCGATGACTAAACGACCTTCGCAAGCAAGGATAAGATCCACAACTTGAGAAAACTCATCATCCAAGCGTTGGCTTAATTGTGCGAGCGCTTGGCTTTCGACAGAAAGGGTTTCTCGTGCGATTTGTAAATAATTCATAGGAGATCCTTATGATAAAAGTGCGGTTGATAATAACCGTGTTTTGTAGGGCTATTCTAACGGAAGTTATTAAAAATAAGAATGAAAATTTGACCACCCTTTGAATTCCCCCTATACTACGCCGCGAGTTGGTTAGACAATCGCTGGTTTATTGAAGCCCTTAACCGTGTTCGCACGACCTAGTGGGACAAGTAAACGAGAGGAAAGTCCGAGCTACAAAGGGCAGAGTGCCGGATAACGTCCGGGCGGCGTGAGCCGACGACCAGTGCAACAGAGAGCAGACCGCCGTGAAAACGGTAAGGGTGAAAGGGTGTGGTAAGAGCACACCGTGCCGTTGGTAACAACGTGCAGCAAGGTAAACTCCACTCGTAGCAAGACCAAATAGGAACTCAATGGGTGGCCCGTCCAGAGTTCGGGTAGGTTGCTTGAGCGGCAGAGTAATTTGTCGCCTAGAGGAATGATTGTCCACGACAGAACTCGGCTTATCGACCAACTCAACAAATTCATCAAAAATGACCGCACTTTTGTTTTTCATTATCCTACTCAGGATGGAATGAATAAAAGTGCGGTCATTTTCTTTTGTGTTTTACCACAAGCTCATTTGTTCTAAATGACTTTCTTCCGGTAAATTCACGTGTAATCCAACAAGACGAATGGATTTTCCGTGGCTACGTTGCCAAATTTGTTCCAGTAATTGTTGAAAGCTTTTTAGTGATAAAGGCAAGCCTGTTTTTTCTAAGGTCGTCACCTGAAAATCTTCAAACTTTAATTTCACCCCAATTTTGCGAAAAGCGGTTAAAGGGATATTCGGTGCACTTCGTTCAATGCGACGAATAAGCTCGGTATAGAGATTATCTAACAATGCTATGCCTTGTTCGAGATGACGAATATTTTCGGATAAAGTGCGTTCTACGCCGATAGATTTTCGTTCTCGATGAGCTTGAATTTCACGATCATCAATGCCATGGCTAAAATCCCAAATTCGCTTGCCCATTTTCCCGAAGATATTTAACAAAATAGATTGATCGAGTTTTTGCACATCTTCACAAGTTTCTAAGCCCATTTTCAATAAACGTTCAGAAGTGACTTTGCCCACACCAGGGATTTTTTTTAATGGCAGTGTTTTTACAAACAGCTCAACTTCATGAGGTTGAATCACAAATTGTCCGTTCGGTTTATTCATATCGGAGGCAATTTTGGCGAGAAATTTAAGGGGCGCCACACCAGCAGAGGCGGTCAACTTTAATTCATCAAAAATGGCTTGGCGAATTTCTTGTGCGATCCAAGTGGCGGATCCTGAACATTGTGTACAATCCGTAACATCTAAATAAGCTTCATCTAAGGAAAGTGGCTCAATGATAGAAGTATAGCGTTGAAAGATCTGATGAATTTGTGCGGATACCTGTTTATAAAGGGGCATATTAACGGGCACTAAAATCAGATTAGGGCATTTTTTGATAGCTTGTGCTGTCGGCATCGCACTGTGCAGCCCAAATTTTCGTGCTTCATAATTACAGGTCGTGAGTACACCACGTTGTCGAGAACTTCCCCCCACTGCGACAGGTTTGCCCTGTAGCGTTGGATTTTCACGGATTTCAACAGAGGCATAAAAGCAATCCATATCAATGTGAATAATTTTTCGGGTGGAGTTCATGCTATAAGTGCGGTCAAAATTAGGCGTGTTTTTAGTATATCGAAAAGAAAATAACTGTTCAAGTATACAGTTATTAAAAAGCCCACATTACGTGGGCTAGATAAGAAAATTAACGATCAGAAAGAACGGTTTTATCACCAAACAGGATAACGCGTTCAATAGGATAAACATCAATTTTTTCTTGTTGGTTCATAAAGACTTTACGAGCATCTTCAGCCAATTGAACAAACGGAATTTGTAAATTAATATTGATGGATTTACCCGGTTGTAATGGAGTTTCTAAATTGATTTGCATATCTTGGCTGTAAATAACTTTACGGTTATTCACATATACGCCCACCCATTGAATGTTTTTGATTGGTTTTTGACCAATGTTAGTGATTTCATGTTTGAATGCACTTAATGCTTGGCCATTTTCATCAACCACCATTTCACGATTACCAATATTGATGGCAAGATATTTGTCAATGTTATCACTCGCTTTTGTCACTTGTTGAGTTGCTTGTGTTGTTTTTGCGGGTGTTGCTTCTTTTGCAATAACTTGTGTGTTAAATGCTAAACATAATGCACCTAATGAAAGTGCGGTCAGAGATTTTAATGTTTTCATTATTTGATTCCTTATTAAAAAGTGGCAAAATTTTACCCTAACTTCTTAGGTTAATAAATAGCTTCTTTTCCTTTCTTGGATTTTTTGATAAACTGCCGAACGATTTTGGGGCTGATTCTGGATTCGACGGGATTAGCGAAGCCCAAGGTGCACGTCGAGGTGCGGTAGGCCTCGTAAATAAACCGCAAAAAAATAGTCGCAAACGACGAACAATACGCTTTAGCAGCTTAATAACCTGCTCATAGCCTTCGCTCCCCAGCTTCCGCTCGTAAGACGGGGATAAAGCGGAGTCAAACCAAAACGAGATCGTGTGGAAGCCACCGTTTGAGGATCGAAGCACTAAATTGAATCAAACTAGCTTAAGTTTAGCGTGTCTGTCCGCATGCTTAAGTGAAATTAAAGACGAGACTAAACGTGTAGTACTGAAGGTAGAGTAATTTCGGACGCGGGTTCAACTCCCGCCAGCTCCACCACAAAACAAGATCTAAAAAGATCATAAACGGTCAAATTTATTGAAAATTCAATAGTTTGACCGTTTTTGTTTAGTATCTAAATACTGCTTAAAAGATCAGTTAATTTCACAAACGATCACATTTTTTAGTAGTAAAAATGGAAGTAAGAACTTACAATGCGCAAAATCTTACTACCATTTTATGAAATTCCTACCATGGCAAAAATCATCAAACAGCTAACCATTGCACAGGTAAACAACGCCAAAGCGGCGGAAAAGATCTATTATTTATTCGATGGGGAAGGGCTGAAACTTGTCGTCAAGCCTAACGGTGTGAAAACGTGGGTGTTTAATTACAAACGCCCCTACACATTAAAACGCACTGAAAAAACCATCGGCACTTATCCCACTGTATCGTTAAAAGATGCACGTCAAAAAGCGCAAGAATTCCGCCAACTCTTAGCCAATAAGATTGACCCGCACGAATTTGAGCGTAAACAAACCATAGATGCACTAAAAGAACAACAAAGCACATTCGCCCATGTTGCCAATGAATGGCTGTTGTATCGTGCGAAAATCGGTAAAGAACAAGGCAATTACACCGAGAGAACAAAAATTGACACAGAACGACGTGTCAATTCTGCCATTGATTTAATTGGTGACGTGCCTTTCAAAGAATTGACCTTAAAACACGGCTTATCCGTGCTTGAACCGCATCGCCAATCAGGTGCAACGGCTGAATTGAAAAAGCGTTACTTGGTTTTAAAATCAATCGCAGAATATGCTGAACGTTTTGAATATTGGGAAAACAACAAATGGAAATATCTTGGCGATGATCTCCCTGCAGTGAATAAAAACAAACATCACCCGTCAATCCATTACAAAGCGTTACCGGAATTTATGATCAGCCTTGCTCGGGCAAACATATCCCAAACGGTGCGACTTGCGATTTTATGGGGATTGCTCAACGCCACAAGGGCTAGCGAAACCGTCAGTGCAAAATATTCTGACATCATCGAACATGAGAATTTGCCGAATGGTAAAGTGTGGAAAGTGGAAATTTCAAAAGGCGGGAAAGGGGAGCGATTGCACCTTGTGCCATTAAGTAAACAGGCAGAAACCTTGCTTTCATACATCAAGCAACATACAAGCAAGGAATATTTATTCCCGTCCACTTTGTCAAAGGCGAGAAATGAAAAGCATATAAATAGCCAAACGCCGAATGAAGTGATTAAAACAATGGACGGCGGCAAATACAAAGGCACCATGACAAATCATGGTATTCGGTCAATATTCAGCAGCTATTGCAATGATAATCGCCTAGAACTCGGCTTAGATAAAGAAGTCATCGAAATTTGCCTAAGTCATTTGAATTCCGATGAAATACGAAACGCCTATAATCGGGCGGAATATCTTCCTTATAGATTAAAGACGTTTCAAGAATGGGCCAACTATGTTGAAAAATGTGCGAATGGTTTATTCAAAGAAATTATTGCCGACAAGTCTTAATGTATTCGTTCAAGTCGCTTTCCGCAATCTTGCGGGAGCGACCGAATTTATAAGACTTTAACTTGCCACTAGAAATCCAACGTTTCACGGTCGCTTCTGAACAAATGCCAGTCTGCACGATCTCTTTTATTGAAAAATAACGTTCCATTATAAATCACCTTCTTTCACAAACACGCCGTCAATCATACGCCCTTTGCGGTCTTTGATTTCATCCCATGCCGCTTGCGCACAATCGTGTATATTTAAATCAAAATGATCTGTAACTTCTAACAGTTGAACAAAGCATGTCATAAAAAAAACACTAATATTTGCATGACTGCTTAACTCATGGCTTAAAAGATGCAACGCATACAATGAATTAATTAAATGATCTTCAATATCAACTTTATTGTTGCCGTATGGTTCAACAAATGCAGCAACTTCATCCGCTGAAAGCATTTCATCTTTCTTGCGTTGTGCAGCCAAAATCACCATCACCACAAAGCAATCACCAATGCTATCTTTCACCACATCAATTTTATTTTTAGATACACCACTGCATAGCTCCCCGAATTCTTCCATCAATTTAATGAATTGTTTTTTCGGTGTAGAACCCTCAATCAAATTGCGAGCTTCTGCCCAATTTTCGATATTTTTAATAAGTTGTGTTAAATCTGACATGCTATTTTCTCCTTAATCTTGTGGTACATCATTAAGTCTGAACCATTCACCGCCTTCGAATCGTTCATCGCTAAATCGAACCCCTCTTTGCCATAAAGTACCATCATCACACAAAGCAATCATTGTTTCCATGTAACTATTGCCGTTCAAATTATTCGACATAGCAATTTGCACAATTTTTCTTGCTGGCGTATTTACGGCATTAGATATCCGCTCCACTAATGGATTTGCTTTTATTTTCGCTTTTTTCATAATTCACCTACATTTTACCCAATCTTTCCCAAAATCCAGTCACTTTCTGACTAAATTTTTTCACAGAAAAGAGCGGAATTTTTTCTTCTTTAATGAAAACGTTGTTGTTTTCACAACAAATCCACTGAAAGTCATTAAGCCGTAACCGCTTATGTTTGATTAATAGATCAATTTGTGACCGATTAATCATAAAACCGACAGGTAAAAGTGCATTTTTTACCTTTTGTTCAATTTCTGGACGGTTACAGTTACTGACACAAGTCCAAGCGTCGCTACGCTCCTTGTTTGTTTCGGTGGTCTCCGCATTGGCATCAGTTGCAACATCTGCCACTGTGCCTTTTTTGATAACCCAATTTTTTAATTTTGTTCTGATGCTTGCTAAACTAAAGCGGTTTTTCACCCCCACAATTTTCTTTCTTGTTTCGCCGTATTGGTTCGGCTCGCTTTCTTCATATTCCACACACAACGGCTGATCTTCACGTTTAGCCATTGCGCCCCCTTGCAATTCTAAATAGCTTGCAAAACAAGACACATCACAAACTGCTTGCGCGTCTGCAATGGTCTTATCATCCACATCATCCAACTGCCATTTCTCTAATTTTCTTAATTCGCGCCACACAGAAATTGGCGGATTGCCGTAAAACTGGAATTGACGAATACCCCAAAGGTTCGCCCATGCACGCACCCGTTGCACGTTTTCGTCTAGTTTCAATCCTTCCACTTCGTCCGATGTTTCGTCTTTTTGATTGCCCGCATAAATGTTTTTGGCAATGTATTTTGCAATATAAGAAACGGCAGAACCTTTTGCAGGGTCAATTTCATCGACTCTGCAGCGGTGTTTTTTCGCCCCGAATTCATCGCCGTCTAGCTCTAAAGCTTTTGATTTAAATAAACGGATCACTTCTTCTTTATCTTCCGCTTTCACATACACAAGCAAGTGCCAGTGTGGAGTGGCGTCATGATGCGGTTCAACGCCACGCATACCAAAGAAGCCAATGCCACGTTTCGCAAACAACGCACGCAACTGCGCCCAATTCTTGCTTAAATAAGCGTGTGTTGTGCGTGGGTCTGCACCTTTCCATTTCTTGTTATTTGTGCCGTTGTTATGGGTTGCATGGAAAGATGAAGGGGCGGTCATGGTTAAGAACAATGACACATAGCCTTTTTCCGTTGCCCATTCGTCCACGCCACGCAAGCGGTTCATCATCTCGTTAAAACGAATAGCAGGATTACCGGAAGATTTTTGCCACATTGCCATCAATTCCACCTGTTCGGATGGATCGTCGATGTTTTCAATAATCATCTGTTTTAAATATTCCAAGTTGGCTTTTTGTTGATTGCGGTAATCGCTCAATGCACCTGTTGAAATGTAAGGGCTGACTTTTGCCGACACTTCACCGCAACCAATCGCCAAATGCTCGATAAGGCGTTTTTGCGTGTTGCGTAATGTGCGAAACCAGTATTTTTCGCACACCACACGCAATAACTCGCCTTCTTGCTGTTGCACTGAAAGGCGTTTACCTTCTTCAAGGCGGTGTTGGCTTTTAAGTGGAAAGCCAATGTTTTTGCAAACATCAGCACAAAGGCGGTGCAGTTCACTGCTTAAGCGTGAAAAATCGACCGCACTTAATAGCCCAACGGCTTTTTGATTGGCACAATCTTCCACGAAATCGCTTTGCAATCCGTTGAAGTGCAAGGCGAGTTTATAGGCGATTTCTTTTAATTGGCGTTCGCCTAATAGGTAGAAATGCAAGCCTTGACTATCCACAGGCTTTTGCATGGCCAAGTTGGCTGAATAGTGTTTGCGTTCAAGCAACCACGAAACAGAAATACGATATTGCTCAAAAACGGCTTCCAAACGATTGGTTAAAACATCACGCAAGGTTGTGTTGGCAATGCGGGCTTGTTTATTGCCTAAGCTAAAACTAATTGACCCATCATCTTTCACACTGCGATAAGCACGCAACCACACATTGCGGAAGTGTTCACGTTGTCGTTTGCGTGGTAAATCTGAAAGCAGTTTTTCAACATAATCAAAATGATTAGGAGCAACCGCAAATAGCTCAATTTGTGCGGCAGTTGCTTGCGGCAAGTCTAAAGTGCGGTGAGTTTTAGCCGCACTTTCCATTCTTGCCAAACGAGCTTCTTCCATCGCTGAATCACGTTTAGCGATGTTATTGTCTCGTTGTTGCTCCCAGTTCATCATTTTATTTCTATGCTCTTTGTAAGTTTGCTAAATATTCATTGTGCTGATCAAAGTAATCTTTAATGGCTTGATTGGTTGAGTTGATCGCACTTTCCATTTCAGTGAGTGAAAGCACTTCATATTGTGCTAAGGCAAAGTTGCGGACTTCATTCACTGCGCCAATGATGGTGTTGTGTAATCGCCCAATCACTCTTGCTTTTTGTTTTCGCCAACCGTCACTATCTGCGACAATCTCTAACACTTGAAAGCGGTCGCCAATCTTGGTGATTTGTAATTCGGCTCCGCAATCTAAATTGATGTAAATATCGGTACTCATTTTGTTTTCTCCTTAAAAGTGCTTGCTTATCCAACTTGCCAACCAACACAAGGCGGCATCTAACAATGCGGCGGCCATAAAACAGCCCAACATCACCACCGCTAATCCAATGAAAAAATCACTCATTGCCTTTCTCCCAAAAATCCTTGAAATCTAACTGTCTGCTTTTTCTTACCTTGATTGCGCCTGTATCAATGGCGGCTTTAAAATAACGATCTGCACGTGCAAAGCACCAATCTTCTTCCGGTGTTGGTGCTAACTGATAGGCTTTGCGCCAAAACTGTGCGGCTTTTAAATATTGTTCTGCACGTTCTGCTTCTGCTGCAGTTTCACTTGCCGTTCTAAAGGCGATGAATTTTGTTCTCATGCTGTTTTTCTCCGTGGATTGGCTTGCCATTGCTCCCAATCTCTGTATTTTTGTAAAAAGATTTGGCGTGCTTTTGTCGCCAAGTCGCCGTTTTCAATAAATTCATTAAATGCTTGTCTTGCTTGTTCTTCATCGCCTTTGTCTAAGTGATAGATGTAAGCGAATAATTTTTCCTGTGCCTTATCGAGTTTTTGATAATATTCCTTTGCCACAATGCTCAATGCGCCACGACTTAAAATAACGGTTGCCATACTTCCCCCTAATTCAATGCTTTATCAATCAATGTGAATTCGCGTTCGGTAATGCCTTTCGGAAACATTCCCGAAATCAACCGCACTTTGCGAAACGCCTTGGCGATTTTGCGTTGTCCGTTTTCGGTGTAGTGGTGTAGTTTCTCGCCTGAAAATGTGGTGCTAACTAAATCATTGATGTCGAGTTCTGCCATTGCTAATAAGATTTCTCTTTCGCCTTGTGAAAGGTTGCTGAAAGCGTATTCCACGCGATAGCGACTTTTGCCGATAACGTGGCGGCAATCGCCCCAACTTTGCACCTGTTCAACCGCAATTTGATTTTCTTTGCAGAATTTTGCCGCCGCACTTTCTTTGCCTGAAACGTACATCACACGCCCCCTTGCTTATTTGCCTTGAACCCAACTTAACCAACGACCAAACATCCCTTGCTTGCTCCAACTGGCTTTTTCAAGCAGTGCCACACGGTCGTGAAGGCTTTCATTCAATAGCACTTGTTGTTGGTTTAAGCTGATTTGATGTTGAAGATGACGTTTAATTGCTTGGTTCTGCACTTCCAACGCTTTTACACGTTTTTCTAACTGATACACATTCACACGTTCTTTGTGTGTTTTCCCGTTGTCGTACACATAGTTTTTACGTGACATTTTCTGGTTCTCCCTAAATTTTGGTTGCAAAAATCCTGTCGCATGAATTTCTTCAAACGACGGTGTTTAAAAATCTTGATGGAAATTAAAGACTAGATGTCGATTTCTTGCTGACGCTCGTCAATCTGATTTAACGGCTTATTCGCACTTAATGCTTCTGGGCGGTCGTTATAGATTGGCGTTCTTACTCTTGTAATTTGGCTTTGCACTCTTAATTCTGTGCCGCAGTTGTTGCAGTAAGCCAACACGTCGATTGACAATAAACCGATCTTTTCGGAAGTTCGCACACGGATGTTGTTACTTCCGCAATTTGCGCATTTATGATCTACGTTCACTATTCACCACCTTAACTGTTTCTAATCACTGCCCAATCAACATCAGGGCGTAAATCTTCGGCTCTTACTTTGCCTTTTGTAGCTTTGATTATTTCTGGGATATGTTTTACATCCATTTTCCCGCCTGATAACCACTTGAAAACTGTTGGCTGACTAACGCCGCAGGCTTTTGCTACTAAGGCTTGACTTCCGCAGATTTGAATTGCTGTTCTAATCCCTTCACTCATTTCTATACCCTTAGTTATTAACTTGATTGCATAATAATACTCAAAGTTATTGTTGTCAATAGCCATTAGTTCATTTATTTTTATAACTTTAGTTATATAATTAAAAAACAGGAGAGATTTATGACTACTTTATCTGAACGTTTAACCGCACTAATGGCTGACAAAGGCTTATCACAAGCGGAATTGGCCCGCATGATTGGTGTAAAACAACCATCTATTTTTAAAATTTTGAGCGGTCAAACATTAAACCCTAAAAATATTTTAGAAATTGCGACCGCACTTAATGTGGACCCGCATTGGTTAAAAACAGGTGAAGGCGACCCTGATCCGTCTTATCGCATTGTAGAAGTGAGCGAACCGCAAAACCCAAACACAGTGCGGATTGATATTTTGGACGTGGAAGCGAGTGCCGGAAACGGGGCTTATTTAAGCCCAACCGAACAAGGCTTACTTTCACAAGAATTTGATTTAACGTTCTTCCGTCAACAATTCGGACGTGCTGATGCAAAACATTTGAAGTTGATCACAGTGAAAGGGGATAGCATGGCGCCAACCCTTGAAAGCGGCGATTTGCTTTATGTGGATATTTCCGAAAATTACTTTGCCGCCGATGGTCTTTATGTGTTCACCTTTGACGGCCAAACATTCATCAAGCGTTTGCAAAAAGTGGGAAAAGAAATGCTCGTCATTTCCGACAACCCAACATACAAAGAATGGACATTCACGCAAGATGACGATGTATTTATCCACGGACGTGTTGTTTTCAGCATGCCGATGAAGTGGCGGAAGTGGTGATTTATTTTAATAAAACAAACCTAAGGGGAATTTGGTTATGCAATATGAATATAAAATGATTCAAGCTGCGCCACATATTATTGCGCAAAGAAAAAATATTCAAACTGCGGCAGCAGACTATTTACAAGAACTGGTGAATGAACAGGCTAGGTTAGGTTGGGAGTTTTTTCGGATAGATGATTTTTCTACTGAAGAAGCTGCAGGGTGCTTTTCAGGTGGTAAAACAACATCCAAGATTCATAAAGTTATCACTTTTAGACGTGAAAAAAATGACTAATGGCTTGGCTTAGTATTCAACTTATTTTACTTTATCAATATCTTGCACCGCAAAAAATTCGTGATGCCTGTCGGTTTGAACCGAGCTGTTCAAACTATGCAATTTTAGCCTTGCGGAAATATGGTTTCTTTCGTGGCTGGCAGATGGCAATCAATCGGCTAAAGCGGTGCAAATACCCGAATGGTGGTGAAGATTACCCTTAACGTGTATCCACTGTTCGTTTTTCAGTATCACTATAAAATTTGGACAACCTAAGAAAATGAAAATCGACCGCACTTTGCAAAATGAAGTTCTGCATTTTTTAAAATCGCATTATGACATTTTTATTGAAGAACGCTTAATTTATGCCACTTGTATTGACGGCATTGAATGCCCTGATCTAAGTGATCAGTTTGAGCTATTCTTAAAAATAAAAGTGGACATGCCAACACTCAAACACTTGCGAGAGAATTTGATTTATTTAAGTGAGCATGGATTACTAGAGCAAAAAGGCTCTAGCTACCGCATCACGCACACAGGCATTGATTTTATAGAAGATGACGGTGGATTATCCGCTATTTTGAATGTATCCACCGTAAAACTGCACCCTAGTTCAGTGGAATTGCTCATCTCTGTGATTGATGGTTCAAGCCTAAACCCGAGCGATAAGCAGAAAATGATTGATCAACTAAAATCGCTTCCTGCCGATTCCATAAAACAAATCCTGACTGAATTAGTGAATAAGGGAGTTGGCTATTTGCCTGCATTATTTGCATCATTTTATATGTAGTATAGCCACGCTCAGTGCCGCTTTTTTCTAGTACAGCCACGCCAATGTTTTTGCCTAAGTCTAAGCAAAGGCCATCGGCTTGGCTGTCTATATTAAAAAATGTGCCATTTGTGTGAAAAACTACGCTTTTTACGATTCCCATTTTATTTTACCTCTTTCTTAATTTTGATTTCTTCATCTTCTACTTTCAATTCGCATTCAATTTGACTGGTAAATCCGCCATCTGAAAGATTGTGCGTTACTCTTGTGATCAGCCAATTTGTTGCATCAATTTCGGCTTTAAAGCCTGAAAGTTCAATCGGCGTTTCTGGCATTAAATCAGGTTCACCAAAGGCGAGATTAAGGCTAAAAGTTGCCACGCCACGTTTTAGCTTATCAAAGGCGGATTTTGCGGCGGTAATGGCGGTTTTTTCGCTTGCATAGGTGTGTCGCAGTGATTTTATTTGAGAACTGTCACTTGTAATGGGTTCTTGTTGCTCAATTTCGTTGTATTTGCGTTTACTTAATCGTCTGCCTTTTACAGTGCCGTTTTTCAGCGTTCTGCCTTTCGTCATTCGCTGTTTTTTCACAATCTTGGTGTTTTCATCAACTGTCACTTCGCCACGCTTGCCGCTGTCCGTATCGTGCCAATACGCCCGCACGGCTTTGTAGTTTTCACTTTCAGCAATGGAAAAATTGTAGTTGTCGCCATTCTTGCGGATGATTTTACGCAGTGGAATATCTTTCCCTGTGGCGGTTTTTCCTTTGCCTAATGGCATAAATAGCAACGTGCCATTTTTCACCGTACACATTGCCCCGTGTTCTTCCGCAAGGCGTGTCAGCAAATTGATGTCGCTTTCGTTGGTTTGGTCGATGTGGTCGATTAAGCGGCTTGCAAGCTCTTTTGCCACTTGGCTTTTGAGCTTGTTCCCCTGTGCAATTTCGTTGACGATTTCGCCCAATTTCTTTTGATGAAATGACCGCTCTTTCTGTTCAGTGAACGTGCCTTTTAAATCTGCGGCTCTTGCCCGAATGGTGAGCTTATCAGCAGATGATGCGCCGCCAGAAAACTGCACTTCATCGACCGAATATTTCCCTTTGTCAATCAGCGGTGCGCCTTTCCAACCAATTGCAAGGCTGATTGTGGCATTGCGTGGCGGCAAAGCCAATTTGCCGTCATGGTCGGATAATTCTAAGTCGAGCGTGTCCGCTTCTAAGCCGCGATTATCGGTTAAAGACAGGTTGATCAATCGGCTTGATACCACTTGAGTGATGTCTTGCTGTTTGTTGTCTTTCGTGGTGATCACCACTTTAAAAGCGGGTGTGCGGTGATTGTCGTTAAAATCTAAGCCTAACATTACAGATTACTCATTAAACTGTCTGCAATGGCAATCAACATCGGATCGTCAGTGCGTTTTAAGTTCATGGTGAAGTCAATGGCACGGGGTGCGCCATCGCCAAAGAATTCTGTGCGGGTTTCTTGGATGTTTTCAATCACAAAAAAGCCGATGATTTCAAAGGTTGCACCGTCAATCAGTGGAAAGGCACCGCCACTGTCTGCCATTAATTCCAACGCTTTAATGGAAAATCTGCCACCCGTGATTTCGGGGATAAGTCGTCCGCCGATTGTCACGGTTTCGCTTTCCTTTCCGGTGAATTGTGATTTTGGCATTGCGCCCACAATCGCATTGGTTGGATGTCGCCACGTTGATGTGCGGTCTAAGCTTTGGAAAGGCACGGTTTGCCGTGTAAACACAAACATTCCAAGTGCGGCTAAAGCAAAGTTTTGAAACATGCTAGTCTTCCTTTACATGTAGTTTGATAAATGTCAATGCAATGGCGATGGCGATAATCCAACCCCAACCATTAATGTTGTGATACATCAAAAACGTGGCGCAAACTGTTGCGGTGATGATTGACAAAAAATAGAAAAAGAAGATTAAAATCGTGGCCATAATTTATTCCTAAAGAAAAGTGCGGTCAAAAAATCCCGTGATTTCTGACCGCACTTGATGAAATTAGCGAAAGAGAAATGCAATGCCGAAAATCACAAGCAACCAAAAAACAACAAGTGAGATTAACAGCCCACGCCATACAATATGCCGCGGCATATTTAATACATAATCAATCAGTTTCTGTTTCATTTCGTTCCCTTGCTTTTTCTCGCCATGTCATTAATTCGGCAAATGTCATTTGCTCAAAGGCTTGTGGTTGCCAATGGAAAATTAATGCAATGTCCGCCATGGCATCTTCGACCGTGGCGGCAATCATTATTCGGTCGCTTCCGCTTCCGAATTCTTCCCTAAAAAACCGACAGCCACCGCCGCAAGCTCGGTGAAGTCTGCCACTTCCATTGTGGAAAAGTCAGATTTGTGCAACACAGGATTTGTCACGCGAGTGAGCAACACTTGCAATGCGTCCACGTCCATTTGTAACACGTCAAACATTTTCAAGCCTTTTAATGCCGGCACAGTGGGTTTGTTGACGGTGATTTCGGTGATTTTAGTTTCGCCACGCACAAGCGGATTCGTTAATGTGATCACTTTGCTGTTTTCGTTTTTCATTTTTTATACCTTTAAAAATGCCACGCTTAAGCGTGGGGGAGTGATTTAATAAAAGCCCCTTGCGGGGCTAGGTGGTGATTAGATGCCAATCGCTGAACGGTGTTCTGCCAAGCGGTCAGTGCCGCCGACAATAAAGATTGAGTTGAGTAAATCAATTTCGACCAAATCTTTGCCGTTTTCGATGATTTTGTAATAGGTTAATGGCACGGTATAGCTTTGTTCGGTGTCATCGCCTGATTTGCTTGTGCCGTTGTCAATTTCGCTGAAACGACCACGCATAATCAATTCAATAGCGGTGACTTCTTCGGTGTCGTCTTGTTGATATGCACCCGCAAAACGTAATGCCGAACCGTCAATTTTGCCGCCAAATTCTTTGATGAGTTCGGTCATGTAACCGCCCATTTTGAATTGCGCTTCCAAGCCTTCCACGCCTAAATTCACTTTCACTGGACCAATCATGCCGCCTGCACGGTATTCTTCCAGTTTCATTGCCAATTTAGGTTGGGTAATTTCGGTGACTTGGCCACGGTAAGAATTACCGTCAGCCAAGAAATTCATGAGTTTTAATTTACGTGGTAAAGCCATTTGTTATGCTCCTACTTTGGCAATCTCTGCGGCGAATTCCACAAGGTATTCATCGCTGATGTATTGGTTAAAGCCTAATTGTTCTAATGGCGGAACAGGGCAGTAATCATAAGACACAAGCAGTTTTGCATCTTTTAAGGTTGCGGCAGTATTCAGTGATGAATTGATGAATGCTTTACCGCCGATTAAGTAACCTTTCGCCACATATTCACGCCATTTCGCATTGATCGCTTCCACGATTTCTTTCACCAACATCACGCTGATGTTTTTATCAACTGCCCAATCAAAAGATTGTGCGATGGTGTCTTTAAGCACTTGAGCGGTGCGGGTGTAGTTTTCGTAGATGAATAACTTGTCGGCTGAACAGGTGCGTAATCCCCATAGCTTGAAGCCATTGTGATTCACACAACAAGTGATGCCTTGTTCGTTCAAGTAGTTGACATCGGTCGCACTGTCGTTGATGTCGAATGAAAGCGGTTTAGTGACGCCAGTCACGCCAGTCAAACCTTTGTTTGAAATGCAAGTGTGCCAGCCGTATTCTTTATCTTGATACGCACGCATTGCCGCCGCACGGACAACTGCATAATCCACTTCAGTTGCTTTGGTGTTCGGGTTGAATGATAAGAAGTCACCGAAAATCAGCATTAATTCACGCTGTGAGAAATTACGGCGATAAGTGACCGCTTCTTCTTTGGTTTTGGCTGAACCGCACGATGCATACACAAAGCCATTCAGTTTTTTCGCCACGCTTAAAAGCTCGGTGGTAACATCTTGGCTGTCATACTTCGGCACGCAGAAAATACGCGGTTTCACGCCACAAACGGCAGCAGATACCAAGAACGCTTTCAAGCCAGTGTAATTTCCTTCACTGTCCACTGTACCGATGACGTTTGCTTTCATGGTGCTTTCATCGTCGTTTTCTTCCACACGAATGACGACCACTTTACAATTCACGATGTCCGCAATGCCATCTAACGCACGGGATAATGTGCCTTGTTTACCGGCTTTCGCTTGGACTTCGGCGGTGATACCTGTTAAAAGAGTGGGTTTATTGAGTGGGAAAACAGTTGCGTCTGCATCTGCTGCCGTTGCCACTAAACCGATCACGGCAGTGGATGATGTGGTGAGTGTTCGCAAGGCTTCGGCGATTTCCGTTACCTTGACCCCATGGAGATATTCATCAGACATATTTTAGCCCTATGGTTTCTATTGGTTAAATAATGTCTTTATTGTGATCGAGAGGATGGAGCAGTGCGAGCGGTTGGAAGTGTGAAAAACGGGGTAACAAAATGCGGCCAAAATTGACCGCATTTTATTTAAATTAAGGCAGAGTTTCAGGGAATGGATCGTTTGTTATCCAGTTGATAACTGGCAACCTCATCCAGTTAAGATCTTGTGTTGGCACACTATCTTTAAACCTTAACTCGATATAGTTTGAGTCTCCTATACTGCCAACATAAACCATTCCCACGTTTTCACCCTCATCGCTATAAAAAGGAAGCATAAAAGGCACAGCAGATCTGAATCCTTGCGGTATTTGCTGTCGAGGCAAGATATCCATTCGCTTAGCATGGTTCTTCCTTGTGAATCTAGAATCGCTACTCCCATAAAAAGAAATTGACCCCCACGAGCCACCAGTAAAAATACATTCCACGGTGTTATTTACTCGCCTTAGAGACATATATCCTTGCTTAATGTTTACTGCTTTTGTCATCCGTCTCTCACCTGTATCGGCAGAAATTACAATCCATTTATTGTTCTGCTTCTGCCACAAATAAGCCCCTACTCCAGCACCATTTGTTGAGTTGTAGAAAGTTCCATTTGACTCTCTACCTGTAATCTTACCTTGCGTTGTTTCAGGCTTGTCAGGTCGCCCATTTCCTGTGATTATTTGTGAATCGCTAGATTGACTACCACCGCCACCATCTGTCAGAATTTTCTTTTCTATTCGCTTAATTTCACTGCCGACAAATTCAGCGAATTCAGTTACGCCAGTTTGAAATGTCATTATTTATTGTAGCCTCTAGTGTAAGCTTCTTTTAAATTTACGCCATCTAGATCGGTGAATTTTTGATTAAGTACGCTTAATGCTTCATTGGATTGTGAGATTTTTTGAATGAGTTTGTTCAAGCCATCTTCGCCTGTTTGAATGCCTTTTAGCATCTCACCAAGCTCTTTAAGAGTATCAATGCTTGCATCTACTTCGCCACCCAATAACTCATTTTTGATATCAGATTTCGCTTGGTTTAAAAGCTCAAATATCTTTTTAGATGACAATGTTGATGTCTCATTTGTCGCGCTGTCATTAATACCGGCCGCACTGCTTGATAGGCTGTCGATTCGCTGATTCATCTCATTGATTGCGCCAACAAGCGTATCTTTCTGAGATGTTGTCAGACTTTGCATAGCCCCGATAAGCTTTACAATCTCTTTATCTTTCATGCCGACAAATTCAGCGAATTCAGTGATGGTTTGATTAAATTCTTGTCTTGCCATTAAAGCGCTCCAATGTTGTAGTGAATAATTAATTCGTTGAAGGTTGGTAATGTTCTTGTGTCAAAATCGCCGCCGATATTGGCATATCCTTTTTGGACGGTGATTTTGTGCTGTTGTTTAGGTTTAAGTGTCACTTTGTGCTTGGCTTTCGCCTTAGTCTTTATACACATTTCACCCCCTTGTAATATCCCGTTTTAACCGCACTTTTCCACCGCAAAGGGTGCTAATTAATCCGTTTTTGTCAGTTTGTTGCAAATCCCAACTTGCCACCGCCCAATCTGCATTTTCTGTTTGATCGTGCGATACGTGCAGCGTGATTTCGTTTTCTTTAACGGTTAAGCCATTTGATGTTGATAGCTTAATGGTTTCGGCTTGACTTCGTTCCGGCACAATATGCAAATCAAATTGGCTCCCTGTAAAGTCCATTGGGGTATCGTCGTCATTATTAAAAATGAGCGTTTCGAATTCATCATCCCCACGGATCCAATCAAAAATTATTTCACTCATTTGGCTTTCCCTTGATTGAACCGATAATCGCGCTGTTTGCCGTTTATTTCGCTTTCGTATGCGGTTTTGCAATGGTTTTTATCTCTGAACAATCCATTGATAAAACGATAGAGTACACGCCACCGTTTTTTCGGTTGTTCGGCTAATATGGCCCCACGATAGGTTCGACTTGATAATGTTTCGTCTGCTGCTCCGCCTGTCAAAGCGTTGAATAATTGGTCAATAGCGATTAGATTGTGATAAGCGTATAGCTTTAATTTACTTGGAATTTCCATTCTTCGATTTCCTTTTCAAGTGCGGTTAGTTCTTCTAGTGTTTTTATGGCCAGCAAACGATCTTCAAACGCTTGACGTTGCCCGATAATCACACCGATAGCAACCGCAAATTGCGATGCTTTCTCGATAACTTTCTCAACCAACACATCAAAAGGAACGCCGCGAACCATTGCGACTTGCTTAAGCATTGGCGTGTCTGCATTATTATCTGCTCGCCATGCTAACGCCTCTTTCTCTTGGCGATAAAAGCTTTCTATTTCTGTCTGTGGATAGCCAGCAAGTAAGCCATTTTTAATGGCATCCGCTTTGTCTGCTAGATTGTTTAATGCGGATTCCTTTTTACGCTTAAAGAATTCCGCTTTCTTTTCATCTGAAACCTTAAAAGATTTCGATTTAGCATCAAAAATATGGTATTCACTAGGTGCTTTTCCCGAATATTTAATAACACCATTTTCCAACCATACTTCGCCACCACCAGTAATACTGGCTGAAATGCCGTCAATTTCTTCGTCGCTCACTTCAATCCAATCTTGACTATCTGTTACAAGATAATCAGGCGCGAACGTGTTTGTATTTAAATTAAATAACATCATATTTACCACCCATTCCATCCTATTGCTAAAATATTAAATCCAGTTTCGCCACTATTGTGTATCTCCACGACATTGCCATTTTGGATATTGGCACCAACACGTTTTTGACCACCGCCAACGTCGGTTGCCTGTACTATGCAGTAACCATTGAATGCTTCTGGCAAGTTTACTTTTGCGTATCCATTAATAGTTACGCGCATTATGATTATGCGCATTACTCCGTTGTCGCCCACCGGGATATCATATACTTCTGCGCCTTGGTAATGGTTCTGGTAGTATTGATGTCTAAATCTATTTTTTCGGTATGTATTATTTAACTCATTCCACACATTGTTAATGTCTGACTGTTTAGCAAAGTAATCATGCAGCCAACCATAAGATTTACTCCATAAACTCCCAGCTGATGTAATCGTAAAGACTCCTTGGCGGCTATCTATATTCCTATCCGATCCCTCTGGGGTGTTCAAAAATTCAATTTGCGTGCTGTTATTCCCAGCATCTCGGAACCACATAGATGAACGAGGCACGTTGTCGGACTGAAAAAAATCCACAAACCCTCCAGTATTTTGCCCACCTGTCTTATTTCTAATAGCTAATCCGCTAGCAAATCCACCAGAATTAACCCCGTCTATAAACAACGTTCCGTTAATCGCATCACCATTTTTTGATACTCTTCCATTTGCGTTATTATTTGCGGCATTTGCCGATGATTGCGCATTATTCGCTGTTATTTGTGCATTGTCTGCTGCGGTTTTTGCTTCAGCTCCTTTGTCGTAAGCTGTTTTGACTGCTGATGATGTCGCCACATTGTCATTACTGTTGCTAGTGACTGAATTTGATTTTTTGTTGTTTGGAATGTAATTGCCAAGTGCTAGTTGAACTGTGCTGATTAGCTGTGCGAGTTTTTTACCTGCTCTTGCTGATAATCCTAGCTTGTCACTGTCAAGCCCTGTGTCATCTGTGAGTTGCACAATTCCAGCTTTTGTTGTGTCGGCTTTTTCGATTTCGTGTGAATGCCCGCTTTCATCAAATCCGTTTGTGGTTGATGATGTGATTTTTTGTGGGTTTAATTGCTGACGTGTGACAAAAATTACAGAGTTATCAATGCTTAATGTAACGGCTTGTGAATTGCTGACTTTTAAAATCATCCGCAACACTTGCACTTTGCCGCTTCCTCTTTCGAGTGTTGGCTTAAAACTTTCAGGCGTATTGGCATAAGCCACTAATTTGTTTGCGCTATCGAAAACGCCCATTTCTCGGATATAAAACCCGCCCACATCTTCCGGAATAGTCAATTCAATAATGATTTGCTTATTGTTGCGCGGATCGAGTGATACGGCGCTGACATTTGCGCGGTGTGTCTCTTTCGCCAACGCTGTGCGGTCTGCCGTTGGTGTAACGGCTTGTCCGTTACCATCGCCCACTGCAAAGCTTGATAATCTAAGCGGCTGATTAGTTGCTAAGGCTTTTGCAAAAGCTTGTGTGCCGTAGTCGGTTAATACTGTGAAATATTGTGCTGTCATATAAATCCTTAAATAGGGTAAACGCTGACGATTTCGCCTGTTTGTTGCCCAAAGAATGTATTCATTGTGCCAGTTGGTGAAATGGCGATGGCGAGTTGTGACAAATGGCGGGAAACAGGTTTTACATCATTGATTAATCGCACTAATTCGTTGTAGGTTTGCTCGTTCAATCCTGTTTCCGGCACTTCTACGGTAATACTAAATGTGCCTGCTTTGCCTTGCGGTTTTTGATTAAACCATTCTTTTAACTCCACAAGATAGCCTATTGGTTCAATCACTCGCTTCACGGCGGCAATGGTGCCTTTGTGCTTATGCACAAAAAAAGATTGTTTAATGGCGATGCGTTTAACTTCTTCGCTCCAATCCTCGTCCCATTTATCTACCGAAAACGCCCATGCCAAATAGGAAAGAAGCTCCGACGGGCATCTGTCAGGGTTTATCAAATCCGCAATAATGACTGGATTTTCAACCGCGCTTTTTAAAATTTCGGCGGCTCGTTTTTCCAGTTTTGTTGATCCGGTTGGCAATAGGTGATTAGTAATCATCACTTGTTACGATCTCAATATTAATATTTGTGCAATAGCCTGATTTTGAGCTAGGCAAAACAATATCGGCAGTGGGGGCGAGTAATTCCACTCGTTGAACGCCTTCAATGTGTAGTGCTGCATAAATTCCAGACAAGCTAATGTCTCGCCCTAGTCTGCGTTTTTCTGCGGCGTATGCGGTGAGTTTTTTCATCGCTTCGGCTTTTATCGCTTCATATTCAGGTCCACGATATAAATGCAATTTTGCTCGGATTTCGTATGTTTGGATTGTTGCACTTTGCACTGTTACACGATCTCCGATGGGTCGGATGTTTTCATCGTTCAATCTTTCGCGGACGGCTTTTAATACGGTTTCACTTGCGACGCCTTGTCCTGTTCGGCTTAAAATAGTGACGGTAACATTGGCGGGTTCAGGTGAGACGACTGAGACGTCAGCTACATCTGCGTGAGCGGATAAGGCGTGAAACACATAAGCGCTTCTTGGTCCTGCCACTGACATTCCTTCAAAGGCAAGCTGTGTTCTTAATCGTAATTCCGCATCATTTTCATAGATTGCTGGCTTTGGTGGTGTCGTCGAGTTATCTTCTGCTTGAATAAGTAAGCGTTTTACGTTGTAGTTGGCGGCGATAACGTCTAAATCACTACCTGTTGCATAAGCAAGCATTGTTGCCTGTGCGGCTTGATTGATGCGTGTACGTTCAAGCAGTTGCAAATAGACAACTTCTTGTAAGAGTTTTGTAATTGGTTCGCTTTCAAGGCTTAAGCGAGACTGCCAGAAAGCGCGTTCTGATTCATCAAATAATTTGATGAATTCTTGTTTTCTTTCCGCAAGTAAGGTTTCAAAATCGAGATCTTCTAAAACTTTTGGTGCGTCCAGTTTTGATAAATCAACTAATTCGCTCATTCTTACCGCCTAGCCATACATCATCATAATTGATGACGTTGTTTTGATTTCTTGTTCTGCCCACGATTGAGCAAGTGATTCCGTTTTCTGTAAGTTGTGGTTTAAATTGGCTAATCGTCACGCGTGGTTCCCATTTGTGCAATGCCATCACCGCACTTGCGGCAAGTTGGAGCAACAAAGCGTGGTTCATCGGTCTGTCAATGAGTTCCGGAATACGACTGCCATACTCTCGGCGTTGTAAACGTGATCCGATTGGTGTCAATAAAATGTCTGCGATTGACTGCTTGATGTGTTCCGTTTCGCTTATGATTTTCTCGCCTGTAAATCGATTCATTTTTCAGGCTCTCCAGTTTTATCTTTACCTTTTGAAACATCTTTGTGTTTATGTTTCATTTGACTAATTCCGCCCGCTATCATGTCGCCTGTTGATGTCACTTCCCCATCAATATTCACATTGCCTTTAATGTTGACAGTGGGGCAGTCGATATTGATTTGATTAGCGGCTTTGATATTGGCGGTTTTTATTCCTGTTACAACCAAGCTGCTATTTGCTTGGTTGTAGGTAATTTTTGCGCCATCGGCAAATTCGATCACGTGTTCATCGGCTGAATGGCTTGGGCTGTTTTGAGTGTAAAGCCCTGTGATGATGCACGCTGTTGTCAGTTCACCACTTGCCGCCAAGATGACGCATTGTTCGCCTTGTGTTGGCGGTGACCATGTTTTTGTCGTGCCTGATCGCATTGTGATGAATGGGATGAAATCCGTTAATATTTCACCGCACTTTACCCGTGCTTTTGCTTGTGCATAATCGACTTCGGCAATTAAGCCAAAGCGGATAATGCTTTCAATTCTGCGGTTGTTATCGGCTGACATGGGCGGATTTCTACTTGTAATAATTGCCCCTATTTTTGGTGAGTTTGTTTAATTTTGCGAGTGTGTGGAAGTGTGAAAAACAGGGTAACAAAAAAGCAAGTCAGGCGACTTGCTTATTCTGTTCGATCAATGATTGGGTTGGGTGTGTCCCATTCGCGTGGGAATGGTTCGTGTTGTGGGGAAAAAGCGATAATCACAATATGTTCATCTGATATTTTTTGATAATGAATTACAGGCCCTGATGTTTCACCGTCCAAATTCATTTTTAGCCCACTCATAGGGCTATATCTAGATCCTTTATTGTAAGGGCCACAGTGATAATGCCATATTTCGTTTTGTTGATAAACTTCTGTATTTGGAATGTCATTGAGATTATCATCAAGCCAAGATGGTTTATTTTTACCCCTTAATCGTTTCCCTTGTTCAATGGATTGCATAAAATCAAAGATAAGCTGCAATTCGTCATCTGACATGGCTTGAATGTCTTTAAAAAAGGGCGTGTTTAAACGCCCTTCTTGAAATTTTTTCGATAACTCAATCTTCATTTGTTATCCTACATCATCATTGCTTTTTTGAAATCATCAAAAGAATGTGACGATTTGTAGGTGTATCCAGCATCTTCAGGTGTACGATAAACGCGTGATAAAACTACTTTATCTGATTCTTGTTTGTATTTTTCTGACTTCATCATATTGCAAAGTGTATGCATTTTATTGCTGAATGATTGTAGCGTTGTTGATAATTCTGGAGATTTATTATTAGCCATAATATTGTTAGCTAGATCATCATATTTGTTAATTTTGCTTTCTAGTCTTAGAACGTCATCTAAATCAATATAGCTTAATGATTCTGCCGTGATTGACGCAATAACAAAATCAGTGATAGCAGAAACAGCTGTCACCATATCAATAATCTTTTCTATTTCTTGTTGGTTGATTGATTTGTTTTCATTTGTTTGGACACTGAAAATATTAACTGTGTGTGTAGTGTGCCGAACAGGATGATTTATCGCCAATGGTGCAATAAATAACGCAGACATTGCCGCAGTTTTTAATTGCTTAAAAATTGGCGCAAAACTTTCAAAAATAGGATTTAATGATAGATTTGTCATAAGTCACCAAAGAATAAAAGTTTGCGAAGTTTACAACTTTTTAAAGAAATATAAAACTATTTTCTACAATGTGCAACAAAAAAGGGCTTTCACCCTTTTATTTTTTTATGCCCGATCTGTCATTCGACTTCGCATTCTTGCTTGTTGTTGTCGGTTGATTCGTTCAAGCTCTGCGGCGACAAGTTGGGCGATTTGTCGTTCATTTTGCCCTGCTTGTGCATTAATGGTGATATTGACCGCCATTGGTTGCATAGTTTGGCTGATGCTTGGACGTGCTGAAATTGGCGGTCTGTTATCCACCTGAATTGGTGCGGCAGTGGCAAGCCCGATACCTAAACCGCCCGCAATTAAAGCTTGCTTGCCGTAATTTAAGGCGTTCAGCGTGGCGATGCCTAGACGGTTTGTGGCTTCTTTGGTCATGACATATTCGCCACCGTGAACAATGCCCATCGGTTGATATTTGCCGCCATTGCCAGTGTAGCCCCCTGAAGCGAATTTCCCCATTGTTCCAATTGCAGTATAGGCGACATTGTCTGCCACGCCGTTGATATTGCCTCGTCCTGCATTTGTTTTAATTTGGTTTATGGTGTTTTCTGCTTCGGTGGAAAAGCCTAGTTTTTCTTTTATCCAATTTACGGTATTCATTATGCCCGTTTTGATTGTGTCAAACGTATTAAAAATACCATCGCCAAGGGCTGACATGATTTTAGAACCGAACGCAGAAAAACTATTTGGCAAATCTACGCCGAACCAACCCAACACTTGTGCAAATACTTTATAAAACAACCCAAGCGGATCCCAACTTGAAATCGTGGCGGAAATTTTATCAATCCCTGATGCAAAAAATCCTTTAATGTTTTCCCACCCAGTGTTGAATAATTCGCACAACCAATTCCAACCTGTGGCAAATGCTTCTTTTACAACATCCCAGTTTTTAACAAGTAATACGATTGCAGCAATGACGGCGGCGATGCCCGCAACAATCCATGTGAGCGGATTTGTCAATAATGCGGCACTGAAAGCGAGAATGTTTGGAATAATGCCGATAATCGTCTTACTCAGTGATCCTAAAAATAAAGCGGTTCGACCAATAGGGAAGAGTAGGAAGCTAAATGCAGAAGCGAGCGCACCCGTTATACCCACAACGGCAGTTAAAAATACGGCGATTTTCATTAATGTTCCTGTTAGCTCTGGATTTGCTTTAACCCAGTTCTTCACTTTTTCTGTAATTTCCCCTAACTCTGCGGATAATTGTTTTAATTGTGGGGCAATGGTTGCGCCTATTTCTGCGAGTAAGTTTGTAAAAGTCCCTGTTGTGGCTTCCCAAATATTGGTTAGTGTGCCTAATTGTTCATCAACTCGCTTACGTAAATCGGCTTGTTTTTCCATTTTGGCGGCAAATTCCTCATACCCCGCTTTGCCTTTTTCAATAAGCGTAGATACCACCTGATTGACTTCTGCATCATTACCAAATACGCCTTCAATCACTTTTATGCGTTCTGCAGTATCTAATTTTTTAAGCTTAGTTAATTCACTAAATAACTTATCAAAGCCACCGAATTCACCTTTGCCATTGGTAAAATCAAGATTGATATTTGATCTTAGAAGCCCTTTTTTTCTCAGCTTATTCAATGTGGCCTGAATGTCGCCATATTTCATCCCTTTTTGTAACACTTTACGCATGGCGTTACCTGATGCAGAACCGTCCATTCCTGCTTGGTCGAACATTGCAACAAATGGTGCGAGTGCTTTTGCCCCGTCCAAGCCTTTCATTTTAATGGTGTCCATGGCTGAACCAAGATTTTTAAAAGCGCCTAGCATATTGGTTGGGTCAACGCCCGCATAAAATCCCTTTTGGATAACATCCATTAATCCCATCATGTCTTTTTCAGTGGTGCGGGTGGCGTCTTGCATCTTGGCGGCAAATTCTGCGGCTTGTTTTGGTTGCATTTCAAGCTGTACCGATAGATACGCTGCCGCTTCACCTGTACCGCCTAAAATCGTTTCAGCACTCATGCCTTGTCTAACGAGCATTGTCATTAAATCTTGGAAATCGGCTGTTGTACCCGGCAATTTATCCCCAAGATTTGTGGCAAGTTTGTTTATTTTTTCAAAATTAGACGAGACTTTCCCATCTTTATCCATCATTGCCACTCTGAGATTGGTTGCGGCAACTTCGGCTTGTGCAAATGCGGTCACAGGTTTAATTACCTGTTCTTTCATCATGGCATGTGTTGCCAATGCTCTTCCACCGATATTGGCATATTGTTCGGCTTTTGTACGCAATCCATCTACACGCTGTGTATAGCTATTTTTCTGCCGTGCTTTCTCATTCAGTCTTGATAGTTTATTTCTTTGTTGGTCGATCTCTTTATTTGCGCCTTTCATTTGATTTTGCAAATCTCTTTGGCGTTGCCCTAGTGTGGCGGCACTTATCCCATTGCGACTAAATTCTGCACGGGTGTTTTTTAATTTTGAGATCATTTTGGCCTGTTCAGTTTGTAACTTAGCGACACTCTTTTTGGCTTCATTAAGTTTGTTACTAAATCCCGCTGTTGGTTTAGGCATCGTTTTTAAAGCAGATTCCATTCTGCGCACTTCTGCATAAGCTTTAGATAAAGCTTGCGTGTTTTCATTAAGTTTTGCTTTTAATGGGTTTAATGTCTCTCTATATTTTTTTATTTGAAGTTCATTTTGATTATATTCTTTAGATAGAGATCTTAATTTTGTTTTATTTTCATTTAAAACGTTTGAAAGTTGTTTCGTTGCTTTTTGTGCAGATTTGAATGGTCCAGTTAATTTATCCATTGCGGATAATAACACTTGAATTTTTAAATCTTTGCTCATATTATTTACCTATAAAGTAATACAAATAAGGGGTGAATGATGGAACGTGCAATAGACTGGGTTTTATTCATTGGTATTTTTATTGTTTTCCCAACGTTGGCTTATCAAATTCATGCAGAATTGCCTGATATTAGTTGGTACACCATTGCTTTATTCTCGTTTATTGGCTCTGGATTGATTTGTGCGATTTTCGTCACTCCGCTTGTGGCGATTATTGGCGGCATCGTTGGTATGTTTAACCGCCATTAGAGGCTACCTTCTGCAATCGCTTTAATCACAAATCTTTCAATCATTTCAATATCTTCTTCGCTAAAGCCCAGTAATTCCCGCTGGGCATATTTCACTTTGAAATCCTTATATTTAGATGGACTGCTATATAATCCATATTGGTGAACATTTGCAATTGCTGCATCCCCACCATAAAAACCAAGTGAAATGCCTTCTTGTTCATATCGAATTTTTAAATGGGATGGTGAGACTATTTTTTTGAACATCAGCTGATTTTTTATTCTGCCTTTCTTTTTGCTGAATTGTTTTCTTTTTTTGCGTGGTTCAAATGGTGATCCATCTGGGTTTTGTTGTGCTTTAATTCTTCTACGTTGATTTCTCGCTAATTCCCGCCCAATTTGTTGATAGAGTAAACGTCTCCGTGGTTTACTGATATTTTTTAATAAATCGGTAAATGCGAGTTTTACTTGCTCAATCCCATCGCTCATTTTTATTTTTCACTTTTAAAAATCAAATGTTCATCGTCTATTTTTTCAAGATAAACTTTTAATGTGTTTAATGTTTCCCATTCCGGTGCAGTTGGTTCTGTGGCGTAAGTCATCTGCACGTTATCGCCCACTTGTTTTGCCACAACTCGTTCGGTAAGTTGAATTTCAAACGACACGTCCGCTGTGTTGTTATTGTTGTAATCCATTTGGAATTTAAAGGCGTTTTCACGGCGTTGCGGATTTTCGAATAGTTCAGGTTGGTTTTTTCGTAAGTACGCATTAATCGGCACGATTAGGCTTGCAATGTCAAAGGCAAAATCGGTGATGATGATGTTTAGCGTGTAACGATACTCAAAACTCAGTGATGTGCTGCCAGTTGCAACAACTTGACCGCCGTCAACATAAAGCTGTAAGCGGTCAGGATTTTTCACAAAGTCTTGATGGCTTTGTTCAAGGATTTTGCGCAGTTGGTTTGGCTTTTTCATTTTCTGAAATTCCGTTGTTGCATTTCATATTTTTGCTGACAATCCACGCAACGGGTTACGCCTTGAATTAATTGGCGACGTTTTTCAGGGATGGGAATGTCGCAATCTTCACAATAAAAAGCACTGATTGCTTTAAAAGTGCGGTGTTTTTGTAACGCAATATCACGTGTCATTTGTTCGAGTTCTTGCGCACGGTCAAATTGATCGGTCATTGTTTTTCCTGTTTATTAAATTCATCAATGCATTTCTTTAATGCTTGATTTTCAACAATGCATACACTTAGCTTTTGTTGGCTTTGTAGATAAGCGTTAGCCAAATCGCCGTTTGTTTTAATTGTGGCGGCAAATGGCGTACATTCTGCAACTTGCGGGCATAGAATTGGCTGTTTAATGATTTTCGGTGTGGTTGAACACGCCGCTAACATCATCAGGGATAAAAGCGTCAGCCCAATCTTGGTGTTTTTTAAGTGCATTTTTTAAATCCTGTGTTTGCTTGGTTTGAGAAATTTTTAATTGATTTACGGCTTCCGTGAGTGCTTTTTGTTGCTCATTGAATTTATCCACGCTTTCATTTAAGGCAACGTAAGACGCTTCCCATTGTTGTTTTAATTGTTCTTCTTTTGCTGCTTCAGCTCGCCAGTGGTTGGCTTGCCACCCTTGAAACAGGATAATCGCCACAAGCATGAGCGGGCCAACCAATAAAATGTATTTTTCTTTTTTCGTTAAGAACCCAAACATAATGCTTTCTCCTTTTGTCGTCTTTCAATTAAGCCTTTCAGTGGAACGCCGTTTGCATAAATCCATCGTTCAAATTGACCGCACATGGCTTTGCTATATCCTTTCCGTGCCATTTTAAAAAGCGTGCTGTTTTTTAAGTTCCCGCATCCTGCATTAAAGGTAATTGACACTAAGGCATCAAATGCACCTTGCGGCATTGCTTGACCGTTTGCATATGTATTCACGCATTTTTCGGCTTGTTTTATTCCCTTTGTAAAGGCATTTGCAATTTCTTCATCTGTATAGACTTTATGTGGAATGACTTTTTCTACTGCGTCAGTTGTTCCTAGCCCGAATGTTAATACATCAGCAGGGCAGTTATATGGCACTCGTTGACAGCCTTCGGCATTGCCAGTTAATAGCAAGCCTTTTTGTGATGTTCTAATTTCATTCCCGTGTAAAGAGAGTGCCAATCCTACAATCGCCACTACACTGCAGGCATATTTTGCGGATCGTTTAATCATGGTGATGGTTCCGTTGGTTTAATTCTTTTTCTTTTAATTCAAAATCTTTTTTCTTGTAATACCAATTTACAAGGAATGTTGCGACGCCGATCACAATACCTGTTACTGATGCCACGTCAGCCCAATTTACATTTGAAAACATATCCGCAATGCGTCCGATGAAGAAGGCAAATAATCCTGATATGTAAGATGCTCTTGATGGTGTGTCGTGCATATCAGCTCCAAAGTTGTATAGTGTCACTTGCCACGCTGATCTTTTCCGTGTCAGTTTCTGGCAATATTACTGGCGTTCCGATTGGAATGACTGGTTTATCCATTAAGTGCGGATTTAATTCGCACGCAATTTCTAAAAGCCCTTCACTACGGCCAAAATAGCGATAAAGAATGGCGTCCAAGTTGTCATTTTGTTGTGCGTAAACTTCCATTAAATTAACTCCGCATCGACCCGTCTTTTGCCGATGATGTCACTAATGGCAAAGCGTGCATCTCGTCTTAATTCATTGATGCTGTCTTTGAGTAAATCCATTTTCTTTTCGCCATCATTGGTGCTGTCATAGCTTGCGTAACGCTCATAAAGGTTAGCAAGTGCCAAACAGTTCACCGCACGTTTATAGCGGTAAATCAACACGCTTTCGCCGTTGACTGATGGTGCGGGGATTTGTTCAAGGAAGTGATGTTCGCTTTGTGCTTTGAATGTAGATAATTCATCATTCACACTGGCGATGGCTTCAATCAATGCATCTTGCAAGCGTTGTTCGGTGACTGTGCCGTCTGCACGATATTGATTGCGAAAAGCAGAAAGAGAAATATCAGGAAAAAAATCATCGTTTCGAATAATATCTTCGCCTGTTCCGTAATCTTCCAGTTGTTTTTGCACTGCATCCATCTCATAGTCAGGGGCAAGTTTTACTGATAGAGATCCGTCGCTCATGTTTTCCCTTATAAAAAAAGTCGGGTGAGGATTAAATCAAGCACGGCCAAAAATCCGTCAGAATTTGACCGCACTTTTAATCCGCCCGACGGGTGCGTGGTTTGCTCGTTATCAAATCCGATTATTCATCGGCTTTGCTTAATTTTTTACGTAATTTTTTAATGTCGCCTTTCACGCCAATTTTCTGATCTAAACCTAAAGCACGTTCAAGGTATTGCAAGGCTTGTTCAGGGTTCTTTTCAACCAACAACAAGCCCAATTCACGCAATAATCGCGCACGGCTTTCATCTGGCATGTCACATTCAGCGGTGATGCGTTGTACTTGCTCTAAGTAAGCCACTTCAAATGGCTGATTGGCGGCTTGTGCGGTTTTTGCTTGGTCGGCAAATTCTTCCGCCAATAATGTGCCAAGTGTCCGCGTGAACGGTTCAGGCAAGCGCAAATCATGGAATACGGCATAATCAGCAATCTGCAAGGCAAGGTGATATTCCCCGCAGTCGATTGCCCACACGCACCATGTCATTAAAACGTTATCTTGTTTGCCTGTTCCGGCAGATAACGCCCCTGCAATCCATGGCAGATAGTCTGGCAAAATTTGCTTTTTAAATGCGGCTTTGCGTTCGGTCGATTGGATGTTTTTCAAATCCTTTCGATGTCTCGCAAGAATACGGCACATTTTTTCGTATTCCGTGAAATCGCTTAGATCTTCGGTTTCTGCCGCATTAGCGATAGCGGCAGAAACTTCAAGAAAGTGACGTTTAGTTGGTCGCATTATGATTACGCGTGAGTTGGTGCTTCAAGAACGGTGATATTTTTCGCCATCGCCACTGCTTCGTAGTTTTCAACCACATAAGCTTCATTGGATGACAAGTAATCTTCCACACGGTTGCGTTCCGGCACGTCTTTTAAGTGACGGCGAACACGACCTTCTTGAACATAGATTGACAAGTTGTCGAGTGAAGTCACCAACACAGTGCCTTTCGGGAAGTATGGCACGGTTACGGCTTGTAAACCGCCAACACGTTTTTGGCTGATGACAGTATCGCCCGCCGCTTGTTCGCTTGGTTTTGATTGGTTGATAAGCGGGAAGTATTTATCCGCTAACAAGTCGCTACCCATAATTGCCACAAGTTTTGTGTCGTCACGGTATTGGTCAGGGATGAAATCTTCTTTTAATGCAAAGACTAATGCATCAAGATTTTTATATTCTTTACCTTCACCGATTTCGATTTTGCCTGTGCCGCTTTTCGCTTCTTTCATCACGCGTGCGGTTGCTTTATCTTCGATTTGTTTCAACCAGCCTTTGTTCACGTCTTGCAATAATGGATTTGATGTGCGGTTGGTTGTCGCGGCCACGCTTGTGCCGTTCCAGCCGATCATGATACGGTCTAATGCAATGCGTTCAGCTTTAAGTTTGCCAACACGTGCCGCAAAGTCAGGGAATTTCGCCCAACTGTCTAACGTTGCATAGTTTAAATGCGTGTCAAAGTTGGTTTGTTCGCATGAATATAAGTTTTCTTGCAAGCTGTGGATGTCCGTTGTTTCACGTGCTTTTGTGTTGGTATCGGTACGGCTTGCAACTGGTGAAAGTACGCCTAAACGCAATGCAGAACCTTTCATGTCTTGCACCATCACAACGTTGATGCGTTTTAAGAAATCGGAGCTTTCAAGCACTGCATTTTCAAGCTTTTGTTGAATTGTTGGTTCGACGGTAAATTGCCCGCCATTTGCAACAAATGCCACATCTTCGCCGTTATCTTGTGCAACGCCTGCAATGTAAGCTTGGAATTTTTGTTGGGTAAATTTATTCATTTGGTTTTTTTCCTAAGATAAATTAAAAGAAGCGGCCGTCAGTTTCAGGTTCTTCACCATAAACTAATGGGCGTGAATTTTCGGCTTGTGCCGGCTTTTGTTTGAGTTCTTCAAACGTTGCATGGATTTCGGCATTGCCCGCTTTCATTTCTTCAATGGAGCTTTGTTGATTTGCAAAATCGCCTTGAAGTGCGGTCAATTTTTCCAAAATGTCTTTTTGTTGCTCGGCTAAAAGCTCAATGGCACTGGATTGATCTGAAAAGCGTTCATCATCCGATTTTTCTTTTTTCGCAAATAACGCTTTGATTTTTTCTAACACAGATGGGCTTTTTTCTGCTTCTTCAACAAATTCCAATTCCGTTTCAACGGCAGCGGTGAAAATGTTTTCCGCTTTTAATTTGCGGGCATTTAAACCATTGTGCGAGAAACTTAACATTTCTGTGCCTAAGCTTGCCGGATTATCTGTCACGGCTAAACCGACCAAGTATGCCTTGCCGGTGTCTGCAAAATTGGTGTCAATTTCAACTGATGTGTAAACTTTTTGACCTTCTTTATTTAAGGCAATGAGTGCATCAGTTGGTTGAAGTTCGGCTAAAAGCTGTAACTTGCCATCTTCACGTTCTTCTGCTTTCACGGCCAAGACATCACCAAAGCAGTGAGCATTGGCAAGTTCAGGGAGATAGATAGAGAATTTGATGTGATCAAGATTGATGCGTGCGCCGTAGATGTTTTTTGGATCGTAACTTTCGGCCATTTCTTCAATCCAGTTGCGCTGAATTGTGCGGCCGTCAGTTGTTGCCCCTTCTGTTGCGACAACTACCCATTTAGATTTTTTTGCCATTGGTTGTCCTTTCTGTGGTTGGTTTGGCTCAAAGATTGCCATTATTCTGAAAGGTTTAATTTTTACGGTCTATGGGTTGTGTTTGTTGCTTTCCTGTTCACAGGTGAGCTGTAAAGACTAACGGCAGCCCCCTTTCTATTATGCGGTTGTAAATTGAAAGGATTATGAATGGACGAACAAGTTATCAATCAAGCTTCGCCCGATGTGACGGCGGAAATAAAACGAAAAGCACAACAGATGTATTTTAGCGGTTATAAAATCGCTGAAATTGCTCGTCAGCTTGATATTGCAGCGTCCACGATTTCCAGTTGGAAAGATCGCGAAAAATGGGATGATGTCGCCCCTGTTGGGCGTGTTGAATTAGCCCTAGAAACAAGATTGAATTTGCTTATCGCCAAAGAAGAAAAAAGCGGCGCAGACTATAAAGAAATTGATTTGCTTGGTCGCCAAATGGAACGCATGGCGAGAGTGAAAAAATATTCTTTTGGTGATGGCAATGAAGTGGATTTAAATCCAAAACTTGCCAATCGAAACAAAGGCGAACGGAAGAAAGCAGAACAAAATGCCATTGATCAGGAACAAGAAGAATTGTTGATCAATGGCTTTCTTGATGGGATGTTTAATTATCAGCGTGTTTGGCATAAAGCGAAAGAAAACCGCATCAGAAATATTTTGAAAAGCCGACAAATCGGGGCGACTTACTATTTCGCTCATGAAGCCTTTATTGATGCATTGACGACTGGACACAATCAAATCTTTTTGTCTGCCAGTAAAAAACAGGCGTTGCAGTTCCGTTCTTACATCGTTAACTATGCCAAGCAAACAGCGGACGTGGATTTAAAAGGCGAAACAATCAAATTGCCAAATGGAGCAGAATTAATTTTCCTTGGCACGAACTCCGCCACGGCTCAATCGTATCACGGCAATTTATATTTTGACGAAGTATTCTGGGTGCCTAAATTTGATGTGATGCGTAAAGTGGCGTCAGGTATGGCGGCGCAAAAGATGTATCGCCAAACGTATTTTTCAACGCCGACCACGATTGCGCATCCCGCTTATGCGTTTTTCTCAGGAAAAGCATTTAATAAAAATCGGGCCAAGGCGGACAAAGTTGAAATTGACATTTCGCACGATAATTTAAAAAGCGGCAAACTTTGTGCTGACCGCCAATGGAAGCAGATTGTTACCATTAATGATGCGATGGAAGGTGGGTGCAACCTATTTAATATAGACGACCTGATCGCAGAAAACAGCAAAGAAGAATTTGAACAGTTGTTTTTATGCCAGTTTGCGGATGATAACACGTCGGCGTTTAAATTTGCCGACTTGCAACTTTGCCAAGTGGACAGCTTAGAAGAATGGCTCGATTACAAGCCATTTTATCAACGTCCATTTGGTAATCGTGAAGTGTGGTTAGGTTATGACCCCGCCTTTACTGGCGACCGTGCAGCATTGGCGATTATTGCCCCGCCTAAAGTGGAAGGCGGTGATTATCGTGTTTTGCATTGGCAAACATTTCACGGCATGGATTATGAAGCACAAGCGAGCAGAATTAAAAGTTTCTGTGATGATTACAATGTCACCCGCATTGTGATTGATAAAACGGGGATGGGTTCGGGCGTATTCCAAGAAGTTAAAAAATTCTATCCAATGGCAATCGGTCTTGATTACAACGCTGATTTAAAAAATGAGATGGTATTAAAAACGCAAAACTTAATTCAGAAACGCCGCCTTAAATTTGATGGAAACGAAATCATCACCAGTTTTATGACAGTCAAAAAACGTATTACCGGAACAGGGAAGATTACTTATGTATCTGACCGTTCAGAAGATGCAAGCCACGGCGACTTATCATGGGCAATTATGAACTGCATTTTAAATGTGCCTTATGGTTTAAACGGCGATGTGTCAAGTAACCAACCAACCATTTTCACTTTTGAATAGGATTACCAAATGAGCAAAAAATCAAAAAAATCAACCGCACTTTCTACGGGGAATCAAGCACAGGCGTTCAGCTTTGGTGAACCTATTCCCGTGCTTGACCGTGCAGAAGTATTGAATTATTTCGAAAGCGTGTTGATGTATGAGAAATATTACAACCCGCCAATTAATTTAAGTTATCTTGCCAAAGCCTTAAATGCATCTGCACATCATAACAGTGCGATCACGGTGAAGAAAAACATTTTGCTTTCTACCTGTAAAACGACCGCACTTTTACCACGCACGCAGTTAGAAAAACTTGTGCAAGATTACTTAGTATTCGGTAATGCTTATCTTGAAAAAGTTGAAAACACTTTCGGAAAAGTGATTGCGTTAAAATCGCCCCTTGCAAAATATATGCGCGTTGGCGTGGAGAAAGGCATTTTTTATCAGATTGTGAATGGCTTTGATGAATACGAATTCCCGAAAGATGCGGTGTTTAATCTGATCAATCCTGATGTGAATCAAGAGATTTACGGCGTGCCGGAATATTTAGCCGCTTTACAATCGGCTTTCTTAAATGAAAGCGCGACATTGTTTCGCCGCAAATATTATTTGAACGGTGCGCATGCTGGGTCGATTATTTACATGACTGACCCAACACAAAACAAAGACGACATTGAAGCAATCAAAACACAAATCCGTCAAACAAAAGGCACTGGCAACTTTAAGAATTTATTTGTGTATATTCCTAACGGCAAGAAAGACGGGATGCAAGTCATTCCATTGTCTGATGCAGTGGCGAAAGATGACTTCTTAAATATTAAAAATGCAAGCCGTGATGATGTATTAGCGGCCCATCGTGTACCACCGCAATTAATGGGGATTGTGCCTAATAACACAGGCGGTTTTGGTGACGTTGAGAAAGCAACACGAGTATTTTTTATCAATGAGATTATCCCACTGCAAGAACGCTTGAAAGAGATTAACAGTTGGGTAGGGGAAGATGTGATCACGTTCACCGAATACAAATTACTACAATAGATCCTTTCAAAATAAACAGCCCGCAGAAATGCGGGTTTTTTATTGCGCAAGTAACTGTTTTTGTCTTGTATAGTATTAGTATTCTCCAATTTTATTATATCAAATCAATCAATAAAACAAACTTCAAAGCCCTGTTTCAACCTGATTTTTCGCCCAAATGCACGCATAAAAAATCGCAGTCAAAACCTCGCCACGCCTGCGCAGTAAATGTGTGTGTTTCAACGCAAATTTAGATCCTTTACAAATCCTTTTCAGATCTAACGCCTTTCAGATCCATTTAATCAGATCCTTTAACGCAAAATAACGCAAGCAATTGCAAAATTTGGTGTTATAATCTCGGCAAAATTAGGCTAAATAACGTCTGAATTGGCGTCCTGTTTTTTTATTGTAGTAAGCTTGGTAGTAAGCTATTTTTAACTATTAAATATTTCTTTTAAAAACAAAGTGATATTTACCTAGATCAGCTTTCGCCAGCTCCACCACAAAATAAACCTATCAAGTCCTATGAAAGACTTTAAAGCCTTGAAAATAATGACTTCAAGGCTTTTTTATTGCGCTTTTAACTTCTATCAAACTCTCGAACTTGAGTAGTAAGTTTAATAGTTGGCGCTTATTGATTGGTTAAATTGTTGCATTAGTAAAGTGCTTAGTAATCGGTAAATTATCAGCTAAAGGAGAAAAAATGAATATTTTATTATTAGACGGTGGAAAAGAGTTTGGCCATTCACATGGTGAGTTAAATCACACACTTCACAAAAAAGCGAAAGAAGTTTTGACCGCACTTGGACACAATGTAAAAGAAACCGTGATTGATGCCGGCTATGATGTTGAGGCAGAAATCGAAAAATTCTTGTGGATGGATGCCGTGATTTGGCAGATGCCAGGTTGGTGGATGCACGAACCTTGGACAGTGAAAAAATACATAGACGAAGTATTAACCGCTGGACACGGCAAGCTTTACCACAGTGATGGCCGCCATCGTGTCAATCCAACTGAAGGCTACGGCACAGGCGGCTTGTTACAAGGTAAAAAACACATGCTTTCGCTTACGTGGAATGCGCCGATTGAAGCGTTCACCCGTGAAGGCGATTTCTTCGAAGGCAAAGGCGTAGATGCTGTGTACATGCCTTTCCACAAACTCAACGAGTTCATCGGCTTGACCCGTCTGCCAACATTCTTATGTAACGATGTGATTAAAAATCCACAAGTAGAACAATACTTAGCAGACTACCAAGCACACTTGGAAAAAGTGTTCGGCTAATTACAAAATGTGAGTTTAGAAGGTGAGTATTTTATCTCACCTTTTTTATTTCAAACGCTTATCAAACTTTTTGATAGGGAGGGGAAGAGGAATAGACTGAGTTTAGATCAAACAAGCGGTTTTAATTTTAAATTGAATTTGCAAAAACATCTAAAAATCTGACCGCACTTTAAAATAAAAAGATCTAAACATCCTCAATTTGAAACTGCTTACGCCAGCGATTCGGTGAAATTTTATGTTTTTTCAAGAAGTGCTGACGCAAGGCGGTATCGCTATGAAATCCACTTTGTTCTGCAATATCTGTAATAGATAAATCTGTGCTTTCCAAAAGCTCTCTTGCTCGTTGTAGCCTTGCTTCAATTAACCATTGATTTAATGACATTCCGGTTGCTTTACGAAAATGTCGGGTGAAAGTGCTACGGCTCATTGACAAACGTTCTGCAAGGCTATCAGTCGAATGAAGTGCGGTCAGATTTTCATTTAAATAAGCAAGCAACGCATTGATATTATGATTAGGTGTGGAACGAGAAATAGGGCGTTCGATAAATTGTGCTTGTCCGCCTTCACGATGAGGAGGGATAACCAGTATTCGGGCAATATGATTGGCAATTTTCACACCATATAATTTACGAACAATAGAAAGACAACAATCCATGGAAGCGGCTGTTCCTGCGGAGGTAATCAGTCGATCTTGTTCTAAATAAATAGGATTTAAATCCCATTTCACCTGTGGAAAGCGACAAGTAAAATCACTATCTCCTAGCCAATGTGTGGTTGCTTTTTTGCCGTTAAGTAGACCACTGCACGCTAACACATAGGCACCATAACATAAACCCACCACTGTCGCACCACGTTGATATGCTTGCCGTAATGCTGTTAATAAAGCCTCACTCGGCATTACTTGAGTATCATGCCATCCAGTCATCACAACAATATCGGCATTATCCAACCATTCTAAACCTCCATCTAAATGTATGTGAAATAGCGAGTTTGTCAGGTTGTCCGAATCGCTAACGATTTTACAGTCAAATAACGGCTTGCCGTTTAAATCCGACATAGAAAAAACGGAATATGCCATCGCAAAATGAATGGGCATCATTTGTTCATACACAATCAAAGCAACTGTGGGTGTATTCATTTTATTCTCCTACTTTGATATGAGCATAACACAGAAATGACCCGATTATTACGTTTATTGATTTTTTATCCATTTTTACGCAATCTTGTTCTCACTATAATATGTTTATTCATTCAATAACGTATAGAAAAGGAAAAACAATGAACTTAAAAACCTTAATTAGCACTACAGCATTGGCTATTAGCGCAAATACTTTCGCCGTAGATCTTGCCTCTAAAAACACTGATAGCTACCAACATATCCGCAATGCTACTGGTCGCCTAAACTATGCAGGGAAAACTTTTTTAATTGACCCGATGCTTGCTGAAAAAGGACGTTATGCAGGCTTTGAAGGAACATTAAATAGCCATTTGCGTAATCCACTTGTGGAATTGCCGATGAAAGCAGAAGATACTTTTAAAGATGTTGATGCCATTATTTTAACTCATACACATGAAGATCATTGGGATGAGGTTGCACAAAAAATTTTACCTAAATCCATCAAAATTTTTGTGCAACATGAACGGGATGGCGACTTACTCAAAGCGCAAGGTTTTACTAACATAACCAGTTTATCGCTAGAAAAACCGGTGGAGTTCGAAGGTATTATTTTAAATAAAACCGGCGGTTCTCACGGCACAACGGAAATGTACGCTGTACCACAATTAGCCGAGATTTTAGATGAGGCGATGGGCGTAACATTCCAAGCGAAAGACCATCCAACGGTTTATTTGGTTGGTGACACAGTTTGGACTGCCGAAGTAAACAAAGCCATTAATCGTTATAAACCTGATGTAATGATTATGAACACAGGTGATGCGCGTACCTTAGCTTTTCCGAATGATGGCATTATTATGGGGTTACAAGATGTTGCTCATGCTCGTAACATGCTACCAAATACAAAACTTATCACGGTGCACATGGATGCAGTAAATCATATGTCTGTTTACCGTAAGGATTTACGCCAATTTGTCCAAGCAAATAAGCTTGAAAATGTAGCAATTCCAGAAGATGGTGAAACAGTGAAGTTTTAAAAACAAGTGGTTGAGTTCTTAGGATAATTCACAAAAAACACCTAAAAATTTAACAGCACTTCGTTATATAAAAGCCGTCTGAATTTTCAGACGGCCTTTGATTATAGCCAGGCAAAGTCAGGCTATAAAAACCATACGCTATGCGTATGGAGACAAATAGCTTAAGCGATGAACAGAAAAAAATCCTCGCTATATAATGAACAAGGCTGACAACCAAAATTCAACATATAGGAGGATTATTTACCCCTCGTAGCGTGCATCTTGATGCACGACCGAATCACGCACGGAACGTTATTTAACCCTTTCGGGCATTCACGATTTCGTGCAACAAGTTGCACGCTACAATTCTTAAACCGACAGAATGCCCGATTATTCACAGCGACCAAGGTGTATTGTATGGCACGGCGGAATGGGTAAAGATGTTGGAGGGTAAAGCGGTGCAAAGTATGAGTCGCCGAGGAAATTGCTACGATAATGCGGTGATTGAAAGTTTTTTTGCGATACTAAAATCAGAGTGCTTTTACTCTCGGACTTATCATTCAATTGCTGAATTACAGGCTGAAATTGAAGAATATTTAGTGTATTACAACCAAAAACGAATTA
>JAGZIS010000024.1:0-6230 GCA_018366115.1 Parahaemophilus parainfluenzae | reverse complement strand
ATGGAAAAGCGCTTTACGACCAAGCGTGGTTTCACTACGTTGGAAATGAGATAAGTCCACATTTGTTGTCATCGTGGTACTTTCGTGATTTAAATCACCGCCCACATCTACCAAGAGGGCACGCTCGGCTTCCACTTTACCGCCGATATTATCGAAGTTATTTGTGGTTTTAATGCCTACTTTATCACCCGTAATGGCACCTTCATTTAATAAACTTTCGGTATTTAATAAAGTGAGCTTACGGCCTGCAATGGTTCCGCTATTCGTTAAACGGTTACTCCGTAAATCAATCACATCCGCTGAAATCAATGCACCTTCGCCATTTAAGTCACCTTTCTGCGCCATCGCATAGACGCGAGGCGCCATCACTTTGACTTTTTTTCCGCTTGGTAGCATCACTACGCTAAGTTGGATGTGAAATTATAAGGTTTACTTAACATAAGCATCTTTGAAAATAAAAAATGCGGTCAATTTTAAGAGTTTTAAAAACTCTTTAAAAATTGACCGCACTTTCAACTTAAAACTCTAAGCGCTGTGTTAAGCCTTCTTCGGGTTCTTGACTTCGGAAAATCAGCCATAACCTCAGTACATCAATCATAATTCCACGCGGTAAAGTAAGATAAAGTGATTCCTCTTCTTGGGCAAAAAGGAAATAAAAATTCACTTGATCGTTCATCACCTCAACACCCCAAGAATTGGAAGAAATATCCACTTCTTGAATAGCCTCATCTGTCAAAATTGACAATGAATGATCTAAAAAAGAGAAATAATTTGGTCCTCCCATTGGATCATTCAAATAACCGGTTAATGGATTTAGTTGATGATTTTCCTCTAAATGGCAAGTTGGAATAATTTGCCCTTTATGCTGAATATACGTAAAAATAAGTTTCATCTTCACTCCTGCTCAGTACTTGGAAAAGCCGTGACGACATGATAGGTATAACCTTCTACACGTACGCCTGAATTTGAAATGCCAACCCACATACCTTCAGCTTTACGAATAGAATCTAAATCATCTACTTGATTCATATAAGCAGAATTAATTTCAACTTTAATACGATCTGCCGTCCACGTTTGGGGAAACATTAAAGTCTCGCCATTATTATTGGTCTTCGCAATATATTGATTAGTTTCACTATCAAAGGCGGAAATCTGTGCTAAATATACGCCATTTGGATAAGTGTATAATATCCGTTCAACACGGATATTACCTAAGGCGGAATGACCACCGATCATGACTGTCATAAAAAACCTCTAATCTAAACTGAAAAATAAACTTCATTACTTATATTGGGTTCAGATAGTAAGAAGTCATACCAATTAGATAAAATGATCTTAAATTGGTCAAACTCAAGATAATCATCAGGATATTCTTCATCACCCCAATAAATTATTACTTTATCTAACGAGATTAGCGCACCTAAGGTTTGCCCCCACATATCATATTCAATAATTTCTTTTTTAGATATTTTATCAATCTCTTCAAGACCATTTTTAATCCATTTTTGTAAATGGCTTACACCTAATCCCTCATCATCAATTAAAAAATGAGTTATATTTAAATCTTCATTTATATTTAGAATAGAACAATGTGGTTCTAAAGATCCATCTTTCCACATATCTATCCAACTAAACTTAACATTTATCATATGCTACTTGTCTCCCATAACTGGATAAACTGTAGTTTTAGGTTCTTTGTATCCTTTTACTTCTACACCACTTGGTGTTACTCCTTTCCACATAGTTTTCCCCTTTTCTACAAACTCAACCCTATTTTTATACGCCATATCGACTTCATATTTAACTCTATTCGCTGACCAGTTATCAGGAAACATCGTTGATTTTTTAGTCAAAACTTCCTGATTTTTAGGATTAATATACTGAATTTCTGCTTCATATACTCCTTGTGAATTTGGTTTTCCCTTCGATTTAAAATTAATATTTCCATTGGCTATACTATGTCCACCAACCAATTTTCCTTTTTTATTAATCTCAACATTTAATATATGCCCATCAAAATCAATTGGCACAGTGACCTTATGAACATTTTTAGCTGCTTGTTGCTCATAAATGTAATGATTTTTTTGGCGATTAGAAATACGTTCATTTAATCCTTTATTTCGATTCACTCCTAGATTTGCTACATCTTTCGAATAATCTTTATTCTCACTATGTACGCTTGTTGCCTTAGGTTTATTTGATTTTCCTCCCGACACGGCATTCTCTGCTTGGAAAAATCTCATCACCTTAACAGCCAAAGCAATATGTTTTTCCACATCACTCTTACTGTTTTCTATAGCCTCAAGCGTTTTACTATTTTCCGATTGAACAAGCATATCAACACGTGAACGTTGGTCTGCCGGGATTTTCGATAAGATACTACCTATCGCAATAGCCTGCTCTTCTGAAAAATCATTTGCAGCCATTAATAAGCTTGGTACCACTTGTCGGCATGCTGCATCACAATCGGCAAGCAATTTAGCTCGTTCCTTTTGGCTTAAATGTTCTAAATCACGGAGAACAACTTCAATATCTTCACCATTCAACAAACGTTGATAAGCACTATGAATATTGCCTTGAGTAAGTGCATTATTCTCCACCGCCCTTTTAGCCGTCTCTGCCCCAGCCGTCGCCGCAAGGAAATTACCCCCTTGCTCTGTTGTGCTGCCATTCGCTTTCGCTGTCAATGCCGCAGCTAATCCGCCCGCCAACTGACTTAACGTGCTAATGTTTTCCTTCTCATTTGCCGTTAATTCACTGACCGGTTTGCCATAAGCTCTCGCAATGATTTCAGCCGTTGCCTCACCTGTCACCCCGGCAATCGCACCCGTCAATGGGTCTTTACCTGTCACTTGAAACTCCACCGCGGAAAGAAGGGCATGCGCCATAAGATTAGTCGCTTTGTCTTTTGCCGTGTCGCCTGCCGTCATCTCGTGGATTTTTTGATTGAGATAAGGAGAAGCCAGTGCAACAAGACTGCCTGCGGTATCGTTTTGTGCTGCTGCTTGTAATGCTGCTGTCACAGCACGAATCGCCATGCCCTTTTCACTACCTATGCCGTAAGTGCGGTCGATTTCATCTTGCGTTTTTGTGATTTCTGTTTGAACACTTGTCAGTTGTTGCTTAATGGCTGCAAGCTGTTGTTCATTACCCGCTTGTCCCTGTAAAGCTTTTTCTTGCTCTTCCAGCTTAAACTTCTCAAGCCCTAGCTTGTTGATTTTCTCACGCTCTTCATAGGTGGCAATATTAATTGCATTCTCCGATATCTCACCGATAACTTTCGCCATTTCCTGACGTTCTTGCACTTTTTGTAAATCTTGCTTTTCAACACGTTGATTCGCATTCTTCGCATCCCGTGAAAGTGCGGTCAGATTTTCTGGTGTTTCGGTGTCTATCTGAATGTTGCTGCTTCAAGCGCTAATCCACTCTCCTCACTATTGGTGATAATTTTATCCGCAGTGAAATGACTATTTTGTCAACGTTCGCTATCCGAGTTGGATATAGAGTTTAAGTTATTGATAAAGTTAGAATGATATATCAAAATTTGCTTAAAATAAGCATCATTGAAAATAAAAAGTGCGGTCAATTTTTGAGAAGTTTTAAAACTCTTTGAAAATTGACCGCTCTTTATTAAAGTATATGCTATTCAAATATCAAATAACTAAATATTTTTGCAGTACGATAGGAAACTAGCACAATATGAGAGCTACACTATCAACGTTATAAATTATATATCCATTAACTCATAAGAAACATTTCCGGTTTCTAGCAACTCAACAAATACTCTTTTAATAAAATCAAAGTCTTCTATCACCGAACAAGCCGGATAGGATTCTCCTTCAAAGTAAACCAATTCAGGAGTGCCATTAAAGTCAGATTTTGTTCTAATTAGGAACTCCCCATCTTTTCCATACTCAATTAAAGTAAATAAATATCTTTCACCGTCACATTGAACTGATAATGCTGAAATTCCAACTTCCGGCTCTGGGATAAATTCTAACCCCGCAGCCCCCTCATTTAGTTCAATATTATTCAGTATAGATATCATTTTCTCTTTATCAATAGAAGATACTCTCTCCCTATTAGATGCTACAATCCAATCCTTTTCTCTTTGAAATCCACAGGTAAAAAATAAATTATTTGTCATTTTGAGGTTCCTTTATTGATCGTTGATCTTTATACCAAACATACACTTTGGGTAACTTAGTTCTATTATCTATTGCATGAACAGTAACAGATTTTAACCCGGCTTTTTCAGCAGCTGTAGCTATATCATTTTTACAATAATCACAAACATCCTTACCTTGAACATTAATAACCATACTTTTACCTTTGGTTGCACCTTGGTCATAAGCCTGTTGAATAGCCCCCACGATGGTGCGCGTTTCCTAACACGTGCCCATAACATCAATTTCGTTTGATTCAGATTTTTACTATTTTCATGAATAACTTTATTTTTAACTAGATATAAGCGCGCGTTAGGAAACGCGCGCTATCTATGGAGTACCTAAGCATTCACGCACCTAGGCTAATCTAGTGACAACTTAAACCACTCTCATTAAGAAAGATTCTTACTAAATTTAATGCTTTTTCCTGATATGCATCCTTCCAAACATTCCATTCTTCAGGTTTACCCAACATTTCCCATTCATCAAGAGCCAATGCGTTTAATATTTCCATATTAAGCCAGCTATCTAAATGACCATAATCTTTCTCCATTTTATGAACAAATTCATTATAGAGAAAAACATGACTAGTAATATTTAATTCATTATCTCTCATAGGTAAAAGTAATAACCTTTCCCCCTTGATGGCGCAAGCATCCTCGCTTGTGCCTATCAACTAAAAGTGCGGTAAAAAATCCAAAGAATTTTGAACATTGGTTCTCCCAACGTTTATGGGTAAAATTCGCAATTTTTTTATTAAACAGCACAAGCGTGGACGCTTGCGCTATCATTGGAGCTTGCACTTTTTGTAAATCCTGCTATTCAACACGTTAGAACTTAATAGCTAAAATTAATAAAAGGGAATATGCTCTTGAATCTCTTTGAAATTAAGGGATTTCGATCTAATGCTCTTAAAGCTTCGTTATTAGAAATAGGGATATCCAAGTCATTTCCAAATCGTTTAATTGCAATTCCGTATATGGCATTATCCTCATCCTCTGTTAGAATTGGATCTGGTGTGAACCCAATAATATTTATTAATTCATAGAATGATCCATTAAAATCAATTAAATCAAAAATATATAGTGGCAAATCATCAACCTTATCATTAACTATTACATATTCAACCCAGTCATTAAATTCCTTATTTGTAATGGCTCCCTTAATAACGCAAGACTTAACAAATCCAATATCTTCACTTGAATCCCTAGTTAATCTCAATTTATTTTCCATTTTTCATACTCTCCCAACCAATATGGCCTGTTTCTTTATGAAGATCATAATCAACTAATTGCATTCTTCCTGTATCCTGATGATGATGCCAGGTAAACCCAGGAATCTTACTTTCCCCTTTATAGATTGCATTTAATTGAGATGGTGTGAATTTATTCTTATTCACATATCCTTTATCAATAGCATTGGCCAAATCTCTAGTAGCCATTCTCATTTGCTCTATATAAGAGGATTCCCTAAAGTCGGAAATATTTAATCTAGTATCATAGACTGAAAAGTTGTCAAAAACAGCATATCCTTTATCATCAAATGGAACTCCTGTTTTAGGATGTTCTTTACCTGCTAATTTTACATTTTTAGCATTATTTGGTGGAATCGTCGTCGATACAACATTATTTTTTCCATAAGTATTCTCAAAGCTTTTTCTAAATTCTTTTGCATCATAAAATCCATTTACTGAATTATCAATATAACTAACAGCTTCTTTCTGATATTTAATCACATCTGCCGTATTACCTAGTTTCTCAGCAACCCTTGCCTTTTGAATAGATTCTTTTGCTGCTTTTAATGGCTTGGTAACAATATCTGCTCCAGGGATGAGCCCCACTGTTGCCAAAGCATAATCAAGACCATCCTCAGCTTCGGCAAAAGATTTAATATCTCCAATCCCTGGAGTTAAATCAGCAACAAAAGAAGCGATGTCACCTGTTGTTTTTAATTTCTTAATAAGTCCAGGATGCTCTTTTTCAAAAGCCTCCATTGCTTGACGCTCAGCTTCTGAAATTTTTTCTTGCGCCTTAGCTTCGGCAGTCCAGTCAACTTGAGGATTAT
>JAGZIS010000023.1:0-6995 GCA_018366115.1 Parahaemophilus parainfluenzae | reverse complement strand
TGTGATGATTTTATCTGCAGTAAAATGACTATTTTGCCAACGTTCGCTATCCGAGTTAGATTTGCCCTTGGCCACATTCACCGAACCCTCAATACCAATTCCATAGCTATTACCATTGGTTCCAACAAAGACGCCTACACTTCCCCCTACAGATTTATTTTCTGTGCGTTGATGCTCTTCGTCTTTCACGCCTTTTATCTCAATCCCTCTTTTGCCTGATAATGCCATCAATTTCGCATTCGCATCAACGCCTTCAAAACTGAGTTTTTCATCGCGCGCTTTTGCATTAAATGTCCCCGTATTCACGGTTGATTTTTGATGACTAATACTTTGGCTTTCGCTACTTTGTGTTTGTTTTTGGCTGCCATAACCAATACTAATCTTTACACTTGGGCTGGATGTCGTCCCGGTATTCTGCATATTACCGGCTCTTAAGGCATCTAAGGTTTCCGCTACCTTACTCACATTTTGAGCGGCCATAACCGCCTCTTCTCCGGCTTTCACTGCATAAAGTGCCTTGAGTTTTCCATTGGTGACTTGTTGGCTGCGTTTTACACTGTTATAAGCCGCTTGTACCATATCGGTTAATTTCAGTTTGTTTATTTTTAGTTAGATACAAGCACGCATCAGGAGATCTGAGCTATTGAGTGTCTCATTTAATAAACAATGTTATTTGAGAAAGCTCCTTTAACTCATTAAATTCAAAATGAACATACTTATTATTAATACTATACCTAATCCAATTATCTGAACAAGCTTCAGGCTTTCCAAATTTCACAATTAGATCATTTTGAGTAAATTTATTATCCAACTCCAAAAAAAGCTGTTCTAAAAAAGGGTACTCATAATACTCATTGTTATATTTATTTACATAAAAAAATATAGATTCCAAAAACTCACCATCATTACTTTTAGAAAAAACAAAATCAACTCCTCCTTTAAAAAAGTGAAAATAAGTATGTTGAATATTATCGCATTCAAAATACTCCACTTCAAAATCTGTAGCCACAATAGAAATAGCTTTTAATATTAAGTTACTACCTTGTTTTTCACCCAAAGCATTTAAAAAAATATTTATATCACCCACAAATTTTTTCATTTAATTCCTCTACTTTTATTTCTTATAATAATTTCATTTATTGCCTCTTCAACCGCCAAAGAATCATAACCTTTATCTATTAAAGATTTTCTCATATGATTAATATCACACTCTTGTGCGTAGCATAAATTACTAGCATCATTAACTATTTGAGATTTTATATTTTTCGCCACGATGGCTCACGCTTCCCAACGCGAGCCTAAACATCAATTTCATTTAATTCAGATTTATACTATTTTCATTAATAACTTCACTTTGTTTATTTTAGATAGATGCAAGCGCGCGTTATGAAACGCGCGCTATCTAGGGTAACATGAATATAAAAATTTTATTTTCTATATAAATACAGAATCATAACAATAAAAGAAGAAATAAATGAAAAACTAAATACTTTAATAATTTTATTATAGTCGAAAAAACCCTCGTTAATATAATCTAATAAAACAAAAAGAAAAATTAATAATGTTGTCAACGAAGAAAATATTAAACTTCCATATATTAGATAGCATAATTTTTTTATCATTATTTCTTTTCATCCTTAGATAGTGGTTTACTAACTAACGTAAGTACGTGAACCTTTATTTTACATACAGACATGAATGACACATCATTGATGCTCAACCTTGTTTTATCAAAAGATAATAATTTACTTCTTCATACCAAAAATCAAATGAATAACCATAGCTATAACAGAAATAATGATAGATGCGATTGCAGCCTGTATAAAATCCCCTGTAAACTGACCATAAATAAAATAATCAAACACACCTAGAATCAATTCAAAAACAATAAAACATAATAAACAAGAGAATAAATAAACAATAAAATATTTAATCATTTACCACCTTCTTTTTATTCATATACTTTATCTTTTAGTATTTTTTGATCTGACAAATTCTTATTCAACCTCTATGACGTGTGTTTCCTGACGCGTGCCTAAAACATAAATTTCGTTTGATTCAGATTTTCACTATTTTCATCAATGAATTTAGGTTATTTATTTTGGGGTTAAAAGCACTCGTCTGGATACTCGTACTATCTGAGAGCGAGCATCAAAAGAATTTAAACCTCATCTATAAAATGGAAAAAATATTTAAATTTATTTAATAAATAATTATTTAATTTAAGGTAATGAATGGCTTTATCCATTTCAACTGGCGCATTTACAATATTTTTATTTCTAATATAAGCAATACCATAAATAGAGTATTCCTCTTCAAGAGAAAAATAATTCCTCAATGAAAAACCTATCACTTCTGAGATCTTAAATAAGGGACCATCGAAATCAGTAAGATCATAAATATACATAGGTATGTCATCTGTATTAGATGTTTCAATTACCTTCAAAAGCCATAATTTAAACTCTTTTAAATCTATGGCTTGACAATACATACAACCTAATACGAAACTAAGATCTTGATCATTATCTTTATATATTTTCCACATATTATTTTCCTTTTTGGATATAATCTTCACCCACATATCCTGTCTTTAAATGATCCCACTCTGGAGCTAATTGCATTCGTTGTGTCTTGATAATGATGCCATGTATATCCATGGTATCTTAGCATCACCAGCATATAGATAATAAAAATATACAATTAAATATTATGATCAACCAATAATCATTTTATTTTATTTCTTAACTTTATTAACTCTGGTATAGGAATAATAAAACCAGCAATAAAAAACACAAAGGCCACCTTGAATAGTAAGATATAATCAAATTCATTAAATTTAATATAATTTAAAAATAGAAAAAAACCTAAAAAAATAGAACCACAAAAAGACACAAAGGTACCAGACCAAATTAAGAAAGATAAAGTTCTCATTTTTTATTCTCCTTATTATTCAACTCTTTTCCCACAGCCTCTGAAGTAGCCGAGTCAAAAATATTACCAAGTGAACTTGGAATAGTGTTTGGTTTATTTTGAATATCCTCAAAGATCAGCTTATTTGTGGCTAATTCACTGTTTTTCGGGTTAGTGCTTGCAATGGGCGCCACCTTTTAAGTGAACGCTCTTACGATAAGCTGGATGTGAAATTATAAGATTTACTTAACATAAGTATCATTAAAAATACAAAAGTGCGGTCAGTTTTTAAAAGGTTTTAAAACTCTTTGAAAATTGACCGCACTTAAATTATCAATGTTTCAATAACTTCTTCAGATGTATAGTTTTTTAGATAGATACAAGCATGCGTTAGGAAACGCACGCTATCTGGAGTATGCCAATAATAAATTATTGGCATACTCCACCTTACTAAAAATCCCCCTCTTCTACAACCTCAATAGCACCACATCCTATAAATAACCATCTTAATGTTCCCGATAAAAATGGATCATCTAGAACTTTAGTTGCAAATAAAAAGTGGTCTTCATCTAAGATAGTTGCTCCCCACCAAAACCAGCTTCTATCTATAGGATCCATAAGAAATATCCAGTTATCAAAAGTCCAATCGTCCTCTCTTTTTCTACAAAAAAAACCAAAAATATCAAAATGACTTTTAACTTTTTTAAAACTATTAATAAATTGTATTGGTAATATTTTTTTCCAAGCTTCTACATCGTCCCATTTAGACTTAGTATATAAATCATATTGATAATTGACCTTTAATAACACATCTCTTGCTAATCTCATTACCTCATTGGCATTACCATTGCACCTAATAATAAAATTCATCCCTAATCCCTCTTGATAAGTGGGAAGACCATTACTTTCAAGACGGAGCCTTTCTTCTAAGAGATGCCTAGAAAAAGTATTATTAATTCCCATTCCTCCTTTTTTTCTTCATTTTATTAGCAATATTTTTTTCTTCTTTTTTTAGATAATTTCCAAAATATATAGCTAATATCATAGAAAAGAAGAAAAAAGGGAATATATACTTTATAACAAATGAAATTTCTGCAGGATATCCTCTTAAATACATCATTATAGAAAGTAACACTGTCATAATAATTGAAGAAAAAAAAGCCTTTTTAAGAATAGCAATTATCTCTCTCATTATTTATTCCCCTCATTATCTTCAAATAATAATTAAAAAAGGATCTCAACAGAGATTAAATGTCGCTTATCTATACCCTTATGCTCAGCATTACTTTCATTTATTAAATTAATTATCTTATTAACAAATAAGATCATATCATTTGGTAGACTTCCATAATTCAAAAATATTATTTTTTTTTCATACAGCAATCCAATATAATCCCAAAAGGCATCTAGATTTCTTCCAAAAAACTCACCAAAATCAACTTGCTTCATTAATTGGGTATAGAAATCTTCCTCATCCAAAAGTAAACTACAATCAATTATTACTTCCATTTTCCGATCTCCTTAAAAGATTTATAATGATCGGTTGTAATAAACAATAACCCATCATTAGACTACAATAGTCTTGTTCCTGGTTGTTTATTCCTAGAAATTTGATTACTTATCCCAACATCAGCTTCAAACCATACTCTACCATCAGACGATGGCTCGCGTCTCCTGACGCTTGCCTAAAACGTCAATTTCATTTAATAATGATTTTTACTATTTTCATTAACAACTTCGGTTTATCTATTTTAGGTAGATTCAAGCACATATCAGGAGACTCACGCTATCTGGGGGTATTTACAAACTATTTATATTCCCAATCAAAATATTCTTTTAATTGAACAACAATATCATCCCAGGTTTCTCCTGATATTTTATTTATTATAGCTTTCAAATGATTTTCTATTTCATCTAGTGTATAAAGATCAATAACTATCCCTTTATTTATCATTAATAATTTTTCTCTTTGAATCATCCCTAAATTAAAAATATTAGTATAAAAAAAAACCACTTCCAGACTCATCTTTAGCCCCTATTGCCAATGTTAAATTTAAGCAATAGGCTGGTTTAAGTATTATTAAGGATGCATCATCTCTTTTTGGGACATTGTAATCAACCCATTTTAGTTCAGCTATAAGCATTTATTTTTTATCCTCATAAATATTTAAATGTAAGTTACTTTCTACCTTTGATGAGCCGGTAATAGGGTCTATGTAAAAACGTTCAAAATTAGACTGTAACGCTTAATATTTTTGAATGACTCTAGGTTATTATCTAAACGCCTCTGCGAATCCTAACAACACATCTCTATCATAATCATAAAAATCATACTTATTAGAAAATAGCCCATCCCAACAATTGCTTTTCTTGTCTGTATTTTTAATAAAATAATGACCTGGCTTAGCAATAAGAAATGATGAAAAATCATCAGAAAAAACAATGAACTCACCACTATAATATGAGATTAATGAACCAGTACATTTTTCAAAAAAACTATCATTTGAACACGATTTTATTACGATAGGAGGAATAGTTTCATTTTTTATATTTTCAAACTCATCATAACTAAAAACAATAGGGATAGCGTATAGATAATCAAACTTCTTTATAAAATCATGAATATATGAGTCAGTTCTACATTCATTCGAATAATCATCATCTAGGAACTCAATAAATTCATATTTTCTAAAGTTATTATAGAAGTATTTTTCCTCATCAAAATTAATTAAAATTTTATAATTATCAAAGACATTTTCTACCTCCATGGAGGACAATAGAATATCAGTTTTATTCAATGCCTTAACATCTTCATACCAAAGCTTAGCGCTCATATCTTACCTCAATAATTTTTTTATTGTCTGGTCGTTGTAACTCAATAGTCATAGGTCCAGTTTTACTAGGTCTATATATCGCTCTTGTTCCATCAGAAAATTCGGCTACTCTTCTCCCATTATCATAATTTTTTACCTTAGCAGACTTTGTTAAGGCACCCCAATCAGTTTCTATATCAATATAGCTAGGTTTTGTTGCATTTCTAATTCCTTTTCCTCTTGTTGTATCAATTGTATTTGATAAGAAGTTATTAATTCTAGAAAGACTATCTGGAGTAGCTCCTTTGAAGTTATTTATTTTTACTCCGTTTAATATAGCTTCAGTTTGAGAATAACCAGCCACTTGACCGATAATAGGAAGCTCTTTAGTTGAATCAACTCCCTTTGTCATGCCTTTAGATAAATCACCTAAAAAGGCTGACTTAGTCACATTACCAACTGAAGTCGCAAAGTGAGGATTAGATAATCCATACAAAAGCTCTGCTGAGCCTTGCTCCATACCGAAGGTCTTGGAAATAAAATCTCCCCCAGCTGTTTGACTTGCTTTACCCGTCCAGATTGTTTTTACTCCAGCAAGAGTATGGTCTAGTCCATATAAACCAGCAACAACTCCAAACCCACAAGTTGCAAGCCCCATACAACTAGTAACACCCCCACCTACAGCAGTACCTATACCATAAGCTGTTTGAGCCACCCCACCAGCCCTTGTCACTATTTATGTATGAGCATCATCATAATCTTGCATTTTGTAAGCCAGATTATAATTAAATAGCGGATAACTCGCCCCTGCACCCCATGAATCTAGCGTATAAGTTTGTTTTTGTAATAAAGAGCGCTCATTGGCAAATTTCGCTGTATTACCCAATATTTCTTTTTGATATTCTGCTGCATAACGCGGGTCATCCTCAGGAATCTGAGCAGAACAATGCACTAACGCACAGGCCGCAATTTCTAAACGATGCTCTTTTTCCTCATCACCATTTGCAAGTAACTTAATACGCTCTTTCTCATTTTGATGAAGCTGTCTGTTATACGTCTCCGCATTGTAAGATGTCAACGCGCCCTGCTTCATGGTTTCACTCGTGCCACCACTCACTGCACCAGCGGCAGCACCAATCACCAATGCCGTCATTTGTTGTGCTGCTTGTTTAAGCTTCTCCTTTTGTCCTGCATCTAGCTTGAGGTCTTTCGCTTGTTCATTTAAGAAATCTGTAACATACGTGTTCAACCATTCTGAACCCGCTCCCGCTG
>JAGZIS010000011.1:0-52685 GCA_018366115.1 Parahaemophilus parainfluenzae | reverse complement strand
TGATTGCTGCTGTTAAAGTTGTTTTACCGTGGTCAACGTGGCCGATTGTACCCACGTTTACGTGCGGTTTTGTACGTTCAAATTTTTCTTTAGACATTTAAAGAGTCCCTCTAAATAGACACGGTTATCGATGGGTAAATTAAACCACATTAACCAATAAAATCATTACTATTTAATAAGGAGAGAGGAATTTGGAAGGCTGGTGCTGATAGGCGGATTTGAACCGCCGACCTCACCCTTACCAAGGGTGCGCTCTACCAACTGAGCTATATCAGCGTTTGGAGCGGGCAGCGGGAATCGAACCCGCATCATTAGCTTGGAAGGCTAAGGTAATAGCCATTATACGATGCCCGCAGTCCTAAATTCATCTGTCCCATCAGAATTCATTTAGAAAATGGTGGAGGGAGAAGGATTCGAACCTTCGAAGGCTGAGCCAACAGATTTACAGTCTGCCCCCTTTGGCCGCTCGGGAACCCCTCCACACTAAATGAATACTTGTTTACCAAAGGATGGTGCCGACTACCGGAATCGAACTGGTGACCTACTGATTACAAGTCAGTTGCTCTACCTACTGAGCTAAGTCGGCGTGTTGTAAGCAAGTGAGGCGTATTATATGGAAAATTTTATGCCTGACAAGTTTTTTTTATGAAAAATACGTTTTTTTTAACTATTCGCCTAATTTACAAGCAAAAAGCCACATTCTTGTTTTAAAACTCACCAATTTTAATAAAAAACGATGATCACAACTCATTTATAGGGTATATTTTGTCCAATTTTTTCACTCCAAATATAAAGCACCTTGGAAATTACAGAACAACTAACGCCCTTTCTGAACTTTAGTCGTCAACAATGGGCTGAATTAAGAAAATCTGTTCCGCTAAAATTAACGGAGCAAGATCTCAAACCGCTTTTAGGTTTTAATGAAGAGCTTTCTCTTGATGAAGTCAGTACCATTTATCTGCCGCTTGCACGTCTGATTAACTACTATATTGATGAAAACCTTCGTCGCCAAACGGTTTTAAATCGTTTTCTTGGCGGACAAAGCCCTAAAGTTCCCTACATCATTAGTATCGCTGGCAGTGTTGCTGTTGGGAAAAGTACATCAGCACGTATTTTACAATCCTTGTTAACTCATTGGCCTACTGAACGAAAAGTTGATCTGATTACTACTGACGGTTTTCTTTATCCATTAGAGAAGCTGAAAGAAGATGATCTGCTACAAAAAAAAGGCTTTCCTATTTCTTATGATACGGCGAAATTAATTCGTTTTTTAGCCGATATTAAATCAGGTAAGCCATCAGTGAAATCGCCTATTTATTCTCATCTAACTTACGATATCGTCCCTGATAAGTTCGATATTGTCGATCAACCGGATATTTTAATTTTGGAAGGGTTAAATGTTCTCCAAACAGGTTCAAATAAAGCAAATCAAACCTTCGTGTCTGATTTTGTGGATTTCTCTATTTACGTTGATGCTGATGAGAATTTACTCAAAGAATGGTACATCAAGCGATTTTTAAAATTCCGTCAAAGTGCTTTCACCAATCCTGATTCCTATTTTAAACATTACGCTAATCTCTCTGAACAAGAAGCCATTGAAACGGCCAGCAACATTTGGGATAACATTAACGGATTGAATTTAAAACAAAACATTCTGCCGACTCGTGAGCGCGCCAATCTCATTCTTAGAAAAGGTGAAAATCACGAAGTTGAGTTAGTGAAATTAAGAAAATAAAAAAGAGCGGTCAAATTGACCGCTCTTTTTCTCACTGTCTTACGACATTCTTCCATTCTCAATGCCAATCACCTGATCACAAATAGCCATGGTAGATTGGCGATGACTCACGAGAATAATCAATTTTTCTGCTTTCACATTCAGCAACGATTTTAAAATCATCGCTTCATTTAAGCTATCTAAATTGCTAGTCGGTTCATCAAGCAAAATAATCGGCGCATTGTGTAAGAAGGCACGGGCAATACCGATACGTTGTTTTTCACCATCAGACAAGTTACCGCCTAATTCGGTCATTTTCGTTTGATACCCTTCTGGCAAACTCAAAATGAAATCATGAATTGATGCTTTCTTCGCGGCTTCCATAATTTCTTCTAACGTTGCATCACGGCGCGCAAGACGGATATTTTCCTCAATGGTTTCGTTGAAAATATAGGTTTGCTGGGTAATGTATGCCATATTGTCACGTAAGCTACAGGTATTGATATTCGGTAAGGTTTCACAGTTAATTTTAATGCTACCCGATTTAGGATCATAAAAACGCATCAGCAGTTTTAACAAGGTACTTTTACCGCTACCGCTTCTGCCGTGAATCCCTAAGATTTCACCTTTTTTCACAGATAAACTAACATCCGATAAAATTTGTTCTTCGCCGTAAGCAAAGTTGACGTTCTCTACATCAATGCTAGAAACCTCTTTCAAATCGACCGCACTTTCTACGTCTTTTAATTCGGGTTCTTCTGCTAGCAAGCTCAATACACGCTCACCTGAAGCCAAGGTTTGTAACAAGTTACTTGAAAGGTTACTTAATGCAATAACTGGCCCATAGCTTGACATCAATAAAATCACGCCAATTAAAAAGGCAGAAAAATCAATCTTATCTAGGCTAAACAAAATCAAGCCAGTGAATAACATAATGATGTTAAACGCCGATACTGCTACTTCCGTATAAACACGCACTTTGCCTTCTTGGTCTTTAATGCGTTCAAAAGCCATATCAATTTTTTGGCTGCGTTGTTGAATTTCATCTAAACGTAGTTTCGCGTAACCGAAAAGTTGAATTTCTTTCATACCTCGTACACTGTCGAGGAAGAAGTCATTCATTTCGCCTACTAATTCACGATAGCGTCTGCCATCTTCACGCGCCAATTTGGTGGTGATAATTGGTAGAATCACACCTACCGTTAAATAAGCGGCTAATGCTACAACCACAAACCAACCTGAAAGATGAGCGAAGACCAACAATAAAATCGCAGAAGTAAAAAATGCGATCATAATTGGTGCAATGGTGTGCGCATAGAACACTTCGAGCAATTCGATATCATTAGTTACCAAGGACACTAATTGCCCCGCTTGTTTGTCTTGCAATTTCACAAAAGCCAAACGGCGTAAGGAAGAAAACACTTTGTCACGCAATAATGCCAATAATTTAAAAGCAATATAGTGTCCGGACATTTGCTCTAAATAACGCAATGCGCCACGAGCAACTGCCAACACGATAAGTGCGGTCAAAATTCCAGAAAAACTTAAATGGGTGTCAAAGTTTAAAAGATTCACTAACCCCATCGCCCCAAGTACCATAATAAAGATGGCAGCCAGGAAACCGAGCGTTCCCATGGTGATGGTAAACGCCATAATGTGCGCCAGTGGGGTCACTAATTTCAACAAATGCCCCATCACAACAAAACCATTTTTACGCATTTGCCACCTCTCTAATTTGTTCTAAATCTTTTTGTTGTTGGAACATTTCAGCATACGCACCTTGTTTTGCCATGAGGTCTTTATGTGTGCCTTGCTCAATCAATTTGCCTTGCTCAAGCACGTTAATGCAGTCGGCATTCACGGCATTGGCCAAGCGGTGAGAAATCATCACAATCGTTTTTTGTTGTTTAAATTGCTGAATGAACTGCAAAATAATTTCTTCGCTTTCTACATCAATGTTACTGGTTGCTTCATCAAAAATATAAAGCGCCGCATTGTGTAATAAAGCACGCGCTAGGGCTAAACGTTGGATTTGACCGCCAGATAAATTCGCACCACGACTTAATAACGGCATATCTAATCCACCATTATCTCGAACGAATTGCGCTAAATTGACTTGTTCTAAACACGCATAAATTTGCTCATCTGTGGCATCAACTTTAGCCATCGTCATATTTTCACGTAATGAGCCTTTAAATACATAACTGCTGTGGCTCACTAGAGAGACTTTTTCATAAAACGAATGACGATCAATCTCTTGAATTTCTTGACCATTGAACAAAATCTTACCTTGTTGCGCCTTATTAAAGCCCATTAGCAACGAAACCAAAGTGGATTTACCACAACCACTTTTACCCACAAATACCGTAAGCTGATTTGGTAAGATGCTTAAATCTAAGCCTGTAATTGCTGGTTTCTCTTCGCTGTAAGCAAAATGCAAATCTTGAATATCCACCTGAATGGCATTTTTCGCTGCAAAATCGACCGCTTGTGCTTGAGTTTCCACTGGCGTATCTAACAATGTGAAAATCTTATCTGATGCCGCTTTACCATTCATCGCCACATGGAAGAAAGAACCCAATAAACGAAGTGGAATAAAGAATTCAGAAGAAAGCAGAATAAATAAAATGACACCTAATACGGTTAATTGATCCGCTTGGAATTGTAACAAAGCCGTTAAAATCCCGATTGCTGCACCTCCGTAAGCAAGCAAATCCATCAGTGATACCGAGTTAAGCTGCATGGTAAGCACTTTCATGGTAATTTTGCGGAAATGTTCTGCTTCTTCATCCATTGCTTTTGCTTTATAAGCATCATCTTGATAGATTTTCAGCGTGATTAAACCTTGTAGGTTATCTAAAAAACTGCTGCCTAACCCCACATAAATGGACCAATATTTTGCCAAGAGTTTTTTCGCAATTTTATTCACCGCAATAATCGACATAGGAATAAGCGGCACGCAAATTAGCAAAATCACGGCTGTTTTAAAGCTGAAAAAGATCAGAAAAGCAAAGAGTGTGAGCGGGGCAAGCAAGCTATAAAAAAGCTGAGGTAAATAACGTCCGAAATAGATTTCAAGTTGTTCCACACCTTCTGAGGCCACTTGGATAATGTTTGACGTAGATTGTTGATTCACTTGGTTAAGTGGCATCGAAGCCAATTTACGATAGATCAGGCTACGTAGCTCATGTTTGACTTTCGTACTGGCAAAATAAGAGGCCTGCACCGATTTTTTACCCGCAAAAGCACGCAATGCCAAAGCAGCAATTAAAACAATGCCCCAAATGACCGCACTTAATGGGCCCAATTCATTAAAATAAGCCGCCTGTAAAATATAAGAAAATACGACGGCACTGATAATCCCGCCAATTAACGCCACCCAATTCCATAACACGGTGATGCCAATCCATTTTTTACTGTCGGCTACCGTGTTAATTAGGCGTTTATCTATCATCATAATGATTGCTCCTAAAAACAAAAAAGAAGTACGCACATTACTATGCGTACTTTGCTACCAATCTAACAACCAAAAAACGAGTCTATTTCGTATTATTGTCTTTAAGCGATATAAGTCGTAAAAATTATAGTCAAGAATATAAACAAATAATAGATCTAATTGAAAATTATTTTTATTTATATTCCAGATAAAAAAATACCGCACTTGGTTTCCCTAAGTGCGGTTATTTTTAGTGATATTTTTGAGTGTTAGACTAAACGTCTAGATTTGCTCTCAAGGCATTCATTTCAATGAATTCACGACGAGGCTCAACTTCATCTCCCATCAATGTAGTGAAGAGTTGGTCTGCAGCGACAGCATCTTTAATTGATACTTTTAACATACGACGAGCATTTGGATCCATGGTGGTTTCCCAAAGTTGCTCAGCATTCATTTCACCTAACCCTTTATAACGTTGGATTTCTAAACCACGGCGAGATTCTTTCATCAACCATTCAACAGCTTGTTCAAATGACTGAACAGGTTGCGTTTTTTCACCACGAGTGACGTAAGCGCCCTCTTCTAGCAAGCCATTTACTTGCTGACCGAAGGCAGTAATCTTCGCAAACTCATTACCCGTCACAAAATCAAAGTTGATGAAGTAATCGGTATCAATACCATGTTTACGAACAGTAATGACTGCTTCATATACTTGGCGTTCGCTGTTAAATTGCGTTCTCGCTGAATATAAATGTGCTTCTGTTTCTTTTTCAGTTAAGTAGGCAACAAAAGCATTCGCCCAATTTTCGACCGCACTTTCATTACGCATTAACTCAACGGTTAATTGTTGTTGGTAAACCAAACCTTGTAATAATGGCTCTGGATAGTAACGACTTAAACGAGTAATTAATTTCTGAACATTGTTATATTCACTCACTAATTTCTCGAACACTAAATCATTCATTGCTGGCGCATTAGCACTGATATGCAACGCTGCGCCATCAAGTGCAAGCATTAATTCATATTGCACCATTTCGTCGTTATCTTTGATGTAACGCTCTTGTTTACCTTTTTTCACTTTATAAAGTGGTGGCTGAGCAATATACACATAACCACGCTCAATTAATTCCGGCATTTGACGATAGAAGAAGGTCAACAATAACGTACGAATGTGTGAACCGTCCACGTCCGCATCAGTCATGATAATGATGTGGTGGTAACGTAATTTATCTGGATTATATTCATCACGACCAATTCCACAGCCAAGCGCTGTAATTAATGTGCCCACTTCTTGAGAAGAAAGCATTTTGTCAAAACGCGCTTTTTCTACGTTCAGAATTTTACCTTTTAACGGTAAAATTGCTTGGGTTTTACGATCACGACCTGATTTTGCCGAACCACCCGCAGAATCCCCCTCCACGAGGTAAAGTTCTGAAAGTGCTGGATCTTTTTCTTGGCAGTCCGCTAATTTACCCGGAAGGCCTGCAATATCTAATGCACCTTTGCGACGGGTCATTTCACGTGCTTTACGTGCTGCTTCACGTGCACGTGCAGCCGTAATAATTTGATTTACAATGATTTTCGCATCGGCTGGATTTTCTAATAAATATTCCTGCATACGCTCATTCATGGCAGATTCAACCGCACTTTTCACTTCAGAAGACACTAATTTGTCTTTTGTTTGTGAAGAGAATTTAGGATCTGGCACTTTCACCGAAATAATTGCCACCAAACCTTCACGCGCATCGTCACCTGAAGTGCTCACTTTTTCTTTTTTCAGTAACCCTTCGCTTTCCATATAGTTATTTAAGCTACGCGTTAACGCACCACGGAAACCGGCTAAGTGAGTACCACCATCACGTTGTGGAATGTTATTGGTAAAGCAATAAACGTTTTCGTTTACGCCATCATTCCATTGCAATGCGACTTCCACACCAATACCATCTTTTTCAGCTGAAAAATAGAACGGTTTTGGGTGAATTGGATTTTTATTTTTATTTAAATACTCAACGAATGCTTGAATACCACCTTCATAATGGAAGTGATCTTCTGTGCCATCACGTTTGTCGATTAAACGAATTGATACGCCAGAGTTTAAGAATGAAAGCTCACGTAGGCGTTTTGCTAAAATCTTGTAATCAAAAGTTGTAATTGCAAAGATTTCTGGACTTGGCCAGAAACGCACCGTTGTACCCGTCGCTTGAGTTTCACCGATAATAGTTAAAGGCCCTTGAGGCTCACCCAAGTGATAGAATTGCTCGTACACATGACCTTGGCGACGAATGGTTAATTGCAATTTATCAGAAAGTGCATTTACTACCGAAACACCCACTCCGTGCAAGCCACCTGATACTTTATAAGAGTTATCATCGAATTTACCGCCCGCATGAAGCACGGTCATAATAACTTCTGCCGCAGAAACCCCTTCCTCTGGGTGGATATCTACTGGAATACCACGGCCGTCATCTTGCACGGAAACAGAGTTGTCATCATGAATAGTGACGATAATATCGGAACAATAGCCGGCAAGTGCTTCATCGATCGCGTTATCCACTACCTCAAACACCATATGGTGTAGGCCTGTTCCATCATCGGTATCCCCAATATACATGCCCGGACGTTTCCGAACCGCATCAAGCCCTTTTAAGACTTTAATACTTGATGCACCATAAGCATTTTCTGTAACCGGTGTTTCTGACATAGTTTTTCTCTATTTTGTAATGAAAATTGTGCGGAATTATAGCAAAAAACTGACTATTTTGCGAAATAAAAGTGCGGTCAAAATTTTTGTTATTTTTTATTTACTATTTGACATCTCTATTTTTCCCCTTATATTGACCACCTCATTTTTTGTATAGAAATGAGTTTTGTTGTATTAAAAATTTAAGGATCATTAAATGATTTCATTCCTAAAATCTAATCCAGGTACGCCTGTTCCTGATGCGGAAATTAGAGAACGTTATAATCGCTTAAGATGGCATGCATTATTTGGCATCTTTATCGGTTATGCGGCATTCTATATTTTACGTAATAACTTCCTTCTTTCTTCTCCTGAATTAATTAGCGATTTTGGTTTCACCAAAAAAGATATCGGTTTTATTTCCGGTACCATGTTAATTATTTATGGTTTAAGTAAAGGTTTCATGTCTGCAATCGCAGATAAATCAAATCCGAAACACTTTATGATTTTCGGCTTAATGATGTCGGCAGCGGTAAACTTAATGATGGGCTTTAGCGCATCATTCTGGGCGTTCTTATTCCTTTGTGTACTTAATGGTATCTTCCAAGGGATGGGGGCAGGTCCAGCTTATATCGTATTAGCAAGCTGGTTCCCACGTAAATCTCGTGGTGTAACAACCGCTATCTTCAATATCTCTCACAACGTAGGTGGTGGTTTAGTCGCACCAATTGCAGGTGCAAGTATCGCTTGGTTAGGTCAAGAGCATTGGCAAGCTGCACACTTTGTTGTGCCTGTAGCAATTGCTACTATCGTTGCGATTATTTTCTATATCTTCGGTGCTGGTCGTACTTACAACGAAGGTTTACCACCAGTTGGTAAAATTCTTGAAAATGAGAATGAAGAGTTAGTTGTCACAAAAGAAGAAAACGTCAACTTAACCACATGGGAAATCTTCCGTGATTACATTATGAAAGATATTAATGTATGGTTTGTTTCTTTCATTGACGTATTCACTTACATGATCCGTTTTGGTGTATTAACCTGGCTACCACTTTATTTGTTAGAAACTAAAGGTTTCACTAAAGCTCAAATGGGGACAGCATTTGCTATCTTTGAATGGGCAGCCATTCCTTCTACGCTATTAGCTGGTTGGTTAACTGATACTTATTTCAAAGGTCGCCGTATGCCACTGGCCATCATCACCTTATTCGGTGTGGGTGCAGCAATGTTCGTTTACTGGGGCGGTAGTGACTTAATAACTGTAACCATCGGTGCAGGTATTATTGGATGCTTAATTTATGTGCCAATGTTCTTATCTTCACTTCAAACTATCGAGCTAGTTCCTTCTTTCGCAGCAGGTTCAGCAACGGGTTTACGTGGTTTATTAAGTTACATTTTAGGTAGTTTCTCTGGTACTGCATTATTTGGTATTTTGGCTGATAAATTCGGTTGGGATGCAGGTTTCTACCTATTATTATTCGCTGTAGCAGGCTGTATTTTCTGTTGCTATATGACACATTTAGGTGTGTTACGTTTAGAGCGTAAAAAAGCACAAGCAGCAAACAACGCATAAAAACTCATAAGATAAAAAAAGACGAGTTTATTATTTAAACTCGTCTTTTTTATTACATTAACACTTATTTCCAAATATGGTTATTTAACCCGAGTTCTTTCACCATATCTGTAAAGCCTTTGATACTAGAAATATAATCACGAATCGTATTGTCTTCTAACAATGACTTTTCAAAGGACGGTTCAAAACTATTCTTTCCTAAATTAAGTGCAATAATCACTTCTCGGTTACGAAGTACCATCGAAATAGGGCAATTAAATTTCTCTTTCAGTCCACAAAAACGTTCCATTAACTTAGGCGCTAAAGCATATCTGGCTAAGATTTGATCTTCAGTAAACACATCAAAATAGCGATTAAAAGACGGATTATCCATCAATGCAATTTCACCTTCTTTTCTTAAACCTGCTTCTTTCTTATCACAAACATAAACCCAATGGGCCAGTTCTTTAGGAAAAGTGGCTTTAAATAAAATGCCTTGAAAATTCTGAGCACCTAATGCCTTAACCGATTTCTCTTTCAACGACATGTTAAATGCTGAAAAATCACAGATTTCAACTTCAGTTTGGTTAAACTCACCAAAAATTAAATCCTCACTACGGAATGTTGCGGGACCACTATCATAAACGGAGAGGAAATCACTAATATTCAGTCCTCTATCTGCGCTAAAGTGGAAACCAAATTCCTGGACAATCGTATTAATCACGCGCGTTTTAAATTCCGCGATAAAACGCTTATATTTAAAAAATAAATGACGAAAAGAATAAATGAGCAAACCAAGGATTAAAGCTGTACTTAATAGATATCCATTCCCTATCGTTCCAATGAGGAAAAATAACCCAACGCATAGCATAATAATCCATTTATTGATGAGGGATTTTATGGCTAAACGTTCCTCATCTAACTTTTCTAATCCCAGAAAACGAATCCTTTCAATTTCTTTTGGTGTATTCATGGTTTTTCCACTTATTATTTAAATAAATTACCCACATTAGGCACTTCAGCTTCATTCTGAGGAATATCAAAAAATGTTCCTTTCTGTAAATTAAACAAGTTTGCAATTAAATTTGACGGGAACATTTCCACAGCATTGTTATACTCTTCAACTGCTGAATTATAAGTACGTCTTGCTGCAGAGATTTGCTCTTCCACATCACTAAGTGTAGTCTGAATTTGCAAAAGATTTTGATTGGCTTTGAGATCCGGATAATTTTCTAGACGAACCTGTAAATTACGCAATAAACCCGAAATCTCATTATTGAGTTGGAATTTTTCACCTGTAGAATGGGCTGATTTAGCACTTTCACGTAACGTCACAATACGCTCAAGCAGGCTACGCTCATGCGACATATATTCCTTTGCGGTGGCGACAAGGTTTGGCAACAAATCATAACGACGCTTTAACTGAACATCCACACTGGCCTCAACACTACTCACCTGATTACGTTTTCTAATCAATTTGTTATACATTGAAATAGTGAAAGCTAAACCGAGAAGGACAATACCTACAACTATATTCATTATTATTTCTCCATAGAAAATTTTCCCTACTCAGTATAGGGAAAAGCACAATAAAATCTATTCACTTAGACAATATTTTGTTGATAAAAATCAATAAAACCAAGAATTTAGTTTTATCCACTTCCCCCATTCATATCACCCAGAAGTGCGGTCAATATTCACGAAGTTTTTCAGAGCCCAAATCCTTACTTTATTATTATGATTTAGTGTACAAAAAATGGACTCCAAGTGAATGTAATATTGCCAAATAACAATCATTCTCAATAACCAAATAAAAACAATCACTTATCCACTTATTTTGTAAGGAAAATAAGGGTATTTTTGATTACGATCAAATAAATTTCCCGCATCAGGGCATATCATAGCCAGATTAACCATACAAGTAACGTGCCAATTGGAGTGATTATATGCAACGAAGTGATGGATTATTTTCTGCTTTAGCAGAAGTTTCCCGTCGGGATTTTATGAAGTTATGTACCGCGCTTGCGGCGACTATGGGGTTAAGTTCAAAAGCGGGGGCAGAAATGACCGCTGCTTTAACCGAACCTAAACGTCCACCAGTATTATGGATTGGTGCGCAAGAATGTACGGGTTGTACTGAATCCTTGCTACGTGCGACCCACCCAACAGTAGAAAACTTGGTATTGGAAATGATTTCCTTAGAATACCACGAAACCCTTTCTGCAGCCTTCGGGGAACAAGCTGAAGATAATAAACACAATGCAATTAAACAGTATTATGGAAAATATGTTTTAGTCGTAGATGGATCTATTCCGGTGAAAGACGGCGGCGTCTATTGTATGGTAGCAGGTAAACCGATTGTAGAACACATCCAAGAAGCCGCTAAAGGGGCTGCAGCGATTATTGCGATCGGTTCTTGTGCGGCATGGGGTGGCGTACCTTCTAGCGGTGGCAATCCAACTGGCGCAAGCAGCCTATCTGAAGTATTACCAAAAGGCACACCAGTGATTAATATTCCAGGCTGCCCACCAAATCCACACAACTTCCTTGCAATTGTCGCTTATATTCTTACTTATAAGAAACTACCCGCAATGGACAAATTAAATCGTCCATTATTCGCTTACGATCGCTTAATTCACGAAAACTGCTATCGTCGTCCGCACTTTGATGCGGGTCGCTTTGCTAAAGAATACGGCGATTATGGTCACCGCAACGGTTGGTGTTTGTATCATCTCGGTTGTAAAGGACCAGAAACTTACGGTAACTGCTCTACTTTAGAATTCTGTGATGTCGGCGGTAATAACTGGCCAGTCGGTATCGGACACCCTTGTTATGGTTGTAACGAAAAAGGCGTCGGCTTTACTAAAGGTATCTTCCAATTAGCAGGCGTAGAAAACCCAACACCACGCGTTGAAAAACCCGATGTTAATAATACCGAAGGTTCAGGTGCAACCATGACCGCCATTGGTTTATTAGGTGGTGCAGCTGCAATTCTAGCAGGCGTGAGTGTTGTGACCTTACGCGAATTAAGCGCTCAACATAAAGCCCGTTCCGAAGCTAAAGCCGCAGAGAAAGAACAACATACAGGTAAATAAGATGGATAGACGAAAATTTCTAAAAGCAGGTATGCTTGGCGGAATCGCTTCCTCCTTGCCTGTGTCGAGTGCGCAGGCAACGGAAACGGTTGAGCCCATTCCTGGTGCACTAGGAATGCTTTACGACTCTACCCTTTGCGTAGGTTGTCAAGCATGCGTGGCTGAATGTCAAAACGTAAACCACACACCCGTGAATCCAAAAGGTGATCAAACTTGGTCAAATAACGACAAACTCACCCCATTTACTCGTAACGTGATTCAAGTATGGAGTGATGGTGACGGCACAAATAAAGACAAAACAGAAAACGGCTATGCTTACGTGAAAAAACAATGTATGCATTGCGTTGACCCAAACTGTGTTGCGGTTTGCCCGGTTCAAGCGCTTACCAAAGATCCAAAAACCGGTATCGTAAAATATGATCCCGATATCTGTACTGGTTGCCGTTATTGCATGGTAGGTTGTCCTTTTGATGTACCAAAATATGACTATGACAATCCATTCGGTGAAATCAGCAAATGTGAACTCTGTAACCAAAAAGGTGTTGAACGTTTAGATAAAGGCGAATTACCTGGTTGCTGTCATGTTTGTCCAACTGGCGCCATTATTTTTGGTACACGTGAAGAACTATTGGCTGAAGCTAAACGTCGTTTAAGCTTATTACGTGGTACTGAATATGATTACCCACGTCAAAGTGTCAATAGCACAGATAAATACCGTGCTACCGTGCCAGCATATCAATATCATATCTACGGTGAAAAAGAAGGTGGTGGTACACAGGTACTTGCCTTAAGTGGTGTGCCTTTTACTAACCTTGGTTTACCAGACTTAGATGAAGTCGCGACAGGTTCTCGTGCAGCGCATTTACAACACTTCTTGTATCGCGGTTTAGCATTGCCATTAGTGGCACTGGCCGGTTTAACCTTTATGACTTACAAAAATATGCATGGCGATAAAATCGCTGAGCGTATTGCAGCACAAAAAGAAGCCATGCGTCAGGCACGCAAGGAAATCGAAGAAGCGGAGGATGAGCATCATGAGTAATCCACGTCCGGTAGGCGGTCGCCTTGTTTCTGCCGCAATTCTCTTTTTTGCACCACTTGCTGTGCTTTGCGTTTTATTAATTTTAAAACGTTTGGTTTTCGGTATTGGTTCTGTGACCGCACTTAATGGCGGTTATCCTTGGGGTTTATGGATTGCCTTTGACTTACTTGTCGGTACAGGATTTGCCTGTGGCGGTTGGGCTCTCGCTTGGACCGTGTATATTTTCAATAAAGGGAAATATCACGCTCTTGTTCGCCCAGCATTGCTTGCAAGTTTATTCGGCTATTCCCTTGGTGGTTTATCTATCACCATTGATATGGGACGTTATTGGCATTTACCGTATTTCTACATTCCAGGGCAGTTCAACACGAACTCTGTTCTATTTGAAACAGCATTTTGTATGACGGTGTATATCATCGTGGTGACCCTAGAATTCGCCCCTGTATGGCTTGGTTTCTTCGGCTTGAAAAAATGGTTTAATAAACTGAATAAAATCATGTTTTTCATTATTGCCTTGGGTGCCTTGTTACCAATGATGCACCAATCTTCAATGGGTTCCTTGATGATTGTAGCTGGTCACAAAGTCCATCCGGTATGGCAAAGCTATGAAGCGCTACCAATTCTCTCCTTGCTGACAGCTTTCATTATGGGCTTCTCTATTGTGATTTTTGAGGGTTCTTTAGTTAAAGCAGGTCTTGCAGGAAAAACACCAGATGAACGTCATTTATTTACTCAATTGGCACGCGTTACCGCAGGATTAATTTTCTGTTTCTTAGCTGTGCGTTTTGGTGAGTTGATTTATCACGACAAACTGCAAATGGTTGTGGGCTTCGATAAATTAACTAAATTTGAAGCATGGATGTTCTGGATGGAAGTCTGGTTGATGGTATTACCGTTACTTACCCTCTTCCTCGGGGAGAAAAAATCAGATTCCCGTTGGTTATTTATTTCGGCATTAAGCATGTTACTCGGTGCAGCATTATGGCGTATGAACTACTCGCTTATCATGTATAATCCGGGCAACGGCTATCAATATTTCCCATCTGCGGAAGAATTGCTTATTTCAATTGGTTTCGTTTCCATTGAAGTATGTGCCTATATTTTAATCATTCGTTTATTCCCTGTATTACCGGTATTTAAAGAAAAACATACCGAAGACTCAGAAAAAATTATTGCCGAAAAAGCGGCATTCAGCAAAAAAGTTAGCGGAGCAGAATAATGTCAGAAAAAAAACGTATCTCAATTGACCCAATTACCCGTATTGAGGGTCATTTACGTATTGATTGCGAAATTGAAAACGGTGTTGTCACCAATGCTTGGTCTTCTGGTACCATGTGGCGCGGTATGGAAAATATCGTAAAAGGTGCCGATCCACGTGATGCATGGATGATTATGCAACGTATTTGTGGCGTATGTACCACTGTACACGCAATTATCAGCGTACGTGCTGTAGAAGATGCTATCGGCGCTAAAGTCCCCGTCAATGCACAGTATATTCGTAACATGATTCTTGCTGCCCACAGCATTCACGACCATATCGTGCATTTCTATCAACTCTCCGCAATGGACTGGGTGGATATCACCGCTGCACTAAAAGCTGATCCTGAAAAAGCGGCAGATATGCTAAAAGGTGTCTCTACATGGTCATTAAACAGTGCTAACGAATTCCGCAACGTACAGAAAAAAATCCAAGCATTAGTGGATAGCGGACAACTTGGTATTTTCGCTAACGGTTACTTCGGTCATGCAGCAATGAAACTTCCACCAGAAGTAAACCTCATTGCCGTCGCGCACTATTTGCAAGCTCTTGAATGTCAACGTGATGCTAACCGCGTGGTGGCATTACTTGGTAGTAAAACACCACATATTCAAAACTTGGCGATTGGTGGCGTAGCAAACCCAATTAACTTAGATTCCCAAGCAGTACTAAACCAAGAACGTCTCATGTTCGTGAAAGCTTGTATCGACCGCTTAACTGACTTCATCAACCAAGTGTATAAAGTAGATGCGGCAGTATTTGCGGCTTACTATCCTGAATGGTTAAGTCTTGGTAAAACATCAGGCAACTACTTATCTGTACCTGAATACCCAATTGATGCAGATAACTCTAAATTCATGTTAAAAGGTGGTTATATCGAAAACGGCGATTTATCGACTTTCCGTGCAATCGACCAACAAAAAGATGAGTTCGTTGTAAAAGGCATTAAAGAGAGTGGTAAACACGCTTGGTACGAAGATGATGAGCCATTAGAACCTTGGGCTGGCTTAACTCGTCCGAAATATACCGGCTGGCAAGATGATGGTAAATACTCTTGGGTAAAAGCACCAACCTTCTACGGTAAAGTTGTCGAAGTGGGTCCTCTCGCCTATTTAATGTGTGGTTTGGCTGCGAATGACACGCCAACTGTCAACCACTTCAATGAATTAAAAGGCATTTATGAAAAATTGACTGGTAACACGTTAACTACCGATCAATTACATTCTACCCTTGGACGTATTATCGGTCGTACCGTGCATTGCTGTGCGATCAACGACATTTTAAGCGCTCAATGGCAAATGCTCATTGATAATATCGCTAAAGGTGATATGACGGCGTATATCAAAACAGATATTCCAGCAAGCGGTGAATTCCGTGGTGTTGGTTTCGGTGAGGTACCACGTGGTATGCTTTCTCACTGGGTTGTCATCAAAGACGGTCGCATTGAAAACTACCAAGCCGTTGTACCATCTACATGGAATGCGGGTCCGCGTAATGAACAAGACCAAATGGGTCCTTATGAGCTTTCCATTATTGGTACACCGGTGGCTGACCCAACTAAACCGTTAGAAGTGGTCAGAACCATTCACTCTTTTGACCCTTGTATGTCCTGTGCTGTGCACGTAGTTAATACCGAAAACGGCGAAGTGACTGAAGTGAAGGTGTTGTAATGAAGCCGTTAATTCTTGGCGTCGGCAATATTTTGTTAAGTGATGAAGGTGTCGGTGTGCGTGTTGTGCAGGAGCTTGAAAAACGCCCTGAAATTCAACCGCACTTTGACATCATCGATGGTGGTACTTGTGGCATGGAATTACTGGATGCGATGGCAAATCGCGAGCATTTGATTATTGTCGATGCCGTGCTTGCTAACAAACAACCAGGTGAGATTATCGTGTTGCATGACGAGCAAGTGCCAACCTTTTTCTCTCGCAAAATTTCGCCACACCAACTCGGCATTTGTGATGTACTTTCTGCAATGAAATTAACGGACGAATTTCCAAAACACCTTTGCCTCATCGGTATCCAACCAGAATCGCTAGAATCTGGCATTGGTTTGACGGAAACAATACAAAACGTGTTGCCAAAGGTTTTTGAAACGTTAAATCAAGTCATTAAGGAATACGGCTTAAATCTAGATTCCCCTCTTTAGAAAAGAGGGGCTGGGGGAGATTTGACTTAATTAATCGAGACAAGTGTTAAATCTCCCCTAACCCCTCTTTACAAAAGAGGGGAATTTTCTTTAAGGTTTCGCCAGAATTCTTTAATCTTATTAATATTGAAAAATAAACCATGTATAAACACGAAAAAACACCTGAAAACTCTACCGCACTTTTAACCTCTGTTACTGGCTTTGAAGAAAACCCAACGGAGATTTTCCTTTCCGAAATGCAAAACATTGTACCTGAAATGCAAGATCTCCCTTTTTATCACAAAGGCGTCGAATGTTTCTGCCCTAAATTTGTTTTATTCGAAGACCAATGGATTGGCACAGTATTAACCCCGTGGATGATGAGTGTGGTGATTCTACCTGGCCCTCAACAACAATGGGAACCACGTGAATTAGGTGATAAACTCACTGTACAACTACCGTACAAAGCACTCACTTTCACCGTTAGTAGTGTTGAAAATGTACCGCAATATTTAAGTTGCTCTTTACATTCACCACTCGACCCGAATCTGACTAACGAACAAGCGGTTCAACTTACACAAGATTGTTTGCGTATGGTTTTATCCATCCCAACCGCACAGCCGACATTTAATTCTGATCGCCGTAATCTATTTAAGGCCATGATCAAATAAATGTTATCTGCAAACAGTTAATAAAAATGGGCAAAGTAAAATAACTTACTTTGCCCATTTTGCTTTCCATCCCACACAAAGTGCGGTCAATTTTTGCTTAATTTTTCAAATTAATACAACACACGCGCTTTGATTGTGCCTTCAATCTCACGAAGTTTCGCCAATAATGGTGATGCATCATCTGTTTCAACATCCACAACCACATAACCAATTTTCGGATCGGTTTGTAAAAATTGTGCTGCAATATTGAGATTAGCTTCAACGAAAATTTGGTTCAATTTGTTTAATATACCAGGACGGTTTTCGTGAATATGAAGTAAACGTTTTGTACCAACGTGTTCTGGCAAGGATACTTCAGGGAAATTCACGGAAGAAAGGGTTGAACCGTTATCTGAATATTTCACAAATTTACCCGCGACTTCAAAACCAATGTTTTCTTGCGCTTCCGCGGTTGAACCACCGATATGCGGGGTTAAGATCACATTATCAAATTTACGTAGTGGCGAAACAAACTCTTCATTGATTGATGCAGGCTCAACAGGGAATACGTCAACCGCTGCACCACGAACTTTACCTTGTTCAAGCGCAGTTGCTAAAGCATCAATATCCACCACCGTGCCACGTGCTGCATTGATTAAAATAGAATCTTGTTTTAACTGTGCAATACGTTCAGCACTCATTAAATTACGGGTTGAAGGTAAATCAGGTACATGAAGCGAAATCACATCACAAGAACCCAATAACTCTTCAAGTGTGTGTAATTGTTTTGCATTACCTAATGGTAATTTATTTTCAATATCGTAGAAATATACTTCCATCCCTAGAGATTCCGCAATAATACTTAATTGCGAACCGATATGGCCGTAACCCACGATACCGAGTTTTTTGCCGCGCACTTCATGAGAACCCACTGCCGATTTATTCCATAAACCGCGATGCACATCTGCATTCGCTTGAGGAATATTGCGCATTAAGAGCAAAATCTCACCCAACACTAATTCAGCCACAGAACGGGTATTAGAGAACGGTGCATTAAATACTGGAATCCCACGCATTTTGGCTGCATTAAGATCCACTTGGTTGGTTCCGATACAGAAACAGCCAATAGCAATAAGCTTCGGTGCAACTTCAATCATTTCAGCAGTTAATTGGGTACGCGAACGTAAGCCGATAAAATGCGCATCTTTAATGGCTTCTTTTAGCTCATCACCATCTAAAGCTTTTTTGTAAAAGTCAATATTGGTGTAGCCCGCCGCATGTAAGGTATCTAATGCACTTTGGTGCACGCCCTCTAATAGCACAAATTTAATTTTTGATTTGTCGAGTGAGACTTTGTTTGTCATGTTTGCTTCCTTATTTTTATTAATCAATAATTTTTGCGCCGTCTGGTGTACCAACAATCACAATATCTGCCCCACGTAAGGCAAAAATACCATTTGTTACTACACCCGCGACATTATTCAATTCTTTTTCCATTTCCACTGGATTTAAAATCGCAAAATTATGTACATCTAAAATCACATTGCCGTTATCAGTCACCACGCCTTCACGATATTCCGGGGCACCACCAAGAGAGACTAATTTACGACCAACTTGTGAACGTGCCATTGGAATTACTTCTACTGGTAATGGGAACGTGCTACCTAACACATCCACTTGTTTACTAGCATCCACGATACAAATAAATTTTTTCGCTAAAGCAGCCACAATTTTTTCACGAGTTAGTGCTGCACCACCGCCTTTGATCATCATTTTTTGCGGATTGATTTCATCTGCGCCATCCACATAAATATCTAAACTTGATACATCATTAGCACTAAACACTTCAATACCCTGTTTACGTAATAATTCTTCTGAGGCTTTAGATGCTGCTACTGCGCCTTGGATTTGATCTTTTAATTCACCTAAGGCTTCAATAAAACAATTCACTGTTGAACCACTTCCCACGCCAACAATGGTATCGGGCTTAACATATTTTAACGCCGCACGTGCCGCTAATTTTTTCATTTCTAATTGGTCCATTTTTCTCTCCCTTTTAAACCGTGGATAACAACGTAAACGTTTGCTTTACTTTAATACGACCCTATTAAATAAACAAGTGTAAAAATTTATTTGTGATGATGAAAAAATTTTATTCATCTAAAAAAAGTGCTAACAGTTCGTTCAAAAACAATTTTCCGTGTTCGGTGATTTGCCAAGAATCTAGTGTTTCGACGATATAATTCTGCTGAATGGCCAAATCAATTTGATTTTTGACCGCACTTTGCGAAAGCCCCGTGTAATGTTCAAACTCTTGTTTTGGCACGGCCTCCAATAAACGAAAACGATTCATGAAGAATTCAAAAGCGCGGTCATTTTTTTCCACGTTTTTTTCTTCATAAAGGTACTCACCTCGCAAATACCCTTTTGGATGCTTCGTTTTAGAAAAACGTAAAATATCGCCATTAGGGAAAGTGAGTTTTCCATGCGCGCCACAGCCTATCGCCAAATAATCCCCGAATCGCCAATAATTCAAATTATGCTGACACTGAAAGCCCGGTTTCGCATAAGCGGATGTTTCATATTGCTGATAACCGGCTTCGATTAAAAGTTGGTGACCTTGCTCAAAAATATCCCAAAGCTCATCATCATCCGGCAACATAGGCGGACGATAAGCAAACATGGTATTAGGTTCAATGGTGAGTTGATACCAAGAAAGGTGTGGTGGAGCAAGCTCAATGGCTTGTCGCAAATCATCTAAAGCCTCCTCAAGCGTTTGGTTTGGTAAACCGTGCATTAAATCCAGATTGAAACTTTTTAACCCAGAAACTTTCGCCAAACTGACCGCACTTTTAGCTTCCGCCGCATTATGAATACGCCCTAAACGTTGTAATTTATCGTCATTAAAACTTTGGATGCCCATAGAAATACGTGTTACACCAGCTTCCACATAACCTTTAAAACGCTCTGCTTCCACGGTGCCAGGATTGGCTTCCATAGTGATTTCAATATTCTCTGAAAAAGGAATGCAACGTTGAATTTCTGCCAATAACAACTTGATACTTTCTGCTGAAAATAAACTCGGCGTGCCACCACCAATAAAAATTGAATGAAGTGGACGATTTTGAATACTAGCCTGATATTTCTCTAAGTCTGTCTCAAGATCAGCGATCAGATGTTGCACATATTCTTGTTCAGGAATTGTGCCTTTCTGTGCATGTGAATTGAAATCACAATAAGGGCATTTCTGCACACACCAAGGAATATGCACATAAAGGGAAAGAGGGGGAAATTTTTGCATAATTAAAAGTCAAAAGGGCTTGTTTTCACAAGCCCTAAAAATGAGTCATTAATTGACCGCTCTTGCTGTTTTAGTCGCAGCTTTACGGCGTGGTGCTTTCGCTTTTGTTTCTACTTTCACGAATTCAATGCCTTCCGGCGGATTCTCTAACGCTAAGCCTAACACTTCATCAATGGTTTCTACCGCATGAATCGCAAGATTTTCTTTCACGTTATCTGGAATTTCTTCCAAATCTTTCACGTTATCTTTTGGAATCAATACAGTTTTAATGCCACCGCGATGTGCCGCAAGTAATTTTTCTTTCAATCCGCCAATTGGTAATACTTTACCGCGTAGGCTGATTTCACCAGTCATCGCGACATCAGCACGCACTGGGTTACCCGTTAAGCAAGAAACCAATGCAGTACACATTGCGATACCTGCACTTGGGCCATCTTTTGGTGTAGCACCATCTGGTACGTGAATGTGAATATCACGTTTTTCATGGAATTCAGAATTGATACCCAATTTCTCCGCACGTGCACGGACTACGGTCATCGCTGCTTGGATAGATTCTTTCATCACATCGCCTAATGAACCAGTGAAGGTTAATTTACCTTTACCCACTACTGAAGCAGTTTCAATGGTCAGTAAGTCACCGCCCACTTCAGTCCACGCAAGGCCTGTTACTTCGCCCACACGGTTTTGCGTATCCGCTTTGCCAAATTCAAAACGTTTCACACCAAGATAGTCATGCAAGTTGTCTGAATTAACGGTAATGGATTTTACTTTTGGATTGACCAATAAATTCTTCACCGCTTTACGACAGATTTTAGAAATCTCACGCTCTAATCCACGCACACCGGCTTCACGGGTGTAATAACGGATAATATCTAAAATGGCATTTTCTTCGATGGTTAATTCGCCTTTTTTCAATCCATTACGTTCAATTTGTTTTTGTAACAAATGTTGCATCGCAATATTGAGTTTCTCATCTTCGGTATAACCAGAAAGACGAATGACTTCCATACGATCTAACAATGGACCAGGAATATTCATGGAGTTTGAGGTTGCCACAAACATCACATCAGACAAATCGTAGTCCACTTCAAGATAGTGATCATTGAAGGTGGTATTTTGTTCTGGATCAAGCACTTCTAACAAGGCTGACGCAGGATCACCACGCATATCCGAAGACATTTTATCGATCTCATCAAGCAAGAAGAGTGGGTTTTTCACGCCAACTTTTGCCATTTTTTGAATCAATTTACCCGGCAATGCACCAATATAGGTTTTACGGTGACCACGGATTTCTGCTTCATCACGTACTCCACCTAATGCCATACGCACATATTTACGACCTGTTGCATTGGCAATAGATTGACCTAGTGAGGTTTTACCTACCCCTGGTGGCCCGACTAAGCAAAGGATTGGACCTTTGATTTTGTTTAGACGTGCTTGCACTGCAAGGTATTCTAAAATGCGTTCTTTCACACGTTCTAAACCGTAGTGATCCGCATCTAAGACTTGTTGTGCTTTTGCGATATCTTTCTTCACTTTAGTACGTTTATGCCATGGTACTTGAAGCATCCACTCAACATAGCTACGCACCACTGTTGCTTCCGCAGACATCGCTGACATCATTTTAAGTTTTTGTAACTCACTCTCTACTTTTTCGCGCACATCTGCCGGCATACCTGAAGCTTCAACCTTTTGACGAAGTTGTTCAACTTCATCAATGGTATCTTCACTTTCACCTTCGTCCATTTCTTTGCGAATCGCTTTGATTTGTTCGCTAAGATAATAGTTACGCTGGCTTTTCTCCATTTGTTTTTTAACACGGCCACGGATGCGTTTTTCAACTTGAAGAATATCCGCTTCAGATTCCATCATGCCGAGCAAGTATTCTAAACGCTCTTGCACGTCTGCCAGTTCTAACACGCTTTGTTTATGGCGAACAGTCACTGGAATATGCGCAGCCATGGTATCTGCTAAACGATCGGCATCATCAATGCGTTGAAGTGCGCCTAAAACATCTGCAGGGATTTTTTTATTAAGTTGCAGATAGCTTTCAAATTCATTTAAAACGGCTGCCTTCACCACATCTAATTCTTTTTCATCACCAAACGTAGTTTCAATCGGCGTGACTTCCGCAGCAAAATGATCTTCACCATCATTTAATTGATTGATTTTTGCGCGTTGTTGACCTTCCACCAACACTTTCACTGTGCCGTCTGGCAATTTTAATAATTGAATAATATTGGCAATCGTCCCGACATCGAATACATCATCAACGGTAGGTTCTTCTAAATCAGCTTGTTTTTGTGACACCAATAATAATTGTTTGCCCTCATTCATGGCCTCATCAAGGGCACTAATGGATTTTGCGCGCCCAACAAAAAGTGGCATCACCATATAAGGGAAAACGACAACATCCCGTAATGGCAATACAGGAAGTGTACGTTGTTGAGTTCTTTTGGCGTTCATAGTTATCTCTCTTACATCAATTCTATAATTTCATTGAATATGGGGATGAGTTGCATAAATTCAAGGTAGGATTTGGCATATTAAGGAGAAATCGAAAAATAGGCAAGTAAAGAACCACCTTTATTGATGGTTAATTGGAAAAACCATGGAATACAGGTACAATAAGTGCGGTCAAAAATCAGCATGATTTTACCTAATAAAAACGTTTGAAAAAATAACCGCACTTTATCCATTATGACAGCAAAACAAACTATTACTTTCGCGACCTTTCAAGAATTACTACCCGATTCTTGTAATCATCCATTAAAAAAACAATTAAGGGATAAAGCCCGTTATTACGGACGCAAATTTTTATTTAAAAAACAATGTGATGCATTGGTTGATTTCTTAAATACTCATCAAACTTGGATTCCACTTTTTCAACAAAATCCATATCGTTTTAATGCATTGCTCGCGACCTATTGTGACAAACGTTTTTCTGCAACCGATCGATTCAATGCCATTACCAATAATCTGCTAATGCTTGAAGAAAAAATGGGCGTAGAATTTTGTAAAAAACTACTCCAAGAAAAATCCCTTTTGTTAGCACAATTAACGGATCAACTTGGTATCTATTTCAACATCAACCAGATTGACCCTTTCGAAGGTTATTTTTCCATTAACTTAAAAGACAATAATGGGCGTAGCATTTATGATGCTTCTTTCACCTTCTTAAAGCCAAATAAATTACTTATTGCCTCAATTCAAGGTCCTTCTTATGAAGAGGCGCAAGAAGCTGTGAAACAAGCCACAAAAGAATTACACGGTGTTCGCCCAATGTTTATGTTGATGAATGTTTTCCGCTTGTTAGCTGAAAAATGGCAATGTGAGTTAATCGGTATCCCTCACACGTCACAAGGTAAATACCGTTTATCTGCGCGCAGTAAAATCCTATTCAACTACGATGAATTTTGGCAGGAAAATCAAGGGCAATTAAAAGGTCAATATTGGCAATTACCGCTTGAAAGCGTCCGCAAACCATTGGAAGAAATTGCCAGCAAAAAACGTTCTATGTACCGAAAACGTTATGAAATGTTGGATGATTTGAGTGAAAAAATTACTCAATTTGCCTAAATAAAATAGACTTAAGCCAGGTTTAATTACGATAAACCCTGGCTTAGGTAAACGTTTGCTAACCCTGCTATCATTGTATTCTTTCAAAATCATCCTTTGCTTTTTTGTTCTTTTTGTGTAGAATACGCGCTCGGCTTATTGATTAATCCGAACACAAGGAGTTCTCCATAATGGAAGCATCAAAGAAAAAGATGAAATTCCCTTCCGCATTTAGCATTCTCTTTATTATTCTTCTTATTGCTATTGGCCTTACTTGGCTTATTCCCTCAGGGTCCTACTCTAAACTTTCCTATGACAGCACCGAAAATCATTTTATTGTCAAAACCCACGGAATTCCCGATCAAAGCTATCCAGCAACAGAACAAACCCTTAATCAACTCAATATCAAAATTCAACTTTCTAATTTCACCAACGGCATTATCAAAAAGCCGATTGCTATCCCCGATACCTATCAACGCATTGAACAACACGAAAAAGGCATTACTGATATGATTCACGCCATGGTGGATGGCACCATTGAAGTAGCTGATATTATGATTTTTATCTTCATACTCGGTGGGATGATTGGTGTGATAAACAAAACAGGAGCATTCAATGCCGGATTAATGTCTCTCACCAAGAAAACGAAAGGAAATGAATTCTCTGTTGTCTTTGCTGTCTGCGTGTTGATGCTGTTAGGCGGTACGGCTTGTGGTATTGAAGAAGAAGCAGTAGCCTTCTACCCAATTCTTGTTCCTGTCTTTTTAGCCTTAGGTTATGATTCGATTGTCTGTGTTGGTGCCATATTCCTTGCTGCATCAATGGGCACTGCCTTTTCAACAATCAATCCATTCTCTGTTGTTATTGCTTCAAACGCTGCAGGGATTCCATTCACTGAAGGGATGGGATTTCGCACACTGGGACTTATTCTTGGTGGAACCTGTGTAATAGCCTATATGTATTGGTACTGTAAAAAACTGCGTGCCAATCCTGAATTTTCTTATACCTATGACAATCGCCAAGCTTTCTATGATCTCTATATGAAAGATATTGATCCGAATGCAACCGTTGAATTTACCTTTAGAAGAAAACTGATTCTGATTCTATTTAGTGGCGCCTTTCCTCTCATGGTATGGGGTGTGATGTTTGGTGGTTGGTGGTTCCCTCAAATGGCGGCTTCCTTCCTAGCCATTACCATCATTATTATGTTTATCAGTGGATTGCCTGAAAGAGATGTTGTAAATGGATTTACTCATGGTGCTTCTGAATTAGTCGGCGTCGCATTGATTATCGGACTCGCTCGAGCAGTTAATATCATTCTAGAGCAAGGAATGATTTCTGACACTATTCTCGATTATATGACTCATCTTGTTGGTGGAATGAATGGTGGTGTCTTTATTATTGGTCAGCTCATTGTCTTCATTTTCTTAGGATTGGTTGTACCTTCCTCTTCAGGCCTTGCCGTACTCGCTATGCCAATTATGGCACCGCTGGCTGATACTGTTGGCATTCCAAGAGATATCGTGGTATCGGCTTACAACTGGGGACAATATATTATGTTATTCCTTGCGCCAACAGGATTGGTCCTTGTCACGCTACAAATGCTTGGTATTCCATTCAATAAATGGCTGAAATTTGTCATGCCAATCGTGGGATGTCAATTTGTTATCTCATCGATACTTCTTCTCGTTCAAGTATTTATGTATGCACACTAAGCAATAAAATAAAAAGCCACGCAATCTAGCGTGGCTTCTTTTATTATCATCTAATGTTATTTGACAAACTCATCAAACTCTAACTCATAATCATCACCATCTCTGGTGTATTTGATATAACGTGGAAATTGTTCACCTGAGAATTTCTTCACCATAATATCCTTATTACCTGTTTTAAATGAATAAGTGATTTCCGTGACAGTTTGCTTGTTATATTGAATCTGTTTTTCTACTTTCTTCACATTCACATTTTCCATTGGGTAAAGTTTTTTACCATTTGTAATTTGGAAACTGGTTGGTAATTTATCGTAATAACTCAACTGAAATGCCATGGTGAATAAGTCAAAAGTCGGTAATGTTAACGGTTCGGTTTCTAACCCATTTTTCACTTTACCGTATTCAATTGTTGTTGGCGAAATTTTAGAAATCGCATAAGGCTTACCATTACGCACATCTTGATAATTCACCATTTTAAATTGGCTCGCAGTTTGCGAACCACGAGAAGTAAACACAATGTTGTACAACGGAATATTAATTTTCGCATTGACTGAATACTGTGAACCATCAGCTTTAAAATGCACATACGCCGGCATTAAATAATTGGAACTGTATTTAATATTATAATCCACCGCAGACCATGCTGTTGGCACATAAGCAATTAATGCAGCAAAAAGGATTTTAAATAACTTCATTGGTTTTCCTTATATAAAAATAGGTTGCCCTTTAGAGTATCACAGTGAGAAGAAGTTCCCCATTAAAAAACCATCTTATCCATAGACAAGATGGTTTTCATTTATGTTAGCTTAATGGGAAATTATAAAACTGCACCCGCCATTAAGAAACCGAATAAAACAGATAAAGCAATTGCAATCACACCAGGCACTAAGAATGGATGGTTAAATACGTATTTACCGATACGAGTTGAACCGGTGTCATCCATTTCTACTGCCGCAATTAAGGTTGGGTAAGTAGGAAGAATGAATAATGCTGATACTGCGGCAAATGCTGCAATCGCGGCTTCCGGTGAAACCCCTAATAAAATTGCAGTTGGATATAATGCTTTTGCAGTTGCAGCTTGTGAGTAAAGTAAGGTACTTGCGAAGAACAAGATGACCGCTAAACTCCAAGGGTATTGTTGTAAGAACTCAGCTGATACCGCTTTGATTTGATCGATATGACCTTCAACAAAAGTATTACCTAACCATGCTACACCAAGCACACAAATTACCGCTGACATACCGGATTTAAAAGTTGCTGCATTAGTAATTTTTGCAGTATCCACTTTACATGCCATAGTGATAATGGCTGCAGTCGCAAGCATGAAAGAGATAATGGCGTTATCACGAGAAAGAATTGGGTTTTGAATTAAACCAACTGTTTTACTTATTGCAGTGGCATAAAGCATGACCACTAAAATCGCGATAAGGAAAATTGCGACAGAGCGTTTTGCATAAGGTTTGATCTCAATTTGCATTTCACCACGCATAGTAATTAAACCTTTCGCGAGACGATCTTGGTAAATTTCATCATTTTTCAAATCTTTACCAAGGAAGTTACAAATCACCGCAGTAATCATACATGCTGCGTAAGTAGTTGGGATCCAAATACCTAATAATTGTAAGTAACTTAAACCAAAGTTTTTCTCTAATTCAGCAGAAAGGAATACCACTGCAGCAGAAATTGGAGACGCTGTAATCGCAATTTGTGAAGCGATAACCGCAATAGAAAGTGGACGTGAAGGACGAATACCTTGTTCTTTTGCCACTTCAGCAATCACTGGAAGTGTTGAGAACGCTGTGTGACCAGTACCCGCAAGTACAGTCATAAAATAAGTCACAGTTGGCGCAAGGAAAGTGATGTATTTCGGATTTTTACGTAGGATTTTTTCAGCCATTTTTACTAAGAAATCCATACCACCCGCAACTTGCATTGCCGCAATCGCCATGATTACAGACATGATAACTGAAATTACATCAAACGGAATGGCGCCCGGTTTTAAGCCAAGTAGTGAAAGTGCAACAACACCCATCCCCCCCATGAAACCGATACCAATACCGCCTAATCTAGCCCCTAGGTAAATAAAGAGTAGGACGACTAAAAGTTGAGCCCAAATCATAATATTTTCTCCATATTAATTTTAAAAATAATTCCGGAACATATATTAACAACAAACTAGTGCATTATCTATATTTATTACTTGGATTAGTCTATTTTATCCGAAAGTGCGGTTAAAATTTGATTCAAATTCTGACCGCACTTTCAATGGCTTTCTTAGAAATCCTCAAAGTATTGTTGAATCACTTTTGGATCTTTTGTTTGTGTTAAGGCTAATTGTAATAACACACGTGCTTTTTGCGGATTCAATGTACCTGAAGCCACAAAACCATATTTAGAATCATCCACTTCGGCATCACGTGTTGTGTAACCTGTTGGCACGCGAGATGAACGCACCACCACAACACCATCTTTCGCCGCTTTTTCTAAACGTTCTAAGTGTGCGGCATTCACATTACCATTACCCACACCCGCTGAAACAATGCCTTGATAGCCCGCATCCAATAATGAATTTAACGGCTCAATTGGTGCATTAGAATAAGCATAAACAATGCCCACTTTCGGTAAGCTGTCTAATTTATCTACGTTAAATGGTGTGTTCACAGTGTGCTTGCTTTCAGGTGAACGCTCGTAATCTACTTTACTGTTATGGATATAACCCAAGGTACCATAGTTTGGTGAATGGAACGTTTGTACTGCGGTAGTACTCATTTTGGTTACATCACGTGCACCTAATACTTCACCATTCATCGCCACTAATACGCCACGACCTGATGATTTTTTATCCGTTGCCACGACGACGGCGTTATAAAGGTTTAACGGACCATCCGCACTTTTTTCTGTCGCAGGACGCATTGCACCCACTAATACAATTGGTTTTTCACATTTCGCGGTAAGATCTAAGAAATAAGCGGTTTCTTCCATGGTATCGGTACCATGAGTAATCACAAAACCATCGGTATCTTTACATTGTGCATTAATCGCTTTCGCCAATTTTAACCACACATCATCGCTCATATCTTGTGAACCAATTTTCACAATTTGCTCACCTTTTATATTTGCAAGCTGCTTAATTTCGGGCACCGCATCAATTAATGCATCAACATTGAGTTGCCCTGCTTTATAAGCAGAAGAAACGGCAGTTTCGCCACTTCCGGCAATCGTGCCACCTGTTGCTAAAATTGTAATATTCGGTAATTCCGCAGCTTGTGCGATCGAAAAACCAAATCCGAGCATCATAAGTGCCGTTAATTTTTTTAATTTCATGCGCGTCTCCTTTCACGTTTTATCATCTAAGTTTGGCTATTCTCTACTTAATTAGGCGTAGAATAAACACAAAGATAAGATATTTATGATCCCGATCACATTTTTATCGATCCGATTGTATAAGCTTTCGCCAACGTTACGTTTCCTTGATAATTTTTTTGAAAGATAACTAAAGTGCGGTTATACTTAAAGCCTTATTTCATCTGAAGATAAACTCTTATTCATTATCAAAATTAAGTTGAGAACAACATGCAAGAATTTATGCCTCAAGCAATTGAATTTGCTCAAAAACACACTTTTTTAACGATCGCATGGTTTGCTGTCCTTTTTATGACACTTTTCACCTTTTTTAAAAGTGCGACACAAAAATATCGCGTCATCACCAACCCTGAAGCAGTTCGCTTAATGAACGACGAAGAAGCAGTGGTGATTGATTTACGCCCTATTGATGAATTCCAACGTGGCCATATCATTGGTAGCGTAAACTTGCTTCCAACTGAAATTAAAAATCAAAATGTAGGCAAAATTGAACATCACAAAGAAAAACCGCTTATCATTGTGGATGTTAACGGTGTTTCTTCTGCTACGTCTGCAGAACTTTTGACCAAACAAGGCTTTGAAAAAGTTTATGTGTTAAAAGATGGTTTAGCGGCTTGGGCGGGTGCAAATTTACCATTAGTAAAAAAACATAAGTAAGGATCCTCTATGTCTGAACAAAATCAACAACCTGAAGTAGCGGCTGAAGAGCAACAAGAAGCCGTGCTTCAAATTCAACGTATTTATGTAAAAGATGTTTCTTTTGAAGCGCCAAATCTTCCTCATATTTTCCACCAAGAATGGAAACCAAAACTCGGCTTTAATTTAAGCACTGAAGCCGTCCAAGTAGGTGAAGATCTATACGAAGTCACGTTAAACATCAACGTAGAAACTACCATGGAAGACTCTGGTGATGTGGCGTTTATTTGTGAAGTGAAACAAGCTGGCGTATTTACAATCAGCGGTTTAGAAGATGTTCAAATGGCACACTGCTTAACATCTCAATGCCCAAATATGCTTTTCCCTTATGCACGTGAATTGATTTCTAACTTAGTGAATCGTGGTACATTCCCGGCATTAAACCTTTCTCCGGTAAACTTCGATGCGTTGTTCATTGATTACATGAACAAGCAGCAAGCAGCAGCCGAAGCGGAAGAAAATCAGGAAACCCAACATTAATTGTGATGAGGGCAGGCGATATCGTCTGCCCTTTTATTTTAAAGGTGATTGAAATGAACCCATCCCAATCTCCAATTACCATTCTTGGTTGCGGTTCTTATGGAACAGCGCTCGCTATCTCATTTTCTCGCAATGGCTCTCCAACCTATCTTTGGGGGCACAATCCCGATCATATTCATCAAATGCAACAAGAACGTCAAAATCGCCGTTTTCTGCCAGATATTGAATTTCCAGAAAGTTTGCATTTAGAATTAGATTTGAAAACAGCCCTTGATCAAGCTAAAGATATTTTAATTGTGGTGCCAAGCCATGCTTTTGGTGAAATTCTGTTAAAAATTCGACCGCACTTAAAACCTGATCATCGTTTAATTTGGGCAACCAAAGGATTAGAACGCAACACTGGTCGATTACTACAAGAAGTAGTGGAAGAAACCTTAGGTAGAGCAATTCCGACCGCAGTGCTTTCAGGTCCCACTTTTGCGAAAGAATTGGCTCAAGGTTTGCCAACAGCGATTACCCTTGCCTCTCGTAATGAAAAGTTTGCCTTAGAATTTCAAGCTCGAATTCATTGCAGCCAGCATTTCCGAGTATATGTAAACCAAGATATGATCGGCGTTCAATTAGGTGGCGCCATTAAAAACGTAATTGCGATTGGCGCAGGTATTTCAGATGGTATGGGATTTGGTGCCAACGCGAGAACGGCATTGATTACCCGTGGGATTGCGGAAATTACTCGCTTAGGCGTATCCATGGGAGCGAATACGCAAACCTTTATGGGCATGTCTGGTTTAGGTGATTTAGTGCTCACTTGTACCGATAACCAATCCCGTAACCGCCGATTTGGTTTAATGCTTGGTAAAGGAACTGATAGTCAACAAGCCATGGATGAAATTGGTCAAGTGGTGGAAGGTTTTTATAACACTAAAGAAACTTATTTATTAGCACAACGACAAGGAGTGGAAATGCCAATTACAGAACAAATTTACCAAATGCTCTTTTGTGGTAAAAGTGCACAAGAAGTCGCACTGAGCTTATTGGGTCGTGAACGAAAAGGCGAATAAGGAGAAAAAATGACGTTAGAAGTATGGCAACACATTCGCCAAGAGGCAAAAGAATTAGCAGAATGCGAACCAATGCTCGCAAGCTTTTTTCACTCCACTATTTTAAAACATCAAAATCTTGGCAGTGCCTTGAGTTATTTGCTTGCGAATAAACTGGCTAACCCGATCATGCCGGCAATTTCGCTACGTGAAATTATTGAAGAAGCCTATCAGGCCGAGCCCAATATCATTGACTGTGCTGCTTGTGATATTAAAGCCGTGCGCCACCGCGATCCTGCTGTGGAATTATGGTCAACCCCATTACTTTATTTAAAAGGTTTTCACGCCATTCAGAGTTATCGTATTACCCATTATTTGTGGAACCAAAATCGAAAAGCACTCGCACTTTATTTACAAAATCAGATTTCAGTAGCTTTCGATGTGGATATTCACCCTGCCGCCAAAATTGGGCACGGCATTATGTTTGACCATGCTACCGGTATTGTCGTGGGCGAAACCTCGGTAATTGAAAATGATGTGTCTATCTTGCAAGGCGTCACCCTTGGTGGTACAGGTAAAGAATCTGGCGATCGACATCCAAAAGTACGAGAAGGTGTAATGATTGGAGCGGGTGCAAAAATTCTCGGCAATATCGAAGTGGGCAAATATGCCAAAATCGGCGCTAATTCTGTTGTACTTCAACCTGTGCCTGAATATGCCACTGCTGCAGGTGTACCCGCTCGTATTGTCGGCAAAGACAAAGAAGCAAAACCGGCCTTTGAAATGAACCAATATTTTATCGATGATGATATAAATCTAAATATTTAAGGAATCGATATGATTAACAAAGACACCCAACTTTGTATGTCCCTTTCTGGCAGACCGGGCAATTTTGGCACAACATTCCATAACTATCTATATCAAAAACTCGGGCTTAATTTTATCTATAAAGCCTTTACGACTACGGATATTGAAAGTGCAGTCAAGGGCATTCGTGCACTTGGTATTCGAGGTTGTGCCGTTTCGATGCCTTTTAAAGAAAGCTGCATGCCATTTTTAGATGAAATCTCACCTTCTGCGCAAGCCATTCAGTCTGTGAATACTATTGTGAATGATCAAGGTTTTCTTCGTGCTTACAACACCGACTATATTGCCATTGTTAAACTTATCGAAGAATATCAATTAGATAAAAAGAATCGCGTGATTGTACGAGGTAGTGGTGGCATGGCTAAAGCCGTCGTCGCGGCCTTTAAAAACAGTGGATTTGAGCATCTGAAGATTTTTGCTCGAAATGAAAAAACAGGTAAAAATTTAGCCGCACTTTATGGCTATGAATATATCCCATCTTTGGATAATCAATCGGCAGACATTTTAGTCAACGTTACGCCAATTGGGATGAAAGGTGGAAAAGAAGAATTTGATCTCGCCTTTCCTGAAAATCTTATTCAACAAGCTCAAACCGCTTTTGATGTGGTGGCGATTCCTGCTGAAACACCATTTATCCAATTTGCTCAACAGCAAGGGAAACAAACGATTTCTGGTGCAGAAGTGATTGTGCTACAAGCCGTTGAACAATTTGAGCTCTACACAGGCATTCGACCTGATGACCAATTAATCGCCGAAGCTGCAGATTTTGCTCGAAAAAACAGTTAAAAAATAAACCGCACTTTTAAAAAGTGCGGTTCTTTTTATCGGCGTTTTACGCTAACAATTTTCTTGCTGCTTCCACTACGACTGATACAGCTTTGTCTTCTGTATCTTTCATGGTAGCTTCATTTGGAATTTCTTGTTGTGTACGGTTCACAATCACACCTGCTACCATACCTGCTCGTAAGCCAAGGGCATTACACATCGTAAATAATGTGGCGGACTCCATCTCATAGTTCATCACATTGAGATCTTGCCATTGTTTTAACAAGCCTTGATAATCACGATACACTTTGCCGCTATAAGTATCGTAACGTTCTTGACCTGGATAGAAGGTATCTGAAGAAGCTGTAATTCCTACAAATGGCTCAATGCCTTTTTCTTTAGCTGCATTGTAAAGTGCAGTGGTACATTCAAAATTTGCTACCGCTGGATATTCAATTGGCGCAAAGTGACGGCTTGCACCATCAAGACGAACTGAACCCGTTGTAACAAGAATATCGCCCACATTAATATGCGGTTGAATCGCACCTGTTGTGCCAATACGTAAGAATGTACGCACACCAAGCTGAGCCAGTTCTTCCACACAGATAGACGTAGAAGGGCCACCAATACCAGTTGAACACACCACCACCGGTTGACCATTTAAATAGCCTAACCAAGAAGTGAACTCACGTGTACTTGCAAGAAACTCAGGGTTATCCAGTTTTTTAGCAATACGTTCGCTACGCGCCGGATCGCCCGGCACGATAGCTAATGTTGCACCTTTCAGTTGTGCTTTGGTCAGGTTTAAGTGAAATACATCAGACATAATAATCTCCTTTTTATCATTCTTGCCGCAAAGTGCGGTCAAATTTTCGTTATTTTTTCAATGCACCTAAGATACCACGCATGATTTGTTTGGTCACTTCATTACGAATATTGCGACCCACTGATTTTGCCACACTATTCACAATTTGTTCTGTTGGGGAAAGTTTATCCCCGCGTTTTTGTGTTCCAAAAATCATTCGGCTTAAGCTACCAAATAAACCGCTTTCTTCCTCTTGTTGCGCTTGTTCGGCTTGTTTTTGTTGCACTGCGGCTAAATCCGCTTGCGCATTTAATACTTCGAAAGCGGATTCATTATCCACGTAATCTTTATAGAAGGCATAAAGATCATCGTCTTTCACCCAAGCAGCTCGCTCTTCTTCAGTAATCGGGGCAAGTTGGCTTTTCGGCGGATAAACATACGCCACTTCAACGGGCGTTGGCATGCCTTTTTCATCTAAGAATGAAATCAATGCTTGACCCACACCTAAAGTTGAAATAGCTTCCACCACATTAACTGCTGGATTTGAACGGAATGTTTCTGCTGCAGATTTCACTGCTTTTTGATCGCGTGGCGTAAAGGCACGTAACGCATGTTGTACGCGGTTACCCAATTGACCTAATACGGTATCCGGTAAATCTAATGGATTTTGGGTCACAAAATAAATCCCTACCCCTTTAGAACGAATCAAACGAACTACTTGTTCCACTTTATCCACCAACACACTCGGTGCACCATCAAAGAGTAAGTGTGCTTCATCGAAGAACATCACAAATTTTGGTTTATCTGGATCGCCGACTTCTGGTAATTGCTCAAATAATTCAGACATCAACCAAAGCAAGAATGCGCTATACATTCTTGGGGAATTAATTAATTTTTCAGAATTTAAAACATTGATCACACCACGACCATCACGGGTTTGTAACCAATCTTCAAGATTTAATGCTGGCTCACCAAAAAGATTGGTCGCCCCTTCATTTTCAAGTGTCAGTAAAGCACGTTGAATCGCACCCACACTCGCGGCTGAAACATTACCGTATTCTACTTGGAAGGTTTTTGCATTCTCTGCCACAAATTTAAGCATTGCGCGTAAATCTTTTAAGTCGATGAGTAACAAGCCTTTGTCATCTGCCACACGGAATACGAGATTTAATAAGCCTTCTTGAGTTGCGTTTAAATTTAATAAACGGGAAAGTAATAATGGTCCCATTTCAGAAATCGTGGTACGAAGCGGAATACCGGTTTCACCGAATACATCCCAAAATGACACAGGATAGCCATTTAAATAACTCTCGCCACCTAAATCAAATTGCTCAATGCGTTCCGCCACTTTGCCACTGAATGTGCCCGCTTTGACTAAACCGGACAAATCGCCTTTTACATCCACTAAAAAGACCGGCACGCCATCATCACTGAATGCTTCCGCCATTTTACGTAGTGTGACAGTTTTACCCGTACCTGTCGCCCCGGCGATCAGGCCATGACGGTTTGCCATTTTTGCGGTAATACCAAGGGTTTGACCTTGTTCGGTACGCGCGAGAGAATATTGCATAAAGATTCCTTTGTTTTGTTGGTTTTATTTAAACGAATAATAAGGAAAAAACGAAGTGCGGTCAAAATTTAAGTGATTTTACGGTATAATTTATCAAAACTAACTCAAAGCAGGAAAAATAGATGTCAAACGCAAAAATTCTTATTATTAAAACAGGATTAATAGAAACCTTAACGTTCCCTGATGGTAGCTCATATGAAAGTGCTATCCGTAAAAAACCGGTACCGATGGTAAAAGTGCACACGCTAGGTGCAGAAGGTAACGATGTGGGTTTAAAAGCCCATCATGGTGGTGTTGATAAAGCCTTGTTTTTTATGTCTGATGTGTCTTTCGACGCTTTAAATGAGCTACTTGGTGAAAAGTTTGATTTTCACGGCAACGCGATTTACGGTGAAAACTTTGTGGTATCCGGCTTACATGAAGATAATGTCTGTATAGGCGATCGTTATAAAATTGGCACCACGCTTTTAGAAGTGTCTCAACCACGTAAACCTTGCGAACGTTTATCTCATAATACCAAGAATGAGAATACAAGAGAGGTAATTCGTCAGTCCGGTTGGACAGGTTGGTATGTGCGTGTGATTGAAGAAGGGGAAATTCATCAAGGTGATGAACTCATCTTGCAACACCGTCCTTATCCTGAATGGACTATTCGTCGTTTAAACACGCTACTTTCTACTCCTTCAAGTGTGGCAGAATTAGAAGAAGCCTTAGCCATTGAAGAATTAGCGCCAGCGTTTAAACGTTCTGTTAACTCACAATTACGTAATTTACAGCAGGCGGCCTAAAATGTCGGCTAAAACGACCGCACTTTGCCCATGCCAATCTTCGCTTTCTTACGAAGATTGTTGTGGACGCTTTCATTCAGGCAACATGTTTCCAGAAACAGCGGAACAACTTATGCGCTCCCGCTATTCAGCGTTTGTACTCAAAAATATTCCTTATATCGTGCAAACCACTGTCCCAAGCCAACAAACCTTATTAGATGAAAAAGCCCTGCAAGATTGGGCTGATGAAACGCAATGGCTCGATTTAGATATTGTCAAAGCAGAAACCTTAACCAAAACACAAAGTGCGGTTGAATTTAAAGCACATTTTCAAGGCAGCGAACAGCCGCAAGTGCATCACGAATATTCTCTTTTTGTAAAAATTGATGGTCGTTGGTATTTTGTTGATCCCACTGTACCGCTCCCAAGCAATAAACAGCCTTGTGTTTGTGGCTCAGGGAAGAAATTTAAACATTGTTGCGGAGGCTTGCTCTAATGACCTTAACGTCTTTTCTCGCATTATTCTGGCAGCGTTCTCAAGAAAATAAATTAACGCAAGCCGCCGGTTCACTCACTTACAGCACCATGCTCGCTATCGTGCCATTAATTATGGTGGTGTTTTCAATTTTCTCCGCCTTTCCCGTTTTTAACGAAGTCACTGGTGCATTGAAAGAATTCATCTTCACCAATTTCGCTCCTTCCGCGAGTGATGTTGTGGGACAATATATTGATGAATTCGTCCATAATTCAAAGAAAATGAGCGCCGTGGGGATTGTGAGTTTGATTTTAGTGGCATTGATGCTCATTAACTCCATTGACCGTACACTCAATGGCATTTGGCAAGACACCAGTAATCGCCCAATTTTTACGTCATTTGCTATTTATTGGCTCATTTTAACGCTCGGTCCGCTTTTAATCGGTACTAGCATTGCGGCGAGTTCCTACGTCAAAGCTATGTTCGAGCAATCGGAAACGCTCTCTTTTGGCTTAAAACTCCTCAGTTTTGTGCCATTTCTTTCTACTTGGTTTATTTTCACGCTCATTTATATGGTCGTGCCAAATAAGAAAGTGAGCATCAAACACTCTGCAGCAGGCGCATTAATTGCGGCAATTTTCTTTACCTTAGGAAAACAAGCCTTTACTTGGTACATCGCCACCTTCCCGTCTTATCAATTAATTTATGGTGCCATGGCGACGCTGCCAATCATGTTATTGTGGATTCAAATCAGCTGGACAGTAGTGTTATTGGGTGCGCAATTAGCCGCAGTGCTTGCAGAAGTGCGGTCAACGAATCAAACAAATTTAGAGGAAGTAAAATGATTGCATTAATCCAGCGTGTAACACAGGCTAAAGTGGAAGTTGAAGGTCAAATTGTGGGACAAATCGGCAAGGGATTATTGGTCTTATTAGGCGTGGAAAAAGAAGATGACCAAGCCAAGGCGGATAAACTTGCCGAGAAAGTATTAAATTACCGTATTTTCAGCGATGAAAATGACAAAATGAATTTAAATGTACAACAAATCGGTGGTGAAGTACTTGTAGTATCACAATTCACCCTAGCCGCAGACACGCAAAAAGGCTTACGACCAAGTTTCTCAAAAGGTGCGGCACCTGCATTAGCTAATGAATTGTATGGCTATTTTTCGCAAAAATGTGCAGAAAAAGTCACTGTTGCCAACGGACAATTTGCGGCTGATATGCAAGTGAGCCTCACCAATGATGGTCCAGTTACATTTTGGTTAAATGTCTGAATAAAGGACAAAATCGCTATTTTTTTCAAAGCAAAGGAAACTCTTTCTTTGATCGCATTGTCGTATTAACGCTCAAACGCATATAACAATTTCAAATCCCATCCATAATTGCATTGGTAATCCCCTTATTTTATAGGTAAACTAAGGCGGTTTGATGTGGATCTTCTTAAAGTTTAGCTTGTAATAAAATGAAAAAAATTTCGTTAAAAACAACCGCTCTTTTGCTTGGATGGATGAGTTTTTCAGCCCTTGCAGAACAAACCGTGGATATTGAGATCCGTGGGATCAAGGGTGAACGTGCCATTCGCAATACTGATATGAATGTCAAACTCATTGATAAAGGCGAGATGGATGGCTCAGATCGGTATAAACAATTAGTTTCAGATGCTGTCGATAAAGGCCTTCGAGTCTTTGGTTATTATGGTTCTTCCGTGACCTTTGAATTGAAAAAACGTAAAGGTCAACGAGATTTACTTATTGCGAATGTCACCCCGGGTGAGCCAAGTAAAATTGCAGGAACAGACGTTGAAATTACAGGCGAAGCGGCAGAAGACGAAAACTTCACGGCACTCCGTAAAAACTTGCCAAAACAAGGTGAGTTAGTTGAGCATCAAAAATACGATGATTATAAAAGCAGCATTTCAAACCTTGCGCTAGCTCGTGGTTATCTTGACGGAAAATTCCAAATTTCTCGCTTAGAAATCAGCCCAGAAACGCATGAAGCATGGTGGCGTATGCTATTTGATAGTGGCGTACGTTATCATTATGGCAATATCACCTTCAACCATTCCCAAATTCGCGAAGATTATTTGCAAAACATGCTCAACATCAAATCGGGCGATCCTTATTTAGTCAGTGATTTATCTGAATTAACCAATAATTTTTCTTCCACCAACTGGTTTAGCTCCGTACTTTTACAACCGCATGTCCGCGAAGAAGAGAAATTAGTCGATATCGAACTTTTACTTTATCCACGTAAGAAAAACGCAATGGAGCTTGGGGTCGGTTTTGCGACTGATACAGGCCCTCATGTCCAAATTGGTTGGACAAAACCTTGGATCAATAGCCGAGGCCATAGTTTCCGTACCAATCTTTACGTCTCTGCGCCAAAGCAAAACTTTGAAGCCACCTATAAAATGCCATTGTTGAAAAATCCATTAAATTATTATTATGAATTTTCAACCGGTTATGAAAAAGAAAATAAAAACGATACGGATACCAAAGCCCTCACTTTCGCTGCATTACGTTATTGGAATAATAGCGAGGGTTGGCAATATTTTGCAGGTCTTCGTGTCCGTTATGACAGCTACACACAAGCTGATTTCACCGATAAAACCTTCCTGGTTTATCCAACTGGGGGCTTTAACCGTACCCGTTTAAGAGGTGGCCAATTCCCAACATGGGGAGATACCCAAAAAATCACAGTTGATTTAGGGAATAAGCTTTGGATGTCCGAGGCCAATTTCTTTAAAGTACAAGCTTCTACCGCCTGGATTCGTACTTATGCAGAAAATCACCGTTTTATTACCCGTGCAGAAATTGGTTATTTAAATACCGCGGATATTCGTAAAATTCCACCTGCATTACGTTTCTTTGCGGGGGGCGATCGCAGTGTGCGAGGTTATGGCTATAAGAAAATTTCACCGAAAAATAAAGACGGGAAATTAGTCGGCGGCTCTCGCTTAGTAACAGGTAGCCTTGAATATCAATATCAAGTTTACCCTAACTGGTGGGGTGCCGTGTTTGCAGATACAGGCTTGGCGGCTAACTCTTATAAAGCCACTGAGTTGCGTTATGGTGCGGGTGTCGGTGTACGTTGGGCATCGCCAATTGGCGCCATCAAATTTGATATTGCAACGCCAATTCGAGATAAAGATAACAGCAAAAACATTCAATTTTACATTGGCTTAGGGGCTGAAATTTAGGGTATGACTATGTCTGAACAAGAAAAACAACCAGATAACCAAACCACACAACCCGTTAAAAAGAAAAAGACCTGCCGTAAAATTTTATGTGTCGGAAGTGCGGTCATTTTTGTCCCTGTTTTAGGCTTAGTCACAGCACTTTCTTTTGATAGTGGACAACGTGCACTTATTCAACTCGCCGATAAAATGCTCGATAGCTTATCTATTGAGCAAGTCAGCGGTGGCTTACAAGATGGTTTAGTCTTAGAAAATTTACGTTTTCAAACAACCGGCGTAGATGTGGCGCTCCCTAAAACGCGATTACAACTGAATTTAGCTCGTTTACTTTCGGGTGATATTATTGTTGATGATCTCAGCTTAACGCAGCCGAAAATTGCCATTGATACCAGTGTAATGCCACCTTCTGAAGAGAAACAAACGGAAAGTGGTCCAATGGAAAAAATCCATTTACCGGTTTCTGTGCTAGTGAAAAATGTGGCGATTACTGACTTTGATATGAAACTCGATCAAAGCAATATTACGTTTTCGTCTTTTCAAAGTGCGATCAGTTTAAACAATGAATCTGGCCTTACCCTTGAGCCCACCACGCTTTCAGACGTGCTTTTCTCAACGGTCTCCCAAACTCAACCGAATCCCCCTCAGCCCGAGCAAAAAGAACCCGCTAAACCCGTTGATTGGGCGCAAATTGAGCAAACACTCACACCGGCTTTTTTAGGTAATTTAAATGCGGTGAACTTGCCTTTTGATATGCACATTCCAAGTTTTTTGGGTACAAACTGGCAATATCAATCGCTCAATGAAAAAGGCGAAGAAATCCAAAAAATCACTGTGCCTAAAGTGGAATTGCAAGCAGATGCCACCGATCATTTAGTGAAATTACAAAAACTCGACATTGACAGCTCTCTTGGTACACTTTCTAGCCAAGGGCAACTCCAGCTCAATGACGATTTTCCAGTTGATCTCACATTAAAATCTGATCTCCAGGCATTTAAATCAAAAGACAAAACCATTCTTCCTGCCAGCAAAGTTGATCTCAATGTATCGGGCTCCTTGAAAAAAACGACCGCATTTTCGTTAACCACACAGGGAGTGCTTGATGCCACCTTAACAGGTGATGTGAAACTGGCTGAAGATAAAATGCCATTAAATCTGCAATTAAAAGCGAAAAAAGGTCAATATGCTTTTACAGACAGCCTAGCGCCGCTCAAAATTAACGATGTCGATATCAAACTCACGGGCGATTTATTGAATTATCACGCAGAAGTTGTTGGTGGCGTTGAGGGTATGGATCATATCCCTCATACTCACGTTGATTTAAATGCAGACGGTAAACTCTACGAAGTCACCATCAACGAATTAAAACTTGCTGCCCTAGATGGTACGGCACGTTTAACGGGTTCATCAAACTGGAAAGATGGCGCGCAATGGGATGTGACCGCTGATTTAAACAAAATGAACATTCGCCCTTATGTGCCAGCCATGCCAGCCGTATTATCAGGCAAAGTGAGCTCACAAGGTTCCGCTGATTCCAATCATTGGAAAGTGGATGTGCCTACCGTGGATTTAACCGGTAGTCTTTCCTCTCGCACATTAAGCTTAAAAGGTAGTGTCTTTTTAAGTAATGAAACCTTATTAAACATTCCTGATCTATTGCTGAACTATGGCGATAACCGCATTGCAGCAAAAGGTACATTAGGTGATAAATCAAACCTAGATTTAGATATCAACGCACCAAGCTTACGTGGTCTGTGGCAAGATTTAGCGGGCTCAGTCGTTGGTAAAGCACAGATTTTAGGGAAGCTTACTGCGCCAAGCATTAATACCGATTTAACGGCACAAGGCTTGCACTTCCAAGGATTAGACTTATCCAAAGCCTTAATTAAAGGTAATGTTGTGAGTGAACCGCAAGTGAAAGGTGAACTTACCGTCAAAGCGGAAAACTTCCGCTATGGCGATAGCATCAAATTGCATAATATTGATTTGAATGCATCGGGTGATGAAAAACATCATACGCTCACCTTAAAATCAAAAGGTGAACCCGTTGCAGCTGATTTGCAAATCGCGGGGAATTTTGACCGCACTTCTCAGCAATGGAAAGGTAATTTAAGCCAAGTAAGCCTTAACTCACCTATCGGCGATTTTAAAGTGAATCAAACTATTCCGGTGACTTATGACAATAAAAAAATCCAAGCCACCATTGGTTCACACTGCTGGATTAACCAAGACTTAGATCTGTGTTTCCCTCAACAATTTACAGCAGGGAAAAACGGCGAAGTCCCTTTTGAGCTTAAACGTATTAATTTAGATTTAGTGAATAAATTGATGGAACAAGATACACTCAAAGGCCAGTTACAAAGCCGAGGTAAAGTGGCATGGTTCACGGATAAACCATTACAACTAAATGTGGCAGTGGAAGGAAATAACATTGGTGTGGCACAAAAATTAGACTACCGCACCTTTAAGCTGGATATTCCTAAATTAAGTGTGAATGCCGATATTCAAAATAACAATTTAACCTTGAAATCTGACATTAACGTTCAAAATCAAGGTCGAATCGGCACAGACTTAAAAATTCATGATTTAAGTAAAGGTCGTCAATTAGGCGGTACCTTTACCATTGAAGGTTTACGCTTATCCTTAGCCAATCAACTTTTCTCTAGCGGTGAAAGCATAGATGGTGAAGTGGTCTCTCGCTTAAGTTTCGGTGGTAATTTAGAAAAACCATTATTAAACGGCAATTTTGATATTCGAAATGTGAAAACGAAACTGAAAAGCCTGCCTTTTGATGTGACTGATGGCCAAGTGGCAATTCGCTTTAATGGCACCTCTTCAACCTTAAATGGCCATGTTCAAACACCAGATAGCAAGCTCAATATTAATGGACAAGCTAACTGGGCGCACATGAATAATTGGACGGCAGAAGTCAGAGCGCAAGCAGATAATTTCAAAGTCGATATTCCATCCATGGCGAAATTAAAAGTCAGCCCGAATGTGGTTGTCAAAGCCTCGCCAAAACTCTTAGATTTGAGTGGTAATGTGGATATCCCTTGGGCAAGAATTGCTATTGAAAGCTTACCGGACAATGCTGAACCAGTGAGTGAAGATGAAGTCATTTTAAATGGCCCAAGAAAAAGTAAAGAAGAACTCATTAATCGCCAATTTGCTTCAGAAACGAAATCTGGGATGCAAATTCAATCTGATTTAAAAATTAAAATCGGTGATGATGTGCATTTAGATGCCTATGGTTTAAAAACGAATTTGGATGGTTTACTTTCGGTGAAACAGGATAAAGGTAAGCTAGGATTATTTGGTCAAATTAACCTAAAAAATGGTCGTTATGCCTCTTTTGGACAGGATTTATTAATTCGTAAAGGACAAATCAGCTTCTCTGGTTTACCTTCACAGCCGATGTTGAATATTGAAGCGATTCGTAACCCTGAGGCTATGGAAGACAGTAAAGTGACCGCGGGGGTAAAAGTGATTGGTCTGGCGTCTAGCCCACAAGTCACGATTTTCTCTGATCCAGCCAAATCTCAAGACCAGGCACTTTCTTATTTATTAACCGGTCGCTCATTAGAAAACAGCGGTGAAGCAGGTTCCAGTGGTTCTGTGGGTGCGGCATTACTTGGCTTAGGTTTAGCGAAAAGTGGTAAAGTAGTCGGCGGTATTGGTGAAGCCTTTGGTATTCAAGACTTAAACTTAGGCACTGCCGGTGTTGGGGATAGCTCCAAAGTACAAGTTAGTGGTAATATTGGTAAACGCTTACAAGTGAAATATGGTGTAGGATTGTTTGATGGCTTAGCCGAAGTGACCTTACGTTACCGCTTAATGCCACAACTTTATTTCCAATCAGTAACCAGCACAAACCAAGTTTTTGATTTATTGTATAAATTTGAATTTTAGGAAAGGACATGCATAACGACAAGCAACTGGCTCAACTCGTAGAACCTCATCACCGAGGTGAGGCCCGGGAGATTGCCGCCATTGATTTAGGCTCAAACAGCTTCCACATGATTGTGGCGCGCATTATCAATGGCTCGATTCAGGTGCTGTCTCGTTTAAAACAAAAAGTGAGGCTCGCCGACGGCTTAGACGAGCACAATGTATTAAGCCAAGAAGCCATTGATCGAGGTGTAAATTGCCTTGCACTTTTTGCTGAACGCTTACAAGGTTTTGCACCAGAAGATGTGAATGTCGTGGGCACTTATACCTTACGAAGAGCGGTCAATAATGATGAATTTTTACGTCAGGCTGCCACGGTCTTTCCTTATCCCATTAATATCATCAGCGGTCAAACGGAAGCCAAAACCATTTATGCTGGCGTTTGCCACACTCAACCCGAAAGCGGACGTAAACTGGTCATCGATATTGGTGGTGGCTCGACCGAAATGATCATCGGTGACGATTTCACCCCCTTAGTAGCGGAAAGTCGTCACATGGGCTGTGTGAGCTTTGCCAAAAAATTCTTCCCGAATGGCGAAATTTCCAAAGAAAACTTCGAGCAAGCTCGCCAAAGTGCGGTCAATAAAATTGAAGATTTAAGCTGGGAATATCGCAAACTCGGGTGGCAATCAGTGTTAGGCTCATCGGGCACGATTAAAACCGTGTACCAGGTGATCAGCGCAACCCTTGATCCTAACGGCATCATCACCGCTGAACGATTACAAAATTTAATTGAACGAACCTTACAAGCCTCCCATTTTGAAGATCTCAATATCGCAGGATTAAACCCTGATCGCGTGGATGTCTTTGTTCCAGGCTTAGCCATTTTAAGCGCTGTTTTTGACGTTTTTGGCTTAGAAAATATGCGCTATTCTGACGGCGCTTTGCGTGAAGGGGTGATTTACAGCCTGGAACGAAACTTCCAAGTGTCAGATATCCGCACACGCACCGCATTAGGACTTGCCGAACAATTTAACTTAGATTTAGCGCAAGCTGATCGCGTAGCCAATAGTGCGAAAACCTTAATTGACCAATACACCCATTGGCAAAAACCTCATCTTGCTGATGAGATGAAAAATCTGTTGATTTGGGCGGCGCGTTTATTGGAAGTGGGCATTGTAATCAATCATCGCAATGTGCAAAAACATTCCGCTTATATTCTGCAAAATATGGAATTACCGGGTTTTGATCGTGAGCAACAACGCTTATTGGTGAATTTAGTTCGTTATCACACGGGCGCATTTAAAAAGAATGATTTACCGATTTTTGCTCGTTATGCGGATGAAGATGTCCTTGTTTTACTGCTTCTTTTACGCATTTCGGTGATTTTAAATAAATCTCGTCAGGCAACAGATAGCACCGATAAAATCAATCTCAGAATTGACCGCTCTTTGCAGACTTGGGAACTGACTTTTGAGAAACATTATTTGGATAACAATCCGTTAGTGTGGAATGAATTGCGCTTAGAAAGCAATTTACTCAAAGATTTAGAACTCAGTTTGATTTTTAACTGATAAAATAGGGGCTTTCGTGCCCTTATTTTTTATCTTGCTCCAACAGCAAGCTATAAATATTGGCGAGATAATAGCTCTGCTCGGCTTCGGGAATTTCTTGCGGAATAAAAGAAAGCAAATCGTGGTGAATTTCCAAAACATCGGGGAAAATGACCGCACTTTGCATTTCATCATAAAAAGGCTGATGAAGCGGGGAAACGCAACCCCCTCGTTTTAAGCGGGCAAGGCTGTTGGCAATATGCAATAAGAGTGTGATAACTGTCGGAATAGACACATCAATGCGCCAATGATGCTCTAGGCGACTTTGCAAAGTCAGAATAATATCAATAACGTCCTGATCAATCTGACCGCGAATTTTCCAACGGGTTAATTGTTTGAGTAACGACATAACATTCCTTTTTAAGATAGGATAACTTTACCGCTATTTCACAAAATTACCAGTGCACAGATCACAAAATTGAAACAAAGTGAAAAAATTTACTAACTAGGAAAGCAATAAATGATAGATAACAGACTTTTTGAAAAATATGATGGCCTTATTTTTGATATGGATGGCACCTTAATCGACACCATGCCAGTACACGCCCGCGCCTGGAACATGGTGGGAGAACAATTTGGTTATCGTTTTAACAGCCAAATTATGTATGATTTAGGTGGCGCAACCGTGAGTACTATCGCCTCTGCCATTATGCAAGATGCCGGTATGCCACAAGAACGTTTAAATGAAGTGATACAAGCAAAACGCAAACTTTCTTATGAATTGATTCCAACAGAATCAAAATTACTTCCAACCTTTGACGTGGTGCGTCATTACTATCAACAAAAGCCAATTGCGCTCGGTTCAGGTTCGAACCGCCGAATCATTGATATGTTGATGCAAAAATTAGATATCAAACATTACTTTAGCGCCATTGTCAGCGCTGATGATGTGAAAGAACATAAACCGCATCCAGAAACCTTTTTACGCTGTGCAGAACTGGCAAAAGCTGAACCGTCACGTTGTATCGTCTTTGAAGATGCCGATCTCGGCGTAAAAGCAGGATTAAGTGCGGGGATGGATGTGTTTGATGTCAGAACGAGAGAGATTATTAAAGCCTAATGTGGGACATTTTCTCTTTCAGCTTTTTGGCTGATTTTTGGCAAACCCATGGTTTGTGGTTGATGTTTTTCAGCGCTTTCTTAAGCGCCACCATTTTGCCAGGTAATTCAGAAATTGTGTTTGTCTCCCTTGCTGTGCCAAAAGTATTGGTCGGTTCATTATTAAGTGCGGATATTTTTTGGCTTGTTTTTCTGGCAACCGCAGGCAATACACTTGGCAGCCTCACCACTTATTGGATTGGTCGATGGTTTCCGAAAATTGACAGCAAAAATGACCGCACTTTATGGGTGATAAACAAAATACAACGCTATGGTGCCATCACTTTATTATTAAGCTGGTTGCCTATTGTCGGGGATGTGTTTTGTGCAGTAGCCGGTTGGCTTCGATTGAATTGGCTAAGTTGTTTGATTTTTATGACGATTGGAAAAGGACTGCGTTATATTGCCCTGCTCTTTTTCAGTTTACCTTTCGTGTCATAGCCGAGAATAGCCTTTGTGCATAACCTGGTTGTGGGCTAGAATAAAGACGAATTAATATTCAACAGATAAAAAAACGCCCCTTATCAAGTAAGGGGCAAATAACCTAAGGAACCAATTTTATTAAAACAACTGCAAGTTGCTTGTTCTATAAGACCGACGCTAAAAAGAAAAGTTCAAAGAAATTGTAAAAAAATGTAAAAAAATTTACAAAAACTTGCAATTAATTTACAAATCACTGATTTTCAAGGAAATAAATATGCCATTACTCGACAGTTTTAAAGTGGATCACACCCGTATGAACGCACCTGCCGTGCGTGTAGCCAAAACGATGCGTACTCCAAAGGGCGATGACATCACCGTTTTTGATCTTCGTTTTTGCATTCCAAACAAAGAAATTCTCCCACCAAAAGGGATTCACACCCTTGAGCATTTATTTGCGGGCTTTATGCGTGACCATTTAAACAATGACAACGTAGAAATCATCGATATTTCCCCAATGGGTTGTCGCACAGGTTTTTACATGTCATTAATTGGCACACCAAACGAGCAACAAGTGGCTGATGCATGGTTAGCTTCTATGAAAGATATTTTAACCGTGCAAGATCAAAACCAAATTCCAGAATTAAACGAATACCAATGCGGAACTTACACCGAGCATTCTTTAGAAGAAGCACATGAAATTGCTAAAAATGTGATTGCTCGCGGTGTGGGGATTAATAAAAATGACGATTTAGCACTTGATGAATCTTTCTTAAAATAAGGACACAACATGACAACCCTAGGTACAGCATTAACCCCGAATGCTATCAAAGTGATGATGCTTGGCTCTGGTGAACTGGGCAAAGAGGTGGTGATTGAATTACAACGTTTAGGCGTGGAAGTGATTGCGGTCGATCGTTATGAAAACGCCCCAGCACAACAAGTGGCACATCGTGCTTATACGATTTCTATGCTAGATGGTGCAGCCCTCAAAGCCTTAGTGGAAAAAGAGCGCCCTGATTACATTGTGCCGGAAGTGGAAGCCATTGCGACTGATACGCTGATTGAATTAGAAAAAGCGGGTTTTAATGTTGTACCTACCGCCAAAGCCACCAAGCTTACGATGAATCGCGAAGGTATTCGCCGTTTAGCAGCCGAAGAGCTTGGCCTGCCAACCTCACCTTATCAATTTGTCGATAACTTTGCTGACTTCCAAAGTGCGGTTGAAAAAATCGGTATTCCTTGCGTGGTAAAACCAATTATGTCTTCTTCTGGCCACGGTCAAAGCATTTTAAAATCCAAAGACGATTTACAAAAAGCCTGGGATTACGCTCAACAAGGTGGTCGTGCAGGCGCAGGACGCGTGATTGTAGAAGGGTTTGTTAAATTCGATTATGAAATCACCTTACTCACCGTTCGCCACATTAATGGCACCAGCTTCTTAGCACCAATCGGCCATCGTCAAGAAGATGGTGACTATCGTGAATCTTGGCAGCCACAAGCGATGTCTGATGCTGCCTTGAAAAAAGCACAAGACGTGGCAGAAAAAATTACTACCGCATTAGGTGGTCGTGGCATTTTCGGGGTGGAAATGTTTGTATGTGGTGATGAGGTTATCTTCAATGAAGTTTCCCCTCGCCCACATGATACTGGTATGGTCACGCTAATTTCTCAAGAATTATCCGAATTTGCCTTACACGCCCGTGCAATTTTAGGCTTACCTATTCCAGAAATTACCCTCATTAGCCCATCGGCTTCCAAAGCTATTGTGGTGGAAGGTCAATCGAGAAACGTGCAATTTGGCAATATCGCCGAAGTATTGGCTGAACCAAACACCAATATTCGCATTTTCGGCAAAGGCGAAGTCAATGGCCATCGCCGTTTAGGTGTCTTACTCGCTCGTGATATTTCCGTAGAAAAAGCATTGGAAAAAGTAGAGCGCGCTTACGCGAAGTTGGATGTGAAATTATAAGGTTTGCTTAATATAAGCATCGTTAAAAATAAAAGTGCGGTCAATTTTTGAAAGGTTTTAAAACTCTGTGAAAATTGACCGCACTTTATATCTAGATATTTTAAATTATATACCTTTTCAGATAGCTAAAAATTTAAAAGCCACTAAAAACCTAACGTTAGAAAACTTAATATCTTGAATATATTACTGAAATACATATCCATTAAAATTCAATGATCTATTTTTTCCCTACCTAAGATTCCTAATATAACAATAAAAAGTATATATAAATAAAATTTTTTTATAAAAGAGAAGAAATCCTGTACTCCTCCATATTCTATATATTCAAATAAATAAAAAATCGATGTAGCTAAAAAAGAAACTATAGCTACTTTTATTAGTGTAATAATAAATTTCATTATTCTCCTTTAGAAGGCTTATCTCTATTTATGCTTTCTTTATTATAATCAACAGCATTATTAACTGATGAAGATATAAATTTGGTCATTGTATCACTCAAGCCAAGTTTTTTACCTAACCCCTCAATGCTCATTGATATGCTATTAGATTTACCAGAATCATAAAAAGCATCGTTAGCACCTTTACCATCTTTAACAATCCCTTTCAATGTATCAAGTCCTAAAGATTGCAATGGGTTTGCCGTATAAAAAGCGGAATCACAAGCTGCATTTACACCAACATTATATACAGAGCCCAAAACATCTGCTGGATTAGATAAACTTTTCGAGCCATCCATATAATAAAACGACTCACCTGCGACCCCTGCACCAGTACTGACACCAAGTGCTGTCTTATATGGTTTAGGCATTGAAGCTATAGCTTTCCCAGTATCAACAACCAACTCAGCTGGTCGATAAGAATAATAAATCCCTTGACTCACTAATTCCCGAGTTCCTTCAATACCTTCTCGTGCCGCTATTTTAGCTGTATTAACTCCTTTCGCAATAGCATCCGCATACGCAAGCTGTCCGTTGATATAGGCATTTGCTGCTTTTGTTAAAGTGGTATTTGATGAGAGTTGTAACTGACCATCTTCTCCTTTCACATGGAAAAGTGCTTTACGAGCAAGTGTTGTTTCACTACGTTGGAAACCAGATAACGCTATATTTTCTGGTAAACTTCATTCGTGAGCTTGCCTCGGGATTTTGCTAACCCCAGAACTATAATAGATTGTAATGGCACAAGCGTGGACGCTTGCGCCATCAGAGGGGCGCTATCAAGGTGATATTCTTAAAGCACCTTTCATCTTCTTTTTAAATTATCTGAAATAAATATAGATAAAAAGAGTAAAGGAAATCCCTTACTAAACACATTAAAGAAAAATAAAACAATGTCTTTTATTTCACTTAAAGATATTTCTCCCCAATTTAATATATAGGATATAAGAATTAAAAATAACGAAAACCCAATAAAGCAAACTAAGGATGCAAAAAATGTAAAAATCAAGTACTGGAATAACCTACTTAGCATCATTCCCACCTTTTAACCAGCTATTTATTTTGGGCTCATTCTTCTCCAACTTATTATTTATATATTCACTAGACAATGAATCTCCAATAGTTCCTATTTTAGTAGGAATATATTTATATTCTTCATTTAAAAGATTATAAAATTTTTGATTTCTATATAATGGTTCATAATAATCTTTATTTCTACTAACATTACCAACCAGTACTCTAAATCCTAATTTTTCGATTCCTTTCCCTATACCTCCACCGACTAATGTTGCTATACCGGATGAAGCGGCTTTATAACCAGCATGTTTAATTGAATCCTCATTAGACTCAAAATATCCTTGCAAGCCTGAATACATATCTTCATCTATTATTTTTGTTTCAAAATTTAAGATTGTGACTAAATAATTATTTAAGTACATTATCCTGCTACTTTAAACGCCTACCATAGAAAAGAAGAATAAAGTAAAGACTTGATACAAACAATGTCATTTTGATTAAAAATGAAAGTTTTTTTATACCAAAATCAATCAATTCTAGCTCAAAAATAGATATTGAATTATCAATATTGTAAAGCAATCTACCAACTATCAACGATAATAATGAAAAAGAAACTCCAATAAAAATAGAAAGTAGAATATCTAACATGATTCTTTTCATTATTTACTTCCTTTTTGAGACTCATTATAAATATATTGGACGCCTCTATTTAAACTTTCCCCTCCTAAACTTCCTGAAATACTAGGAACAATACTTCTTCTATATGTATAAACATAAGGGAGTTTATCATTCAAAGGCTGAGGATTATATTTAACCCAAGTTAAATCTGGGTATTTATTATTTAATCGAATTTCAATGACTTTACCCATTCCATAACCTACAGCACTACCAATACCACTAGAGATTGCTCCATCGAATACAGATTGATCAGTGACATAAGAATTAAATGCTCCTGCTATTGTATTTCCCCCTACAGTAAGGATTGCTCCTTTTCCTTTTAATAAGTAAGCCGTGGTTAAATCTATTCCTAGCGTTTTCAGATCAACTGTACCATTTGTTAGTAACTGAGAACCAACACTTCCTGCACCAGCAATGCCTAAAGTAAATTTAGTTGAATTAGACATCACATCATTGATTTTTTTAGCGCCTTTTAATACACCCAATCCACTATCATAAATCAAAGTTCCAAGTCTCACTGAACCATAAATCATCGAGCCTGCCTCCAACCCATCCTTAACTGAATAAGCTATTTTCCCATTCGCTGAATTTTTATAATTCTCAGGAGCATCAAGTTCGTTCTTGACAGTATAATACATCTCTTCATCACGAGAATGTTTTTCAGAACGCCATCCTAGCCAGTTCTTACTCTCTTCTGGCAAAGTATTCACTGCTTGCGATCTTTGCGCATCCGTACCAGCAAAAGGGAAATGACCATAATCTCGTTTTGGTACAGGATCGTTTATTAAATATTCTGATTCAAAACGATTTTGAGCATTAACCAGTGATGTTGGTGATGCCAATTTATAACCTGATGCGGTATTCCCCGTAACAGTTTCTATATAATAACGATCTACATAGCTTAAAAATGCCTCTCTTTCCTTACTATTTAAGGAATTTGGATCTTTTCTAAATTTATCCAAGAGAACGTCACTACGCTGATCTGATTCAATTAAATCTCTAAACTCCAATTTTTCTTTGTTTGTTAATTTTTCTCCACGATGATATTTTGTTTTTAACGCATTTAATCTCGCTCTTGATGCATCACTCAAGAAATTATTCTCCACCGCATTCTTAGCTGTAGTTAGTCCTACACCAATTCCTTGACTACTATTTGCTGCTGCTCCACCCACTAAAGCACCGGCTGCTTGACTAACAGAAGATACAACTTCTTTCTCTTCTCGATTAAGTTGGTTCGGCTTTTTACCATAAAGCTCTTTTGCAATTACATCAGCCATCACCTCACTCGCTAAAGCACCACCAGCTCCCGCTGCGGCATTTTGATTTGCGGAGTAAGCTTCCACCGCGCCCCAAACTGCATGGGCAACCTTATTAGCCATAGGGCTACCCTCAGTGGCTAGCTTAATTTGATGA
>JAGZIS010000022.1:0-7343 GCA_018366115.1 Parahaemophilus parainfluenzae | reverse complement strand
TAGCTTAATGTTGGCATTAGGCTTTGTCTTCTTATCGCCTTCTGTTCATGCAGAAGATATGGCAATTCGTGCTGATAAATCTGCACCGGGTAATCAACAACCTACCGTACTTCAAACCGGCAATGGTTTACCGCAGGTAAATATTCAAACACCAAGTGCAGGTGGGGTATCACGTAACCAATATTCACAATTTGATGTGGCAGAAAAAGGCGCTGTGTTAAACAATGCCCGCAAAGCAGCCCAAACGCAAATGGCAGGATGGGTGCAAGGTAACCCGAATCTTGCTCGCGGTGAAGCGAAAGTCATTCTTAACGAGGTCAATTCAGCGAATCCAAGCCGTTTAAAAGGTTATGTAGAAGTCGCAGGCAAAAAAGCAGATGTGGTGATTGCCAACCCAAGCGGTATCCAATGTGATGGTTGTGGTGTGATTAATGCTGGACGTACCACGCTGACAACCGGTAAAGCTGATGTAGAAAATGGTGAGTTGAAAGGCTATCGCGTAAAAGGCGGTAAAGTGACTGTTGGCCAAAAAGGCATGGATAATAGCCAATCTGATTACACCGATATTATCACGGAGAAAGCCGAAATCAAAGGTGGGGTTTGGTCGAAGAAAGGCATTAAAGTTACCACGGGTAAAAACAACGTTGACCGCACCAATGATTCAGTTGTGTACGTGGGTGATAAAAATACTGACAACACTGACCGCACTTCTGATACCCAAGGCGAAAACCAAAGCTACAGTGTGGATGTGAGCCAATTAGGTGGGATGTATGCTGAAAAAATCCATTTAGTGGATAACGGCCAAGGTCTTGGTGTACGCAATGCGGGGCATATTGGTGCATCAGCGGGTGATGTGAAGATTGATAGTCAAGGACGTATTGTTAATGAAGGGGTAATTAGCGCAACTCACCAAGCTGATCTTAATGCAGAAAAGGTTATTGAAAATAAAGGTAAAGTTGAAACTAAACAGGGGAATGTTGCATTGCGCTCACAAACTCGAGTAGAGCAGCATGGTTCAATTGTTTCACATCAAGGGGGGAGCTTTGTTCAAGCTAAGGATAAAGTTACTCAAACCGGTGAAACTGTTGCTAAGGGCGATATTCAGTATCAGGCAAAAAATATTGAAGTAAAAAGTGGTGCTTTAGTTGCTGCTGGCGTTACGGTACAGGATACTACGCAAGGTGAGATTCGTTCTCTAGATACTCAACATGCACAAGGTGCAAATCTTACTCTTTCAGCTGAAAAGACCATTTCATCCAAAGCAAAACATCTAGCGAGTGGTGAGATTAATGTGAGAGCGGAAATGGTTGATTTATCTGATAGTCAATTAAGTGGAGATCGCATCGCTCTCCAATCTGCTCAATCAGCTTTAAATCTGAATAAAACAACGCTATATAGCGAAGGAAAAACAACATTAAGCAACCCAAATCTTATTTCAACTGAAAATGCACATTTGAATGCTGATCATTTTGTGGTGGATAGTGTTCAACTTAATAATCATCAGGGCAGTTGGATTCAACGTGGCGCCGAAGCTTTTGCATTAAATGTACAAAAGGGATTAGACAATACTGAAGGAAAAATTGTCGCAGAAGGTACGCTTTCTGTTCAAACGCCATTAATTCAAAATAATCAAGGTGTGATTTGGTCAAATCAAGGTGTGAAACTTAACACAAATGCAGGACATATAGAGTCTCAATCTGGTTATTTATTTGGAAAAAATAGTCTTGATATTAGTACTTCAACCTTGAATAACCAAAAAGGTGAAATGTTAGGTGGACAGGTTTTATTGGCTGCACAGCAAGTTAATAATGAGGAAGGGAAGTTAATTGTCGGAAATCGCGCAGATTTATCAGTTAATCAATTTAATAATCAGCGTGGTATTGTTTATAACCAAGGTGAACTATCATTAAAGACAGAAAATTTACACAACCAAGATGGCATTATTTCATCTGTTTCTCGTGCGACATTGCTTGCAAATGATTTAAATAACCTTAAAGGAGTGATTCAGGGAGAGTCTGATTTAACGATTCAAACCCAAAATTTGAATAATACACAAGGTGATATTTCAGCGAAAACAGCAGCGATTTCTTCTGCTGCAATAAATAATGCACAAGGTGTAATTTCATCTCAGGATTTAACATTATCTGGTACAAATTTAAATAACAAAGGTGGCATTGTTCAAAGTGTGAATGCAACATTAAATTTGACCAAGATGGATAACCAGTCTGAAGGTGATAAAGGCTCTTTGGTTAGTGCAACAAATCGTTTAGTGTTAAATGTTACAAATGTAAATAATAAAAATACAAAAGCTAAACAAGATACCCCTACTCAAGGTATTCAAACAACTAATTTAGTAATAAATGCAGAGCATATTGAAAACCAATCTGGTGGTATTTATGCAGGAAAATCAGCAAATATTACAGTTAATCAATCTCTTGATAACCAACAAGGTGAGATTTTATCGGCTGGTCGAGTTGATATTGTAAATCCAGATTTAACCTTGGTTGTAAATAATGCACTAGGAAAAATTGAATCGGTGATTGGCACAACATTACAAGCCAAAACATTAGCGGATGAAGGTTCGATTAGAACAAAAGGAGATTTGGGTATTGAGTTAAATGATAGCTTTACCCTAAATAAAGCCTTTGGTGTAGGCAATAATCTTACTTTTAAAACAAAAGGTGATTTTGTTAATAATTCCAACCTTGTGGTAGGTAATTCAGCATCAGTTGAAGGATCTACTATTCAAAATAATGCTAATGCAGAAATTTCCTCGATAAACACTCGCATTCAAGCCAATAAACTGGATAACTTTGGTTTAATAGATGGTGACACCACAGTGATTAAAGCCAATGATGTCAATAATATCGGTACTGCACGTATTTATGGTAGTCATCTTGCCATTCAAGCAAATAATTTAAATAATCTTGAGAACACTGACGGAACAGCAGCGACTATCGCTGCTCGCGAGAGACTTGATTTAGGTGTCAGTAATTTAGTAAACCGTAACCATTCACTTATTATGAGTTTAGGTAATATCTATATTGGTGGACAGTTAAATGACAATAATCAAGCAACTGGTTATGCAAATAGCATTGATAACGGTAGTGCAACCATTGAAGCTTTAGGAAGTGGTTGGATTAAAACAAATCGTCTGCTAAACCACGATTTACATTTAAGGTTAGGACATAAATATACTAAAAATCATTTTGTTACTTATTCCCCATTTGATAGTAGTGCGACTTATTATAGTAATGAAGGAGAAAAAGGTGAGGGTTATTTAGATCATGTTAATAATAGTCGTCATAATAGCAATCAATATTTTCGTTTCAATGATGGACGTAAAGCTGTGGCAGCTCGAAATTGGCTGAAACAAGATTACATTCGAACCACAGATACTAATACCATTGAACACCAAGATCCCAGTAAATTGCTTATCGGGCAATCTTTACATTTGGAAGGGGGGGAGTATACGAATAAACACTCTCGAATTGTGATTGGTGACACCTTATATTTAGCGGATAAGGCGATTAAGGAACCCGTCAGTACAGTAAGTCAAGGATTACTAAAACTGAGTAATATTGATGTTGATGGTGAAATTCATCGTCGAGATATCGGTTTGAAAAAAGATATTAAAAAAGAACATCGTCATCATGGTTCGAGAGGTAAAAAAGTTTGGGCTGTGTATGGAGGAGATGAACAAAAAATTGACCGCCTCTTACCTGTCGAACCGTTCAAATTTGGGCTGGAACTTTTAAAAATAGGTGAGCCGGTGGAGTCTACTGGCATAATTGTTGGGGATAAATCAGATTTCCAAGGCATTTCATTAGCGGAGAAAACACCTTTAAATACAGATTTAAATGTTCACCGCGTTAATCTAGAAGCAATCACGTCTGGAGTGATGAAAAATAAAGATAACCTTGATATCAAAACGCATTTACCAGATATTTCATTGCCACAGGCAAGCCTTTATAAAATCAACCCTGAGGTATCAGGACAGTTTTTGGTTGAAACAGATCCGCGTTTTACACAGAAATCTAAATGGCTCAGTTCTGATTATATGTTCAAACAGTTGCGCAATGATCCACAAAATATGCTTAAACGTTTGGGCGATGGTTTTTATGAACAACGTTTAGTAAACGAACAAATTAATCAGCTCACTGGTAGACGTTTTCTAGAAAATTACTCTTCCGATTATGACCAATATAAAGCCTTGATGGATAACGGGGCATACTACGCCCAAAAAATGAATTTAGTACCAGGCGTTGCTTTGACATCTTCTCAGATGAAAGAGTTAACTTCTGATATGGTTTGGATGGTAAAACGTGAAGTGACTTTAAAAGATGGTTCTAAGAAAGAAGTATTAGTGCCACAGGTTTACGTTGTTGGACGTAATACCGATATTGATAGTCGAGGTGCAGTGATTTCTGCCAATGATGTCATTATGAATATCAAAGGTGATGTACAAAATAGTGGCGTAATTTCTGGACGTAATCTAACAGGCTTAGCCGCAAATAATATTGAGAACTTAGGTGGTCGCTTACAGGGTCGAGAACTTTATTTGGTAGCTAAAAATATGCTCAATAATCTTGGTGGAGAGTTAAATGCAACAGATAATTTAGTTGCCCAAGGAAAGCATATTAATATTGAAAGTACCACGAGTGAAACAGAAAATACACCTGATTTTTACCAAAAATCACTAACACAACAAGCATCTGTAAAGGTTGGCAATGATAACAAAAAAGGCAGTGCTAGCTTTATTGCGACTGAAAATATTACTGTAAAAGGTGCAAATGTAGATGTGAACGGAAATGCGGTTTTCTCTGCAGGTAAAGCATTGAATTTTGGTACGGTAGAAACTGAAAATAAAGAGCATTACGTACCAAATGCAGATAATTACTATAAGCTTGATCAAAAACAAGAAGTTGGCAGTCAGTTAAATGTTACAGGAAATCTTGATGCTGTAGGTAAAAGTGCGGTTGAAATGCGAGGTGTTTCGGTAACCAGTAATGGCACCATGAATGTACTTTCTGACGGTAATATCAATATTCAAGAAGCGCGTTATAAAGAGCAGTTGTCGAGTGCCTCCAAAAGTAAATCTAGAGGTTTAACAAGCTCAACGACAGAAGTTTATAGACATAAACACGATTATGATACAGCTGAAGCCTCAAATTTAGATGTAGATAAGATAAATATCCATTCAACTAAGGGCAACATTACAATTCAGGGCTCAAATGTGGCTGCAGGTAATGGCTTGACGGTGAAGGGTAAGAATATTGATATTCGTGAGGCTGAGAACCGAGTTTATTCTGATGATTTTTATAGCAAGAAAAAATCAGGGATGCTAGGTGCTGGTATCGGGGTTGCTTTTGGTACCCAAAAACAAACCACGGAAAGTGACCAAACTAAGCTTTATGCCCAAAGTAGTCAAGTTGGTAGCCTCAAGGGGAATACTACAATGATTGCCGAGCAATCATACACACAAACAGCGAGTACAGTGAAAGCAATAGAGGGTGATGTAAATATTTTAGCTCAAAAAGCTGAAATTAAAGCAGCAGATGATAAATATGAAACCAATACTAAGCAAACTTTTCAGCAAAAAGGCGTTACTATTTCCTTAAGTTCTCCAGTGATTTCAGCTATTCAGGGAGTCGCTAAATCAGCTGAAATGATAGGGAAAAGTAAGCATGCTCGAGTAAATGCAATGACAGCAGCTAATAGCGTGTATAACGTGGTTCAAGCAGGTCAAGCTCTAGGTGAGTTAGCTGGTGCTGCTAGTGGTGCAGGGCAAGCAGCTGGTGGTTCTACGGGAGTCAAAATTTCAATCACTTATGGTCAACAACAAAGTGAATCCAGAACACATACAGTGGGTAATACCGCTGCTAAGTCTCAAGTCAATGCTGGCGGTAAAGTGAATATCATCGCTACAGGAGCGGGTAAAGCATCAAATATTGATGTTGTTGGATCTAATATATGGGGAAAACAAGGAACAACTTTAATTGCTGATAATCAAGTAAATATCAAAGCAGCAGAGCAAACACATCAAGAGCGTAGTACTAACAAATCCAGTGGATTTAACGCTGGAGTTGCTATTGATATTGGAAAAGGCGTTTCAGCTGGATTAACTGTAGGTGGAAACTATGGTAAAGGCTATGGTAATGGTGATGAAACTACATATGTAGCAAGTCATGTAGGTGATATTCAAAGTAAAACCGTGATTCAGGCAGGTGGAGATGCTAATGTAATTGGTTCAGGGATCCAAGGAAAGCGAGTAGAGCTTAGTGCTGAAAACCTCAATATTGAGAGCTTGCAAAATAAAGCAAGCTATGATGGAAAACAAATGAACGTAAATGGTTCGATAACAGTTGGTTATGGTTTTTCTGCTGAGGGTGGTTATAGTAAGTCTAAAATGAATTCAAACCATTCATCTGTGAATGAACAGGCTGGAATTTATTCAGGTGATGAAGGCTATGATGTGAATGTAAAAAATCACACAGATTTAAAAGGTGCGATCATTACTTCAACTCAACAGGCTGAAAGCTCAGGATTAAATCAATTTAGTACTGGTACATTAAGCCATAGTGATATTGAAAATCACTCATCTTATAAAGGTTCTTCAATAGGTATATCTGCTAAGGGAAATGCAAATGGCGGATGGACTGGTCAAGAGAAAAATGGTATTTCTGGTAGTGTAGGTTATGGTCGCGAAAGTGATAATCGAAATAGCGTGACTAAAAGCGGTATCAATACTCAAAATATTGAAATTCGTAATGAAAACGCACAACAAGCACTTACAGGGCAATCCATCACTGAGACACTTGCAGCAATTAAAACCGATATCAGTACTGATAATGCGGAAAGTCAAAGTGGTAAATTAGAAAATCGTTTTGATAAGAATGCTTTACAAAAAGAACTTAATATACAGGTGGATGCAACAAAAGGATTTGTTCAAACTGCGAGTGCTGCTGGGAATGCAATTGCAAATAAATTAGGTGAAGAAGCGGTTGCCAAACAACGTGAAGCACAAGCTGCTCAAGAAGCGGCTGACCGTGCGTATAAAGCTAACCCAAGCAAAGAAAATGAAGCCGCACTAAATACGGCTAACCAAAATCTGATAACGGCTAATAATGAAGCGGACAAGTGGCAAACTGGAGGAGAATATAAGCGAAAAATTGATGGTGCCATGAATGCTATTTCTGCAGCATTGGGTGGTTTGCCAGCAGCGGGTATTGCTACCTCCGCAATTTCGCCAGAAATAAATCATCAAATTAAGCTAGCCACTGAGGGTAGCCCTATGGCTAATAAGGTTGCCCATGCAGTTTGGGGCGCGGTGGAAGCTTACT
>JAGZIS010000036.1:0-1362 GCA_018366115.1 Parahaemophilus parainfluenzae | reverse complement strand
GGTGCTGCCGCGGGTGCTGTGAGTGGTGGCACGAGTGAAACCATGAAACAGGGCGCGTTGACATCTTACAATGCGGAGACGTATAACAGACAGCTTCATGTTGATGAGATTAAATGGATTAAAGAAAACGCAAAACGTTTTGCTCAAGAGGAAAGTGAGCGTTTAGGACACCAAGTCACTGAGCAAGAAGCGATGGAGCGATTAATTACCCAAGCGGCTCAAGAAGTCGATTATGCTTGGTTTAAGAAAATTGGCGAAACAGATGGCCAAGCACAGTCTTTCTTAAGAGGTGCAACGGCTCAAGGTGATGTACCACCTTATGATAATCGAGGTACATTTATTAATTCGGATGGTAAACGTCAGTCAATGTTTACTGTTATGGATAAAGATGAATATTACTCAACGGGTAAATATTCAAATGCATTGGCACAATTTGATAAAGCAAATGGTCATGTTGTAACGAAGACATTACAACCGAAAGTAAAATATAATCTTTATACTAAATCGTTATCAGATGGTGCAGATGCGGCTTTAAAAGGTACCTTGCATGCATTTGATCATCCGGAGGATATACTCAAGCCGATTAGTTTTGGTATTGCGAACTGTTTAAAAGAAGGTATGTGCATTTCAGCTGGTAAGGAAATGTTATCTGATTCAGGAAAAGCGGTATGGCAATCGGGTAAAGACATTTTTGGCGCAGGCTATCATCTTGATGATGTAAATTACCTTTATGGTAAAAATATGGTCAATGAGATTGATGCGATAGCAGCTGTGAGAGGTGGAACTGCCTTGTTAGAGCTTACGGGAGCAGGGAAGGCTGCTGGTGTGGGGGTAAAGGCTGTGGGTGAAGTTGCTGGTAAGGTTGCCGAAAGAACACTTGCTCGTTTACCTAATTTACAAACCGGCAATTTAGTTAAACCTAAAGTAGATTCTGAATTTTTGAGCAAACCCTTGCCGGAAGGATATAAGTATGTTTCGTTAAGTGAGATTGAAGGTCCGAAGGGTGGTGTTTATCACTATATAGGAGATGATGTAAAAGGAAATCCTGTTTTCTTCAATAATAATAAGTTTGTGTCGTTTGAGGGTGGGGTGAAGAAAGAATTGAAATCAGAACCTAATCTATTAATGAATAAAACGGCAGTAGAGGATAAATACCCAAGACCAACACTTAGAGTTGAAACTAAGAAAAATATTCTTTCGCAATATGAGCAGGTTTCAGATAATGTATTTCTTCATAAAGAAACAGGTGAAATAGTAAATGGTCCATTTGATATAGGGCATATTCCAGGATGGGAGCATAGAAGATTAGAAGAGGCTGCTAAACAATTGGGTTTAACAAGACAGGAATTTAATGATTACGTT
>JAGZIS010000010.1:0-97167 GCA_018366115.1 Parahaemophilus parainfluenzae | reverse complement strand
ACAGATTGTCTGATATATTGTTAAAGAGCAAAAAAGAACGACGCACCGGTTTTTCTTAAGAGTCACAACAGCGCGTCGTTGTGTGGGGCGTATTATAGGCATTTCAGATGCCTTTGCAAGATCTTTTTGTAAAAAAATGTAAATTTTTTATTGATTGAAGATCTTTTCGCCTATTCGCACAAAAAATAGATCATTTTTGTTACTTAATTAATCGTTTTGCTATTCTTGGCAAATCTGCAATGGAATCCAAAACATAATCAGCGAGATTCTCACCCTCTTCTGTAATAGGTTTGCCTGTTCGCACTAAAATATTCGTTTTCACTTTTGCACCAATGCCAGCTTTAAGATCTTCAATCTTATCACCGACCATAATAGATTGTGCAGGATCGATTCTCAGAGCTTTAATCGCCTCTAATAACATGCCTGATTTCGGTTTTCGGCATTCACAGTCTTCTTTATATTCGCCTTTCCCTTCTGGATGATGAGGACAATAGTAGATGCCATCTAAATCCACACCACGATCAGCTAACGACCAATCCATCCATTCTGTCAGTTGTAAAAACTGATCTTCTGAAAAATATCCACGTGCAATGCCTGATTGATTGGTCACTAAAACTAAAAGATATCCCATTTCCTTTAATGCTTTTAATGCATCAATGCTGCCTTCTATGAATTGGAAATCATCAATTTTATGGACATAACCATGGTCGATATTTAAAGTGCCATCACGATCTAAAAAAACAGCTTTCTTCATATATTTTCTCATTTATCTTTTTCTTAAGACAAAATTATCCCTTTTATCCTTAATATAAGCAATAATAAGTCATAACCGATCCGTCTAAAAAAGATCCCCTAAGATATTGACACAGCATTCTAGACGTCTAGAATACAAATGAAATTCAAATATTAACTGAGAACAAGGGCTTATATGATTAAGCTAAATAACATTACGAAGATTTTTACACTTTCAGATAAAAAACTGACCGCACTTGATAATGTTTCATTACATGTGCCTAAGGGACAGATTTGCGGTGTCATTGGCGCCTCTGGTGCTGGTAAAAGTACACTTATCCGTTGTGTAAACTTATTAGAAAGACCGACTCACGGTGCTGTGCTCATCGATGATGTGGATCTGACTCAACTTTCTGAAGCAGAATTAGTGAAAACACGCCGTCAAATCGGTATGATTTTCCAACATTTTAATTTGTTAACCTCTCGAACCGTTTTTGAAAACGTGGCATTGCCACTTGAATTAGAAAATAAATCGAAAGCAGAAATTCAAGAAAAAACGACCGCACTTTTAGCGCTTGTTGGATTAGGTGATAAACATAATGTGTATCCTGCTAATCTCTCTGGTGGTCAAAAACAACGTGTAGCGATTGCGCGTGCACTTGCAAGCGATCCAAAAGTCTTGCTTTGTGATGAAGCCACTAGTGCATTGGATCCCGCTACAACTCAATCCATTCTAAAATTATTAAAAGAAATCAACCGCACTTTAGGTATCACCATTCTTCTTATTACCCATGAAATGGAAGTGGTTAAACGCATCTGCGATCAAGTTGCCGTAATTGATAAAGGCCGTCTGATTGAACAAGGCACAGTTAGCGAAATTTTCTCTAATCCGAAAACAGAATTGGCCCAAGAATTTATCAGTTCGACTTTCCACATTACCTTGCCGGAAGAATATTTAGAAAATCTATCTGATACGCCAAAACATGCCAAATCGTATCCGATCATCAAATTTGAATTTACTGGTCGCTCCGTCGATGCCCCATTACTTTCTCAAGCATCGAAAAAATTTGGCGTAGAGCTCAGTATCTTAACCTCACAAATTGATTATGCCGGTGGCGTAAAATTTGGCTTTACCATTGCGGAGGTTGAAGGTGATGAAGATGCGATTACGCAAGCCAAAGTTTATTTAATGGAAAATAACGTTCGAGTAGAGGTGCTAGGCTATGTTCAATGATTTATGGGCAACATTTAGCCAACAATTCCCCGATAATTTTGCGAGTTTATTAACGGTATCGACCGTTGAAACAATTTATATGTCAGTATTATCGACATTAATTGCGGCTTTATTAGGCTTACCACTTGGTTTTTTAACTTTCTTAACCAATAAAGGGGCGATTTTAGAAAACAAAAAACTCAATGCGTTTTTAAACGTCATTATTAATATCGGGCGTTCAATTCCTTATATTATTTTATTACTCGCTTTAATTCCGCTAACGAGCTGGTTGCTTCCTGGCGGCAGTATTGGTTCTAATGCAGCGATTGTCTCATTAAGTGCAGCCGCAACGCCATTTTTTGCACGTCTTACGAGTAATGCGCTTTTTGAGATTCCAACCGGTTTGACTGAAACAGCAAAAGCCATGGGTGCAACCAATTGGCAAATTATTCGTAAATTCTATTTGCCTGAATCCCTACCTACGCTCATTAATGCGATTACGCTCACTTTCGTGACATTAATTGGCTATACCGCAATGGCGGGAACGCAAGGCGGTGGCGGCTTAGGAAGCCTCGCCATTAACTATGGCGTCTATCGTAATATGCCATCGGTAACTTGGGCTGCAACGATTGTTATCGTGATTATCGTGATGCTCAGTCAAAAATTGGGCGACACGCTCGCAAAACGAGTGGATCACCGTTAATTATTTTCTATACCATTTTATTCACAACAAGGAAAAAACATGAAATTAAAAAACTTATTTGCTATCACTGCTATCGCGTCAGCATTAGTATTAACAGGTTGTAAAGAAGAGAAAAAAGCAGATGCAGCATCAACTGCACCTGCAGCAACATCAATCAAAGTTGGTGTAATGGCGGGTCCTGAACACCAAGTAGCCGAAACCGCGGCAAAAGTAGCAAAAGACAAATACAACTTAAATGTTGAATTTGTTTTATTCAATGACTACGCATTACCAAATACTGCTGTATCTAAAGGCGATTTAGATGCTAACGCAATGCAACACAAACCTTACTTAGATGAAGATGTAAAAGCGAAGAACTTAAACAACTTAGTGATCGTTGGTAACACCTTTGTTTACCCGCTTGCTGGCTATTCTAAAACCATCAAAAATGTAAATGAATTAAAAGATGGTGCGAAAGTTGTTGTGCCAAATGACCCATCAAACCGTGGTCGTGCATTAATCCTTCTTGAAAAACAAGGTTTAATCAAACTTAAAAATTCTAACGATCTTCTTTCAACTGTCGCAGATATCGTTGAAAATCCGAAAAACTTAAAAATTTCTGAAGTAGATACCTCTGTTGCAGCTCGTGCATTAGATGATGTTGATCTTGCTGTTGTAAATAACACTTATGCGGGTCAAGTTGGCTTAAATGCACAAGATAACGGCGTATTCGTAGAAGACAAAGATTCTCCATACGTAAACATCATCGTTGCACGTACTGATAACAAAGACAGCAAAGCGATCCAAGATTTCGTGAAAGCATACCAAACTGAAGAAGTTTACCAAGAAGCGAAAAAACACTTTAAAGATGGTGTTGTAAAAGGCTGGTAATCTTAGCTTAAACTCAATATTTTAAGGCCACCAACTAAGGTGGCCTTTTATTGATGAAAAGAAAGTGCGGTCAGTTTTTACAATACTTTTCCAAAAGAAAAATTCATTAAAAACTGACCGCACTTTCTTTATTGAGATAATAAAAAACCCGAGCCTAAACTCGGGTTTTATTTTATCGATTAGCGATTACTCTGCATCATCTGCCATATTAAGCATTTCTGCTAAGTTAGTTGTTGCATCATCTGCTGTCATCACGAATTCATCAGCAATTGCTGCTTCATCGTCTTCAGACAATTTAATCACAACATCGTCTACAATACGTTTTTTGTGACGACCTTGGTGATACGCAAAACCAGTACCAGCAGGGATTAAACGACCTACGATTACGTTCTCTTTCAGGCCTCGTAATTCATCACGTTTACCCGCCACTGCCGCCTCAGTAAGCACGCGAGTGGTTTCTTGGAACGATGCCGCAGAAATGAAGGATTCTGTCGCCAATGACGCTTTGGTAATACCAAGCAACTCACGTTCGAATTCAACTGGTGGTTTACCTTCCGCTTCACGTTTACGGTTCACAATTTTCACACGAGCTACTTCAACTTGTTCCCCTTCGAGGAATTCGCTGTCATAAGCTTTCGTAATAACTGCTTTACGTAACATTTGACGTACGATAACTTCGATGTGCTTATCGTTAATTTTTACCCCTTGTAAGCGGTAAACTTCTTGCACTTCGTTCACGATATATTCAGTTACAGCACGAACACCACGTAAACGTAAGATATCGTGTGGGGTCTCTGCACCATCAGAAATCACATCACCACGTTCAACCATCTCACCTTCAAATACGTTGAGTTGACGCCATTTTGGAATCATTTCTTCGTAGATTTCACCTTCAGTTGGGGTGATTAGCAAGCGACGTTTACCTTTGGTTTCTTTACCGAAGGACACGATACCTGAAATTTCTGCCAAGATTGCAGGCTCTTTCGGTTTACGTGCTTCGAATAAGTCAGCAACGCGTGGAAGACCACCAGTAATATCTTTAGTACCCACAGATTCTTGTGGAATACGTGCAAGTGGTTCACCCACTTTCACTTCCGCACCGTCATCTAAACTTACGATTGCTTTACCTGGTAAGAAGTATTGCGCAATAACGTCAGTTTCAGGTAAGAAGATATCGTTACCTTTTGCATCAACTAATTTGATGGTTGGACGTAAATCTTTACCTGCTGTTGCACGTTCACCCACATCTTGTACGACAATAGAAGAAAGACCAGTTAATTCATCCGTTTGACGAGTTACGGTTAAACCGTCCACGATATCAACGAATTTCACAAAACCAGATACCTCAGAAACAACTGGCATAGTATGTGGATCCCAGTTTGCTACTGTTTCACCCGCTGATACTTCTTGGCCATCTGCTTTATTCAATACAGTACCGTAAGGCACTTTATAGTGTTCTTTCGTACGACCAAATTCATCAGTCACCGTTAATTCAGTATTACGAGAAGTTAAAACTAATTTACCTTCATCATTAACAACGAATTTCGCGTTAGCAAGGTGTAAAGTACCGTTGTTTTTGATTTGTACGCTAGATTCTTTCGCTGCTGCAGAAGCTGCACCACCGATGTGGAACGTACGCATGGTTAACTGTGTACCTGGCTCACCGATAGATTGAGCAGCAATAACACCCACTGCTTCACCTTGGTTGATGAGGTGACCACGCGCTAAGTCACGACCGTAACATTTCGCACATACACCGAAGTCAGTATCACAAGTTACAACAGAACGTACTTTTACGCTGTCCACTGAGTTTGCATCTAACACATCACAAAGTTTTTCATCTAATAAAGTGTTACGTGCAATTAAGACTTCTTCTGTACCTGGTTTATACACATCTTCAGCTACAACACGACCTAACACTAATTCGCGAAGTGGAACTTTCTCATCGCCACCTTCAATTAATGGAGTCATGACTAAGCCTTCGTGCGTACCACAGTCATCTTCAACGATCACTAAGTCTTGCGCTACGTCAACTAAACGACGAGTTAAGTAACCAGAGTTTGCTGTTTTTAATGCGGTATCCGCCAAACCTTTACGCGCACCGTGGGTTGAAATAAAGTACTGAAGTACGTTCAAACCTTCACGGAAGTTCGCTGTAATTGGGGTTTCGATGATCGAACCATCTGGACGCGCCATCAAACCACGCATACCTGCTAACTGACGAATCTGAGCCGCAGAACCACGCGCACCAGAGTCAGCCATCATAAAGATACTGTTGAAAGAAGCTTGTTTCTCAGGATTACCTTCACGGTTGATAACTTCTTCCTGAGATAAGTTTTCCATCATTGCTTTCGCTACACGCTCATTTGCTGCAGCCCAAATATCGATGACTTTGTTATAACGCTCACCCGCTGTTACAAGACCAGATTGGAACTGTTCTTGAATTTCAGCCACTTCAGCTTCCGCTGCAGAAATAATTTCGTATTTTTTCTCTGGGATAACCATATCGTCGATACCCACAGAAGAACCTGAACGAGCCGCATAAGCAAAACCGGTATACATAATATGGTCAGCAAACATTACCGCTTCTTTCAAACCTAAACGACGATAAGCTTCGTTGATAAGTTTAGAAATTGCTTTTTTACCTAATGTTTGGTTAAACAATGAATAAGGCATACCTTTTGGCGCGATCATCCATAAGATTGCACGACCGATAGTGGTATCGGTTAATGTGGTTTTCTCTTCGAATTCGCCAGCTTCATTTTTCACATATTCAGTAATACGTACTTTAACGCGAGAATGTAATTCTGCTTCACCTGTGCGATAGGCTTTTTCAGCTTCACGCGGATCTTGCAATAACATGCCTTCACCTTTACCGTTCACTTTTTCACGGGTCATATAGTAAAGACCCAACACCACGTCTTGTGATGGAACGATAATAGGATCACCGTTTGCTGGTGAAAGTACGTTGTTGGTTGACATCATTAACGCACGCGCTTCTAACTGAGCTTCAAGTGTTAATGGTACGTGAACCGCCATTTGGTCACCATCGAAGTCCGCGTTGAACGCCGCACAAACAAGTGGGTGTAACTGGATTGCTTTACCTTCGATTAGAAGTGGTTCAAACGCTTGGATACCTAAACGGTGAAGTGTCGGTGCACGGTTCAATAGAATTGGGTGCTCACGAATAACTTCTGCCAAGATATCCCAAACGATCGCGTCTTCACGCTCAACCATTTTCTTAGCCGCTTTGATTGTAGTTGCATAACCACGGCTTTCTAATTTTGCATAGATAAACGGACGGAATAATTCCAATGCCATTTTCTTCGGTAAACCACATTGGTGTAAGTGCAAGTATGGACCTACAGTGATTACAGAACGGCCTGAATAGTCAACACGTTTACCTAATAAGTTTTGACGGAAACGACCTTGTTTACCTTTGATCATATCCGCAAGTGATTTCAATGGACGACGGTTAGAACCCGTAATCGCACGACCACGGCGACCATTATCTAATAACGCATCAACAGATTCTTGTAACATACGTTTTTCGTTGCGCACGATAATATCTGGTGCGATTAAATCCAATAAACGTTTTAAACGGTTGTTACGGTTGATCACGCGACGATATAGATCGTTTAAGTCAGAAGTTGCAAAACGACCACCATCTAATGGTACTAACGGACGTAAATCTGGTGGAAGTACTGGTAATACAGTCATCACCATCCATTCTGGTTTGTTACCAGATTGTTGGAAAGCTTCTAATAATTTTAAGCGTTTAGTGATTTTCTTACGTTTTGTTTCAGAGTTAGTTTCTTGTAACTCTTCACGTAATTTTTCACATTCCACTTCAAGATCAATACCTTTAAGTAAATCTTGAATTGCTTCAGCACCCATTTTGGCTTCGAATTCATCTTGCCAGCGGTCTTCTGCATCAAGGAATTGTTCTTCAGTTAATAACTGTCCACGTTCCAAATCGGTCATACCCGGTTCGGTTACGATGTACATTTCAAAGTAAAGCACACGCTCAATATCACGTAACGGCATATCAAGTAATAAACCGATACGGGACGGAAGTGATTTTAAGAACCAAATGTGTGCAACTGGACAAGCCAATTCAATGTGGCCCATACGTTCACGACGCACTTTAGTTTGTGTTACTTCAACACCACATTTTTCACAAATCACACCACGGTGTTTTAAGCGTTTATATTTTCCGCATAAACATTCGTAATCTTTTACTGGCCCGAAAATACGTGCACAGAAAAGACCGTCACGCTCAGGTTTGAACGTACGATAGTTGATTGTTTCAGGTTTTTTAACTTCACCAAATGACCAAGAACGGATCATGTCTGGAGAAGCTAACCCAATTTTAATCACATCAAAATCTTCACTGGTTTTTGATTGTGCTTTTAAAAACTTAACTAAGTCTTTCACAAATAGTCTCCTGTCGGAGTTAAGGGTTTCAAAGTGCGGTCAAAAATATTTTGTTTTTTAACCGCACTTCGGCGATTTCTTCCTTTTGCTTCCCCTGCCGAACAGGGGAAGACCGGTTTGTCGATTACTCTTCGTCTAGCTCGATATTCAAACCAAGTGAACGGATTTCTTTCATAATTACGTTGAAAGATTCCGGTGTACCCGGATCCATTTGTTGGTTGCCGCTGACGATGTTTTTATACATCTTCGTACGACCGTTCACGTCATCGGATTTCACAGTTAACATTTCTTGTAAGGTGTAAGCCGCACCGTATGCTTCAAGTGCCCATACCTCCATCTCACCGAAACGTTGACCACCGAATTGTGCTTTACCACCAAGTGGTTGTTGAGTAACAAGACTATAAGAACCTGTTGAACGAGCATGCATTTTGTCATCAACTAAGTGGTTCAATTTGAGCATGTACATATAACCTACGGTTACTGGACGCTCGAATTTCTCACCAGTACGGCCATCGTATAACGTGATCTGACCTGAAGTTGGTAAGCCACCAAGTTTCAACATTTCTTTGATTTCTTGCTCATCAGCACCATCAAACACTGGTGTTGCTACCGGTAAACCTTTACGTAGGTTTTCTGCTAAACGCATGATTTCGTCATCACTAAAGGTGCTTAAATCCACTTTTTGTGCGCCATGACCTAAATCGTATGCTTTTTGCATATAGCCACGAAGCTTCTCAACATCTTGTTTTTGTTTGATCATCGCATTGATTTGATCACCGATACCTTTAGCAGCTAAGCCTAAGTGGGTCTCTAAGATCTGACCGATGTTCATACGAGATGGTACACCCAGTGGGTTCAATACGATTTCAACCGGTTGACCGTTTTCATCGTATGGCATATCTTCCACAGGGTTGATTTTTGAGATAACACCTTTGTTACCGTGACGCCCCGCCATTTTATCACCCGGTTGGATGTGACGTTTCACCGCTAGGTAAACTTTAACCACTTTTAACACGCCTGGTGCGAGGTCATCACCTTTAATGATTTTCTTACGTTTTACTTCAAGTTTGTGTTCAAACTCTTTACGTAATTCTTCATATTGCTCAGCAAGCTGTTCTAATTGGTTTTGTTTTTCTTCATCTGAAATGGTTTGTTCTAACCATTTTGTGCGATCCATTTTATCTAATTGAGCCGCATCAATACCGCCAGCGATAAGTAGATTACGCACACGAGCAAACAAGCCAGCTTCTAAGATTTCTAATTCATCAGAAAGGTCTTTCTTAGCTTGTTTTAACTGCATTTCTTCAATTTCTAATGCACGTTTGTCTTTTTCTACGCCATCACGGGTGAAGACTTGAACGTCAATTACAGTACCGCTTACGCTATTTGGTACACGTAATGACGAGTCTTTCACATCAGATGCTTTTTCACCGAAGATTGCACGTAACAATTTTTCTTCTGGTGTTAATTGCGTTTCGCCTTTAGGGGTAACTTTACCAACTAAGATGTCGCCACCTTTCACTTCAGCACCCACATAAACGATACCTGATTCATCCAATTTGCTTAATGCAGATTCACCCACGTTTGGAATATCCGCAGTGATTTCTTCAGAACCTAATTTAGTATCACGCGCCACACAAGATAATTCTTGAATGTGAATTGTCGTGAAGCGATCTTGTTGTACAACACGCTCAGAAACTAACATTGAGTCTTCGAAGTTATAACCATTCCAAGGCATGAAGGCCACACGGATATTTTGACCTAATGCTAATTCACCTAAGTCTGTTGAAGGACCATCTGCTAACACTTCACCACGGTTAATTGGATCACCTAAATTCACACAAGGAATTTGGTTGATACACGTATTTTGGTTAGAACGGGTGTATTTAATTAAGTTATAAATATCGATACCCGCTTCGCCTGCTACGGTTTCGTCTTCATTTACTTTGATAACGATACGAGAAGCATCAACATATTGAACTGTACCACCACGTTTCGCGACAACCGCCACACCTGAGTCAAGTGCGATTGGTTTTTCCATACCTGTACCCACTAACGGCTTATCAGCACGTAAAGTAGGAACCGCTTGACGTTGCATGTTCGCACCCATTAAGGCACGGTTCGCATCATCATGCTCTAAGAATGGAATTAACGCAGCTGCCACAGATACCACTTGTTGGGTTGAAACGTCCATATAATGAATTTCTTCTGGTTTATAAAGACCAGATTCACCACGTTCACCACGCGCAGTAACGAATGCATCTGTAAAACGGTTGTTCTCATCAAGGTTTGAGTTCGCCTGTGCAATGATGTAGTTTGCTTCATCAATTGCAGATAAATATTCGATTTCTTCAGTTACTTGACCATCAACCACTTTACGATATGGGGTTTCTAAGAAACCGTAATCGTTCGTACGAGCAAACGCAGAAAGTGAGTTGATCAAACCGATGTTTGGACCTTCAGGGGTTTCAATTGGACATAGACGACCATAGTGAGTGTTATGTACGTCACGCACCTCAAAGCCAGCACGCTCACGTGTTAAACCGCCTGGACCTAATGCAGAAATACGACGTTTGTGTGTTACTTCTGATAATGGGTTGTTTTGATCCATAAATTGCGAAAGTTGTGAAGAACCAAAGAATTCTTTCACTGCCGCAGAAATTGGTTTTGGATTAATTAAGTCTTGTGGTGTGATCGCATCTAAATCGCCTAAAGATAAACGCTCTTTAACTGCTCTTTCTACACGAACTAAACCAATACGGAATTGGTTTTCTGCCATTTCACCCACAGAACGAATACGACGGTTACCCAAGTGGTCGATATCATCCACTTCACCACGACCATTACGGATATCGATGAGTTTTTTCATCACACGAATAATATCGTCGTTACTTAAAATACCTGTGCCCTCGCCTTCAGGAATACCTAATGAGCGATTAAACTTCATACGACCTACTGCAGATAAATCATAACGTTCTGCAGAGAAGAATAAATTATGGAATAACGCTTCTGAAGATTCTGGTGTAGGTGGTTCACCTGGACGCATCATACGATAGATTTCATATAATGCACTTACACGATCGTAAGTTGGATCAACACGTAATGTTTCAGAAATATACGGACCGTAATCTAAGTCATTAGTGAATAATGTTTCGATCACTTTATAGCCTGCTTGCGATAATTTCGCTAACAATTCTAAAGAAATCTCGCCATTTGCTGGGCAAATAATTTCACCTGATTCAAGATCAACGTAATCTTTCGCTGCCACTTTGCCTGCGATATATTCAGTTGGCACTTCAACTTGTGTCACATTATCTTTTTCTAATGCTTTGATGTGACGAGCAGTGATACGACGACCGCGTTCTACATAGACTTTACCATTTACTTCGATATCAAACGTCGCCGTTTCACCACGTAAACGTTCTGGCACTAATGTCATGAGCAATTTATTGCCAGCGATCTCGAAAGTTACTTTGTCGAAGAATAAGTTTAAGATTTCTTCAACGGTGTAACCTAACGCACGTAAAATAATGGTTGCCGGTAATTTACGACGACGGTCAATACGCGCATATAAGTTATCTTTTGGATCAAATTCGAAATCTAACCAAGAACCACGGTAAGGAATAATACGTGCGTTATAAAGCACTTTACCTGAAGAGTGTGTTTTACCTTTGTCAGAATCAAAGAATACGCCCGGGCTACGGTGTAATTGTGAAACGATAACACGCTCAGTACCATTGATAACAAAAGTACCGTTGTCAGTCATTAATGGGATTTCACCCATATATACTTCGCTTTCTTTAATGTCTTTGACTGCGCGTGATGAAGATTCTTTATCGTAGCTAACTAAACGTAATTTTACGCGTAAGCCTGCTGCATAAGTTGAACCACGAATTTGACATTCACGTACATCAAATTCTGGTTCTTCTAAACGGTAATCAACATATTGTAATTCTGTATAACCGTTATTGCTTACGATAGGGAAAACAGAACGGAATGCAGCTTCTAAGCCTTGTTGACCTTCAGGATCTTTTTGAATGAATTTATCAAAAGAATCTAATTGGATAGTTAATAAATAAGGTACATTTAAAACTTGCGGACGTTTGCCGAAGTCTTTACGAATTCGTTTTTTCTCAGTATAGGAGTAACCCATTATTGGTTTTCCTCTGTAAATTTTAGTGAGACCGAGTTGATATAAAAAAAGTGCGGTCAAATTAATTGACGTTTTTATTTATATCGGAGATTGACGCCGTTTCGGATACCGCACTCTGAACCTTACTTCTGTAGTGGGCTACTTAAATTAAAACGTCTGATTAATTTAAGTGGAAACAGATACCATTAAACGGAAAATGCCTATCTGTTTTTTGTGCTGTTTTTGATAGCACAAAATGGCTGATGGTAAACCACCAGCCATTAAGCCTGAGAAACAGGACATAAGTGAATCAAAAATTATTTGATTTCTACTTTTGCACCAGCTTCTTCTAATTCTTTCTTAAGTGCTTCAGCTTCTTCTTTAGAAACGCCTTCTTTTAAGTTAGCTGGAGCAGATTCAACTAAGTCTTTAGCTTCTTTTAAGCCTAAACCAGTTGCACCACGTACTGCTTTGATAACTGCTACTTTGTTAGCACCAGCTTCAGCAAGAACTACGTCGAATTCAGTTTTTTCTTCTGCCGCTGCTGCTGCGCCGCCAGCTGCTGGAGCTGCTGCTACTGCTGCTGCAGAAACGCCGAATTTTTCTTCCATCGCTGCGATTAATTCAACGATTTCAGTTACAGATTTAGAAGCGATCGCTTCAATGATTTGTTCGTTAGTTAATGACATAACAATCAATTCCTAAAATTAATAAAGTTAAATGAAGTAAGAAACGCTTAATGATTAAGCTGCTTCTTGTAATTTGTCGCGTAATGCCGCAAAAGTGCGAACAAGTTTGCCTGCCGCAGCTTCTTTCATTGTGCCCATTAAACGTGCAATTGCTTCTTCGTAAGTTGGTAATGTTGCTAAGAATTCAACATCTTGGATCTTACCTTCAAAGGCTGCACCTTTAATTTCAAACTTATCGTTGGCTTTAGCAAAATCTTTGAACAAACGTGCTGCTGCACCTGGGTGTTCATTAGAGAATGCGATAAGTGTTGGACCTACAAACGTATCTTGTAAGCATTCGAAATCAGTGCCTTCAACCGCACGACGTAATAAAGTATTACGAACAACGCGCATTGTTACACCAGCTTCACGAGCTGCTTTACGTAATTCAGTCATTTTATCAACAGTTACACCACGAGAGTCCGCGATTACTGCTGAAAGTGCACCTTTGGCTGCTTCATTTACTTCGGCAACAATTGCTTGTTTGTCTTGAAGATTTAATGCCATTGGCTTTTAGCTCCTGAATACACTCCGATTTCTCGGAATTAATTTACCTCATCGAAAGAGTTATCTTTCAGACTAGGACGACTTCGGTGCCCAGAAGCAAGAAATATTCTTATTCTGTTCACCATCTACGTAGGATTATTAAGACGATTATTGCTAACCATTCCCTACGGTCTTGGACGGGGCTTGAATAGGTCAAGCACCAACCAGAAATTTTACGCTAAACGTAATTTAGGAGCGAGATTATAGTGATTAATCTCGCTCTTGTAAAGTCTATTGTAGAAAAAATCTGCAGATTTTAACCGCACTTTCCTATTATTTTCTTACCGCAATCGCTTCGATTTCTAAGCCAACATCTTTTGGCAAGCGAGCAACTTCTACGCAAGAACGAGCAGGGAAATTAGGGTGATGATTTTCTTTAAAGAATTTCTCATACTCTGCATTTACTGCTGCAAAATCATTAAGATCTTTCACAAACACCGTGGTTTTCACAATATCACCCACTTTCAAACCAGCCTGTTCAATAATAGCTTTTACGTTTTCTAACGATTGACGCGCCTGAGCTACAATATCTTTTGGCACTTCACCCGTTGCTGGATTAACCGGGATTTGACCTGATGTTAAAACTAAATTACCTAAATCTACCGCTTGAACATAAGGACCGATTGCTGCCGGGGCTTTTTCTGTATGAATGATTTTAGTCATGATATTCTCCTTTAATATTGACGTATAAATACGCTTGCTATCCTAACATATAAGTGACTTTATCGCTTATACGAGTATTCTTAATCAATCTCTTTTAATACATCATCAGACAATTCTTTCTGTGAGCTTTCTTTTACTTTGCCATCATTTACTTTAAATTCTAAATTCTGATAATAAGCTTCGCGGAAAGTAACATAAGGATCTTGTGCTTGATTGAGCAATTCTGTTTGGTACAATCTCTTCGAGCGTTTATCTACGGCTTGCACACCATATTTCACCAGTGACCACGGACCGCCCACCCAATTCCAGAACGGATAAGTATAAGCAGCATCGACCACTGCACCAGTTAATTGACGAGGTGTCGTCGCATTATAAATTGGCAATACAATATAAGTGCCCGCATCTACACCATAGGTGCCCAATGTTTCCCCAAAGCTACGTTGATCATAAACCTGCAGATCTTTACTTGCACTGGCAAAATCAAATAAACCACCAATACCAAAGGTGGAGTTAATCCAGAAACGGTTAAAGTGAACAAAGGCTTTTTTAGGTTCACCTTCTAATAAACGGTTCACAAAGCTCACTGGCTCATCTAAGTTATTTGCCACATTAGATAAACCTTTTGTGACCGGTGTCGGCACGTAATCACGCCAGCCTTTCGCTGCAGGTTCTAACACATAACGGTCCATGACTTTATAGTTAAAATCAAACATCGTGCGGTTAAAACTTTCTAATTTATCATTGCGTTCACCATCTGCTTTAGTTGCACAACCAGTTAATACAGCTGTAGCCATTAAGCCGACCGCAAGTAAAGGTGTTTTTTTCATTCCACTTTCCTATCACAAAAAATTGTCTTTATTCTAACCAACTTGAAAGATAACTACAAAAAATTTATTAAAACCTAGAGATGACTTTTCTGTTAGCTATGTTTAATCATGGTGCTTTTTAGTTTTCCAAAAATAACTCCTGTTCCCTACATAAACAAAAATGCCACCTTTCGGTGGCATCCTTTGTAATCTAAATTAATTATTCAGTTGCATTTTTTAATGGAATTTCTGCATCTGGCTCGCGAGTAATACGGTTACGTAAATCACGACGAATAATCTCAATTGTCCAGAACCAGAAAATGTGTCCCACTAATTCAGAAATATGTTCATATAATGGCCATTCTGCAACAGGTGGTGTTAAACCTAATGCAGGGAAAGTGATGTAGTGCACACAAATATCTGCGATTAAACCTGCACCAATACCTTGCCAGAATTTGATTTTAGGGAAACGTTCTGCCACTAAACAGTAAGCAATAGCAAATACTAATGAGAAAGTAATGTGAGTCACGCCAATCCAGTCAAAACCATGATCTGCAAAAGTGAAAACTGCTTGAGTTGGATCAATACCTAAATAATCACGTAAGAATACGTGTGGTGGATTTAAGAATGCACGTGAACAGACTTGAAGAATTTGATCTTGGCTTAAACCTGTGATGTCTACCTTACATGCTGCCGCGAAGAAATCGATTGGGCTACGTGGTGGGAATGGATGCTCCGCACCCCATTTTACGAATGCAGAAATTAAACCTGCAATAATACCAACAAAAATTGCTACGCCATAACGACGACGATTAGCAGGAGTTTGTTCAAAAATACCTGACATATATTTACTCCGAAAAAATAAAAAAAGACCGCACTTTGTATCAGAAGTCGCGGTTCCCATTTTGCTTTAGCAAAACTTGTCTCGAATTTTCAATGACTTTGACTTGTTAGTCAAGAACTAATTATTAAGAGTTAGAGCATTTTATGATGAGAATAAAAAATGCGGTTATTTCTAACCGCACTTTCATGTTTTTAAAATTAAAGTTTTGCTGAAAGCATTGCTTCTAATTTCTCTTGGTCAACTGCAAATTTGCGAATCCCCTCTGCTAATTTCTCAACAGCCATCGCGTCGCTGTTATGTTGCCAGTAGAATTCTGCTTCAGTTAATGGTTGAGGTTTCGCTTTTACTTCACCTTTGTAGTCTAGTTTACGTACAAGTGCGGTTGAATTTTCTTGTAATTCTTTGAGTAAAGCGGGAGCGATTGTTAAACGATCACAACCTGCCAATTCAATAATTTCACCGACATTACGGAAACTTGCGCCCATTACCACTGTTTTATAACCGTATTCTTTGTAGTAGTTATAAATTTTAGTTACAGAAATAACACCAGGGTCTTCTGCTGGAGCATATTCTTTTTTATCGGTATTTGCTTTGTACCAGTCTAAGATACGACCGACGAATGGTGAAATTAAATAAACACCCGCTTCAGCACACGCACGTGCTTGCGCTTCGGAGAATAATAAGGTTAAGTTACAGTTAATGCCTTCTTTTTCAAGAATTTCTGCTGCACGAATACCTTGCCATGTTGAAGCAATTTTGATCAAAATACGATCATTTGAAATGCCTGCCTCATTATAAAGTGCGATAAGTTTACGTGCTTTTTCAACGGTTGCTTGAGTATCGTAAGAGAGACGTGCATCCACTTCAGTTGAAATACGTCCAGGGACAATTTTTAAAATTTCTAAACCGATGTTTACCGCTAATTTATCTTCAGCATCAATTAATTGTTGAGCTTTATCCGCACTTTGTGCTTTGGCATAAGCAATCGCTTCATCAATTAATGGTGCATATTGTGGTAATGCTGAAGCACTTAAGATTAAAGATGGGTTTGTTGTTGCATCTTGCGGTTGGTATTTTTTAATGGCATCAATATCGCCAGTATCAGCCACAACGACGGTCATACTACGAAGTGAATCTAACTGAGTTGTCATTATATTCTCCTTGAATGGATTTGTTTGAATTCAACTGTCTTACGATAGCATAATTAGCTTTAAAAGGGTAATTCGTCCAAGAAAATATTTACGATAGGAAAAACCAATACATTCTAGATTTCCTCTCTCACATCATCACTTTTAGCAATTTTTTTAAAATTTATTAGATATAAATCACAAAACGTTATTTTTCTTTAAATAATTACCTTACAAATTTTTACAAAAATGACATTTTGAGCTAATAAGAGAAAGACTCTTTATAAAAATATTGCCTAATGACAAGGAGGCTCAAATGCAACACAAACTACTTTTCTCTGCAATTGCTCTTGCTCTTTCCTATTCTGCTCAAGCGGTTATAGTACCTGAGGGAACGCAATTAGATGAAAAACAGCATATCGTCATCAATAACGGGGCAGAACCACAAAGTTTTGACCCACAAAAAACCGAAGGTGTACCAGAATCTAACGTTGCTTATCAATTACTTGAAGGCCTCGTCACCTCAGACTCTGAAGGTAAACTTCAACCGGGTGTAGCTGAAAGCTGGGAAAACACACCAGACTTTAAAACTTGGACATTCCATTTACGTAAAGATGCAAAATGGTCAAATGGCGATCCCGTTACTGCGCACGATTTCGTGTTTGCTTGGCGTCGTTTAGTGGATCCTGCAACTGCTGCGCCTTATGCAAGTTACCTAAGTTATTTACAAGTTGAAAATGCGCAAGACATCATTGACGGTAAGAAAAAACCAGCTGAATTAGGGGTTGAAGCAAAAGATGATTATACCTTTGTGGTTCATGCAACCAATCCTGTCCCTTATGCGGTTAGTTTAACGACTCACCAATCCTTATTGCCATTACCGCAAAAAGTAGTCGAAAAATTAGGTGATACATGGGTGAAAAAAGAAAACTATGTAGGTAACGGTGCCTATAAACTGGCAAACCACATTATTAACGAAAAAATCGAATTTGAACGCAACCCACTCTACTGGAACGATAAAGAGACTGTCATTAACAGTGCAACATTCCTTGCGATTGAAAACCCTAGTACCGATGTAGCGCGTTATCGTGCAGGCGATTTAGATATGACAAGCTACGCCTTACCGCCAGAACAATTCGCTAAATTACAAAAAGAGTTACCTGGTGAAGTATTCACGACACGAACTCTTGCGACCTATTCTTACGAGTTAAACAATAAAAAAGCGCCTTTTGATAACGTGAATGTTCGTAAAGCCTTGAACTTATCCCTTGATCGTAATGTGATCACCGATAAAGTTTTAGGCCAAGGTCAAACACCAACCTATGTGTTTACCCCAACTTACATCGAAGAAGGTCACCTCATTCAACAACCTGCTTATTCAAAAGAACCAATGGCACAACGTAATGAAGAAGCTATTAAACTCTTAGAGGAAGCCGGTTACAGTAAAGCAAATCCGTTGAAATTCAGTATTCTTTACAATACCAATGAAAACCACAAAAAAGTGGCCATTGCTGCGGCATCTATGTGGAAAGCGAACACTAAAGGTTTGATTGATGTGAAATTAGAAAACCAAGAGTGGAAAACTTACATTGATAGCCGTCGTGCGGGTCGTTACGACGCGGCACGTGCAGGATGGAATGCGGATTACAACCAAGCCACAACATTCGGCAACTATTTCTTATCTAATTCGAGTAACAATACCGCGAAATATGCGAACCCAGAATACGATAAAGCCATTGCTGAATCTTATGTTGCAACGGATGCGGAAGGACGTGCAAAAGCCTACGCGAAAGCCGAAGAAATTCTTGCAAAAGATTTCGGTATCGTACCAATCTTTAACTATGTGAATCCACGCTTAGTGAAACCTTACGTAAAAGGTTATTCAGGCAAAGATCCACAAGATCACATTTACTTACGCAACCTTTATATTATTAAACATTAATTCGTTGCTTGTATTTAAGTGCGGTTAAAAATCATCGTGTTTTTGACCGCACTTTTCGCCCATTTTGGTTGGAGTTATTATGCTCAAATTTATTTTTAAACGGCTGTTGGAAGCCTTACCAACGCTGTTTATTTTGATTACTTTTTCTTTCTTTTTGATGCGTCTCGCCCCTGGCAGCCCGTTCACTTCTGAACGCGCTTATCCACCAGAAGTCATGGCTAATATCGAAGCGAAGTATCATTTAAATGAACCATTACATAAACAATATTTCCTTTATTTGGAGAACCTTTCCAAAGGCGATTTTGGCCCCTCTTTCAAATATAAAGATCAATCGGTCAATGATTTAATTGCATCAGCCTTCCCTGTTTCCTTAAAATTGGGAATGGTAGCCTTCGCCTTTGCAGTCGTGTTAGGGATAACAGCAGGTACGCTCGCCGCTCTCAATCAAAATAGCCGTTGGGATTATATTTTGATGAGTTTCTCGATGCTTGGGGTCATTATGCCAAGCTTTGTCTTCGCTCCAGTCTTGGTGCTGATTTTCGCCATTTATTTAGGATGGCTGCCAGCTGGTGGTTGGAATGGCGGTTCAGCAATGTACATGATCTTGCCCGTAGCATCCTTAACTATCGCTTATGTTGCAGGGATTGCGCGTATCATGCGCGGCTCGATGATTGAAGTATTACATTCCAACTTTATTCGGACCGCCAAAGCTAAAGGACTTTCTACGTCGAGAATCATTTTAAAACATGCTTTGCGCCCTGCCCTTTTACCTGTAATCACCTATTTGGGGCCAGCTTTTGTGGGGATTATTACCGGCTCAATGGTCATCGAAAGCGTATTTGGTTTACCTGGCATGGGGTTATTATTTGTAAACGGCGCATTGAACCGCGATTATTCTTTAGTTTTAAGTCTCACTATCTTAGTGGGCACATTAACCATTTTATTTAATGCGATTGTGGATATTTTATACGCCATCATCGATCCAAAAATTCGTTATTAAGGATAAGTTATGACAGATTATCGTACTCAGCCGATTAATCAGAAAAATGCGGATTTTGTGGAACAAGTGGCTGACCGTATTGAAGAAATGCAACTGGAAGGCCGCAGTCTATGGCAAGATGCGAAACGTCGTTTTTTCCGCAATAAAGCAGCCGTTGCCAGTCTGATTATTTTGGCATTTATTATTATATTTATCACCGTAGCGCCTTGGTTCTTCCCATTTACCTATGAAGATACCGATTGGAATATGATGAGCGCCGCACCAACAATAGAAGGCTATCACTTCTTCGGTACCGATGCCTCGGGTCGAGACTTGTTGGTACGCACTGCTATCGGTGGACGTATTTCCTTATTAGTCGGTATTGCTGGTGCTTTCATTTCCGTCACTATCGGCACAATTTATGGGGCTATTTCTGGTTATGTAGGCGGTAAAACAGATATGTTGATGATGCGCTTTTTAGAGATTCTCAGCTCATTTCCATTTATGTTTTTCGTGATTTTGTTAGTGACTCTTTTTGGCCAAAATATTTTCTTAATTTTTATCGCTATCGGGGCCATTGCTTGGCTTGGTCTTGCACGTATCGTACGCGGACAAACCCTCAGCCTAAAAAATAAAGAATTCGTCGAAGCCGCGATTGTTTGTGGCGTACCTCGTCGCCAAATCATTTTGAAACACATCATTCCAAATGTATTAGGCTTAGTAGCAGTTTACGCCTCGCTTGAAGTACCTGGACTCATTCTATTTGAATCATTCTTAAGCTTCTTAGGATTAGGAACTCAAGAACCGATGAGTAGCTGGGGTGCACTCTTAAGTGATGGTGCTGCACAAATGGAAGTCTCGCCTTGGTTATTAATTTTCCCGGCATTTTTCCTTTGCCTTACCCTATTTTGTTTTAACTTTATCGGTGACGGGTTGCGTGATGCACTCGATCCGAAAGATAGATAGGAGCGAATAATGAATCCTTTATTAGATGTAAAAAATCTCTACGTTCGCTTCAAAACACCAGATGGCATCGTCACAGCAGTGAATGACTTAAACTTTACGCTTAATGCTGGAAGTACGCTAGGTATTGTAGGCGAAAGTGGTTCAGGCAAGTCACAAACGGCCTTTGCTTTAATGGGTTTATTGGCAGCCAACGGTGAAGTGGAAGGCTCTGCCATGTTTGAAGGTAAAGAATTAGTTAATTTACCGAATGCTGAGTTGAATAAAATCCGCGCCGAGCAAATTTCCATGATTTTCCAAGATCCGATGACATCACTCAACCCTTACATGAAAATCGGTGAACAGCTCATGGAAGTCCTGCAGTTGCACAAGGGCTATAATAAACAAACCGCCTTTGCCGAATCTGTGAAAATGCTGGATGCGGTCAAAATGCCGGAAGCTAAAAAACGTATGGGCATGTATCCGCACGAATTTTCAGGCGGTATGCGTCAACGGGTGATGATTGCGATGGCCTTATTATGCCGTCCAAAACTACTCATTGCAGATGAACCAACCACTGCTTTAGACGTAACGGTTCAAGCACAAATCATGACCTTATTAAATGAGTTAAAACGTGAATTTAATACTGCGATTATTATGATTACCCATGATCTTGGTGTCGTGGCTGGTATCTGCGATCAAGTCATGGTGATGTATGCCGGACGAACCATGGAATACGGCACAGCGGAACAAATTTTCTATCATCCGACTCATCCTTATTCCATTGGCTTAATGGATGCGATTCCTCGCTTAGACGGCAATGAAGAACACTTGGTAACCATTCCAGGCAATCCACCGAATCTGTTGCATTTGCCAAAAGGTTGTCCATTCTCACCACGTTGCCAATTTGCTACCGAACAATGCCAAACTGCGCCAAAACTGACTACATTTAATCACAGTCAATTACGTAATTGTTGGTTACCCGCGGAGAAATTTAACTTATGACAGTCTCAAACAACAAAGAATTACTCCTTGAAGTCAATCACTTAGGCGTTAGTTTTAAAATTAAAAATGAGAAATCCCTTTTCTTCGCCAAACCGCAAACCTTAAAAGCGGTGAAGGATGTGTCTTTTAAACTTTACGCAGGTGAAACTCTCGGTGTAGTGGGTGAATCCGGTTGCGGTAAATCCACACTTGCACGCGCTATTATCGGTTTAGTCGAAGCGAGCGAAGGGGAAATCTTGTGGCTTGGTAAAAATTTACGAAAACAATCCGCGAAACAATGGAAAGAAACGCGTAAAGATATTCAAATGATTTTCCAAGATCCGCTCGCCTCTCTCAATCCGCGAATGAATATTGGTGAAATCATTGCTGAACCATTAAAGATCTACCAACCGCACTTAAGCACCGCTGAAGTGAAAGAAAAAGTGCAAGCTATGATGTTGAAAGTCGGGCTTTTACCCAACTTGATTAACCGCTATCCGCATGAGTTTTCTGGTGGCCAATGTCAGCGTATCGGTATCGCTCGAGCGTTAATCATTGAGCCTAAAATGATCATTTGTGATGAACCCGTTTCTGCGTTAGATGTGTCGATTCAGGCTCAAGTGGTAAATTTATTGAAATCCCTGCAAAAAGAAATGGGGCTTTCCTTAATTTTCATCGCCCATGACTTAGCGGTGGTAAAACATATTTCTGACCGCGTATTGGTGATGTATTTAGGTAATGCCATGGAATTAGGCAGTGATGAAGAAGTATATAACAATACCAAACATCCTTATACCAAAGCCTTAATGTCTGCTGTTCCGATTCCCAATCCGAAATTGGAACGCAATAAGTCCATCGAATTACTTGAAGGTGAGCTACCTTCGCCAATTAATCCACCGTCTGGTTGTGTGTTCCGTACTCGCTGCTTAAAAGCAGATGAAAATTGTGCGAAACAAAAACCACCTTTCACCAGCCAAAACAACAGCCATTTTGTGGCTTGTTTGAAAGTCTTATAACACAAAAAGTGCGGTTAAAATTCACCGCACTTTTTACTTATACAATTCTAATTTTTCTTCAATTACTTTAGACAAATCATCTAGCATTGCATAGCGTTTGCGATACATAGAACGTTTCTTACTCGGTACCTCATCAAGATTTCTATCGCTCTCTAAAGGTAATTCCCAATAGTCTTTCAACTGTCCACCTGATTCAGCAAAAATCGCATCATAATCTACAACATAATGTGAACTTTGAATAAAACGAGATTTATTTTGATATTTTTGTGGAATACCTAATAATGTTTTGAAACCTAATGCTTTCGTCAATGCTTTCATCGCTTCCACCATCAAATAAGCTGGGCGTAAACCATGGCAAGTTTTTGTGAGTTGCTTCACCATCTCTTTAGAACCTTCAAAATTGGGTCCCTGCACCACAGAAATAAGCAATGCCTCACTAAGTTTTGCAAAAGTAAGTAAATACACTAATTCATTACGTGGTTTATGCCATAACTCCAGTACCCAATAGCCTTCCATCGGTTGGTGCGTGGTCATCGACAATGTCATTTCAAAATCGGGAATTACTTCACCAAAACTTAATGGCGTTTTATAAATGGGAGCTGAAAGTGCGGTTAATTTTTCAGGTAAAAAAAGTAGATTGTCGCAGATAGCTTGGAAACGCTGTTTGCTATTAAAACGTTTATCTAAAAAACGATAAACTAATGGATAGCTATAATCTGCATGCTCATTTAATAATGTAACAAGAAAAGGATGCTGATTAATAAATTGCTCAAAGTGAACAATTGAGCCTTGATGTAAAAAAGATCGAAGACGATAACGTAGGCGCTTAAGCGCATAAGAACGCCCTGGCCTATCGGGATAAATGGCTTCCGCTTTTGGCCAGCGATATTGATTCTCTTGAGATTCCATAGTTATTAATATAATTAAAGAGGCTTTAAATCATGCAAAGCTCGCATTCTCTCATAATTTCAGCAATTTTTCTATTTGTGATATGCTAGGGTCAATTGATGAAAGGAATACTTATGTCTGAAATTAAACTGAATTATCATAAAACGCATTTTCTTACGAGTGCCCCAAATATTCGTTCCATCCCAGAAGATACAGGAATTGAAATTGCTTTTGCTGGGCGTTCAAATGCAGGAAAGTCGACTGCACTTAATGCATTAACCAATCAAAAAAGCTTAGCTCGAACCTCTAAAACACCTGGTCGAACACAGCTCATCAATCTTTTTGAGGTTGAGCCGAATTGTAAACTAGTGGATTTACCTGGCTATGGCTATGCAGCCGTTCCTGAAAAAATGAAAATCGAGTGGCAAAAATCCCTCGGGGAATATTTGCAAAAACGAGAATGTTTAGGCGGACTTGTTGTTTTAATGGATATTCGTCACCCATTGAAAGATCTCGATCAACAAATGATCGAATGGGCAGTTTCTGCTGATTTACCGGTTATGTTACTTTTAACTAAAGCGGATAAACTCAGCCAAAGTGCACGTAGCAAACAAGTCAAAATGGTACGTGAAGCTATTTTACCCTTCCAAGGTGATATTCAAGTCGAAGCCTTTTCTGCACAAAACAAAATTGGCATTGATAAATTGGCTGCCAAATTAGATAGTTGGTTTGCCCCACTTTTCTCGTAGTTTTTTATCAAGAAAAAGTAATTTCTGCGATCAAGATCGCAAAAAAAGCACAGGATGCATGATTTCATTCTGTGCTTTTTTTATAGTGCGAAAATCTGATTATTTTTGACCGCACTTTAAGGAATCTGAATGTCTCTTGCCATTGTTTACAGTCGTGCATCAATGGGTGTACAAGCCCCTCTTGTTACCATTGAGGTACACTTAAGTAACGGAAAGCCTGGATTTACCTTAGTTGGTTTACCTGAAAAAACCGTAAAAGAAGCGCAAGATCGTGTCAGAAGTGCATTAATGAATGCGCAGTTCAAATATCCTGCCAAACGTATCACCGTCAACCTTGCACCGGCTGATTTACCCAAAGAAGGGGGACGATTTGATTTACCTATTGCAATCGGTATTTTAGCCGCATCAGATCAACTTGATGGCAGCCGTTTAAAACAGTTTGAATTCGTTGGTGAACTTGCATTAACAGGTGAATTACGTGGTGTACACGGCGTGATTCCCGCCATTTTAGCGGCACAAAAAGCCAAACGCGCCCCCATTATCGCTTATCAAAATGCCAATGAAGCTTCACTTGTTTCAGAACAAGAGACTTATTTCGCTAAAAATCTTTTGGAAGTCGTGCAATTCTTAAATAATCAAGAAAAATTACCTCTGGCCTCATTGCTCGCACAAGAAAGTGCGGTCGGATTTTCAGCTAAAAATCACTTGGATTTGACCGATATTATTGGTCAGCAACATGCTAAACGAGCACTAACAATTGCGGCTGCAGGTCAGCATAATCTGCTCTTTTTAGGACCTCCTGGTACAGGTAAAACCATGTTAGCAAGTCGTCTCACTGCATTGCTCCCTGAAATGACTGATTTAGAAGCCATTGAAACCGCTTCGGTTACGAGCTTAGTACAAAATGAATTAAATTTTCATAACTGGAAACAACGACCATTCCGAGCACCACATCATAGTGCTTCTTTGCCGGCCTTAGTTGGCGGAGGAACCATTCCAAAACCAGGCGAAATATCACTCGCACATAACGGCGTACTTTTTCTTGATGAATTGCCTGAGTTTGAGCGTAAAGTGCTTGATGCACTTCGTCAGCCCTTAGAAAGTGGAGAAATTATTATTTCTCGTGCCAATGCGAAAATCCAATTCCCTGCTCGCTTTCAATTAGTTGCGGCAATGAATCCAAGTCCAACGGGGCATTATACCGGAACACATAATCGTACCTCACCGCAGCAAGTGATGCGTTATTTAAATCGCCTTTCAGGACCGTTTTTAGATCGCTTTGATTTATCCATTGAAGTACCTCTTCTGCCACAAGGTAGCTTACAGAATACAGGAGATAGAGGTGAGACAAGCCAACAAGTACGAGAAAAAGTGTTAAAAGTGAGGGAAATTCAACTTGATCGAGCCGGTAAAATCAATGCATATCTTTCAAGCAAAGAAATTGAACGAGACTGTAAATTACAAGATAAAGATGCATTATTCCTTGAGAATGCACTCAATAAGCTTGGACTTTCAGTAAGAGCCTATCATCGGATTTTAAAAGTTTCACGCACAATTGCTGATTTAAATGGCGAAAAAGAAATACAACAATCTCATTTAGCCGAAGCGCTAGGATATCGGGCCATGGATCGATTATTACAGAAATTATCTGCTGCTTAAAAAATAAAAGGGCGAATAATTCGCCCTTTTTTACCTTCTATTCTTAATAATAAGAATGTTCACCACGTTGGTGTTCTGTTACATCTCGTGCGCCTTTTAGTTCATTTGGGAAAAGTGCAACCAATTGTTTCTCTACACCATCTTTTAAGGTGACATCAACCATCGAGCAACCATTACAGCCACCACCAAATTGTAGAACTGCATAACCATCATCAGTAATTTCAATTAATGTGATTTTACCGCCATGGCTGGCTAATTGTGGGTTAATTTGTGTTTGAATCACGTACTCTACGCGCTCAATTAAAGGCGCATCATCTGCAACTTTACGCATTTTTGCGTTAGGTGCTTTTAAAGTGAGTTGAGCGCCAAGCTCTTCGGTTACATAATCAATTTCTGCATCTTCTAAAAACGGTAAGCTGATTTCATCTACAAATGCAGAGAATGTATCGTACTTCATTTCAGTATCAGTCGCTTCAACTGAATTTGGCGGACAATAAGACACGCCACATTCTGCTCCAGGTGTACCCGGATTCACAACAAAAATACGAATATTTGTACCTTCTTCTTGTGTATCTAAAAGTTTCCGAAAATGTGCTTGTGCAGCATCTGAAATAAAAATTTGTTCCATAAATAAAGTCCTAATACTTGATGCAATATATCGGGAATGATACTCCTATACGGCAATTTTTTCTACATTTATTCCTATTTTTATAGATATAGGCAAATCCTATCTTTAACAGAATTTAAGCTCTCGCTAAGCCCCACACTTGTATTTCTTTTACACCTAATTTTCGAAGTTGTTTGGCTATTTCTGCCAGCGTTGAACCAGTTGTAATCACATCATCCACCAACGCTACTCGTTCATAAGGAAAAGGCTTTTTGGTATTCACTGCAAAAGCATTTTTAAGATTGTGTCGTCGATCTTTCGCGGTCAAACCTCGCTGAGTGTGGGTATGTTTAATCCGTTTCACCACATGATGACAGTTAGGCACATGACACCAACGGCTCAACCAGTTCGCTAATAAATCAGCCTGGTTGTAGCCCCGTTGCCATTGTCGAAAATGATATAACGGTACGGGAATAATCGCCTGTGGCAGAGAGAGTCCATGTGTTCGTCTCGCCTCTCGCACCGCAAGATAAAGCAAACGCGATAAACTGCGATCTAACCAAAACTGTTTTTGGAATTTAAAACGATGAATAAGTGAAGAAAGTGGTTCGAGGTAATGCCCAATAATCACAATACGATCCCAAGCGGGTTCATTTCTCAAACAATGTCCACAGCCCATTGCATAATGCTGCAAGGGTGAACCACATCGCCCACAATAAGGGAAAGTTTTAACTTTCTTTTGGCATCGACTACACAATCCATTTCGACCAAGATGAATAGATCGCTTGCAATGCACACAGCTAAATTGAAAAAAATAAGAAAACATGAGATAAATTGACCGCACTTTATTTTTTCACTTTTTCAACTTGCTTAAAATGCTTTTCTTTCTTAGCCATTTCCATTCTTTCGCCTTGTTTCAAAATATGAGGGGTCACAAAAATGACGAGTTCTCGTTTTTGATGACGTTCACTTTCCTTACTGAATAAGCGCTTAATACCTGGAATATCGCCCAATAATGGCACTTTATCGACACCTTTCGTGATCGTATCGTGAAATACGCCGCCCAATACAATCGTTTCCCCATCTTTGGCAAACACTTGCGTATTAATTTCTTGTTTATCAATGGATACGACTTCATTTTGCCCATAAGCCACGCGATTTCCCGGAGAATTTTGACTGACTAATAAATCCAATAAGATATTATTATCCTTCGAAATATGCGGCGTGACTTCCAATCCTAAGACAGCCTCGCGAAACTCTACTGACTGTGTATCATTTTTCCCATTCGTCACCACATAAGGAATTTCTGTCCCTTGTTTGATGCTTGCACTTTTCTTGTTGGTCGTAAGTAAGCGAGGGCTTGCAATAATTTCTACGTTATTTTCACGTTCAAGTGCGGTCAATTCTAAGTCTAATAATCGGCCATTAATTTTAGCGACTTGAAGAGCCAATGAGCCAGCCGGCGTGACCGTTGTCGCAAAATTCACGTTTAAATTATTACTGATATGACTAAAACCATTCGCATCTAGACTGCCACTCACTCGATGGGCAGCCTCAGTCGGATTAAAAATACCCCAACGCACACCTAATTCTTTTAGGCTTTCATCGGTAATCGTCACAATACGTGCTTCAATCACGATTTGCTCAATGGGTTTATCCAGCTCTGCAATCAATTTTTTGATATTTTTGACAGAACGAGCATCATCCTGAATCAGTAACACATTGCTTCGATCATCAAATGTAATTGTGCCGCTAGGTGAAAGCAAAGAACCGCTCCCTGTTGTTAAAGATTTCATCACATCAGAGGCCTTGGCAAAATGCAGTTTAACCGTTGTACTCACAAGTGGCGTTTCACTAGATAAACTTTCTCCGCTAATTGCCATAGGTTCTGTCATTTTCTCTGCATATTGTTCATGTTGAGAAGGCTTACCCAAATAATAAATATCATTTTCTTGATAAAAAGAGAGCCCTTTGATTTTTGCCACAGAACGCAATAAACGATCAAAATCTACGTTATCTAATTGCAATGAAAGCGTTCCTTCTAGCTCATCATCAATCATTAAATTGGCATTTTGCTCAAGAGCAAGTTGCTGGAGTGTCGCCACCATGGGAGCTTGTTTTAAGCGAAGTGAAAATACGCGATTCTCTGCCGCTGAGTAAGTTGTCCATAGGATCAAAAAACACATTAAAAACTGACCGCACTTTGTTTTTATTTTCTGCTTTATCATTTTAAAATCTCATTATGATTGAGGTCGTTTGTTCACATTGCCCTGCTTTATAACCTTGAAGCGTCACGCTGTTTTTACTCACTTTTTCGATTAAATAGCCTTCTTTTCCAATCCTCTGCCCGACTTGAACAGGCAGAATATACCCATCATCATTAAATAACACTTCTGCCTGTTTACCATATTGCACAACTCCCACAACATGTAGCTGAGCCAATGGGCGTTCCTCCGCCAGTCTCGGCTCCGAATACACGCAAGTCGACACCGACGGTAGGGTGAGCCCCTCTTTTGGATATTCGGTTTGTTCTCTCTGTTTTCGATCAAAAGGATCTTGCGAAAATGCTGATACAGAAAAAAACGCTATCAAGATTAAGAAAAGCTTTTTCATTATTTGTCCTTATTTAATTGGAAAATTAACTCACATGTAATAGAAGCATTTTCCTCTTCATCTAATTTCTCAATGTTTAATTGCGTTAAAGAAAGTGTAGGAATATCGTTTAAAAGCGCGGTTAAAAATTGCTGTAAATCGACAAAATAGCCTTGCAACGACAAATGCAACAAAGTATGTTGAGAAAAATCCCAACGTAAATCCAACGCTCGAAGTCGCCCATTTAACAACGCCTGTACATGCTGATTAATCGGCAACACAGAATTAGCTAATTCTGGAGAAAGTTGTCGGCTGTCTGACTTTTGCCTTAAGGTTTGTAAAATCTTTTCCTGTTTATCCCACTCTTGCTGCTGCAAACTCAATTCTGCGTCAAGTCGATGCCGTTCATTGCTATTTTCAACGTAACGAAAAACAGGTAAAAAGATGACCGCACTTAATGCACTCAACCAAAAGGCTGCATGAACCATTTGAGGTAATCGAAGCCATCTCCCAAACCAACTTTGTGCACTTTTTTGAACAAGCTCATTGATAAAGTTCCTCATTGCACAGACTCCGATAAATGAATATCAAATTGAAAAAATAACTGCTGTTGCACTGGCTGAAACTTAGTTAAGTTAACCTCTGTAAAATGGCGTTTGAGAAATTGATGTATCTCCTCAAACTCTTGTTGGCTTTCTGTCATGCCTGAAAGGGCAACTTGCTTAGCATTAAGCGTAAATTCATCTAACTCGCCTTGTTGTAATGGCAGCTCAGTTAATAAATTAAGCATTCGATACACATATTTCGTATCCATTTCTGTCAGCTCATTCATTTCTTTCAGACTACTTTGTAGTTGCTGAACCTGAATGCGTTTCTGATGGACTTGATGAGTTATTTGTGTCAGTTTTTCTTTTGCCTGATTTAGAGTTTGCCCTTGTTGTTCATTGAGTTGGTTCAATCCAACAACAATCAAAACTGAGCAAGCTAGCCAAATTAAACCTTGCCACATAAAATGACGAAAAGCCTTTTGATGTTGTTCTAAGCGCCAAGGTAATAAATTAAGGCTAAACATCACCACTCTCCCGATTAATTGGAGGCAAAAGTGCGGGTGGTTTTAAAGATAAATCCACTAGCTTTAAATCGGTTTGCCAAAGTGCATTACCTAAAGCAATGAAAGGAAGATCTGTTTCGATACGCTGCCAATCCTGAGTCTGTAATTCGATTGCGTGTAAATTCAACATATCGGGCGTTTGATACACATAAACCTGTTCTATCGTTTCGGGAAAGCGTTGGATAAATTGTTGATAAAGTTCGGATAAATCACCTTGAGATTGCAAAACTTGTCGTTGTTGTAATCGTTCACAAACGGCGAGACATCCTTGTTGATCTTGATATAAAAACAAGGCGTTCGTCGGCTCTTGCCCTAAAATGGCATAAAATGCACGCAAAATGCTGTGATTCAGTAAATCAAGTGCGGTCAATTTTAGCGGCAAATATTTTGCTAATTCTGCATTGGCACTTTCTTTTCGAATAGCCGTGATATCCAAACGAAAACCTTGTTTTAATGGCGTGGTCAGATAATCAAACCATAATTCATCCAACGGAATCGGTAATTCTTTTTGCAAAATGAAACGACATTGTTGTTCACACTCCTGAGCATTGAGTGTTTGCGGTAAAATAAGCGTTTTAGACCAAGTTAAATGGGGGGAAATGGCGCCGATAAAACAACATTGGTTCGTTTTTTGTGGTAAATGAGGCAATAACTGGGAAAAAATGTCCTTTTGTTGTCCATTCAAGCAAATAGATTGAACTTTGTGGAATTCATCTAGCCAAACAAAATAGAGGTTATCTTGTTGTTTACTCACACCAATTTGTTGTTTTCGCTGCTTTCTATGAGCAATTCCCATATTCTTTCCTATTCTTTAAGGGATTAATCTTTTATACTTAGCAGCCAAGATCATAATTTTGATTTTTTGAATATTCATTAAACCAGAGAGAATTTTACGATGCGGATCGCAAAATTAATATTAAGTACCCTATTTACGATATGTATACTGGGGTTAGTCGCCGGTGGTGTACTGTATTTTCACTTAAAATCCTCCTTGCCATCGGTAGAAAGCCTAAAAACTGTTGAATTGCAACAGCCGATGCAAATCTATACGGCTGATGGCAAATTAATCGGTGAAGTCGGTGAACAACGCCGTATTCCTGTGAAATTAGAAAATGTGCCTCAGCGTCTGCAAGATGCCTTCTTAGCAACAGAAGATAGCCGTTTTTATGAACATCATGGCTTAGATCCTGTTGGTATTGCTCGTGCGATTTTTGTTGCCGTCAACAATGGTGGTGCATCTCAAGGGGCAAGTACCATTACGCAACAGCTTGCGCGTAACTTCTTCTTAACGCCAGAAAAAACCATTATTCGTAAAGCTCGCGAAGCAGTCTTAGCCATTGAAATTGAAAATGCCTTAAGTAAACAAGAAATTTTAGAACTCTATTTAAATAAAATTTTCTTAGGGTATCGTTCTTATGGCGTCGCAGCTGCCGCACAAACCTACTTTGGTAAAAACTTAGATGAATTAACGCTGTCTGAAATGGCCGTCATTGCTGGCTTGCCAAAAGCGCCTTCTACCATGAATCCACTCTATTCGCCAAAACGTGCGGAAGAACGTCGAAATGTGGTTTTAAGTCGAATGCTTGATGAGAATAAAATCACCAAAGCAGAATATGATGCAGCCATTAAAGAGCCAATCGTCGCAAGCTATCATGGTGCTAAATTTGAATTCCGTGCAGACTATGTGACTGAAATGGTTCGTCAAGAAATGGTGAAACGTTTTGGTGAAGAAGATGCTTATACCAAAGGTTATAAAGTCTTCACGACTGTACTTTCAAAAGATCAAGCGGAAGCACAAAAAGCAGTCCGTAATAACCTGATCGATTATGATATGCGTCATGGCTGGCGTGGCGGTGCACCACTTTGGAAAAAAGGTGAAGCCCCATGGGATAATGAACGTATTGTCGCTTTCTTGAAAAAATTACCTGATTCAGAACCGTTCATTCCAGCAGCAGTAACCGCATTAGGTAAGAATGGTGCAGAATTACTTTTAGCCAATAATGAAACAATGACGCTGTCTTCAAACGCAATGCGTTGGGCAGGTAAATCACCCGTTAAAGTGGGCGAACAGATTTGGATTCGTAAACGTGATAACGGTGAATGGATTTTAGGTCAAATTCCAGCGGCTAACTCTGCATTAGTTTCATTAAACTCCGATAATGGTGCAATTGAAGCCATGGTGGGTGGTTTTAGTTACGAACAAAGTAAATTTAACCGTGCAACCCAATCTTTAGTGCAAGTTGGTTCTTCAATTAAACCATTTATCTATGCTGCTGCGTTAGAAAAAGGTTTAACCCTTTCAAGCGTATTGCAAGACAGTCCTATCTCTATCCAAAAACCAGGACAACCTTTGTGGCAACCGAAAAACTCACCTGATCGTTATGATGGTCCAATGCGTTTACGTGTAGGTTTAGGTCAATCTAAAAACATGATTGCCATCCGTGCACTACAAACTGCAGGTGTTGGCTTTACGGCTGACTTCTTACAACGTTTTGGATTCAAACGTGACCAATATTTTGCCAGCGAAGCGCTTGCATTAGGTGCAGCATCCTTCACACCATTGGAAATGGCGCGTGCTTACGCAGTTTTTGATAATGGTGGTTTCTTAATTGATCCTTACCTTATCGAAAAAATTCAAGATAATACCGGTAAAGATTTATTTATTGCGAACCCGAAAATTGCTTGTATTACCTGTAATGACATTCCTGTGATTTATGGTGAAACCAAAGATAAAATTGATGGCTTTAAAGATGTGGCAGAAGTAGCTAATCCAGATAAGCTAAAATCAGCCAAAGGTAATAGCAATACCGATACAGATGAAGGTGAGGGCGATCAGCAACCTGAGAATGTACCTGACTTGCCAGAACTTCAAACATCCGCATTAAATGACGGTTCTGTTGATTTAATGGCGGATGCGAAAGACGGTGCAGCAAAACAAGAATACGCACCTCGTGTGATTAGTGGTGAATTAGCCTTCTTAATTCGTAGTGCATTAAATACGGCGATTTATGGTGAGCAAGGACTTAGTTGGAAAGGTACCAGCTGGCGTATTGCTCAAAGCATTAAGCGTAGTGACATCGGCGGTAAAACCGGTACCACGAATAGTGCGAAAGTTGCTTGGTATGCGGGCTTTGGTGCTAACTTAGTGACAACGACCTATGTCGGTTTCGATGATAACAAACGCGTATTAGGTAAAGGTGAAGCGGGTGCGAAAACCGCAATGCCTGCTTGGGTCGCTTATATGAAAGCGGCACTTTCTGATGTACCAGAACGTCAACTCACACTTCCACCAAACATCATGGAAAAAACCATTGATAGTAACTCTGGTTTACTTTCTGAAGGTGGTGGTCGCAAAGAATACTTTATCGTCGGTACTGAGCCTAAACGTACTTACATTGCGGAAATGCAAGAGCGTGGTTATTATGTTCCACCAGAGTTACAACAACGTCTAAACGGTGGAACAGGTAAAACTAAAGATGCCATTCCAGCAACGCAACCAGAAGAATTATTCTAACCCTGATTTAAATACTAAAAGTGCGGTTAATTTTGACCGCACTTTTTTACGTCAAAAGGACAAACCATGTTAAGTTATCGTCACAGCTTCCATGCCGGCAACCATGCCGATGTGCTAAAACACATTGTGTTAATGCTAATTTTGGAAAATCTTTCGCTGAAAGAAAAAGGTTTTTACTATCTCGATACCCATTCTGGGGTCGGACGTTATCGCTTAAGTTCTAACGAATCAGAAAAAACCGGCGAATACAAAGAGGGAATTGGGAGACTTTGGGAAAGAACAGATTTACCCGAAGAAGTTGCTCGCTACGTGGATCTCATTAAAAAACTCAATTATGGCGGTAAAGAATTACGTTATTATGCCGGGTCACCTATGATTGCCGCGCAATTATTACGTTCGCAAGATCGTGCATTACTGACAGAGTTACACCCAAGCGATTTTCCATTATTGCGCAATAATTTCAAAGAATTTAAAAATATCACCACAAAATCAGAAAATGGTTTCCAACAACTCAAAGCGACGCTTCCACCAAAAGAACGCCGTGGCTTAGTGCTTATTGATCCGCCTTATGAATTAAAAGAAGATTATGATTTGGTGGTTAAAGCGATCGAAGAAGGTTATAAACGCTTTGCGACAGGCACTTATGCGATTTGGTATCCAGTGGTTCTACGTCAACAAACAAAACGCATTTTTAAAGGATTAGAAGCAACAGGAATTCGTAAAATTTTGAAAATTGAATTGGCGGTTCGCCCTGATAGCGATCAACGTGGTATGACCGCAAGTGGAATGGTGGTGATTAACCCACCTTGGCAATTAGAACAGCAAATGAAATCTATTTTGCCTTATTTGACCCAAACGCTCGTCCCTGAAGGTACGGGAAGTTGGACAGTGGAATGGATTGTACCGGAATAATCCATTCCAAAATATCGGTCAAAATGACCGCACTTTTAAATTTTAATTTTATTGGAATACAACACTAAGCAAAGTGCAATAACCATAATTAAAATCGCGCCTGCGAATAAGATGGTATCAACCGAACTCTCATGATTCACAATAATCAGGCGCAACATAGCGGTAATCCCCGCGTAAATAAAATAGCGCAAAGGAAAGTGATAGCCACTTTTAAAATATTGCACGATAAGGCCAATAAAACCGAAATATAAGAAAAACATCACGGCTTGTTCGGCAACATCATAAGGCACTACGCTTGATGTATTAAACACCATAATTGCTAAGGTATAGGTAATTTTAGCTAAAGCAATAATCAATACTAAAGCCAACGCAATAAGTGAAAAACTTAATACCACTTTTAATACACTAGTCACTACTCTAGGCAGCTTTTCTAGTTCTTGAGATTCTTCCATAAAGTTCCTTTTTTGTTTTTTAAAATGACGAAAGATGCGTATTTTAAAGGAATGTGATTTAGTGGTAAATAGCCAAATTTAATCAAATAAAAAAGGCAGAGCTCTCTGCCTTTTCTTTTTTATATGAATGAAATGAATAATTACTCATCTAAGAAACTTCTTAAGGTTTCTGAACGACTTGGATGACGTAACTTACGCAATGCTTTCGCTTCAATCTGACGAATACGCTCACGGGTTACATCAAATTGTTTACCCACTTCTTCAAGTGTATGGTCAGTATTCATATCAATACCAAAACGCATACGTAATACTTTTGCTTCACGAGGTGTTAAACCTTCTAACACTTCATGAGTCGCCACTTTCAAGCTTTGTGCGGTTGCAGAATCTAATGGCAATTCAAGGGTTGAGTCCTCGATGAAGTCACCTAAATGTGAATCATCGTCATCACCGATTGGGGTTTCCATAGAAATAGGTTCTTTCGCAATTTTAAGCACTTTACGAATTTTATCTTCTGGCATACCCATGCGCTCAGCAAGTTCTTCTGGCGTCGCTTCACGTCCCATTTCTTGTAACATTTGACGAGAAATACGGTTTAATTTGTTAATCGTTTCAATCATATGAACAGGAATACGGATTGTACGCGCTTGGTCAGCAATGGAACGAGTAATGGCCTGACGAATCCACCAGGTTGCATAGGTTGAGAATTTATAACCACGACGGTATTCAAATTTATCTACCGCTTTCATCAAACCAATATTCCCTTCTTGAATTAAATCCAAGAATTGTAAACCTCGGTTGGTATATTTTTTCGCAATAGAAATCACCAAACGCAAGTTAGCTTCAACCATTTCTTTTTTCGCACGTCGAGCTTTTTGTTCACCACGAGATACCGCATCGCAAATCTCACGCATTTGTTGAATGGTGAGATTCGTATGCTGCTCAATATTCGCTAAGTTATCTAGAGATAAACGAATACGCTCTTCATATTTTGGTAAACGTTTTGCCCAAGCTTTCGTTGATTTTAATGCTTTTACTACCCATGCATCACTGCTACCATTAGCAATAATCAGTGCCTCAAATTCATCTTTTGGCATGCCCGCAATATCAACTAATACTTTTTGTAGTTGACGCTCTTCTGAACGTACACGCTTCATCATATTCTTCATTGATAAAACAAGTACATCGAATTGTTTAGGCACTAAACGGAATTGTTTAAAAATATCTGCGAGTAGAGCAATTTGATCTTTTGCGCGTTTACCACTGCGTCCGTGTTTTGCAATAGTTGCTAATGTTTTAGTGTGTTGTTCTCTTAATGCTGCAAATCTTTCACGCGCTACTTCAGGATCGATGCTATTATCTGAATCACTGTCATCAGAACTTGAGCTGCTATTATCGCTTTCATCTTCTTCATCGCTCTCATCATAAATGTCTGCCGAAGATTTAGCACTTTCATCTTCATCCGCAAAATTTTCATCAATATTTGCGGTATCCTCTTCAGGAACATTTGGATCCACAAAGCCTGTGATTAAATCAGCTAAACGATAATTACCTGCTTCAACTTGATCATAATTATTTAATAGCTCCGTTAACGCTTCTGGGTATGCTGCAATAGCGGTTTGAACTTCATCAATCCCTTCTTCGATACGTTTTGCAATGCTGATTTCATCTTCACGGGTAAGAAGATCAACGGTACCCATTTCACGCATATACATACGCACAGGATCGGTTGTACGACCGATTTCAGATTCCACATTGGATAAAATCTGGGTTGCTTCTTCCACAGCATCTTCATCTGGAATCGTGTCATTCAACATCATTTCGTCACTTTCCGGTGCTTCATCCAGAACCGGAATACCCGCATCATGCTGTAAAGTTTGCAACAACTTATCGTAATATTCTGGATCGATCACATCTTCCGGAAGCAAGTCATTGATCTCCGCATAAGTTAAATAACCTTGCGTACGACCTAATTCCATAAGCTGTTCAATTTGTTCTGAATATTGCTCGGCGGTAGATTGTTGATTTTGTTCCATTTTTATTCCCATTTTGCGTTATTTTTGGAAGATAAAAGCTCTTGTTTTGAACAGGAGATTTTACCATTGTTATGACGGATTAACTAACTGTTTTTTCTGCTCTTCTTTTCCCTTGAGCAAATTCACTAAAATTGCTCGTTCTTGATCAGTTAAGCCTTCCGCCCTTTCTTTGGCGATAAGCATTTCAATGTCACGTTCAATTGCTTGAATATTCAATCGACGATAGTTTTGAGAGAATGCATTAATGATTTCTAAGTCATCTAATAGATGATCCCAAGCCGCCAATATTTCAAGGGGCTTGCTGAATTCTGTATCACGAAAATATTCTAAGATTTGCCCTGTTGTAATGCCTTCTCGTTCACGACAAAGTGCGGTTAATTTTTCGAGTAATTCGTAACCTGCCTCATGCTTTAAGGCTTGTAAACCCACATCCGAAATGCGATTCACCAATTGTGAATTCTGTAATAACAGCGAAATCACCACACGCATTGGCGTTTTCTTAATGGTTTTTTGTGGCGTTTTAGGTTTGGGTTCAGCTTTGTCTATTTGATTTGGAATTAAGCTTTCAAGCTGTGATTGATCAAAGATCCCGAGTTTTTGTGCCAACATATTTCGCAATGATAGACGCAGCATATCGCCAGGGATTTGACGAATTAAAGGCGCCGCCAGCGCTACTAGCTTGCCTCGTCCTTCTTGCGTCGAGAAATCCACCTGCGGACTTAAATGCGCGAATAAGAATTCTGTGAGAGACTGGGCTTGCTCAATATATTCTTCAAACTTTTCTTTACCGTATTGACGAATATAAGTATCCGGATCTTCTCCATCAGGCAAGAAAATAAACTTAATTTGTCGTCCGTCTTCCAGATAAGGTAAAGCGTTTTCAAGTGCGCGCCAAGCGGCATCACGTCCTGCTCTATCGCCATCATAGCAACAAATTACCTGCTCTGTTGAACGGAACAATAATTGAATTTGTTCCGAGGTCGTCGATGTACCTAGGGAAGCCACCGCATAATTTACACCAAATTGAGCCAATGCCACCACATCCATGTAGCCTTCAACTACCAGTAATTTTTCTGGCTCATCATTGATTTGTAAGGCTTCATACAAACCATAAAGTTCATTACCTTTATGGTATGTAATGGTTTCAGGTGAGTTTAAATATTTGGGTTTTTCATCCGTTAAAACACGTCCACCAAAAGCGACCGTACGACCACGTTTATCCCGAATCGGAAACATAATACGATTACGGAATTTATCGTACACATTGCCACGATCATTGCGAGAAAGCATACCTAAATCAAACAGCTTTTTCTGTTCTTCTCGATTTTTGCCGAACTGACGCAACACGGTATCCATCGCATTGGGCACATAACCGATTTGGAAACGCTCAATAATTTCTGGCGATAAACCACGTTGCTGAAGATAGCTTTGAGCAGGAATATTTAGTGGAAGTTGAGCTTGATAAAACAGCGCAATCTCTTGCATTAAATCGTATAAATTACGTTTTGTTTGATAGCTCACATCCGGTTTATTGCCGAATTGATTTAGGCGTTTTTCATAAGGCACTTCAAGCCCTGCCGAAGCGGCAAGTTCTTCAACGGCTTCAACAAATTCTAATTTGTCATAATCCATTAAAAATGAAATGGCATTGCCTTTCGCGCCACAACCGAAGCAATAATAGAATTGTTTTTTTTCACTTACCGTAAAGGAGGGTGTTTTTTCATGATGAAACGGACAACAAGCTTGATAATCTCGTCCCGCTTTTTTGAGTTTCACACGCGCATTAATCACATCGACAATATTCGATTTTGTGAGCAGATCATCAATAAATTGGCGTGGAATAGAGCCTTTCATTGCCTTGCCTCCTTGAATACGATGCGAAAGTGCGGTTGATTTTGCGTGACTTTTTTCGATGAGTTTAAAGCAACAAAACCGTGATACCCAAAAGGTTTCACGGTTTGTCTTAACTCGAGTTAGAAAATACTACAAATTAGTATAAACGGGTATTGCGCGCGTTTTCGCGAGCATTACGTTTAGCGTGACGTTTAGCAAGCGTTGCTTTTTCACGTTTACGGATTGTAGTTGGTTTTTCATAGAATTCACGAGCGCGAACTTCTGCTAAAATACCAGCTTTTTCGCAAGAGCGTTTGAAACGACGTAAAGCTACGTCAAATGATTCGTTTTCACGTACTTTAATTACAGGCATAAGCCAATCACCTCAATGAGTTTAATTTAATTGCAATTTTAAATTTTTATTACTGCCGAATGAACGGCAAATTCAATAAAGGACGCAATTCTAATCGATCTTCCCCGCAAAAGCAAAGGAAAGATCACCTATTTGCTGAAAATTTGGCGTTTGAACTGGTTTAAGCGGGCTAAACAAGGTAAAATCTTTGCCAATTTTTTTAATAAAATGAGAAGAAAATGCGTATTTTAGGGATCGAAACCTCCTGTGATGAAACAGGCGTCGCGATTTATGATGAAGACAAAGGCTTAATTGCCAATCAGCTCTACACGCAAATAGCCTTACATGCGGATTACGGCGGTGTGGTGCCAGAACTGGCTTCCCGCGATCACATTCGTAAAACAGCACCATTAATTAAAGCCGCATTAGAAGAAGCTAATTTAACCGCTGATCAAATTGATGGTATCGCCTATACAAGTGGCCCAGGTTTAGTGGGCGCCTTATTAGTGGGCGCAACGATCGCGCGTTCACTGGCTTATGCTTGGAATGTGCCCGCTATTGGCGTACACCATATGGAAGGTCATCTACTTGCGCCAATGCTTGATGAAAACCGACCTAACTTTCCATTTATTGCTCTCTTAGTTTCAGGTGGACATACGCAATTAGTGCGCGTTGATGGTGTAGGTAAATATGAAGTTATTGGTGAATCTATTGATGATGCTGCAGGTGAAGCCTTTGATAAAACCGCGAAATTATTAGGGTTAGATTATCCTGGCGGTGCGGCACTTTCACGTTTAGCCGAAAAAGGATCACCAGATCGTTTTGTATTTCCACGCCCAATGACGGATCGCCCTGGCCTTGATTTTAGCTTTTCAGGTTTAAAAACCTCAGCGGCTAACACCATTAATCAGGCGATCAAACAAGAAGGGGGATTAACCGACCAAACCAAAGCCGATATTGCCTTTGCCTTCCAAGATTCCGTCGTGGATACACTTGCAATTAAATGCAAACGTGCCTTAAAAGAAACCGGCTATAAGCGTTTAGTCATTGCTGGCGGGGTGAGTGCAAACAAAAAATTACGTGAAACCCTTGGCACTATGATGAAAAATCTTGGTGGTGAAGTATTTTATCCACAACCTCAATTTTGTACCGATAATGGTGCCATGATTGCCTATACGGGCTTTTTACGCTTAAAACAAGGTCAGCATAGCGATCTCGCCATTGATGTTAAACCTCGTTGGGCAATGGCTGAACTCCCTGCAATTTAAGGAAAAAATATGGAAAATATGATTAAAGTAAGAGCTATGCGTGCAGCCGGTATCGCTTGTTTCTTAGTGCTCGCGATTATTGGCGCATGGATTTTTACCACACCAAGTGGTGATATCGTTAGCGCGCTTTCAGCTGCCGGAAAAATGGTTGGCGGTGGTGCAACTTACGGCACCTTTATGCTAGCAGCCTGTCCACCTGTTGCAGGATTTATTGCCTATTATTTCTGGAAATGGGTGATTAAATAATGGCAAAACTCTATTTTTACTACTCTACAATGAATGCGGGCAAATCAACCACCTTGCTGCAGTCTTCCTATAACTACCGTGAACGCAATATGAACACCATGGTTTATACGGCTGCCATTGATGATCGCTTTGGATTAGGCAAAGTCACGTCGCGTATTGGTATTCATGAAGACGCCAATTTATTTACGTCAACGAGTGACCTTTTTGCCGAAGTAAGCCAACGTTTACAACAAGAAAACATTCATTGTGTTTTAGTTGACGAAGCCCAGTTTTTAACGAAACAGCAAGTGTATCAATTAAGCGATGTCGTGGATAAACTGAAGATTCCTGTGCTTTGTTATGGCTTGCGTACCGACTTCCAAGCAGAGCTATTTGAAGGTAGTAAGTATTTACTTGCTTGGGCAGATCAACTAGAAGAATTAAAAACAATCTGTTATTGTGGACGCAAAGCCAATTTCGTTTTACGTTTAAATGAACAAGGTGAAGTCATTAAGGAAGGGGAACAAATCCAAATTGGTGGAAACGACTCTTATCTTTCGGTTTGCCGCTATCATTACAAAGAAAAGTGCGGTCAGCTTTAACCTCGTTTTTCAATTTTATACTCGGAGAACAATTTTATGCTAAAAAACAAAACATTCGGCAGTGCCTTAATCATTGCCGGCACGACCATCGGGGCGGGAATGCTCGCGATGCCATTAACCTCTGCCGGTATTGGTTTTGGTTACACCGTTTTCTTATTAGTCGGCTTATGGGCGCTTTTGGTTTACAGCGGTTTACTTTTTGTTGAAGTCTATCAAACGGCCGATCGATTAAATGATGGCGTGGCGACTCTCGCTGAAAAATACTTCGGCATCACTGGACGTGTCTTAGCCACCTTTAGTTTGCTCATTTTACTTTATGCTCTTTCTGCGGCCTACATCACCGGGGGCGGTTCATTATTATCGGGTTTACCAACCGCTTTTGGCTTTGAAAGTCTTTCCTCCGAACTTTCAATCATTTTATTTACCGTCGTACTCGGTGCCTTTGTAGTTGTCGGTACAAGAGGTGTTGATGGTGCCACTCGTATTCTGTTCATCGGTAAATTAATTGCCTTTGCATTTGTGTTGTTCATGATGTTACCAAAAGTATCTGTCGATAACCTGATGGCCTTACCTTTAAATTATGCTTTCGTGATCTCTGCGGCACCAATTTTCTTTACCTCCTTTGGCTTCCACATCATCATGGGCAGCGTAAATAGCTATTTAGATGGTAGTGTTACTCAATTCCGTAAAGCGATTTTAATTGGTACAGCGATTCCACTTGTGGCTTATTTAGTCTGGCAATTAGCGACTCACGGCGTATTAAGTCAAAATGAATTCGTGCAAGTGTTACAAGCGGATCCAACCCTTAACGGCTTGGTCAATGCAACACGTCAAATCACGAACTCCCACATTATGGGTGAAATCGTACGTGTATTCTCTGCACTTGCATTAATCACCTCTTTCCTTGGTGTGATGCTAGGGGTATTTGAAGGTTTAGGCGATTTATTTAAACGTTACAAATTGCCACACAACCGTTTAACACTGACGGTTGCCGCCTTCACGCCACCACTTGCGTTTGCCTTGTATTATCCTGAAGGCTTTATCGCAGCATTAAGCTATGCAGGTTTACTCTGTGCGTTCTACTGCTTAATTTTGCCTATCGGACTAGCATGGAAAACACGTCAAGCGAATCCGAATCTGCCTTATCGCGTAATCGGTGGAAACGTAACCTTAGTGATAGCCTTAGTAATTGGCGTAATCATTATGATCGTGCCATTCTTAATTCAATCGGGTTATTTACCTGCAGTAGCAGGCTAAAGTGCGGTAGATTTTCAAGGCATTTTGCTCATAAAAGTAGGGCTTAAACGCCCTATTTTTTTATTTTCAAAAAATTTTCATTTTTTTTACCTCTCTTAATCTTTCCTTAAGATTCTCTTGTTTAAATACACTCATCGAAAGGCAAACAACCCAATCGATAAATAAATCTGAAAAATGTTAATCACTTAAGAAAAGATTAAGATTTGAATGATTGAATACATCTGAAAGCAAAACTTTCAACTTACTTTATGATTATCTTATTTAGGAGAACAAACTATGAAAAAATTACTTACTGTTGCAGCTATCGCATTATCTTCTGTTGCCGTATATAACACCGCAATAGCGCAAGGATTTAATGATGGCAATAATCAAGTCACTCAACAAGGTTTTGTAGATGAAAGCGTCATTGTAAAAACCGTTGCTGATGCATTAAATGCCAATGATAACACTCCAGTTCGCTTAGACGGACAAATTGTAAAACAAATTGGTAAAAAGGATTTCTTATTTAAAGACGCAAGTGGAAAAGAAATCCAAATTGAAGTCAGCAAAAAAGCATGGAATGGTCAAACGATAGCACCTCAAGATAATATTCAAATTATCGGTAAAGTCGATAAAGAATGGAATAAAACAGAAGTTGATGTAAAACAAATCATCAAAAAATAACTAACAAAATGACCGCACTTTTCTTAAGTGCGGTTAAAAATCCCAAAGGAGAAGAGAATGGAAAACGTACAAACAATGTCAGATCTTATGCAGCAAATTCAACAACGAATTGATTCACTAAAAGCCTCTGCTATGCAGCAACAAACAGAAATGAAACAATCATTAAATGAATGTATTGAGCAAAGTGAAGCCATTCAAAATCAATTAGTTCAGAGCCAACAGCAATTAACATCACAATTGGAATACGGCACGGCAGTATTAATTGAACTGGAACAAGGGTTACAGCTAGATTTCAGTACAGAAATCGCCGAATTTGAACAGTTGTGTCAAAATGAAACCGCCGATACGGCAGAATTAACACAACGATTAGAACAGAATGTACAGGAAAAAATCACGTTCCAATTAAACGAATTAAAAGCCAAAACAGGTATTGCCTTACAAGAAATTGGTCAGGTGACACTCCATATTAAGCAGTTATTTGGGGCAGAAAAAAGTGCTAAAGTGAAAGGGTTGGCAAAATTAAAACAACGTTTATATAAACGCTTTGGTAAACAGATTATTGCTTCAAAAGAATGCTTGGCAAAACAACTGGAACGCGGAGCCAGTAAATTAAGAGCTTAAAATGTCTGCTATCGTTTATTAAGAAGAAAAGTTAAACCGCACTTAATCTTGAGATGAGATGAAGTGCGGTCATTTTTTTAGTATTTTTTCGATTAAGACGATTAAATCTGAGCCAGAAATTCTTCTTCCGTTAAAACAGCCACACCTAATTCTTGCGCTTTTGTCAGTTTAGAACCGGCTGCATCACCAGCAATCACAAAATCCGTTTTCGCTGAAACCGAGCCGCTCACTTTCGCGCCCATGTCTTGTAATAAGGCTTTAGCTTCATTACGTCCCATTTGAGTTAAGGTTCCGGTTAACACCACCGTTTTGCCTTTAAAGCGGTTTTCTGTCACTTCTTTGGTTTCCACGGTTTCCCAATGTACGCCTTGAGCGATTAAATCATTCACCACCGCGACATTATGTGGTTCATGCCAAAACGCCAAAATACGATTTGCCACCACTTCACCCACGTCAGGCACTTGCTGTAAGGCTTCTAAATCTGCATTTTGCAACGCTTCTAGGGTTTTGAAATGATTTGCTAAATTCAATGCTGTCGCCTCCCCCACTTCACGAATTCCTAAAGCAAAAATAAAACGTGCTAACGTCGTATTTTTTGCTTTTTCAAGACTAGCCAATGCATTTTCAGCAGATTTTGTGCCCATTCTTTCCAAACGGGTTAGCGTAGTTAAATCTAACTTAAATAAATCGGCTGGCGTATGAATTAATTCACGATCCACCAACTGCTCGATTAATTTACCCCCTACGCCATCAATATCCATGGCCTTACGAGAAACGAAATGTTTAAGCGCTTCTTTACGCTGCGCTGCACAGAATAAACCGCCCGTACAACGCGCTACCGCTTCACCTTCAATACGAACAATGGCTGAATCACACACAGGACAAGTTTCTGGAAAAATAATCGGTCTTGCATCCGCTGGACGACGGTCGTGTAATACGCCGATAATTTGTGGGATCACATCTCCCGCACGGCGAATCACTACCGTATCGCCAATCGCAATGTCCAAGCGTTCAATTTCATCACCATTATGCAATGTGGCATTACTTACCGTTACTCCTGCCACAAATACCGGTTCTAATTTGGCTACTGGAGTAATTGCCCCCGTTCTGCCCACTTGGAATTCTACATCATTTAGGCGAGTTAATTCTTCTTGTGCAGGGAATTTATAAGCAATCGCCCAACGTGGCGCTTTGGAAATAAAACCTAATTTCTCTTGTAACGCAATATCATTGATTTTCAGTACAGTGCCATCAATATCGTAGCCAAGAGCACTACGTTTATTTTGAATATCACGATAAAAATCCAACACTTCATCTGTGCCGTTACATAAACGGATTTCTGGGTTTACCGGAATCCCAATAGACTTCAACCATTGCAAACGATCATAATGCGTATTCGGCAAATCTACTCCTTCAGCAATACCAATACCATAAGCATTCAATACCAATGGACGCTTACTCGTAATTTTTGGATCAAGCTGGCGCAACGATCCCGCTGCGGCATTACGTGGATTAGCAAAGGTTTTCTCGCCTTTCTCTAAAGCCTGTTGATTTAAACGCTCAAAGCCTTCATGTGGCATAAACACTTCGCCACGCACTTCTAAACGCGCAGGCGGATTGTCCATTAAAAGCTGCAAGGGAATATTTCGAATCGTACGGATATTCGCGGTAATATCTTCCCCTGTTGTTCCATCACCGCGAGTAGCTGCTTGAGTCAGTATGCCATTTATATACAAAATACTCACCGCTAAACCATCTAATTTCGGCTCACAGCAGAAAGTGAGTGGTTCAGGCAAACGAATAAGACGATCTTCAATACGTTTTACGAATGCATAAAATTCCTCGTCTGAAAAGGCGTTATCCAAAGAAAGCATTGGAATTTCATGACGAATTTGTGCAAAACCAGAAAGCGGTTTGGCACCCACACGTTGAGTAGGTGAATCTGCCGTAATGAGTTCCGGATGGGCGGCTTCTAAGGCTTTAAGTTGATGAAATAAACGGTCATATTCCGCATCAGGAATGGTTGGGTTATCCAATACATGATATTCATATTCATAACGACGAAGATCCTGACGTAATGTATCAATTTGTTGCTGAAGGCTCATAATGTTCTCTAACAGTTTGCTCATTGAATTAAAATGGGCGAACCATCGGCTCGCCCAAAGTGCGGTTATTTTTTCGTGCGTTTTATGCGATGCGAGATAAGTAATCCTGCTCAGCCATATCATCAAAAATCTCTTGTTGATCAGTCAATACCACGCCACCTAAATCTTCTGCGATGGTTTTCGCTGCACGAATCATCATTCGCAAGTTTGCCAAATTATTACCTGGCGATGGTAGCTGCATAAAGAGCACCACACCCATGGTTGAAAACTCTGCCATATTGTAATAATCAAATGTACCTGGCTGCTCAATATTAGCCACACTAAATAACACCGGACTTGCCACACTTAAATCAAAATGGCGGTGATACATTTGACGCTCGCCAAAAATAAAACCGAGATTTTCTAAAGATTGGGATAATTGTGGACCATAGAATTCACGATTTTGATTTGAAATCACATAAAGTTGAACAAAACCCGTGGTTTGTTTTGGTTTTTCAACCTCTACCGGTTCATGGTAGTTAAAATGCACGTTCTCATGAACAGGTTCTTGAGTTGGATTTAATGACATCTCAGCTAATTGCTCACGCAGTTCAGGCGAAGAAGAATTCACACCGTCAAAATCATTGCTTTGTGCTTCTAGTTCTTCGATTGTCATTTCTGCTACACGCGGTTTTGGTTGTACATTCGTTTCAGGATAAACCACGGGTTCTGGTTGTGGAGCTGGCGCAGGAGCAGGTTGCGTTGTATTCATCTCATAAACCGGCTGATTTGGTAAGGAGATTTTAATATCATCCACGCTTTTTTCTATTTGACGCGCATCCACTTGAGCACGTTGCTCATCAAAATTAAATTGCTGTTGGCTTACCGCCTGCGGTGCTACTTTAGGTTGAACATGTTGTTGTACAGGCTGCGCCGCTTGAGCACGATGTGTTAAACGAATATCCGCATTAGGATCAGCAGCTTGCGAAAAAGGATTGACCTCACCGTTTTTAGAATTGCGGTTAAATGTGTTCGCGCTTTTAAAATATTTTGATTTCTCACGGCGATTTGACCATAATCCGTGTACCACTAAGGCAATTAAAGCAATTACCCCTAAAATAATCAAAATGGTATTTAAGTCCATTTTTGTTGCTCCTTAACGCAATGATTTTTGCTAATCCTATCACATTTCCACAGGTGAAAAAATAGGAAAGCAAACAAGAGATTAAAAGGGATGAGATGGAATTTTTCTCAAAAAATATTGTCTTTCTGTGACATTTTGTATTTTTTACTTTTCAATTTAAAGGAACAAGGAACAATGATGATCGATCAAAATGAAATAAAATCTGCTTTCAATCATTTCGTAATGGGTTGGCATTTTATTACGCAAAAAGGCCTACGCCGTTTTGTGATTATGCCAATTTTACTTAACGTCGTTCTACTTACAGGCTTATTCTGGCTATTTGTCTCACAAATCTCCACGATGATTGACTGGGTGATGAGCTTTATTCCAGATTGGCTAAGCTTTTTAAGCGTGATTTTGCTTGTGTTGTCTATTGGCTCAATTCTCTTATTTTTCTATTTTGCCTTTACAACGCTTTCAGGCTTTATTGCCGCACCGTTTAATGGATTATTAGCAGAAAAAGTCGAAAAAATGCTAACTGGTGAAGCAGTTAATGATGATGGTTTTGCCGAAATTATGAAAGATGTGCCACGTATGCTAAATCGTGAATGGCAAAAACTATGGTACAGCTTACCGAAATTTGTAGGCTTGTTCTTATTGAGTTTTATCCCTGTTATCGGACAAACCATTATTCCTGTGCTAACCTTCCTATTTACTTGTTGGATGATGGCGATTCAGTACTGTGACTACCCGTTTGATAACCATAAAATTTCTTTTGGCATTATGAAAAATGCGTTAGGCGAAAGACGTTCTCAAAGCCTGACATTTGGGGCATTAATTACCCTTTGTACCGCATTGCCAATTGTGAATTTAGTGATTATTCCTGTGGCTGTCTGTGGTGCAACTGTGATGTGGGTTGAAAATTATCGCTCACAGTTAAAATTTGATATGAATTTTGACCGCACTTCGGGTTCAACACAAATTGTGACACGTTCTAGTAGTACTGAAATTAAGCCTTCAGGAAATAGCATCGTGAATAAATAGCATTTAGTTATAAAATATAGCTATTAACTATTTTTTTTATATAAAAACCGGTGTTATAACTACTGCATCAACTCATTCACAAATATAAAAGGACAGTAAAATGACAATTTATGCAGATAACTCATACTCAATCGGTAATACACCATTAGTTCGTTTAAAACACTTCGGACACAATGGTAACGTTGTTGTAAAAATTGAAGGTCGTAACCCAAGCTTTAGCGTGAAATGCCGTATTGGTGCCAATATGATTTGGCAAGCGGAAAAAGATGGCATTTTAACAGCAGGAAAAGAAATTGTAGATGCAACCAGCGGCAACACCGGTATTGCTTTAGCCTATGTGGCTGCCGCACGTGGTTATAAAATCACCTTAACCATGCCTGAAACCATGAGTCTTGAACGTAAACGTTTATTACGTGGTTTAGGCGTCAATCTTGTGCTCACTGAAGGCTCAAAAGGGATGAAAGGTGCGATCGCTAAAGCAGAAGAAATTGTGGCGTCTAATCCAAATCATTATGTAATGCTAAAACAATTTGAAAACCCGGCTAACCCTGACATTCACCGTCAAACTACTGGTGAAGAAATTTGGAAAGATACGGAAGGTAAAGTCGATGTTGTGGTTGCAGGTGTGGGTACCGGCGGTACAATTACCGGTATTTCTCGTGCGATCAAATTAGATCACGGTAAAAAAATTACCTCTGTGGCGGTTGAGCCAACAGAATCACCCGTTATTAGCCAAACCCTTGCTGGTCAAGAAGTGAAACCAGGTCCACACAAAATTCAAGGTATCGGTGCGGGCTTCATTCCGAAAAACTTAGATTTATCATTAATTGATCGCGTGGAAACTGTAGATAGCGATACTGCAATTGCAACCGCTCGTCGCTTAATGGCTGAAGAAGGTATTCTTGCGGGTATTTCTTCAGGTGCTGCAGTGGCAGCGGCTGACCGCTTAGCAAAACTACCAGAATTCCAAGACAAATTAATCGTTGCAATCTTACCTTCTGCATCAGAACGTTATTTAAGTACGGCATTATTCGAAGGTATTGAAGCTTAATCTACTGATTGAATTCATTTTATCTAAGGTCTGTTTTTACAGACCTTTTTTGTTTATTAATTAAACAGTTTTTATTTGATATAACGAAAAGAAATAATTCATAAATAAATAATACTTTTCTTTTCTTTTTCGCTTCTTATAATTCATTTCACTTTCGTTATTTATCTAAAAAAGGAATACTTATGAAAAAATCATTTTTTAGCACCGCACTTTTAGCGGCAGGATTAGCCCTTTCTACTTTTGCTAACGCAGGTGAAATTGCTGATCGCGTTGAACAAACTAAAACCTTATTAGTCGGTACTGAGGGAACTTACGCACCATTCACTTTCCACGACAAAGATGGCAAGTTAACAGGTTTTGATGTGGAAATTATCGAAAAAGTTGCTCAAAAATTAGGTTGGAAAGTTGAATTTAAAGAAACTGCTTGGGATGGCATGTATGCAGGTTTAAATGCAAAACGCTTTGATGTTATTGCGAACCAAACCAATCCAAGCCCAGAACGTTTAAAAAAATATGATTACAGTGCACCTTATAACTACTCTGCTGGCGTAATCGTGACGAAAGCCGATAACGATAGCATTAAATCATTCCCTGATTTAAAAGGTAAAAAATCTGCACAATCTGCAACCAGTAACTGGAGCAAAGATGCACGTGATAATGGTGCAATTATTGTAACCGTTGATAGCTTAGCGCAAAACCTTGAAGCTGTAAAACAAGGTCGTGTTGATGCAACAGTAAACGATAAGCTTGCAGTATTAGATTACTTCAAAAAACAACCTAACTCAGGCTTAAAAATTGCCGTAGAAAGTGATAAAAAAATCCCAACCGGTTTTGCTTTCTTGAAAGGTGAAGAACCGCTTATTGCAAAAGTGAACCAAGCACTTGAAGAACTACGCAAAGACGGAACGTTAAAACAACTTTCAATCAAATGGTTTGGCGATGACATTACTCAATAATTGGTTAGCCAGCCTTCCATTTATGACCACAGAACGAGCTGATTATGTAATCAGCTCGTTTTGGCCTATGATGGAAGGGGCAATTTTATATACGATCCCCCTTGCGGTCATTTCCTTCTTTTGTGGTTTATTCATTGCAGTCATTGTGGCTGTGATTTGCACGTTGCCACATCCCAATTTAATGACCAAAATTCTGCAGGGCATTTGTCGCACCTATATTTCTATTATTCGCGGCACGCCAATGTTGGTGCAGATCTTCATTATTTTCTATGGTTTACCTGAAGTTGGCATCAAACTTGAGCCTTTCCCAACCGCAATTATTGCGTTCTCCATTAACATTGGTGCTTATGCAGCAGAAACGGTGAGGGCCTCCATTCTTGCGATTCCTAAAGGTCAATGGGAAGCCTCTTATGCGATAGGCATGAATTACACACAAGCTTTCGTGCGTACCATTATGCCGCAAGCTTTACGTATTTCCGTCCCTTCGCTATCAAATACCTTCATTAGCACAGTGAAAGATACATCCCTTGCTTCACTCGTTTGGATTGCGGAATTATTTCGTGTGGCGCAAAACATCACAGCTGAAAACTACGAATTTATTTTAATTTATAGTGAAGCGGCTCTCATTTATTGGGTATTCTGTTTTGTGCTGTCAATGGGACAAAACCGTTTAGAAAAACGCCTTTCTCGCCATTTATAAGGACTGGTTATGTTAAAAGTCACGAATATTCAGAAAAGTTTTAATGGCCACCATGTATTAAAAGGCATTGATTTTGAAATTAATAAAGGTGAAGTGGTTGCCATTCTGGGTCCATCAGGTTCAGGCAAGACGACTTTTTTACGCTGTTTAAATTTGCTCGAACGCCCAGAAAAAGGGGTATTAGCATTTACTGATGGAAGCTTAACTATTGATTTCAGCAAGAAGATCAGCAAATCCGATGAACTAAAATTGCGTCGTCGCTCCTCAATGGTGTTCCAACAATACAATCTATTTCCCCATCGCACAGCACTCGAAAATGTGATGGAAGGTATGGTGGTTGTGCAAAAACAACCGAAAGAGATTGCACGTGAAAAAGCCTTAGCATTATTAGAAAAAGTTGGTTTAAAAGCGAAAGCGGATTTATATCCCTCTCAACTCTCTGGAGGTCAACAGCAACGCGTCGGGATCGCCCGTGCTTTAGCAGTTAAACCGGATATTATCTTGTTAGATGAGCCTACTTCCGCTCTTGACCCTGAACTCGTCGGTGAAGTGTTACAAGCGCTCAAAATGCTCGCACAAGAAGGCTGGACAATGATTATCGTCACCCATGAATTGAATTTTGCCAAAGATGTGGCAGATCGCGTGATTCTCATGGAAAATGGTCAGGTTGTTGAGCAAAATACTGCGACTGAATTCTTCACTCATCCTCAACAAGAGCGCACCAAACAATTCCTATTGCAAGCTAAAATGCCAATGGAATTCGAAGATTATTGTATTTAATCAAATCTCTAAATATAAAAAGAGCGGTCAAAAAACACCATGAATTTTGACCGCTCTTTCTATTTGAATAAATTACATAATGGCATTATAGAATACTGTTGCTAAAGCCGCACCGATAAATGGACCTACAACTGGAACCCAACTGTATCCCCAGTCAGCTTTAGTTTTTAATGTCCCCCCCAGGAAAAGACCTAAGGTTAAACGCGGACCAAGATCTCGAGCTGGATTGTTCGCAGAACCGGTTGTTCCACCTAAGCTCAAACCAATTGCCCAAACTAGAATGGCTACTGGTAATGCCCCAATTGAACCTAAACCAATTGGTGTGCTTTCTGCTGTGCCAGGTAAAGTGATATTTGCTCCCGCAAGATAGAAAATCACGAAAACAAGCACGAAGGTACCAACGATTTCGTTTACTAAGTTGATTGGATAGTTACGAATTGCTGGTTCAGTACAGAAACAAGCGCGTTTTAAGCCCTCTTCTTCGGTCGCTGCAAAGTGATCTTTATACATAATGTAAACCAACAACGCACCAACCATGCCGCCCACTACTTGTGCCGCGATGTAGCCTGGTACCAATTCCCAAGCAAATGCGCCTTTCATTGCCACGCCAAGTGTTACCGCAGGATTTAAGTGTGCCCCACTGTAAGGACCTGTTACAACGACGGCCACATACACTGCAAATGCCCACGCGGTAGTAATCACAATCCAACCAGAACTTTGCCCTTTCGTTTTATTTAAACATACGTTGGCCACGACACCGTTACCTAACAGGATGAGAAGTGCTGTGCCAAAAAATTCTGCAAAATAGGCATTCATAAGAGAATCTCCAAATAATAATTAACTTAATGATTTTATTAAAGAAATCTTGCTTTGCAATTCGTTTCGTTGTTTGATCAAATATTGAGATACTCAAAGTGAGTGGCTTCATTATCTAGTTTTAACCAATTAATTCAATAGATAAACCGATCTATTTTCTAAAAATGAGAGAGGGATCACATTATTTTGTACGTTAACGCAATCGATTGCATATCTTCAGAGAAAAATCTGTGATGCTAATCACAAAACCCAACATTGCTTGTTCCAATTAGATTCGAATTCAATTAAGTTAGGTTCGCAATTTGTTCGTTTAAGCTCAAAATTTCTTCATTCATTTAATGAGAGTGCCGAGCACTCTAAGGAATAGAACCATGACAGACAAAAAATACATCATCGCTTTGGACCAAGGTACCACAAGCTCTCGTGCAGTATTATTAGATCACAATGCGAATGTTGTCGAAATCGCCCAACGTGAATTTACACAAATTTATCCACGCGCAGGCTGGGTGGAACATAATCCAATGGAAATTTGGGCTACACAAAGTTCAACATTAAACGAAGTCGTTGCAAAAGCAGGCATTACCTCTGACGAAATCGCGGCAATTGGTATTACTAACCAACGTGAAACCACCATTGTGTGGGAAAAAGCAACCGGCACACCGATTTATAATGCGATTGTGTGGCAATGTCGTCGTACTGCAGATATTACAGACAAACTTAAAGCGGATGGTCACGAAGACTATATCCGCAATACCACGGGCTTAGTGGTGGATCCCTATTTCTCTGGTACAAAAGTGAAATGGATTTTAGACAATGTAGAAGGTGCTCGTGAAAAAGCTGAACGTGGCGAACTTCTATTCGGTACCGTGGATACCTGGCTTGTGTGGAAATTAACCCAAGGCCGTGTTCACGTAACGGATTACACCAACGCATCCCGTACCATGTTATTTAACATCCATACGAAAAAATGGGATGACAAAATGTTGGAATTATTAAATATTCCACGATCAATGTTGCCTGAAGTGCGTAATTCTTCCGAAGTGTATGGCCAAACCAACATCGGGGGTAAAGGCGGCGTGCGTATTCCTGTTGCCGGTATCGCGGGTGACCAACAAGCTGCACTTTACGGCCATCTATGTACACGCGCAGGCCAAGCGAAAAATACCTATGGTACAGGCTGCTTTATGTTGCTTCACACCGGTGATAAAGCCATTACCTCTAAAAATGGTCTGTTAACCACCATTGCATGTAACGCCAAAGGCGAACCAGAATACGCGCTTGAAGGTTCGGTATTTATCGCGGGTGCTTCAATCCAATGGTTACGTGATGAACTCAAAATCGTACATGACAGCCATGACTCCGAATACTTCGCACAAAAAGTTCCTGACAGCAATGGCGTGTACGTTGTTCCAGCTTTCACCGGTTTAGGTGCACCTTATTGGGATCCGTATGCTCGTGGTGCAATTTTCGGTCTTTCTCGTGGTTCTAACCGCAACCATATTGTACGCGCAACCCTTGAGTCTATCGCTTACCAAACCCGTGACGTATTAGAAGCAATGCAATCTGACTCAGGTCAACGTTTACAATATTTACGTGTTGATGGTGGCGCAACCAACAATAACTTCTTAATGCAATTCCAAGCGGATATTTTAGATGTGAACGTAGAACGTCCAGTGGTGAAAGAAGTAACCGCACTTGGTGCAGCTTACCTTGCCGGTCTTGCGGTTGGTTTCTGGAAAGATTTAGATGAACTTCACGACAAAGCGCGTGTAGAACGTACCTTCACTCCAGACAACGATGAAGAAAAACGTGAACGTCGTTATAAAGGCTGGAAAAAAGCCGTTAAACGCTCATTAGAATGGGCAAAAGAAGACGCTGAATAATCCTTTCTAATCCATAATAAAGTGCGGTCAAAATCGCTTATGTTTTTGACCGCACTTTTATTTATATAATCTATTTTAGCATTTGCAATGTATTCTTCACGCTCGATGCATCAATTATATACTTATCCTTCTATCTCTCTATTATTTAAAACTAAATTTAAATCATAAAGGAAATTCTCTTTTTCCTCTTCTCCTAAACAAGAAATAAGATCATCAAGATCATGCTTTAATAAAATCTCTTGAATTTCATTAAACACTATCTTATGACTTAATATATGTCTAGCTCCATTAGTTATAATAAAAATTACATTTAACATTAGTTGTTCAATTGGTAAATCGAAATGACCATCAAAGCTATCTAAAGCGCCTCCCCATTCATTAAAATCTTTATGCCAGCTTTTTATTTTCCCTTCAGTGAATTGACGCTGGCACCAAATATAAGCATCATCAAAAAAATATTGTTTTAATGTTTTGTAATCTACTCGTTTTGTCATTATCTTCTCCATTCCATACAACTATTTTTCAAATAACAGATTTAACATTAAATCATAATAAAAGTACTTAATATGTTTATATATTAACTATACTGCTGGCGATACTTCTCTACATTATCTTGAAAATGTTGAATATAGTACTCGATGTCCTTTTCTCGGTAGCCAAGAATTCGGCCGATTTCACGTTCCACTTTTGGATCAAAACCATTCACTGTGCTTGCAGGAAGCAACACTTCCATTTGTTCAGCGAGTGCAAGAGATTGGGGTAAATAGACAATAAAATCGGTTAAGCAAACATCATTTACATGACGTTGCACTGTTTTTGAATGAAGCATTCCTAGCTCAAGATAAGGGAGAAAGGCGTCAGGAATACCGAGTTCCTGATTGAATAATGCCACTTGCTTTTCGCCCCTTAACATTAATTCCAGCTCCTTGCCTTCATGCGGCCCAAGAATACCTTTTTCCATAAGAATATTCCTTTCGTTGAAATAAAAAAGGGGATTGGATGATTGACCAGATCCCCTTCATTGTACGCCTATTTGGCCACAATGTTCATCTAAATGACAAAATTATTTTTTCCAATTTTTCAACGCATCGGCAAAGGCATTACCCATTGCACTATTTCCTCTAGGATTACGATCTTGGCGAGGTGCATTACTTCTTGGTTTTGTGCTTAAAGTGCGGTCAGATTTGCCGTCATTTTTGACCGCACTTTCATCTAATCGCATCGTTAACGCAATACGTTTACGAGGCACATCCACTTCTAAGACTTTCACTTTCACGATATCGCCCGTTTTCACCACTTGATGTGGATCTTCTACGAATTTATCGCTTAATGATGAAATATGTACTAAACCGTCTTGGTGAACGCCGATATCCACAAATGCACCGAAGTTGGTCACATTGGTGACGGTACCTTCTAAAATCATACCTGGTTTTAAATCAGTGATTTCTTCCACGCCTTCTGCGAATACGGCTGTTTTAAATTCACCACGCGGATCGCGCCCCGGTTTTTCCAATTCTTTGAAAATATCTTGAACGGTCGGTAAACCAAATTGCTCATCAATGAATTGTTTTGCATCAAGCTGACGTACCACACCTGCATTACCCATTAAATCTTGAATAGATTGTGCTGTCGCTTGCAAGATTTTTTCGACCACAGGGTAAGCTTCTGGGTGAACCCCTGAAGCATCAAGTGGATTTTTCCCGCCTGCAATACGCATAAAGCCTGCACATTGCTCAAAGGCTTTTGGCCCTAAACGCGGCACTTTTTTCAATTCGCTACGGCTTTCAAAACGACCATTTTCATCACGGTATTCCACAATGTTTTGCGCTAAGGTTTTCGTCATCCCTGCCACGCGAGCGAGTAATGGCGCGGATGCCGTATTCAAATCCACACCTACTGCGTTTACACAGTCTTCCACCACTGCATCAAGTTTACGCGCAAGTTGGGTTTGGTTTACATCGTGCTGATATTGCCCTACACCAATGGCTTTCGGTTCGATTTTCACTAACTCCGCCAATGGATCTTGTAAACGGCGTGCAATAGAGACTGCACCACGTAAAGATACATCTAAATTCGGGAATTCATTTGCCGCAAATTCAGAAGCAGAATAAACCGATGCGCCAGCTTCACTCACTACAACGGTTTGTGGTTTATTTTCTTTGATTTCTTTAATGACTTCTTTCGCAAAACGTTCAGTTTCACGAGAAGCCGTACCATTACCAATGGCAATTAATTCCACGTTATGTTTGCGGATTAAGCTGAAAATCGCCACTTGCGCTTCGGCTTCACGCCCCGTGTGTGGATAAATTGTGGTGGTATCTAATAATTTACCTGTGTTATCCACCACCGCGACTTTAACACCTGTACGTAAGCCCGGGTCCAAGCCCATAGTGCTTTTCGCACCAGCTGGCGCTGCCATTAAAAGTGCGGTCAGATTTCGAGCAAAAACATCAATGGCCTCTTCTTCCGCTTTTTCACGTAAACTTGCCATTAATTCCGTTTCTAAATGTAACGAAACTTTGATTTTCCATGTCCACGCAATCACTTGCTCACGCCATTTATCTGCAGGCTGCCCCGTGAAACGGACATCTAAATAATCACGAATAATTTCTTCACAATAACTTTGACGACTTCCCTCTTCTGCATCAGGATCCGCATTTAAGCTTAATTGTAAAATGCCCTCATTACGTCCACGGAACATGGCTAATGCACGGTGAGAAGGCTCATTTTTCAATAATTCTTGATGATCGAAATAATCTTGGAATTTTGCGCCTTCCGTTTCTTTGCCTTCGATCACTTTGGATACGATAACGGCATTTTTTGCTAAATAATCACGGACTTTCGCTAATAAGCCCGCATCTTCAGCAAAACGCTCCATTAAAATATAGCGTGCACCATCAAGCGCTACCTTAGTATCTGTTACGCCTTTATCTGCATTCACAAATTCCGCGGCAGCCGTTTCAGGATCATTCTTCGGCTCGTTCCAAAGTAAATCAGCCAATGGCTCAAGACCGGCTTCAATCGCAATTTGCCCTTTCGTACGACGTTTAGGTTTGTATGGCAAATACAAATCTTCTAATTCGGTTTTGCTTTGTGTTGCATGGATTTTGTCACGCAATTCATCGGTCAATTTCCCTTGCTCTTCAATAGATTTCAAAATGGTTTGACGACGATCTTCTAATTCACGTAAATAAATTAAACGGGTTTCAAAATGACGAAGTTGGGTGTCATCCAAGCCACCTGTGGCTTCTTTACGATAACGGGCGATAAATGGAATGGTGTTGCCATCATCTAATAATTGAATGGCGGCGAGGATTTGTTGAGGTTGAACGGTTAATTCTGCCGCAATAATTTGGCTAATTTGTTGATTTAACATTGTCATACTTCTTTGTTATTAAAGGATTCGATAAAAACGGGAATAGAATACTGGTTTTAGACAACAGGCTCAAATATAATTCAAAAAAATTTCTTTTATTTTTATCATGGCAAAATCAAATTACATTACCCGTCAAGGCTGGCTTGCGCTTAACCAAGAACTTAAATTTTTGTGGAAAGAAGAACGCCCTAAAGTCACCCAAGCGGTTTCAGATGCCGCTGCGCTTGGTGACCGCAGTGAAAACGCAGAATATATTTACGGTAAACGTCGTTTACGTGAAATTGATCGCCGTGTGCGTTTCCTTTCCAAGCGATTAGAAGTACTACAAATCGTGGATTACAGCCCAAAACAAGAAGGCAAAGTATTTTTCGGTGCATGGGTTGAGCTAGAAGATGAAGAGGGTGAAGTGAAGCAATATCGCCTTGTCGGCTGCGATGAATTCGATCCCGCTAAAAACTGGATCTCCATTGATTCTCCCGTCGCACGTGCTTTAATCGGGAAAGGCGTTGACGATGAAATCCATGTGGAAACACCCTCTGGCAAAGTCGTGCTCTATGTAAACCGAATTTGGTATGAAAAATAGCAAGCATAGAAAACAAAAGAGCGGTCAAATTGACCGCTCTTTTTTATTTTATCAATCGGATAAATTATGCTTTATCACCAATTAATACGGACTCTAACGCAATTTCAATCATATCATTGAAGGTTAATTGACGTTCTTCTGCAGTAGTTTGTTCGTGTGTACGAATATGGTCTGAAACGGTACAGATACAAAGTGCTTTTGCACCATATTCTGCGGCTACGCCATAGATACCCGCCGCTTCCATTTCTACGCCCAAGATACCGTATTTTTCCATCACATCAAACATTTCGAAATCTGGCGTGTAGAATAGGTCTGCAGAGAAAATATTCCCTACGCGAACTTGCTTACCTTTTTCTTTCGCAGCTTGAACCGCTGCTTGTGCCATATCAAAATCAGCAATTGCAGCAAAATCGTTATCTTTGAAACGGATACGGTTTACTTTTGAATCAGTACATGCGCCAAGACCGATGATAACATCACGTACTTTAACGTCCATACGTACGGCACCACAAGAACCAACACGGATGATTTTTTTCACGCCGTATTCAGTAATTAATTCTTTCGCATAAATTGAGCAAGATGGGATACCCATACCGTGACCCATAATAGAGATACGACGACCTTTATAAGTACCGGTATAACCCAACATATTGCGAACATTGGTCACTTCTTTCGCATCTTCTAAGAATGTCTCTGCAATGTATTTTGCACGAAGCGGATCGCCTGGCATTAATACAACATCTGCAAATGCGCCTTCAGGAGCGTTAATATGTGGAGTCATTGTTTTTTCCTCTTGTTGATAAATAAAAAGTCATTTAAGCAAACGTTTTCGCTTGCTTTAAAGTACAACACCACGAATGATTCGTGGTGTTGAGAGATAAAGTGCGGTCAAAATTCGTGGTGTTGAGAGATAAAGTGCGGTCAAAATTCACCACATTTTAATTACATTGCTACGCCGCTTAACTCGATGAATAAACCTGCGATAGTCGCACTCATTAAGTTAGCTAATGTACCCGCTACAACTGCTTTTAAACCTAAACGAGCCACATCACCACGACGATTTGGTGCCATACCACCGATACCACCGATTAAGATTGCGATAGAGCTGAAGTTAGCGAAGCCACATAATGCGAAAGTAATGATGGCTTTGGTTTTTTCACTTAATACTACCGCTGTATCTGGTTGTAAATATTTCGCGAACTCTAAGTAACCTACGAATTCGTTCACGGCTAATTTCATACCAATCATTTGACCCGCAATTGCAGATTCATCCCAAGATACACCGATTAAGTAGGCTAATGGTTTGAAGATCCAACCAAAGATTGATTGTAACGTTAAATCACCGTAACCGAACCAACCGCCTACGCCACCTAAGATACCATTAATTAAAGCGATTAAACCCACGAAAGCGATTAACATCGCACCTACGTTTAACGCTAATTGCATACCAGCACTCGCACCGCCTGCCATTGCTTCAAGCACGTTAGTCGGTTTTTCGCTATCATCCGTTTCAGGTTGTTTATCGTTAAATTGTTCAGTTTGTGGGAATAAAATTTTCGCAAATAATAAACCTGCTGGTGCAGCCATGAAAGATGCTGCGATTAAGTAAGTCAACGGTACGCCCATTCCTGCGTAACCCGCCATTACTGAACCCGCGATAGAGGCTGTACCACCCGCCATGATGGCGAATAATTCAGATTGGGTCATGTTTTTAATGTAAGGACGAACCACTAACGGTGCTTCAGTTTGGCCAACGAAGATATTCGCTGCCGCAGACATTGATTCTGCTTTAGATGTACCTAATGCCGCTTGCAATGCACCACCGATCACTTTGATGACCACTTGCATGATGCCTAAATAGTAAAGCACCGAAATTAAACCAGAGAAAAAGACGATGATTGGTAACACTTTCACCGCAAAGATAAAGCCGGCATTTGAAGGATCTGCTAAGCCACCAAAGACGAAGTTAATCCCTTCATTACCATAAGCGATAACATTTGATACACCATTTGCTGTCGCTTGCAATGCATCACGACCAAACGGCACATACAAAATAAGGGCCGCAAATCCGATTTGGATCGCCAAAGCCCCTAATACAGTACGTAAATTAATCGCCTTACGATTATTTGAAAATAATACGGCAATGATCAGTAATACGACAATGCCTAAAACGCTACCTAAAATACCCATTTTTTTCCCCTAGGTTGGTTAGATAAGTAAGTGAATAAAATTGTCCTATTCTACTTGTTTTTCGGTAAAAAGTCGGAATATTTTTGCTACTTTTCGGTATGTTTGCTTATAAAATGGTCACAATTTTGGTCAGACCACAAGATTTCGCATAGTTTTCAAGCGCTTGAGTCTGCTCAACGGTTGGAACATAAGGGGTGAGTCCTTCGGTATCTCGTGCACCTTTTGTGTGCATTCGAATAATTTTCAACAACACATCCGGATAGTCTTTCAATAAGGACGCAACCTTTTCCACCAACTTTTCTGCATCAAAAAAATTCGCCACATAAACTAACCGCACTTCTTCCACTTTATTTAATGGTAATAATTTCGCCAAGTTCTTCAAATTGCGATCTAAGTTTTCTTGCTTGATATGTTGGTGAGTGGGGATGATGTTTTTCGGGACAATGCCTTGGCGATTTTGTCTATCAAAGCACAAACTCTGTAAGCCAACTCCTTCTCCTTTCAAATCAAAGAGAAATTTGTCCGTGACATCAATTAAAGGACGAATTACTTCAAATTCAAAGAAACCACTGCTATCTAAATAGCAAGTTAGCCCTTCCTCACGTAGTTTTTGAAACAATGGAACGAGCTTTTTATGATGAATGGTGGGTTCACCGCCAGAAACTGTTACACCACGAATGAAAGGTACTGCATCCATTACTTGCTCATACAAATACTGCAGGCTGACTTGATGAGCGCCTTCTGCATAACGAGGAATAGTTTCTGGATTATGGCAATAAAGGCAGTTTAACTTACAACCTTGTAAGAAAATACTGGTACGATTCCCCTGCCCTTCTACATTAGAAAAAGGAATAATACGATGCAGGGGAACATAAATATCAGAAAGTGCGGTCACAAAAAACGCTATTTTCTAAAGTAAGTTATCACTTACACAAGCTTCATTTGGAAAATCACTAATTCCGCTTGGCAGCAGAATGTGAAAACCGCTTTAAGTACATATCCCTCTTCAACCTGTTGAATTTCAGATTGAATTTGGCAAGGTTCACTTTCTACATCACGTGCTTTTAATGTGAAATATTCCAATGCGCCTTCTGCATCTTGACGAGTCGCGTAAAACTGTTCGATAGGTAAACTACAATCACTGTTATCAAACAATGATTTCATATCGAAAGTATTACAGCCTACACATTCAATTGGTTTTTCAGTTTGAATGGCCATCTTTTTCTCCTTATCTAAAAAAGCCGTGATATAACACGGCTTATTAAGTTTAAAATTATTTTGCAGCAACAAAGCCGACGGCTTCGTACACTTTGGCAAGAGTTTCTTTCGCTCTTGCACGGGCTTTTTCCGCACCTTGACGCAAAATCTCGTCTAAAAGTGCTTCATCGTTACGATATTGATAGAAACGTTCTTGTAAACCCGCAAGTAAGTTTGACACTTCGTCAGCCACGGCTGTTTTTAAGTGGCCGTACATTTTACCTTCAAATTCTTTTTCAAGGTCTGCCACAGATTTATCCGTCACTGCAGAAAGGATATCTAATAAGTTAGACACGCCCGCTTTGTTTTTCACGTCATAACGTACAACAGGCGGTTCATCAGAGTCTGTTACCGCGCGTTTGATTTTTTTCGCCACCGATTTAGGATCTTCAAGCAAAGTCACCACGTTATTACGGTTATCATCGGATTTAGACATTTTTTTATCAGGATCTTGCAAAGACATAATACGCGCACCGGCTTTGCCTAAGAAGATTTCAGGAATCGTGAAAATATCACCATAAAGAGCATTAAAACGAGCGGCAATATCACGGGTGATTTCTAAATGTTGTTTTTGGTCATCCCCTACTGGCACGCTTTTCGCTTGGTAAAGTAAGATATCTGCTGCCATTAAAACCGGATAATCAAATAAACCCACGTTAATATTTTCTGCATAACGTGCTGATTTATCTTTAAATTGAGTCATACGGCTCATTTCACCAAAATAGGTGTAGCAGTTTAATACCCAGCTTAGTTGAGTATGTTCTGGTACATGAGATTGCACGAAGATCGTGCTTTTATTCGGATCAATGCCACAAGCCAAGTAAAGGGCGAGCACATCAAGAGTGGCCTTGCGAAGCGCCACAGGATCTTGACGTACCGTGATGGCGTGTAAATCCACCACACAGAAAATACACTCATAATCTTCTTGCATTTTCACCCAGTTGCGAAGTGCGCCTAAATAATTTCCAATAGTCAATTCGCCGGAAGGCTGCACGCCACTGAATACAATTGGTTTTGTCATTGGTTATCCTTTCATTCTGTAAACTGAATTGGCGCTATGATAACAAAAGATATGGCGTTTTTTAATGATTGAGTTCAAAACAATGTGTAAAAATGCTATATTACGCCCAAAATTTCTACAGCTTACAATCTATAGTCCCAATGAAAAATTATAATGATATGGCTCTGGCACTTGCCGGTGTTTGTCAATCTGTCTTATTAATCAGTCAATTAGCACAAAAAGGCGAAGTTGATCATCAAGATGCATTCCAAACCACCATTCATTCTCTTCTCATCACTCAACCTGAAGATACATTAGCCGTATTTGGCGGAGATGTTCAACATCTTAAAGTGGGATTAAACACACTTATCGAGCAACTCACTCAATTAAACGACAAAAATTTGTTGAATTATTGGGGCAGCCTGTTAGCGTTAGAGAGTAAATTAAACAAGCAACCTGAAATCAAACAAGAACTTGGCCGCCGAATTGCTCGTTTACCAGAACAACTTTCTTATCACGACAATCAATTTGATGATGAGATGTTTTCAATCATGGCAAACATTTATGTCGATACAATTAGTCCTTTAGGCAAACGCATTCATATTATTGGTTCGGCATATCATTTACAGCAACAAAATGTACAAGACAAAATTCGTGCGTGTTTGCTTGCCGGCATTCGTTCTGCCGTTTTGTGGCGTCAAGTAGGTGGCAGCAAATGGCAACTGTTATTTCATCGTAAAAAATTAGTGCAAGCGGCACGACAACTCTACTCAACTTTAAATTAATCCTTGGAGAACTCTTATGCAACTTTCCGCATTAACCGCTCTTTCCCCGATTGACGGTCGTTATCAAGATAAAGCCACTGCATTGCGTGGTATTTTTAGTGAATTTGGCTTGCTCAAATTCCGTGTCACCGTGGAAGTACGTTGGTTACAAAAATTGGCGGCGACCGCTGAAATCCAAGAAGTTTCTTCTTTGTCTAAAGAAGCAAACGATTACCTTAATAAAATTGTGGAAGAATTCAGTCTTCAAGATGCTGAACGTATCAAAGAAATTGAGCGCACCACGAATCATGACGTCAAAGCGGTTGAATATTTCTTAAAAGAAAAAAGTGAAGCTTTACCAGAATTAGCCAAAGTCTCTGAATTTATCCACTTTGCTTGTACCTCTGAAGATATTAACAATCTTTCTCATGCCTTGATGTTAAAAACGGCGCGTGAAGAAGTGATTTTACCAGAGTGGCAAAAACTGATTGATGAAATCACCCGTTTAGCGAACGAATACAAAACCATTCCATTACTTTCTCGTACACACGGCCAACCTGCCTCACCAAGTACTGTGGGTAAAGAAATGGCAAACGTAGCTTACCGCTTAAAACGCCAATTCAAACAACTCCAACAAAATGAAATCTTGGGTAAAATTAATGGTGCTGTGGGTAACTACAATGCACATTTATCAGCCTATCCAAATATCAACTGGCACAAATTTAGCGAAGAGTTTGTCACCTCTTTAGGTTTAGATTGGAACCCATACACCACGCAAATTGAACCGCACGATTACATTGCTGAATACTTTGATGCTGTGGTACGTTTTAATACCATCATCATCGACTTCGACCGTGATTTATGGGGCTACATTGCATTAAATCACTTTAAACAACGCACTATCGCAGGTGAAATTGGTTCATCCACCATGCCGCATAAAGTGAATCCTATCGACTTCGAAAACTCAGAAGGTAACTTAGGTTTAGCCAATGCTGTAATGACTCACCTTGGTCAAAAATTACCAATTTCTCGCTGGCAGCGTGACTTAACCGACTCTACTGTATTACGTAATTTAGGTGTGGGTTTAGGTTATTGTTTAATTGCGTATGCTGCAACGCGTAAAGGTATCAGCAAATTAGAAGTGAACGAACAACATCTCCGTGATGAACTCAACCAAAACTGGGAAGTTTTAGCTGAGCCAATTCAAACGGTGATGCGTCGCTATGGTATTGAAAAACCATACGAAAAATTAAAAGAGCTCACTCGTGGTAAACGCGTTGATGAAAAAGCAATGCGTGAATTCATCGAAAAACTGGATATTCCAGCTGATGAAAAAGCACGTTTACAACAACTTACCCCTGCCACCTACATCGGTGCAGCCATTGAGTTAGTGGAAAAACTTTAAGAAACAAAAGGGCGTTTTACCTCGCCCTAAAAATTAAAGTGCGGTCAAAAACGCTTGAGATTTTGACCACACTTTTTATTTTTTTTTTACTATTTCCCGTTTCATCATTCACGCTTAATAAATAGCAATCGTGCGTGATCATACACCCAATTAAAAATAAAGGTATAAACGGTCACCATCACCGTTAAACTGAAATCCATCATAAAAGCTGTAATCCAATCCACTTTTAAAAAGTAAGCAATGATCGGCACGGTGAAAATAAGCAAACCACCTTCAAATGAAATGGCATGTAAAGTACGAAATATGACGCCTCGCTTTTCTCGCGGCCCCGTAAATACTTTATCAAGGAAATAATTAAAGATGAGATTCCATAGCATGGCTGTTAAGGAAACCAGCACCATGGAACCAAAGAGAATAGACACACTTTCTTCTGTAAAGAAATACAAAGCGAAAACGGAAAGCAACACAACCGTGGTTTCAAACAAGATTGCATGAAAAAGCCGCTCAAGAAAACTCATTTGTCATCCTTTACAAAGCAAAAGTGCGGTCAAATTCACCGCACTTTTCATCAATATTTGATTAATTGGTTTTTAATTTATTCCAATATTTTTCGTAAATGTCCACGGCTTCACCCACATCTCCTTGCATAATGCCTTTTTCAATGTTTTCAGCAGATGGGAACAAGGTTGGGTTATTCGCCATTTCAGGTGAAAGTAACGCTTTCACGCCTTCATTTGGCATAGAGAAGCCCATTTTTTCAACCACTAATTTTGCATTTTCAGGGCGAAGTAAGAAGTCGATAAATTTATAAGCTCCTTCAACATTGTTCGCACCTTTTGGTATCGCGTAGTTATCCATCCAGAAAATCGCACCTTCTTTTGGATACACAAATTGGATACTTGGATTTTCTTTGTGTGCTAAATAAGCCGAACCATTCCATAACATCCCGATAGAGGCTTCACCTTGAACAAACGGAACTTCTGGCGAGTCAGAGTTAAAGGTCACCACATTTGGTAACAATTTCACTAAGCGCTCATAAGCCGCTTTGATGTCCTCTTCATTCGTGGTGTTTGGTGATTTACCATCTAATATCAATGCAATGTGGAACACTTCACGCGCATCACTGGTTAATAATACCTTGCCTTTAAATTCTGGATTCCATAAATCAGCCCAACTTGTGATTTTGCTTGGATCAATATCATCCGCATTCACACCGATACCGGTTAAGCCATAAACGTAAGGCAGAGAATATTTGTTATTCGGGTCAAATTCCTTGTTTAATAAATTTGCTGGAATTTGTTTAAAATTACTTAATTTGCTGTGATCAAGCTCTTGTAACATGCCTTCTTTAGCCATTTTATTGACGTAATAGCTTGATGGGAAAACTAAATCATAACCACTACCTGTACTAGAGGTCAGCTTCAATTTAGCATACATTTCTTCATTACTTTCAAATGTTGAATAAATCACTTCAATACCGGTTTCTTTGGTAAATTCCGCAACCAAATTAGATGGCACATAGTCAGTCCAGTTGTAAACATACAGTTTTTCAGCAGCAAGTGCAGCAGAAGTTGCAGCGAATGCAACAGCAGAAAGACATAGTGATTTAATGTATTGAACAGCATTTTTTTTCAATTTATTGACCTCCTCAGGACAATCAAAATAAACCTTAAGTAATCGTTTACTTGTGTAAACTCGAAGGAGTATAGCACCTTTTTAGCAAAAGGTTTGACATATTTTCCCATCAGGGTAAGATTCCCTCAATTTCAATTTTATGTTAATTAGGCATCAATCATGCTCGAATTTGCTCATCAAGAACATATCAAATCTTATTATTTCGACAGTCGAAACCAAACCTTCGAATTGCCGCCTCTCACTCAGCAAGAAGAAGCGGATGTTTGTGTTATTGGTGCGGGTTTCTTCGGTTTATCAGCCGCCCTTGAATTAGCAGAAAAAGGCAAGAAAGTCATTGTGTTAGAAGGCGCAAGAGTGGGATTTGGAGCATCCGGCAGAAGTGGTGGTCAAGCCATCAACGGTTTTGAAGAAGGCATTGATGAATATATTGCTCAAGTAGGCTTTGATAAAGCGAAAAAACTTTGGGATATGTCGCTAGAAGCCATTGATATTATTGATGAACGCATTGCGAAATATGACATTCAATGCGATTGGAAAAAAGGCTATGCCACATTGGCGTTAAATGAACGTCGAATGAACGATCTCATTGAAATGGAAAAAGCCAGCCACGCGACTTTTGGCTATGACAAAATGCAACTTTGGGATAAGGCCAAACTGAAACAACATCTAGGCAGTGATATTTATGTAGGCGGTTTATACGATAGCAATTCTGGCCACTTACACCCATTAAACTATTGCTTAGGCTTAGCAAAAGCCTGCTTAGATTTGGGCGTGCAGATTTACGAGCAATCACCCGTTGTGGATTTAGTGGAAAAATCAGGTTGTATTGAAGTTAAAACCGATAAAAGTGCGGTCATTTCTCAAGACGTTATTTTAGCCACCAACGCTTATATTGATGTGCTACCAAAATCCATTCATCGAGGCATTAATCGTAAAATTTTGCCAGTAGAAAGCTTTATTATTGCGACCGAACCCTTAGATCAAGCTACAGCTGATTCCGTGATCAATAATGGCATGTCTGTTTGTGATAACAATATCTTGCTCGATTACTATCGTTTGAGTGCGGATAACCGTTTGTTATTTGGTAGTGACTCGAGTTCTGAAAAAGATATGGTAAAAATTATGCGTGGCAATATGTTGCATGTTTTCCCTCAATTAGAAAACGTCAAAATTGACTATGGCTGGGCTGGACCGATTGATATGACACTCAACGCAAGCCCGCATTTTGGTCGTATCTCACCGCACATTTATTTTGCTCAAGGCTATTCTGGACACGGTGTCGCACTCACTGGACTTGCTGGACGCATTATTGCAGAAGCAATTTTAGGCAATGACGAACGTTTGAGAATTTTTGAAGGATTGAAAGTGCCTTCGTTTTACGGTGGAAAATCCCTCAAAAACTTAGCCACCAAGATCGGCGTACTCTATTACAAATTCCTCGATCGTTATCGTTAATCAAAAAAGCAAAGGCGTGTATCAAACACGCCTTTATTGTTTCGATGACATTTAAGGTTTAATGTCTCGTAAAATAGGATTCTGCATGGAAATCAAGGTTTCCGTTGATTGAATTTCATCAATTAACTGGATCTTAGTCGCCAACACGGAATGTAATTCAGCAATGGTGTGTGTCATTACTTTAATAAAAATAGAATAATTTCCCGTAGTGTAATAGGCTTCCACCACTTCATCAAAGGTCTCTAGCTTTTTAATCACTTTTTCGTAATCTTTTGCGCTTTTCAAAATAATGCCAATAAAGCAGCACACATCATAACCCAGCTTACGCTCATCAATAATCGCTTTTGTGCCTTCAATCAAACCAGACTGACGCATTTTCTCTACACGAACATGAATCGTACCTGGGCTCACACCAAAGTTTTTCGCCATTTCGGCATAAGGTGTACGCGCATCTTTAGTCAGCACACGGAGAATTTGGCGATCAAGTGTATCGATATTGTTCATAAAACACTCCTTATTAGATCTTTTTCAAAATATCTTCTTTATTTTTGATAATATTCAACATTTAAAACAATGTAAAGAAATTACTTGAAATAATTTGCCATTTTATTGAATAATGCACAACAAATCTTACCAGTTATTATAAAAAGAAGGATAAATATGAAAAAGACGTTTATTTTACAACAACAAGAAATTAGCTTTGTGAAGAACACCTTTACTCAAAACTTGATTGAACAACTTGGCATTATCGAAGTACAAGGTCCAATCCTTAGTGAAGTTGGCAACGGTATGCAAGATAACTTATCAGGCATTGAGAAAGCGGTTCAAGTAAACGTGAAATGTATCCCAAATGCGGTTTATGAAGTGGTTCACTCATTAGCTAAATGGAAACGCCATACTCTCGCTCGTTTCCACTTTAAAGAAGGTGAAGGCTTATTTGTTCATATGAAAGCATTACGTCCAGATGAAGATTCATTGGATCAAACTCACTCTGTTTATGTGGACCAATGGGACTGGGAAAAAGTGATTCCTGAAGGTCGTCGTAACTTTGCTTATTTAAAAGAAACGGTACGTTCTATCTATCGCGCAATCCGTTTAACTGAATTAGCGGTAGAAGCTCGCTTTGACATTCCTTCAAGCTTACCAAAAGAAATCACCTTCGTTCACAGCGAAGATTTAGTGAAACGCTACCCAGATCTTTCAAGTAAAGAGCGTGAAAATGCGATTTGTAAAGAATATGGCGCCGTGTTCTTAATTGGTATCGGTGGCAAATTATCAGACGGTAAACCACATGATGGCCGTGCACCAGACTATGATGACTGGACAACCGAATCTGAAAATGGCTACAAAGGTTTAAACGGTGATATTTTGGTGTGGAACGCTGAGTTAGGTAAAGCGTTTGAGCTTTCTTCAATGGGTATTCGTGTGGATGAATCCGCGTTACGTTTACAAGTTGGTTTAACCGGTGATGAAGATCGCTTAAAAATGGATTGGCACCAAGATTTATTAAACGGTAAATTACCTCTCACCATCGGTGGCGGTATCGGTCAATCTCGTATGGCAATGCTTTTACTTCACAAAAAACACATTGGTGAAGTGCAATCAAGCGTATGGCCAAAAGAAATGTTAGAACAATATCAACATATTCTTTAATTGAGAGAGAAAATAAAAAAGTGCGGTGAAATTTCACCGCACTTTTGTTTTTGGAAAGATTAATTAATCTTGCAATGGCCCGCTGTTAAACATTGGCAATCCCATGGTTTTTAAGCTGTCACGATAGATACCAAGCAAGTCTTTCTCCGTAATTTTTTGTAACTGATCTAACGGTTTATCTAATGCCGCGACTGTTTCAATCACAAGACCTTGTGGACCAGATTCTTGCGTCGCAATTTCAAATAATGCCTGTCCACGACGAACATGACTACCCGAGCTAATCAACACGGCATGTTTGATTTTATGTTTTGCTAAAGAGTAACGAGAGAAAAGCGCATTTTCGACAGTTGAACGTGCATAGTTATCAGAATAAATACGGCTTGCATCAACGCCTTTCTCAATCAACCATTGCTTCATTAAATCCCCTTCGGTTTTATTATTTTGCGGTACACCGCCTGTCACAATAATTAACGCATCGGGATTTTGATTCGCAATTTCTAAGGTTTTTTCTAAACGTTGCACCAAAATATCATGCATGCTGCCATCTGGGTTTAAGGCATAGCCCAACGTAATAATTGCAGATTGTGCCGGTAACTTGGTTTCAAGTTTATCGGTAATTGGCTGACTAGCCGCTTTATCAATCACTGCAAAAACTTTCTCTAATTTGCTTGCGCTTTCTGGGGAAAGTTGTTTTAAGCGATCTAAATGTTTAGTGGTTTCCGCTTGATTGCCTTTAAAACGATTCCATGCGGCCAAGTAAGTGTGTGCTTTCACATCATCTGGAGCAACATCAAGCACTTTTTGGTAAAGCTCAATGGCTTTATCTGTATTGCCGTTATAAATATTGGCATTCGCTGCACCAAACAAAAAATCTACACGATAAGGCTCAAGCTTATACGCTTCTAATAAAAGATCCGCAATACGCTCCATATTGGAAGGAAGTTTCGCGGTAAAACCTGCATTTGAAACACGAGCGGGCGAGTTTTGGATTTTCACCGCTTGTTTAAGCAACTCATCCACAACCTGTCTTTGAGTAAGAAGTTGTTGATAATTTAATTGAGGCTCAAGTACTTTCACTTCTGCCGAGCTGGCGAAGCTGTTTACTGCAAGAGATGAAAGCACAGCAAGTAAAGAAACCTTGAAGATTTTTTGCATAATTAATTCTCCATATTGGATTAAATAACAAAAAGAGCGGTCACTTTTTTATCAGTTTCCGCTCTTTTCACTAAGCTTGATTCATCGACATACACAATAACGTCAATGGATGGATACAAGTCACGTTAGATGACATATCAATCTGCCATTTACAAGTTTGACATTCAGAGATCACGTAATCAAACCCACCTGCATTGATGTTATCGAATAAGTTTTTACCGATAGATTGGGAAACCTCGTAGTTTTCTTCTTTGAAACCGTATGTTCCTGCGATACCACAACATTGTGATGGGAGCATCACCACTTCTAAACCTGGAATTTGTTTTAACACTTCCAAGGTGTATGGTGCCCAACCTGCTTTATCCACGTGACACGCGGTGTGATAAGCCACTCGCAATTTCAATGGTTTAAGCGGTAAGGTTTTACCTTCTTTAAAGAGTTGATATAAGAATGGTGTCACCATGTGGATATGCGGACGAACTTTCGCATTATCGATACCTAAAATATGATGATATTCATCACGTAAATTTAAGGCACAACTTGATGCTTCACTGATCACATCCAAGCCATTTTCATCCACCATTTTACCGATATAATCGGTGTTAAATTGCGCGATTTTTTTCGCACGTTCTGGGAATTGGTTCACGCTTAATGGCAAGCCACAGCATTTTTCTTTTTCCAATAACACCACGCCAATATCCATGGCATTGAACACTTGAATAAATTCTTTACCCAATTGTGGATTATTGTAGTTCACATAACAACCGTGATAATACGCCACTTTGCGTTCGAATTTTTGTTGGCTTTCCAACATTTTTTTCATATACCAGCTGCGGAACGTACCAAAGGAATATTTTGGTAACGTACGATGACGGCTGATTTTTAACGCTTTTTCCAACACAAATTTTGTCGCTTTCAAACCTGTAATCGTATTCACAATTGGTGCAAGCGGTGTATTAAGTGACCCCATAATATCGGTGTTACTTAAAATCGCATCACGTAATTTTTGCACAGCCGGTTTGTGTTGTTGAGCAAGGTATTTATTTCTTGCACGAACGATAATGTCACCAATTTTCACATCAGACGGACACGCAATTTCACAACGCTTACAGTTAGTACAGTATTTCAATGCTTCATCATAAAGTTCGGCTGATTTTAAGCGTAAACGCTCACCATCCGGGCCTGATTGTTTTGGACCTGGATAGTTTGGATTTTGACGCGAAACCGGACATACTGCAGTACACGCCGTACATTTAATGCAGCTCTCAAAGCTTTCATCAAAGGCATGATGATGTTGTGGCGCATTAAGGGATTGTTTTGCATTATCAATTAATTGTTGAATGTTCATAACGCCTCCTTAATGTGTGTTGTGAAGAATTTCATCAGCAACAGCAAGCGCTGTTACCACTGCTACGCCAGAACCACAACCAAGCTTTAGGGCATTGAAACCACCAATCACATTACCCACCGCATATAAATTCGTTAAAAATTGACCGCTCTTTTGTACTTGGCATTGCGCATTAATCGCCACGCCCGCAGATTGGTACGGTTGTGGATTTGAGAAACGGTGATCAGTCCAAGTAAAGCGATCCGTATCGTTAAAACCTTCCACACCGATGATGTCAGAATGGAATACGGGTTCGTAGATTTTATCGAATTCAGAAACTAAACCTTTACTGAAGAAACTGCCAGAAGCTAAGACAAAATGTTCTGCTGTGATTTCTTCCGCTTCGTGCAAACGCGTTTGAATAGCACGAACTTTGTTGCCATGAAAATGTGCTTTTAATGCGCTATCACCATTCATCATGAGTCCGCCTAATTTCTCAAAACGATGACGTAATTGAATACGTTGACGCATACCTAATAAAGAAGGCGGTAAAGTTGGTAATTCAAATAATGGCAAGCCAGTTGCTTTACGAAGTGACTCCATAAACTCTTGATTTTCTAAACCGAAACAAGCTGGTAAGAAAATTGCTTCAGTGCCTTTCGCAGCTTCTTTCATTTCAGCCACAAGATCATCAAATTTCAGTTTATATTCTAAAACTTGTGCAATATTTACACTGCGGAATTCACGCGAATTTGCACGTAACTGATCCAGTTCAGGAATATTTAAAAAACCTGTTTTCACTTCACAATGTGCAAATTGTGGATTCAGTGTAAGGTTATCCGCCAATAATTCTGGTTGGAAATCGTGATAGCCTTCAATGCCTAAAACCGCAATTTTTTTATACGGGAATGGGGTTTCGCCTTGTACGGTTGGCACACTATTTGGTGAAAGCCATGCACCACGTAAGCTACCTAAACCCGTTACGCGAAGATGATTTTCTGCACTTGAGCCAATTAAATCTAAATTTAACGATTCCGCTAATTTTTCGAAATCTTGCGCTTTCGCTAATACGCGTTCAGCCCCCATGATGCTATAGGGGTGTTGCGGTAATTGAGCAGAAAGTGCGGTCAAATTTTCAGAAATATTTTTAACAAACGCACCATTTGGTAAACGGCTTAATAAATCCAATGAGCCGGATGCAAAATCAATTGCTGCTTGGCCGTTATTAATAATGACACAACGTTTGCCTTGTTCTTGTAGAGCGATGCCGCAAGTTAAACCTGCAAGGCCGCCACCAATAATCACTACATCAAAATTCATTGTTATCCGTCCCTTGCTGTTTGTCAGTTTCAAGCGGTTGAACATCGTTTAAGCCCAACACACTGCCATACATCCATGAAGTAAATTCCGCTTCACGAATCGCTTCGCCCCATGCAATAGGCTCAATACCACGCCAACGCTCTTCCATGAAAGAGGTTAATTGTGTGGTAGATTGGCGAGGTGTTGCCACTTCAAAACGGTTCATTAAGCCCGCCGCACGACATGCGCAAAGCTCAGCTTGGCAAGTACCCATACCTACACGAGTACGACGACGTAAATCCACTAAGTTATTGACGTTTAATTCATCAACGGCATAACGGACTTCACCCGCTGTCACGGCTTCACATTCGCACACCATTGAACGATCAAGACGTTCTTTATCTAATAAGCGAGTTGCACGTGAACCATGACGATACACGGCTGAATAACGAATCGTACTTGGAAGTGAAATCACTTTCTGATTGGTTTCTGCGCGGCTTTCAGTTGAACCCGGCAATGGACGCTCAGCAGTCGTACAACGTGCGGTTTTGTTGAGTTTTTTACAAACAAGATCCGTTGCCCATTCAGCCATTAAGCGATAAGTCATTAATTTACCACCAGTGATAGTGATAAAGCCGTCTAAGCCATCACGCTCTGCGTGGTCAAGCAACACGATACCGCGACTTACGTTACGACCTGATGGATCATCATCAGACGCGACTAACGGACGCACACCGGCATAAGCACGTAATACACGAGTATGACGCAAGCTTGGTGCAAGTTTTTCCCCCTCACGGAATAAGATATCCACTTCTTCCGGAGTGACTTCCATGTTATCAATTTGATCGTAAGGAATACGGCTAGAGGTTGTACCGATAACACAAATGGTATCACCTGGCACAAGAATGTCCGCATCCGCCGGTTTACGGCAACGGTTAATGACCATTTTGTTGATACGGTGTCCCATGACAAGTAATGCACCTTTTGCTGGGAACATTTTGATTTTGAGATCCGCATATTCTGCGATGCCTTGTCCCCAAATACCACCCGCATTAACGACTAATGGCGCAAAGAATTTACGATTTACGCGATTTTTGTGATCGTAAACATCCACACCGATTACTTTGCCACCTTCGCGAATTAAGCTTTTCACTTCGCAATAAGTGAACATTTTCGCGCCATTTTCGGTGGCATCCATCACGTTAGAAGCCGTTAAACGGAAAGGATCGATTGAACCATCTGGCACAACAACGGCCCCCACTAAATCTGGGTTTACTGATGGCTCCATAATTTGGGCAAGTTTAGGATCAATGGCGACAGCTTCAATACCGGATTTAGTACAACTTTCGATGAAAGTTTTTTGATAATCAAGGGAATCTTCAGGTAAGGTAATAAATAAACCTTCTGTTTCATCCACACAGTGACGAGCGATATTGCGCAGAATTTTATTTTCTCTAATACATTCTTCTGCTGATTCTTGATCGTTTACGGCATAACGCGCACCACTATGTAACAAACCGTGGTTACGACCTGTTGCGCCTGTCGCAATATCACGACGCTCTAATAAAATACAGTTAATTCCACGCAATGCGCAGTCACGAGCAATCCCCGCACCTGTCGCACCACCACCAATGATAATCACATCCGTCGAGATAGGGGAAAAATCTCCCACATCACGATACATATTAGGCGATAATCCCATTGTTACCCCCAAAGCCAAAATATTAATAAAAAGAAACGTAAAAACTGTTACAAATTCCATGGCTATTGTATGGGAGAGCGGTTAAATTCACAACATTCTGAGCGAAAAAGAAAGCTGTTTTGTGAGATAGATCACACAATTTTCGAATTCGCTCATTTGTTAAAAAATATTTTGTGAAATGCATCACATTTTTGAATTATTTCTCTTTTTAATTTCTATTTTTATTTTATCATGCACGCTATCCCCATCATGGGGGTGGACTCATAATTAAAATGATTTTGGAGAGAAATTATGTTTGGACCATTTAAACCCGCTCCGCACATTGCGGAACTTCCAGCGGAGAAAATTGATTCCACGTATAAACGCTTACGTTGGCAAGTGTTTGCAGGGATCTTCTTTGGTTATGCCGCTTACTATTTTGTACGTGCAAACTTTGACTTGGCACAACCTGGTTTAATTCAAGCCGGCTTGTACTCAAAAGCGGAATTAGGTGTTATCGGCTCAGCTGCCGGTCTTGCCTATGGTTTATCTAAGTTCGTAATGGCTGGTATGTCTGACCGTTCGAACCCTCGTGTATTCTTACCATTTGGTTTATTGCTTTCTGGTCTTTGTATGACCATGATGGGTTTATTCCCATGGGCAACTTCAGGCATTGCCATCATGTGGGTAATGATCTTCTTAAATGGTTGGTTCCAAGGTATGGGTTGGCCTCCATGTGGTCGTACAATGGTACACTGGTGGTCTAAATCAGAACGCGGTACTATCGTATCTATCTGGAATACCGCGCACAACATCGGTGGTATGATGCCGGGTGCAATGGTGCTATTAGCAAGTGCCGTCTTCTTCAGCACTCATGGTGTTGAAGCGCAAGCAAAAGATATTTGGCAACAATCCCTCTACTATCCGGGTATTGCGGCAATGCTCTGTGCAATTCCAGTTTACTTCGTGATGCGTGATACTCCACAATCTTGTGGTTTACCATCAATCGAAAAATGGCGTAATGACTACCCAGATGACTATAACGAAAAAACTTACGAAAACGATTTAAGCACAAAAGAAATCTTCGTCACTTATGTATTGAAAAACAAATTGTTATGGTACATCGCGATTGCTAACGTATTCGTATACTTAATCCGCTACGGCGTATTGAAATGGTCTCCGGTTTACTTAAGTGAAGTAAAACACTTCAACATCAAAGGTACCGCATGGGCTTACACAATCTATGAATTAGCAGCAGTTCCAGGTACATTATTATGTGGTTGGGTATCAGATAAAGTCTTCAAAGGTAAACGTGGTTTAACCGGTTTCATCTTCATGATCTTAACTACCGCAGCAGTTGTAGCATACTGGATGAACCCAGCTACACCTGAAGCAGAGCTTGCAAACTATGCAGCTTGGTATGAAAACCCATATCAATTAACTGACTTCATCTTAATGACCTTAATCGGTTTCTTAATCTACGGTCCTGTAATGTTAATCGGCTTACACGCTCTTGAGCTTGCACCTAAAAAAGCAGCAGGTACAGCAGCAGGTTTCACCGGTTTATTCGGTTACTTAGGTGGTACTGTTTCAGCATCAGCTGTTATCGGTTGGGCAGCACAACACTATGGCTGGGACGGCGGTTTCTACGTCATGATCGGTGGTGGTGTCTTAGCGGTGTTATTACTCTTCATCGTAATGGTTGAAGAAGGTAAACATAAAGCTAAATTAGGCGATACCTACGGTAAATAATCTATAAATTAAAGGCGACAGGCGAAGGCTTGCCGCCTTTTTTATTACAAAAAACAACTGAATTTTTAACCGCACTTTAAAAGGAGATAATGTGATGAAATTGAATAAATTAACCATTATGTTAGGCGCGGCAGTTATGGCAAATGCAGCATTCGCAAATCAAACTTGTGAAGCACCCTATCGTTCAGCCCTCCCCGCTTATACATATAAATTAGACAAGGTGATCGAAGTCAACGGACGTCAAGGCATTACCACTGATGGCAAATATTTATATGTATCAGGCAGTAAAACGCTCGCCAAATACGATATGGATGGAAAACTGATTAAAGAAAATAAAGATCCTTTTGTCGGCTATCAAAAAGAAGCCAATCACATTGGCGACATTGATATCTACAACAATGAACTTTATGTTTCCTCCGAATGGTTCGATGCCGGCGTAGGTAAAAATATTCAAATTGCAATTCACGATCCCGAAACCCTCGCATTAAAAAGATCAGTTGATTTTAATCCTGAGTCAGGTCAAGTCGAAGTTTCCGGCATCACCGTAGATACCGTTCACAATTCAGTTTGGATGGCATCTTGGGTTGGTGAAGAAAGTGGCCGTTATTTATATGAATACGATCTTTCAACAGGTAAATATAAACGTAAAGTGCATTTACAACCTGTTCCACAATGGATTCAAGGCGTTTATGCCTATAACGGTGATCTCTACGTCACATCTGATGATGGTACGGCAGATGAAAAAGAACCCGATCATATTTATCGTGTAGAAATTTCAGATAAAAATAATGAAGCTCGCGTTGTTTTAGAAAAAACATTGAATGACATTCGAGATGTCGGCGAAGTCGAAGGCTTGAATGTGAATCCGAAAACGAAACAACTGCTTGTCCATGCAAACCGAGGCAAACAAATTGTGTTAGGGATGCCAAAAGGATTTTATCCAGGATATGACCGTGAAATTAGTGAAATCTATTTTTACGACATGAAACCAAGATGTAATAAGTAAATCAAGGAGAACACACCATGAAACTCAAAACTTTAGCGCTTTCTTTATTAGCTGCAGGCGTACTTGCAGGATGTAGCGCACACTCTTCTGTGGACACTATGAAATCAGACAAAATTATCATTGCTCACCGTGGTGCAAGTGGTTACTTACCAGAGCATACACTTGAATCTAAAGCGCTTGCATTCGCACAACATGCAGACTACTTAGAACAAGACTTAGCGATGACAAAAGACGGCCGTTTAGTGGTTATCCATGACCACTTCTTAGATGGTTTAACTGACGTGGCGAAAAAATTCCCAAATCGTCATCGTAAAGATGGTCGTTACTACGTAATCGACTTCACCTTAAAAGAAATTCAAAGTTTAAATATGACTGAAAACTTTGAAACCAAAGATGGTAAACAAGTTGCAGTATATCCAGGTCGTTTCCCACTTTGGAAATCACACTTCAAAATCCATACTTTTGAAGATGAGCTAGAATTTATCCAAGGTTTAGAAAAATCTACCGGTAAAAAAGTGGGTATCTACCCTGAAATTAAAGCACCTTGGTTCCACCATCAAAATGGCAAAGACATTGCAGTTGAAACCCTTAAAGTGTTGAAAAAATACGGTTACGACAAGAAATCTGACATGGTTTACTTACAAACCTTCGACTTCAATGAGTTAAAACGTATCAAAAACGAATTGCTACCAAAAATGGGCATGGATTTAAAACTTGTTCAATTAGTGGCATACACCGACTGGCATGAAACTGAAGAAAAAGACGCGAAAGGCAAATGGGTGAACTACGATTACGATTGGATGTTCAAACCAGGTGCAATGGCAGAAGTCGTAAAATATGCTGATGGCGTTGGTCCCGGCTGGTACATGTTAGTGGATAAAGAAAAATCTAAACCAGGCAACATCGTGTACACTCCATTAGTGAAAGAACTCGCACAATACAAAGTGGAATTACACCCATACACCGTGCGTAAAGATGCGTTACCTGAATTCTTCACTGACGTAAATCAAATGTACGATGCGTTATTGAATAAATCTGGCGCAACGGGTGTATTCACCGACTTCCCAGATACTGGCGTTGAATTTTTGAAAAAACAAAAATAATACGTAAGTAAAAGTAATAAAAAGAGCGGTCAAAATTCGTTGTAATTTTTGATCGCTCTTTTTATTACTTGATAAACTTAACTTCCTAACTCTAATAATCTAGTCATTAAATTATCATATTTTAAATTACTTAATCTTTCTTCTAAAACATCAATCAAATCATTTAATGATATTTCTTTAACCAAGATATTATCACTATCTTTGATTATTCTAGTTTTATTTTTGGTAATGATCCACACTTGCTTATTGTTAGTTGTGTTGAGACTAATCTCTTTAGTATCTATAGTTATTTGAGTCTTATTTAACCTAGCAATATAATTTTCTATCTGATCTTTTTTGTAATCCTGGTAATACTCGGACAATGTACAATCATAAAGAACTTCAAGAGCCTTAATTTTAAAGAAACCATCTGCATTTCCTGCTTGCTTAGCTCTTGGATATTGATATGTATCAGTCAAGCCTAGTAGCTTTAATATTGTAAAACAATAATCTTCAAAGACATATGGATCTGAAATCAGATTAGCATTATCCCTTACTGTCTTTATGATGTTATGTATTGTTTCCATTAAAGTAATATTCGTTTTTCCTCCAACTAGTGAATTATCTTTTCTTATATTTATTGCAGAGAGAAAACCATCTTTACCAACTCTAATCTCAAAAAAAACAATATCGTCCTTATTTAGAGATGAAAAAGATAATCCATCAATAAGATTAGCTCTTTGGAAATATATATCTCTCTTTCCATCTACACTAAGAATAAATCCACTTTCTTTTTCTACATTAATTATTTTTATTCGGCTCTGCTGAATACCAATAGGAATCGTACTTTCTATGCTATTAGCATAACATTGTTCATCAGATATATTTGGAATAAAGCTAACTTCCATTCCTTCTGATAGTTGTTCAAAGCTGATATTGCTTAAATTAGACTCTATAAAATAAAAATCTTTTTCAGAAACCCCCTCTACTTTATGAATAAATCCCGAACGTTTATTCGCCAATAATTTCTTAATATTCCCTTGAATTCTTTTTGACATAAATAGTCCTTATTAATATAAAGATGGATAAAAATTATTATCCAATAATATAACCCAAAACCATCCTAATACAACACCTAACATACCTAAAACCCACATTTAAGCAACCATCCTTGATGCTCACATTTTGGATAGCATGAATTATTCTCTACACTGGAATATACGATACATGATTCATCAATTTTTAATAACAAAAAGGCTTGCCATTTATCCTGGCAAGCCTTTTAAAATCTAACTATTACGCAAATTGTTTTTTATTCTCTAAATAACGTTTCGCACATTCTGCTGCTGCAACTAAACCGCCTGCCATCATAATAATATCTTTAATCACGAGTCGGCCAGCACCAGAGAGATATGGGAAGCCATAATTAGGTGTTGGGAAGTCCCCACCTAAATTCGGCACCCAGGTTTCTGGCGTAAATATCAGGAACGACAGCGTGACTATCGACATACCAAACGTGAGTAAGCCTCCAAATAGTCCGAGTGTCGGAGACCAAATGCCTGCTAATACTAAAATACCAATTGTCACAATGATTGCGCCAATAATATAAGAAGCGGTATAGGTGCCGTTGGCTTTATGCCATTCGATATTTTTTGCGACCATTTTGCCTTCAGGGTTTTTATATAAGGTATATTCTTTCACTAAAACACCCTTATCATTTGTCACTTCATTTGCGCCGTTTTTGTAAAGGAAGCTTAAGAAAGGACTATTTGACACAAAGTGTGCAATACCATCTGCCTCATATTGGCAAACTTTTAAACCTCCAATCCAAACCATCACAACACAAATCGCAATGCGGATAAAGTTAATAAATTGACGTTGCAATGGCGCAACGATATTAGCTAGCAATGTAACTAAACTACTCATTAAGAACTCCTCATATAGTTCAATGGATATTACGGACATAATGCCCAAGAATTTTTATATAAAGTATTTATATAAATCATTAACAATATTACTCTCTAATATTGTTGGCATTTTTTATTACTCAGGTTTATGTAATAAAAAAGAGATACCAATTTCTTAGTATCTCTTATTTTTGATTAATTTTCTGTGAGCAATCTCACATTATTTGAAATTCACTCTCGCATTTCTAAAAATTCGCATCCAAGCGCCATCTTCAGACCAATCTTCTGGGTACCATGAGTTGCTCACGGCACGGAATACACGCTCAGGGTGTGGCATCATTGCAGCAATACGACCATCGATGTTAGAAATTGCGGTAATCCCTAATGCTGAACCATTCGGGTTGGCTGGATAGGTTTCCGTCACGTTTAAATGGCTGTCGATATATTGTGCCACAATCAAGTTTTGTGCTTGAAGTGCGGTCAAATTCTCAGGTGTTTTGAATTCCACGCGTCCTTCACCATGAGAAACCGCAATCGGCATATGTGAGCCAGCCATGCCTTTAAACCATAATGAGTTGGTATCGTTGATTTTCACCATCGCGGCACGCGCTTCAAAACGTTCTGACTTATTACGCACGAAACGTGGCCAATTTTCTGCACCAGGAATAATTTCCGCAAGGGTGGAGATAAATTGACAGCCGTTACATACGCCTAATGAAAGGGTGTTTTCATTGGCGAAGAATTGGCTGAATTGATCGCGTAATTGTGGGTTAAATAAAATGGATTTTGCCCAGCCGCCACCTGCGCCTAATACGTCACCGTAAGAGAAGCCACCACAGGCCACCATAGCGTTGAAGTCGTTTAAGTTGTAACGGCCCGCCATTAAATCACTCATGTGAACATCAATCGCTGCAAAGCCTGCACGGTCAAAAGCCGCTGCCATTTCAACGTGGCTGTTTACGCCTTGCTCACGTAATACTGCCACTTTTGGTTTCACGCCTTTGCTGATGTAAGGCGCAGCAATATCTTCATTCACATCATAGGTTAAGTGAGCAGATAAACCTTTGTTATCTACTGCTTTTTTCACTTCAAATTCTTGGTCAGCACATTCTGGGTTATCACGTAAGCGTTGCATTTGGTGAGTGAGTTCTGCCCAAATACCGCGTAATTCAGAGCGTTTTTCGCTTAATAGTTTTTTGCTGCCTCGAGTGATTTCAAAACGATCTTCTGAGCTTACAGAACCGAGTTCATAAGTTAAACCAAGTAAGTCATGGGCTTTTAATACCTCACGCACGGCGCTTAATTCACTTTCTGATACTTGAATCACTGCGCCTAATTCTTCATTGAATAACACAGCTAAGTCATTGTCGCCTAATGCAGAAATATCCACATCTACGCCACAGTTACCCGCAAATGCCATTTCTGCAAGCGTAGTAATTAAACCACCGTCTGAACGGTCGTGGTAAGCCAATAATTTACGCTCTGCCACCAATGCTTGCATTGCATCAAAGAAGTTTTTCAGTTTAGCTACGTTCACCACATCAGCAGGTTTGTCACCTAATTGCTTATACACTTGCGCAAGTGCGGTCGCGCCTAAGCGATTTTTTCTTTCACCTAAATCAATCAACAATAAGCGGCTTGCGCCTTTGTCTGTGCGTAATTGAGGTGTCACGGTTTTGCGAACATCTTCCACGCGCGCAAAAGATGAAATCACTAAAGAAAGCGGAGCTGTAACGGATTTTTTCTCGCCATTTTCTTCCCAAGTGGTTTTCATCGACATGGAGTCTTTACCCACCGGAATGGTAATGCCTAATGCCGGGCAAAGTTCTTCACCGACTGCTTTAACCGCTTCATATAAGCCAGCATCTTCACCACCATGACCGGCTGCAGACATCCAGTTTGCAGACAGTTTGATGCGTTTAATATCGCCAATGTTAGTACCCGCAATATTGGTAATGGATTCAGCTACCGCTAAACGTGCAGAAGCACCAAAATCTAATAATGCTACCGGTGCGCGCTCGCCCATTGCCATGGCTTCACCATGATAGCTGTCTAATGACGCGGTTGTCACAGCTACATCAGACACCGGAATTTGCCACGGACCGACCATTTGATCACGCGCCACCATACCGGTTACCGAACGGTCACCAATAGTAATTAAGAACGTTTTTTCTGCCACCACCGGTAAGCGTAATACGCGATGGAAGGCTTCTTTTAATTGAATAATTTCTGTTGCAAGCGGTTGATTTTCAACAATTTTTGACGAAACCTCGCGCGTCATTTTCGGGGTTTTGCCTAATAACACATTCATTGGCAAATCAATTGGGTTATTGTCGAAATGACTATCGTGCAAGGTTAAATGTTTTTCTTCCGTTGCCTCACCAATGACCGCAAACGGCGCACGCTCACGTTCACAAAGTGCGGTAAATAAGTCGAGTTTTTCTGGTGCAACGGCTAATACATAACGTTCTTGCGATTCATTACACCAAATTTCCAATGGTGACATGCCTTTTTCATCGCAAAGAATAGAGCGTAAATCAAATTTACCACCACGTTCGCCATCGTGTACTAATTCAGGCATGGCGTTGGATAAACCGCCTGCGCCCACATCGTGAATAAAAAGAATTGGGTTTTCTTCGCCTAATTGCCAACAACGGTCAATCACCTCTTGGCAACGGCGTTCCATTTCTGGGTTTTCACGTTGAACGGAAGCAAAATCTAAATCTTCTTTTGATTTACCGCTATCCATAGATGAAGCCGCACCACCACCTAAGCCGATGTTCATGGCAGGGCCACCTAATACGATCAATTTCGCACCAACTGGAATTTCACCTTTTTGAACGTGTTCACCACGAATATTACCGATACCGCCCGCTAACATAATTGGTTTATGATAACCACGCACTTCTTCACCGTTGAAGCTATTAACTTTCTCTTCATAGGTACGGAAATAACCCAATAACGCAGGACGACCAAATTCGTTGTTAAATGCTGCGCCACCTAATGGACCTTCAATCATAATATCTAAGGCTGAAGCAATACGGTTTGGTTTGGAGAGCGGATTTTCCCAAGGTTGCTCAAAGTTTGGAATGACAAGGTTTGATACCGAGAAACCGGTTAAACCTGCTTTTGGTTTAGCACCACGACCCGTTGCACCTTCATCACGAATCTCACCGCCTGAACCTGTCGCAGCCCCCGGGAATGGTGAAATTGCGGTTGGATGGTTGTGGGTTTCCACTTTCATTAAGATATGAGCATCTTCATTGTGATAGCGATATTGCCCATCTTGATCCGCAAAGAAACGGCCTACTTTTGAGCCTTCCATTACTGCAGCATTATCTTTATAAGCAGAAAGCACGAAATCAGGGGTTTTCTCAAAGGTATTTTTAATCATCTTAAACAGGGATTTATCCTGTTTTTTGCCATCGATAATCCAATCGGCATTAAAGATTTTATGACGACAGTGCTCAGAGTTGGCTTGCGCGAACATATAAAGTTCAATATCGTGCGGATTGCGCCCTAATTGGGTGAAGTTTTCCACCAAATAATCAATTTCATCTTCTGCCAGTGCCAAACCTAATTCTACATTGGCTGTCACTAACGCTTCGCGTCCACCTTTTAAAATATCCACCGTTTTAAACGGTTTCGGATCTTGATGACGGAATAAAATCTCAGCATCTTGCGGATTGCGCACCACGGTTTCCATCATTCGGTCGTGTAAAAGTGCGGTCAATTTTTCTGTTGTTTTTTCATCAAGCGGTTGGCTTAACTCAAAATAATACGCCAAACCACGCTCAATACGCTCTACTTCATTTAAACCGCAGTTATGTGCAATATCCGTCGCCTTAGAAGACCAAGAAGAAATCGTGCCAACGCGTGGAATCACGATAAAAGTTTCGCCTTTGGCATCATGTTCTGTCAAGGTTGGGCCGTAATGTAACAATGCTTTTAGTTTTGCTTCCTGCTCGCTAACAAGCGGTCGATTTAATTCCACAAAATGCAAATATTCCGCATAAACCGATTTTACCGGTAATTGATTTTGTTGAAATTTTTGCATTAAACCTTGAATACGGAATTCAGAAAGGGCGGGTGAGCCACGAAAAGTTTGAAACATACGGGTACCTTTGAGTTGTGTTTGAGATGAAAATCGCGGGCTATTATAAAGGAAAACACACCAAAACGAAAACGTTTGCGTCAATCATTTTCAAATGATTTTCCGTGGGAGAAAGCATATAATCATCAAGCAATTTAAAAACAATCCAAAAAATAACCGCACTTTGGGGCGCCACTATGATCATTAATGACATTAATTTCAACGATCTCTATCAACAACATCTGAAAGCCTGCAATCACTATAATCTTCCAGCGACAAAGTGGGATAAAAAAGCGCCTAAAATGGCTGAGAATTTAGTGGGTAAACCAAGCCGTTATAACGAGACGTTGCTTAAAGCCATGAATGTGCAACCCAATGAAACGGTGCTAGATATTGGCTGTGGCCCCGGCACGTTTGTGATTCCTTTAGCCCAACAATGCCAAGCTGTGTATGCTCTCGATTACAGCCAAGGGATGTTGGATATGGTGCAACAATACAAAGAAAAGCACCAACTAAATAATATTACCCTTCTACATAAATCATGGTCAGATAACTGGGATGATGTGCCTCAAGCCGATGTAATACTCGCCTCTCGCTCGACGCTTGTTGATGATTTGGATGACATGATTGAAAAGCTGCAAAGCAAGGCAAAAAAACGGGTCTTTTTAACCTCGGTGACACAACGCCATTTTCTCGATGAAGGCATATTTGAAGCCATTGGCCGTGATGATGTGGGCTTCCCAACTTATATTTATTTAGTTAATCGCCTTTACCAAAAAGGTATTCACGCGAATGTGCGTTTTATTGAAACCGAATCCGGTCATTTCCAAGGTGAAACCTTTGAGGATTTATTAAATTCCGTGGAATTTTCTCTCGGTGCTCTCACCGAAAAAGAAAAACAAAATTTAGCGCAATTCTATCAGCAAAAACAAATAAACAATGAACCGATAAAACACGGACAACGCAAATGGGCGTTGATTTGGTGGGAGGTTTAAGAAAAAGTGCGGTCATTTTTGACCGCACTTTACGCTTTAAGATGAATTAAAGAATCTCTAATAACTTCGCAAAGTCGTCAAACACCCAATCAGGGTTTGATTCAGCAATTGGGATATTATAGTTGTATCCGTAAGTTAATCCCACAGCTGGACAACCTGCTGAATGTGCCGCGAGAATGTCATTTCGAGAGTCACCTACAAATAACACTTGGCGAGGTTCTACACCAAATTTACCGCATAAATAATACAATGGGCCTGGATGTGGTTTAATCGCCGGTAATGATTGTCCACCAAGCATTTCACTGAATAAATGATCGATGCTAAATGCCGCCAATACAGGCTGAACATGGCGAGTGGGTTTATTTGTTACTACGGCCAAGGTATAACCACGAGCCTTTAAGGTTTCCAATGTTTCTTTTACATTTGGATATAAACGACTCACATTGCAAAGATTTTCAGCATAATGCACATTAAAACGCTCTTTCACTTGCTCGATTTCAGCCTCAGAGAATGTCTTACCTGTTTGCTCTTCCGTCCATTTTAACGCGCGCGCAATTAATACGGGTGCGCCATTGCCAATCCAAGTTAAAACCTGTGCTTCTGATGCTGGTGCAAAACCAAAATCCGCTAATGCTGAGTTCACTGATAAGGCTAAATCCGGCAAGCTATTCACGAGCGTACCATCTAAATCAAAACCGATAACTTTAAATTGAGTCTTCATTACTACTACCTTTTATTTTACTGACGCTAATTGCATACGCATTTGATCAATGATTTGTTTATAATCTGGTTTACCAAAAATCGCTGAGCCTGCCACAAACATATCTGCACCGGCGGCGGCGATTTCTGCAATATTATCCACTTTTACCCCACCATCAACTTCTAAACGAATGTCTAAACCGCTTTCATCAATCAGACGACGAGCTTGTTGTAATTTTTTCAATGTTGAAGGTAAAAAGGATTGTCCACCAAAGCCTGGATTCACGGACATTAACAAAATTACATCCACTTTATCTAATACATAATCCAAATAACTTAATGGTGTGGCAGGATTAAACACTAAACCCGCTTTACAGCCGTGATCACGAATGAGTTGTAGAGAGCGGTCAATATGTTCACTGGCTTCAGGATGAAACGTAATGTAATCTGCACCTGCTTTGGCAAAATCAGGAATAATACGATCGACCGGTTTTACCATCAAATGCACGTCAATGGGTGCTTTAATACCGTAATCACGCAAAGCTTTACACACAGCTGGGCCAAAGGTTAAATTCGGCACATAGTGATTATCCATTACATCAAAATGAATCACATCCGCACCGGCATTCAACACGTTTTGCACATCATCACCAAGACGAGCAAGATCTGCAGAAAGGATAGAAGGGGCGATTAAATAAGGTTTCATTTGTCATCTCCTAAAGGATAAAAGTGCTTGTAGTTTACTACGTTGAGCTCAATTTTACCTTGATTATTTACAAGTTTTAGCTGAAAACAAAGAAAAAATAACCGCACTTGATTCAATTGCCTCAAAGTGCGGTTGGTTTTTATCGTATTTAAAAAGGGCTGATTAGTTTAATCCAATGATTTCCCAACGATTGTGAGATAGACCATCGATTTTGCCTTTTTTCACATTCGTGATGTAATCGATCATCATATTTTGGATCGTGCCTTTTTCACGGCCCATTGCCACTTTAGATTCCCAAAGCACCGGAATTTTTTGACCTTCCCAAATACCACCTTTACCGTTTAACTGAGCGAAACGATATGAGTTCATACCCACTTTTAATTTCATGTCATCAGTTACCGGTTTGCCGTCAGCAAGGGTTAAATCAACGATTTTGCTACCTTGTGGATTACGTAAGTCAATTTTGTAATTTACGCCACCGAAAATGTCGTAAGTCACATATTTTGATTTTTTACGTTCCGCATTGTAACGATATTCGGTGTCACCTGGTTGGATGGTATCGAAGTAGTTCGCAGACCATTCCATATATTCTTTCAATTGTTTACCGGTCAGTTCATAAACGGTGACATCACCACCTGCATAACGATAGTTAAAGATGATGTCTTTTTTCTTGATATCACCTTTATTCATACGTGCTTTTTGGTGGTCGAAAGAGAAAGTTACCACATCTGCACCACTGTAATGTTGTTCAACATCATTAATGAATGAAGACAATCCAGTATCTTTTGAGAATGCAGCAGACACACCGTGTTTGGTCTCTTGTGGCACCATTTCGTTTTCGGTTTGGCCAATCACCACGTTGTTTAATTCACGTAATTTCTCGTGATAAGGTTTGTAGATTTCCGCAATTTTCTTATCCGCTTCAAGTTCTTTAACTGGAACAGTTTTGGATTCTTTCTTCACCAATTTCACTTCTTTTTTATCGTTGATATCAAAAGTGAGATCCACTTCAGATACCACGGTACCGTAACGGTGTGGTTCAGTGATTAGTGTATTTTTAATAGTTTCACTTGGTACATCTTTGTGCATGTGGCCTGCGATTACCACATCAATGCCGTCTACTGCATTGATGACATCACGCATACCTGTGTCTGGAATCTTGTTTTCATTGTCGATACCCATGTGAGCGATCACAATAATTGCATCGACACCTTTCGCTTTTAACTTCTCAACTTGTGTACGTGCTTCTTCCGTTGGTGAAGTAAATTTCATGTCTTTTAAGTTGCCCGTGTCTTCTTCAAATTTTGCTGACATTGGGGTACTTAAACCGATAATCCCTAGCTTCACGCCATCTTTTTCGATGATGGTTGTTGCATCAATATAACGTTTATCGTTTTTCTTATAATAGAAATTTGCCGTTAATTTTTTCGCTTTGATGTCTTTTAAGATTTCATCTAATGCTTTCATCCCAAAGTTAAACTCGTGGTTACCAAGTACGAAAACATCGTATTTCATTTCGTTTAATACTTTTGGAATTGGGTGATCTTTGTAATATTTTTTATCTTTTGCGAACACATCAACTTGGTTATCTTGGATCGCATCGCCCACATCCACTAACACCACGTTTTTGTTGTTTTTACGCACATCTTTCACATAAGTTGCGATTTGCGCATAAGAACCAGATTTGTCTTCTACGTCTGCGCCATAGCTCCAAGGTACAACGCGACCATGAATATCAGAGGTACCCAATATTTTAATATTTACTTCTTGTGCCATTGCTGTACTCACAGCAGAAAGCGCAAATAATGAGCAAAGTAATTTTTTCATAGAATTTCCTTTAAAGTTGCACAAAGTGCGGTTAAAAATGCTGGAGAATTATAGCGATGAATTGATTACCAACATAATTTTATTTTGAAGAAAAATAAAATTTGTGAGCTTGACCACATTTCATTTGGAGGATTAATGCCCTGTTTGAGAAAACAAGTTAATCACTAAAACACCGCTGATAATCAATGCCATACCAATCAGCCCAGCGGTATCGATTTTCTGACCAAAAGCGAAATACGCCACAATGGCCGTCAAAACAATGCCAACGCCCGACCAAATGGCGTAAACCAAGCCCACAGAAAGCGTTCGGAAAACAATGGAGACAAAATAAAACGAAATGGCATATAGCGCTAATGAACCAACGGTGGGTAAAAGTTTGGTAAAGCCATCACTGACTTTTAATAAATTTGTTGCCACAATTTCAAGACAAATAGAAATAGCGAGTAATATCCAAGGATTCATATCAATCAAAACGTAAAGTAGAAAACACCATTCTACCTTAAGCGGCGGATGGATGTAACCGAATTTGACGAGCCATGGCTTGCATATAGAGTGCCGTTTGTTCAAAGAAATAACGGTAAGAGGCACATAAATAATTATGTGGATTGGGTTCATTTTCGAGAGAAACAAAACGATGTTTCGGGCAGCCACCATAACAGAGTTTACGAAACTCACAATGACGGCAAAGTGCGGTCAATTTTTGTGATTTTTCTAAACCGAATTGTTGCTGTTTACTGGAAAGCACAATCTCCGTTAAAGGTTGCTGAGTTAAATTCCCCATCTTGTATTCGGGATACACAAAATGGTCACAAGCATACACATCACCATTGGCTTCTGCCACAAGAGATTGACCGCAAGTGGGTTGATGAACACAAGTTGTAGAAGGATAACCGAGCCATTGTCCTAGTAAATTATCAAACTGCGACACATAAACTTTTCCCACATCATGAGCATACCATTCATGAAAGACATCCACGAGAAATTGCCCGTAGCCTTCTGATGGTACCGAGAAATCGGTTACTGATTGTATTTGGACATGACGTTCAACGATAGGAATAAACTGCATATAAGTCGAACCAAGCTGTTTGAGTGCTAAATAGGTTTCTCTTCCTTTTTGCCAGTTTTGATCGTTAATGACGGTTAAGGTATTAAATTCCACGCCATATTCTTGTAGCAGATTTAACGCTTTTACGACTTTTTCAAAAGTGGGATTACCGTTACCCGAAATACGATAACGATTATGCACAGCACTTAAACCGTCAATAGAAAGCCCAATGAGAAAATGATGTTGTTTGAAAAATGCAGCCCATTGCTGATTAAGAGCAATGCCATTGGTTTGAAAGGCGTTTGTGATCTGTTTGCCTTGGGCAAATTCCTGCTGATATTCAACGGCTTGTTTATAAAAATCTAAGCCTAAGAGAGCCGGCTCCCCCCCTTGCCAAGCAAATTCAACCACATTACCAGCATGAGATTGGATATAGTTTTTGACATAATGTTTTAAGGTGTCTTTCGACATAAAAGGCGCATGTTGCCCAAACTGTTCTGATTTTTCCAAATAAAAGCAATATTCACACTGAATGTTACAGTGAAAACTGCTTGGTTTTGCCATTAAGTGAAAATGAGCTTGTGGTGGAAAAACAGACATCAACCATCCTTTGTTACAACATTATTTATGACCTGATATTCGGTCTAATGCGCCATTTTGTTTGAGTTCTTTTGCAATGCGAATGGCTGTTTCGGTTTCACAGCCGGCATATTCTGCAATTTCGCGATATGTCCAATTATAATCAGGAAAATGTTGTTTGAGAAAATACAAACTATCCATCACGCGATCTAAAGTACGCAAATAGGCACTTTTTGCCAAACGTTCCTCTGCTTCGCGTAATTCATCTGCCAAGATCTGTAATAAACATTGGCTCATTACTGTATTGTGCGTGAAAAATTCGCTCACTACATTAGGTTTGATGCGAGTAATCTCCGCATCAATTAAGACTTTTGCATTGCAATGATAATGTTTATCCGCCATCGAAAACAAAGTTCGAAAACCAAAATAATCGCCCTTGGAATATAATCGCACTAAGCTTTCCTTGCCATTTTCAAGGGTATGAAATAAGCCAACCAAGCCTGCTTGCACATAATAAAATTCATGTGCAGACTCACCTTGCTGATACAAGAAGGAACCTTTTGGCAAATGATGCAGCTCAGTAAACTGACAATGTGACAATTCAGTAGGCTTGATTGAGCAATTTTCCATAATCGTCCTTAAAAGTGCGGTCAATTTTCTATTAGTTTTACACTTCGTTTATAATCCGATATACCCAATTTTCTAATGGATCATTTAAGCGCTTCATTTCTTGACGCATTTCTTCTAGCATCTCTTTTTTGACCGCTTCATATTCTGGCTTGTAGAACAAATTATGCATTTCAGCCGGATCGTTTTTCACATCATAAAGCTCACAAATATCCGAAGCATTAAATACTAATTTATAGTCTTTACGGTGCCACATGCGTTGTTCAAAGTAAACGAAATGCCCCGCTAACTGTGCCAATATCCCTTTGCGTTGATTATCTTGATGTTGACGAACGATTGGTAAAATACTTTCCCCTTCAAAGGCTTGGGGAATCGGCTGATTAGCCAGATCATAAACGGTTGAAGTTAAATCATGTAAATAGACGAGGTTATCATCTTGTTGATTAACGCGGTTTGAATTTGGATCTTTGATAATCATCGGAATATTGTAGGTGGTATCAAACATGAACTCTCCTTTCTCAATCATTCGATGAGCACCCATCGCATCCCCATGGTCAGCGGTTGCCACAATAAAAGTGCGGTCATAAATGCCGTTGTTTTCTAAGAAAGTAAACAGCTCACCAATCGCATCATCAATCAAAGTAATGTAGCCCCAGAATTTTGTGATAACCTCTTTCCAATGATCTTCACTCGCTTCCCACATTCCCCACATTTTAGAGATGGTACGATAGTGTCCTGGTTTGCCTTCTAGTGGCTTGAAGAAGCTTTCATCTAGCACCACATCTTCTTTTCGATACATAGAATAATAAGGTTCTGGCACGATACAAGGCGTATGCGGTCCCCAGAAATTAATCCATGTAAAGAACGGTTTATTTTCAGCAAGTGATTCACTAATATAGCTTTTCGCTTCATCAATGATGAAATACGGGATGGTTTGTTCTTTTGTGCCTGAAAGCAAACCGCAAAGCTCTTGCACGCGTAAATGAGGGTTATCCCCGAAATAAGCACGACTCACTTCTGGAATTTCATAGCCTTTTTCATCTAACCATTCTTTATAACGATTGGAATGTGTCGGCGGTTGGTTGAACACTAAATTTTTATACACGCCACTGCCCGGATAACCATAGCCATCAAAGTTATGCCCTTTAATGCCATAATCTTCCGGTACGGATTTTGTACCCACGTGCCATTTCCCCACAACATAGGTGTTATAGCCGTCTAGTTTACCAATATTTGGGGCGGCTTCGCTCACTTCACCTGTACCGCCTTTTTCACCATTACGAATGATGCCATGAGTGGACGGCATTAAACCGGTAAAAAGTGAAGTCCGTGCGGGTCCACAAACTGAAGCAGGCGTAAATGCGTTATTAAAACGCACCCCATCTTTAGCTAGACGGTCAATATTCGGGGTTTTAACGATCTGGTGACCATAAGCCCCCAGCATATCTTTACGCACTTGGTCGAGTAAAATATAGATAATGTTCATACACAATCCTTATCTATTTTAAGGTTTAAGGGCGTACGTGATGTACGCCCGACTGCTTAATGTTGGTTAGAAAGATGTAATTGATGTTCTGTTTTTTCATTTTTTGGTCTAAAGACAATCAATACGATGAGTTGTAATACCGCATACACTTCCAACACTAACATTGGATTACCATCTGGAGAAGCAATACCAATTGGTGATAAGAATGCATAAAGCGCAATTAAACCAAGAATTAATGAAACAGATGTTACTTTAATGTATTTCCAATTGGTCAAGTCTACATCGCCTTTATTGATGGTATTTTCCACATAAGGTTCACGTTTTAAGAATTGACCTAGAATCAACATGAAAACAACATCAAATACGAATAATCCGCCCATCACATACACGAAATTGATTTTCACATTGAACACCCAAACAATACTGAAATAAAGTACTACGTGTACAAGTAAAGCAATACGTGCAGCCAAGCCAGAAACAGTTTTATTAAATAAACCCACAGCAAATAACGCCACGATTGGAATATTCACAAAACCAGCAAAGCGTTTAGTGATTAAGAAAATACCATCTGTACCGAACATCAAAAGTGGGCCAATAATCATGGTCACAATCGCCATAATGGTTGAGACTTTTTTCGCATAGACGATCAACTCTTGATCGGTACGTTGTTTTTTACTGATAGATGGTAATAAGTCTTTACAATAAATGGTCGCTGCAGAGTTTAAGAATGAGTTAAAGGTACTTAAAATTGCACCGAAAAGTGCGGCAATAAAAAAGCCTTGTAATGCAGTCGGCATCACTTTATTGACCAATAATGGATAAGAGGTATCAATTGGATTTAAGCCTTCACCTAAAATATGGAAACTCAATAAACCCGGTAAATTAAGAATAATCGGTAATGTGAGTAGGAAAAGCGCTGCAATTAAAATCCCTTTTTGACCTGATGCTAAATCCTTCGCCCCTAAACAACGTTGTACGATGGCTTGGTTCGTTGTCCAATAGAAGAAGTGAACAACCATAATACCGGTAAAAATTGTCGGCCAAGGAGTAGAATCTGTTGAGCTACCAATGGCGTTCCATTTTTCAACGTGGGTGGTAGTGATAATATTCAAGCCTTCTGAAATGCTGCCATTACCTAAATAAAGCAATGCAAATACAGGTACAAGCAACGCACCAATCACTAAGATCACGGCATTGATGGTATCAGAAACGGCTACCGCTTTTAACCCACCAAAAATCGCATAAATCGCACCCACTACACCGATAGCAATTACAGTATAGACAATTGCTTGCGCATAACTTAATCCGAAAATAGTTTCTAGATTGAAGATTTTATTAAATGCAATCGCTCCGGTATAAAGTGCGGTCGGAATAACGATTAAAAGATAGAAGACTAAGAATAACCCTGACATAATCAAACGAGTTTGTCGGTCAAAACGATTTTCAAAGAATTCTGGAATGGTGGTATAACCGTTACGCAAATATTTCGGTAACATATAAAGCGCCAAGAAACAAAGCGGAATCACCGTTGGCACTGTCCACGCAATAATAGAAAAGTTGTTTTGATAAGAAACGGCATTTACGCCAATCAATTGCTCAGTAGAAAGTGAAGTTAAAACCATTGAGCAACCAATCACAATACCGCTTAATCCTCGTCCCGCTAAGAAATAACCTTTCGAGGTGGTTAAATCATCGTTTTTAGTCCGTAGCCATGAAACATAGGCCACTAAAGCCGTTACGATGAGGAAACTCGAAACCGTTAATAGCATACGCTCCTCCTTGTAGAAGCCATTATTAAATTCCATTTATAGACTACTGCTAGGTGTATAAAGAGCATATGATAATTGTCATACTGATTGTGTGAGAGGGATCACAAAATTAAAATAAAGTCTGTTTTTATAGATAATTATGAGCAAGATCATAAATTATTTATTTATCCAAAAGAATAATAATGCCGTACTCCCACAAAAAAGGAGTTTGAAATGAGTTTACAGTTAATTTTTATTTTAATTTTATGTGGTGTAATGACAAATATAATGTCCGCTATTTTTGGCATTGGTGGCGGCGTATTGATGGTACCTATTCTCTACACTTTATTCCCACAGTTTCCTTTACAAATGATTGCCGCAACATCATTGACGATTGTTATGGGATCATCCTTTATTAACTTGATTTATTTTTACAAACAAAAAGTATCGATTAATTACAAAGCGATGTTCATTTGGTCTGTGGGTATGATTATTGGTGTGCAGCTAGGATTCGAATCCAGTTTTTATGTACCCGATATTGCCATCATCAGTGTGTTTGTTATCACACTTTCCCTATTAGCAATTCGTACTATTTTTAGTAAAGAAACCGCAATAATTCAGCAATCTACAGCGGATGAAACGATTAAAGGGATAGGTCTTTCAACTATAGGTGGATTTATTGCTGGCATGACTGGCATTGGAGGTGGCTCAATTATGGCACCTTTAATTGGACAATTAAAATCCGTTAAAGCCCATCAAATTGCACCTTATACCAATGCGATGATGTTTATTGGGGGGCTAGGTAGCCTTTATGGCTATCTTTCAAAAAACTCAACTTATCGCTTTGGTTGGCAAATCGGTTATGTCAATTTTTCGATTGTGATTATTGTTGTGCTAAGTGCTTTTGTAACCGGATTTTTTTCAATGAAAATCCGAGGTAAATTATCACCGCACTTAGTCAAAAAACTATTAGGCATTATTTTATTAGTAATCAGCGCTTATATGTTACTTATCCATTCCATAAAATAAAAATGGCAGAGGAAAACGCCCTCTGCCATTTTGGTTATTTTTCTTCTTTTTTCACTTCATCCCACAGAATATCCATTTCGATTAAAGAAAGATCTTTAAGTGATACGCCTCGTTCTAAGGCCTTTCCTTCAACTTTGCGAAAACGTTGTTCAAATTTATTATTCGCCTTACGTAAAGCCTCTTCTGCGTTACATTTAAGGTGACGAGATAAATTGGCTGTCGCAAAAAATAAATCCCCAATTTCCTCTTCTATTCTTTCTTGATTGCGAGGTGTTTGGTTGACCTCATCTCGTACTTCCTTCAATTCTTCTTCAACTTTAGCAAATACAGGCTCAAGTTCATTCCAATCAAACCCAATCTTTGAGCACTGTTTTTGCATTTTCTGTGCTCTTAACAACGCAGGAAAAGCATTCGGAACATTATCTAAAATAGACTGTTGTTTTTGAGCTGATTTTTCTTGTGCTTTGATACTGTTCCAACGGGCTAACGCTTCTTCTTCATTTCCTGCTGTTGCATCACCAAATACATGAGGATGACGACGTACAATCTTTTCAGAAACATCATTAAGGACATCATCGAATGTGAAATAACCATCCTCTGAAGCAAGCTGACTGAAAAACACCACCTGTAATAAAAGATCACCAAGCTCTTCTTTTAAATTAGCAATATCTTTCTTTTGGATAGCATCAATGACTTCATAAGTTTCTTCAGTTAAACAAGGAATCATGGAGTCATAATTTTGTTTAAGATCCCAAGGACAGCCTCCATTAGGATTACGTAATTGTGCAATTAATTGAATAAAATCTTGAATGGAGTAATGCATAAGAATATCTCTGAAATACTAAAAGTACGATTAGTATAAAACGAATGGTAAAATAGACAATATTCTTAAAAAAATTAAAGATAATTTGATATGAAATGGATGGCAGGGGCGGAGAGGCTCGAACTCCCAACACCCGGTTTTGGAGACCGGTGCTCTACCAATTGAACTACGCCCCTATTGGTATTAAGAATTGGCGGAATGGACGGGACTCGAACCCGCGACCCCCTGCGTGACAGGCAGGTATTCTAACCAGCTGAACTACCACTCCGCTAAATGAGGTATGATTGGCAGTGACCTACTCTCACATGGGGAAGCCCCACACTACCATCGGCGTAACAATGTTTCACTTCTGAGTTCGATATGGATTCAGGTGGGACCATTGCACTGTTGCTGCCAAAATTTTTATTTTGTTAATTTACTCTTAAAATAAACTAACAAAATAAAAAGTACCTGGCGGTGTCCTACTCTCACATGGGGAAGCCCCACACTACCATCGGCGCATCGGCGTTTCACTTCTGAGTTCGGTATGGGGTCAGGTGGGACC
>JAGZIS010000035.1:0-1416 GCA_018366115.1 Parahaemophilus parainfluenzae | reverse complement strand
GGCTGGGCATGATGTTGACATTGCAGCAGATACCAATCATTTCAAAAATAAGCGCGTGGAAACCAAGAAAACGTCAGGGGTATTCACAGGCGGCGGTATCGGCATTACCTTTGGCTCCAAATCAGAAAAACACGATTATGAAACGGAAGGTTGGACACAATCAGATGCACGTAGCACGCTAGGTTCAATGAATGGCAATATCACGGTGAGCGCGGGTAATCATACAAATGTTCTTGGTACCGATATGATTACACCACGCACAAATCGAATTGATATTGAAGGCGAAAGTGTTAAGGTAGAAGCTGGAAAAGATATTATTGAAAGTAAAGAGGGGCATGAGTATAAACAGGCAGGACTTACGATAGCCGTTACATCACCGGTTGTAAGTACAGCACAATCGATGGGACACAGTATTAAGCGTAGTCGTGAAGTTAAAAATGAAAAATTGAAACAGCTTCATCAAATGAAAGCGGCTTATGACAGTCTTGAATTAGCTCAAAATGCAGCAAATGTTGCAAACACGGTTTCCAACTTAGGCAATATGACGGCAGGTAATGTCTCTAATCCGAGTATTAAAGTCTCTATTAGCGTAGGTGCAAGCAAATCTACCCAAACGAGTGAAAGTAAAACAATCACTCATAGTGGTAGTGAGCTGAATGCTGGCACAGTGAATTTGACCAGCCGAAAAGGTGATGTTGATGTGTTGGGCTCAACATTAAATGCAAAACGTTTAGAACTTGATGTGGCTAAGAATTTAAACGTGGAGTCAGTACAAGACACTTACCATAACCGAAGTGAGAATAAAAACACAGGTTGGAGTGTGGGCGTATTTGCTGGAGCTAATGGTAATAGTTATGGCATTGGTGTAGAAGGTTCTGCTCAAGTCGGTAAAGGGCATGAAAATAGCGATAGCGTGACGCAGCGTAATAGTTATCTGAATGCTGAAGAAACAGTGATTAAAACCGGTAAAGATGCCAATTTCAAAGGTGCCGTTGTTAAAACAGACCGTTTAGAGGCAGATATTCAAGGCAATCTTAATTTAGAAAGCCGTCAAGACAGCAATCACTACGACAGCAAACAAACACAAGCCGGTGCAGGCTTTAGTGTGGCAATTTATGGTAGTGGTTCAAGTGCTTCAGCAAACTATTCTCAAAACAAAGCGAAAGTGAACTATGCCCAAGTGGAAGAACAAACGGGCTTCCATGTAGGCAAAGGTGGAATGGATGTTAAGGTTGCGGGGAATACGCACCTTGCGGGCTCTGTGATTGACAGTGAAGCCGACCAAGATAAGAACCACTTCAAAACAAAATCGCTCACTCACACTGATATTGAAAACCGCAGTGAGGTTGAAGTGAAAAGCGTGAGTGCGGGGCTTTCAACGGATATGGCACAGAATGCTAAAAATGCGATGGCTGC
>JAGZIS010000034.1:0-1419 GCA_018366115.1 Parahaemophilus parainfluenzae | reverse complement strand
TCACGCTTTTCACTTCAACCTCACTGCGGTTTTCAATATCAGTGTGAGTAAGCGATTTTGTTTTGAAGTGGTTCTTATCTTGGGCTGCTTCACTGTCAATCACAGAGCCCGCAAGATGCGTATTCCCCGCAACCTTAACATCCATTCCACCTTTGCCCACATGGAAGCCCTTTTGTTCTTCCACTTGGGCATAGTTCACTTTCGCTTTGTTTTGAGAATAGTTTGCTGAAGCACTTGAACCGCTACCATAAATTGCCACACTAAAGCCCGCTCCGGCTTGCGTTTGTTTGCTGTCGTAGTGATTGCTGTCTTGACGGCTTTCTAAATTAAGATTGCCTTTAATAGAAACATGCACATTTTCTGCAAAGACGAATCAATGGTCATCACCATTTAAGTGTATTGCTTGCTCACGATATTTGCGTAGAAAAAGCATTGGAAAAAGTAGAACCTGCTTACGCTAAGTTGGATGTGAAATTATAAGGTTTGCTTAAAAATAAGCATCATTAAAAACACAAAAAGTGCGGTCAGTTTTTAAGAGGTTTTAAGAGGTTTTAAAACTCTTTGAAAATTGACCGCACTTGATATTTCCATTTTTCCAATCTACTTGTAAATAATTAAAAATGAGCTTTATATAGCACATCTTTAAATTTATTCCCAAAGTAAATTAAATGCCCTTTTTGGAATACTTTTCCATTAACTCAATCACCGGTTTAAATTTAGGATCTTGTGAACGATATTTTTTGATCCCTTCTAAAATACCATGCTGTCCAGTAAAGAAATCTACATCTCCCCCGTTATCTAGCATTAATTGAAGCAAATCCAGCCTTTCTGGGAAACCATTAATATAGGATAAAGGTGTAATTCCTCTTTCATTTGGTAAATTAGGGTTTGCACCAGCCTTAAGTAACGCTATCGCAGCATCAATATTTTTACTTCGTAATGCATAATGCAAGGGAGTCATTCCGTACATATCTTGCGCATTAATCTCCACTCCATGTTTTATATAAAACTCCACAACCGACAACGGAGCCGCAAAAATTAAATTACACTGGTGTAGCCAATTCCATTTATCTGCCGATACATAGTGAATATCTAACTTTTTACTTATAAAGAAAATATCCTCCAACATTGCGATATTTCCTTCTCTATCTGCTATCGCAACAAGCATCTTAGGGTCATCTTTATATTCTTCATATAAATTTGTCATATTAGTTTCCTCTTTTGTGTAAAAACAATTTCATATCCTCTTTAATTTTTTGAATATCACCATTTCCCGGCATCTCATTTCTATGGCTTCGATTTTCAGAACGATTCTCCAATCTAAAATTCTGCGGTCTAGCGTTAACGTAATCATTAAATTCCTGTCTTGTTAAACCCAATTGTTTAGCAGCCTCTTCTAATCTTCTATGCTCCCATCCT
>JAGZIS010000009.1:0-61054 GCA_018366115.1 Parahaemophilus parainfluenzae | reverse complement strand
AATTGGTATTGAGGGTTCGGTGAATGTGGCTAAGGGCAAGTCGAACTCAGATAGCGAACGTTGGCAAAATAGTCACTTTACTGCAGATAAAATCATCACGAATAGTGAGGAAGGCGGCTTAAACCTTGATGCGGCGAATCTTAAAGCAAAACGCTGGGAAGCGGACATTCAAAATCTCACTGTCACGAGCCGTCAAGATACAGAGAAATACGAATCCAAACAAACGAGTGCGAGTGCAAGTGGCTCGGTGGCGTATGGTTCAGGTGGTGGTGCTTCGGTGAGTGCGTCATACAGTAAAGCGAAAGTGGATTATGCTCAAGTAAAAGAGCAAACCGGCATTAGTGTGGGTGAGGATGGCATGGATGTCACCGTTCATCACCACACGCAATTAAATGGTGCGATTATTGAAAGTGATGCTGATGCAAGTAAAAACCGCTTTAAAACCCAATCAATCTCGACAACAGATATTGAAAATAAAAGTGAGATTAAAACTGAAAGTGCAAGCATTAGTGCAGGCAGTGGTGGAGTGAATCCAATGCAGGCGCTTAGCAGTGCGTTGAGCTTGCTTGGCAATAGTCATGAAAGTGAACATAGCCAAACCAAATCAGCCATCAGCGGCAACATTCAGATAGAGACCGAAACACCACAAAAACTGACCGTATCGATAGTCAAGACCCAGGTAAAATCTTAATTGCTGGCAATCTTTCGCTTTCTGGTGATGATTTAAAAAACCAATATAGTAAATTGTTAGTGGGTAAAACCCTTTATTTGGGTGACAGTGCGGTATCTGCTAATGCAAACCATAAAGATTTAGTTGCGGGTGCGACCAAGCTTATCAATGAAGATAAGATTGGGGAAATTCATCGCGTAGATGACGGGAAGTATGGTCAATTACTTTCTTATCGTGATAAAAACCCAGTTAGACGACGTTATGGTCATAAAACTGTATGGGAAGATGATTATCATCACGAGCATGCTACCGACAATTTTAATTTCAATGTGGTGAAAAATAACATTGGTGATTTAGCTGCGGTGAAAGAGGCGAGTTCCCAGTCTACTATTGGTGCGCGTAATGAGGCTGATGCCGTGGGAGCGGTGAATAATGCAGTCCGTTTACCTAATGCGAGCTTATATAAAATTAACCAAGATCCACAAAGTCGTTATGTGGTTGAAACCGATCCTAAGTTTGCAGATAAACGCACTTGGTTAAGTAGCGATTATATGTTTAATGCATTGAAAAATGATCCACAAAACATGCTAAAACGCTTAGGGGATGGATATTACGAACAGCGTTTAATCAATGAGCAGATTAACCAATTAACGGGTAAACGCTTCTTAGATGGCCATGATAACGATTATGCTCAATATAAGAGCTTGATGGATAATGGGGTACTTTATGCGAAAAAATGGCAGTTGGTACCAGGAGTTGCTTTAACTGAAGCTCAAATGAAAGAGCTGACCTCTGATTTGGTGTGGTTTGAGAAACAAGAAACCGTTTTACCAAATGGTCAGAAGGTTTCAGTATTAGCACCAAAAGTTTATTTAGCGCCACGCAATGTTAAAGTGAATGGTGAAGGGGCGATTATTTCGGCGAATAAGGTCGTGATTAATGGTATTCAAGAAGTTGAGAATAGCGGTACGATTTTAGGGAACGAAGGCGTTAGCATTAATGCAGAGAACATCACGAATGACAAAGGACGTGTACAGGGTGATGTTGTACTCTTACAGGCAGAAAACACACTTAAAAATATTGGTGGTGTGATTGAAGGAAAAGATGCGATTCTTGCCAAAGCGAAAAAAGTTCAAATTGAGGGAAGTGTTTCTAAAACCCAAGATGATGGCAAATTCCACCAAAAAATAATTGGTAAAGCAGCAGAGATTAATCTCACCAATAAAGAGGGAGAGGTACAGATTTATGCTGATGAAAATATTACGGTAAAAGGTGCGAAAGCCAATATTGCTGGTGATGCGGTATTTAATGCGAAGGGTAAATTAGAGCTAGGCGCATTAGATACCCATAATAAAGAGCATTATGGTTCTGGTGACAAGTATTATCGTTTAGACCAAGAGATGCAGGTAGGCAATCAGCTGAATGTTGGCGGTGATGTTAATTATATTGGTGGTGAGAAGGTGAGTATTGTTGGCAATGATTTACATGCTGACGGTAATGCACTGATTGCTTCAAAAGGCGATATTGAAATTAAAGAAGGTCGTAATAAAGAACAGTTAAGCAGTGGTGTGAAAACTGTAGATAAGGGCTTAAGTGAAGTAACAAGAGTAATTAAACATGAGCATGATTATGACCTTGCTCAAGCTTCGACCCTGGATGCGAATAAAATTCGTATACAATCCGATGGCAATATTTCTGTACAAGGTTCGAATGTAGTAGCAGAAAGTGGATTAGCAGTTGCAGGAAAAAATATTGATATAAAAGAAGCTGAAAATCGGGTGTATTCAGAAGATTTTTCAATGACTAAAAAATCCGGTTTGCTAGGTGGGGGGATTGGTTTTACTATCGGCAAGCAAAAACAAACCTTAGAAAATGATCAAACTCGTCTTTATGCTAGCGGCAGTCAAGTTGGAAGTCTTAATAACAATACCACAATAGTCGCAGAGAATGCATATACTCAGACAGCAAGTATAGTAAGTGCCATTAAAGGTGATGTAAATATTCTGGCTAAAAAAGCAGATGTTAAAGCGGCAGATGATAAATATGAAACCAATACCAAACAAACTTTTGAACAAAAAGGTTTAACTATTGCTATTACCTCCCCTATCATTTCTGCAATTCAGGCAGTACAAGGGGCTATCGAATCCACTAAACAAGTTGGTGATAGTAAGCATGGTCGTGTGAATACTATGTCGGCAGCTAATGCAGGCTTTGATGCTTATCGTGCAGCTGATAGTGTAATGAATGCTGGCGACTCTATTCAAAAAGCAATGAGTAATAGCAATGTGGATTCCGTAGTGGGAGTACAAATCACTTATGGTCAACAAAAGAGCGAGTCTCGTACTCATACTGAAGGAAAAACCGTAGCCAAATCTCAAGTTAATGCGGGCGGCAAGGTGAATATTGTGGCAACGGGTACTGGAAAGGATTCGAATATTAATATTAAAGGTTCGGATATTTCTGGTAAACAAGGCACGACTTTGATTGCAGATAATCAAGTAAATATCAAAGCCACAGAACAAAACCATCAAGAGCGTAGCACCAACAAGTCAAGTGGTTTTAATGCTGGTGTTGCTATTAAAGTCAGCAATGGCGTAGCAGCAGGTATTACTGTAGGCGGTAATTACGGAAAAGGTTACGGTAATGGTGATGAAACCTCTTATGTTGCTAGTCATGTGGGAGATAGCCAAAGTAAAACAGTGATTCAAGCCGGTGGTGATGCCAATATTATTGGTAGCCAAGTAAAAGGCAAACGAGTAGAACTTAATGCTGAAAACTTGAATATCGAAAGTTTGCAAGATAAATCTAGCTATCATGGCAAACAAATGAATGTAAGTGGTAGTGTGACGGTAGGCTATGGTTTTGCCGCAGGTGGCAGTTTCAGTAAATCGAAAATCAATGCTGATCATGCTAGTGTGAATGAACAGGCTGGAATTTTTGCAGGTAATGATGGCTATGATATCAATGTAAAAAATAAAGTTTCTTCTGTTGGTGGCGCTATCATCTCAAGTGCTGAGAAAGAGAAAAATCAAATGACAGCAGAAGATTTCGAATATTCAAATATTGAAAATTATTCTAATGCGAAATCATCTGCGATGGGATTGATGGGAGGTTTTTCTGTAGATCGTGATCAAACTTCTGATGAGGATAAAGCTTTAAATAAAATTTATCGTGGTGATGATAGAAAGGGCGAAACCTTTGAACAGGCGAATCCAAATAAAGCAAATCAATCGCTGGTAAAATTTGGTTTAGGCACAGATGATGTTCATAGTACAGATTTATACGCTGCAGCAAAAATTGGTCTAGCTAATTTAGCGAGCAATAGCAGTCAAAGTGAAAATAATCAGAGTACAACTAATGCTGTGATTAGTGATGGTAACTTTAATATTGCGAGTACGCAGGGTAAACAGAATATTGAGACTATCAAGAAATCTACTGAGCAAGAAGTAAACAAACTTGAAAAAGTAGATCATGCGAAAATGCAAAAAGAGGTTGAGCAGGATGTTGCAACGATTCAAGCGTTTGCGAAGAATGTTGGTGGTGTTACGGATGAGGCTTATCGAACAATGTTTATAGCTGAGCATCGGATGTTCACTCATAAAGTGGATGAAAAAGGAGAACGTATAAGAGATTCAAAGCTTATAGAAGATATAAATAAAGAGGCAGATGCTAAAGGTATCGATAGAGAAGTATATTTAGAACAGCAGCTAGGTAAAGGACGTAATATTTATCAATTGCATGAGTTGTCAGATCAAGAACGCAATCAATTACAAAAAGTTACTTATACTGATCCAAAAACAGGGAAAACAGAGAGTAAATATGTCGTTGCATTTAATGGCATCTTTAATGATCGTAATTCTGCCGCAAAATTTGCAGTACAAAACTATATTGCGGGCAGGGATGATAAAACAGGCAATATAGATCAAAAAATATATAAAGATGTTTATTTTGTTCACCATCCTGAAGCGAAAAATGGTTTGTCAGAGCTCTTAGTGGCGGGTTATGAGAAAATGTTTGAAACGTCTTTTGGAAATCTATTAGGTATGGATAATTCAAGTTTACAAGCGATGAATATCATGAAGCAGTATGGTAAAGATGATTTATACCTAGGTTCCCATAGTCGTGGCACATTAACATTAAGTAATGCATTAAAAGCGTTAAATACAGAAGATAACCGAGCTAAAAAGCTACTTTCAGGTACGACAATTAAAATGGTTGGTCCTGCAGCTGATGTTACAAGAGCGGATGGTTATTTAAGTCAATTGCAAACGGGTAAAGAAAGAACAACTTCAGATGGTTCAATTCGTATTGAGAATCATGCTAGTGACCCAGTAGGTAGTATGCCGATTTTATTGGGAGGCAACCCTGCAACAACATCTGAAAATAATCTGAATAAAAGCTGGTTACAGCGAACAGCAGATATGTTTAGTGATGAACGTTTATCCGTACATAATTGCCATGGCTTAGGACAACGACAATGTATTAATGACGGATATAGAACTGGAGGAGATCTTAAAATGGGTAATGAAAGAACTATTTTTGAATTAAATAAAGCGAAGGAGAAATAAAATGAAAATAAGATTTTTATTCTTAATACCCTCAATCTTATTGCTTACAAGCTGTAGTGGATGGTTTCAACCACTTCCACCACATGATCATTGGCGTTTGCATAATTCTAAGATTTTATTTCCAACCTCAGATCCTCAAAGAATTAATAAATATCTTGACAGAAGAGAAAAAGATATGTCGGATTGCGGTATGGATTATGTGGTAGGAGAAAGTGATAATCCGGAGGTCAATCTTTGTTTAGAGAAAAAAGGCTGGTATTTAGAAGGTGGACCAATCTGTGAAGAAAAAACAATGTGGAATAGACCTGCATGTATTCAATGGCGAAAAAAACATAGCTAGCCTGATGCTAAGCCTTGGGGATAAATAATACAGAAGTATTTTAAGCAGGGTACAATTTAACTCGATACAAAGTGATCTGCACCCCAAAACCTGGATACCTATTTTGAGGTGCAGATTACTTTGTTTGTTAAGATTAGCGTTTCGCTTTTTTGATAAACTTCATCAAGCGTTTACGTTTACGTAATTGGTTTGGTGTGAGTTTATTTTTTCTACCCGCGAATGGGTTTGAACCTTCTTGGAATAGCAAGCGAATTGGCGAACCAATAATTTTCAAACTCTTACGATAATAATTAGATAAATAACGTTTGTATGAATCCGGTAATTTATCCATTTGGTTACCATGCACCACGATAATTGGTGGATTATAGCCACCTGGGTGAGCATATTTTAATTTAATACGACGACCGCCAATCATTGGTGGTTGGTGCTCATCCGTTGCCATTTGTAAGATTCGGGTGAGAAGGGAAGTCGTCATTTTTTGTGTCGCACAAGCATAAGCTTCTTTAATCGAATCAAAAAGATTACCCACGCCACTGCCGTGTAAAGCAGAAATAAAATGCACACGGGCAAAGTCGATAAAATCAAGACGGCGATCTAATTCGGATTTAACGCGATCTTTCACATCTTGATCTAAGCCGTCCCATTTATTCACGACGATCACGAGTGAGCGTCCTGCATTTAAGATAAAGCCAAGTAGAGAGAGATCTTGGTCTGAAATGTTTTCACGCGCATCAATTGTGAGTAACACCACGTTTGCATCTTGAATCGCTTGTAATGTTTTGATGACAGAGAATTTCTCAACGGCTAAATGTACTTTTCCACGTTTACGCACACCCGCTGTATCAATCAAGGTGTATTGTTGCTCATCGCGTTCCATCGGAATGTAGATACTATCGCGTGTTGTGCCTGGCATATCGTAAACGACCACGCGATCTTCACCTAAAATACGATTGGTTAATGTGGATTTACCGACGTTTGGACGGCCTACAATCGCAATTTTAATATTTTTATCTTGTTCTTCTTCAAGTTCTTCGTCTAATGCGTCATCAATTAATGACGTATCTTCCTCTGAATCGAAGTCAAATTCGTGATCCCATTCATCTTTTTCTTCTTCATCAGAAGTGCGGTCATTTTCTGCTTCGTTTTCTTGTAATTTTTCCGCTAAAGGGGCAAGTACTTGCTCCATTAATTGAGTCACGCCACGACCTTGTGATGCCGCAATTTGTTCAATTTTACCTAAGCCTAATTGATAGAATTCTGCACAGTGTGAGTCTGCATCAATACCGTCAGTTTTATTCGCCACCACGACGGTTGTTTTATTCGTACGTTGGCGTAAGTAATTGGCAATACCAATGTCTGCTGCCGTTAAACCTGCGCGCGCATCCACTAAGAAAAGCACTACATCGGCTTCTTCAATCGCTAATAAGGATTGTTCCGCCATTTTTTCTTCAACGCCTTCTTCTGTGCCATCAATACCGCCGGTATCGATCACAATAAAATCATAGCCAGAAATATTGGCATGGCCGTATTTACGATCTCGAGTTAAACCAGGGAAGTCAGCAACAAGCGCATCACGAGTACGGGTTAAACGGTTGAATAGGGTAGATTTGCCTACGTTTGGGCGACCCACTAAGGCAACGACAGGAGTTGTCATAAAAAATATCTCTGTAAAGTGTAAATTTGGTTAATTATAGCGAATGTTGGCTGGCAGGTAAAATTCGGGCATAAAAAAAGCACCTTCAGGTGCTTCATTATCTCGGCTTAATTGGCGGAATGGACGGGACTCGAACCCGCGACCCCCTGCGTGACAGGCAGGTATTCTAACCAGCTGAACTACCACTCCGTGAGTATATTAAGACAAGTTTTAAATTGGCGGAATGGACGGGACTCGAACCCGCGACCCCCTGCGTGACAGGCAGGTATTCTAACCAGCTGAACTACCACTCCGCTAAGTGCTGGGTATAATAATGATGAACGTTAGAACCGTCAATCTTTTTTTTCTTTTTTTATGTTTATCTGATTAATAGATAACCGATTAATGAGAGGTTTCATCTCCCATACGAATTGACCAAAAACATTTGCTATCGCTTTTTTTATTGACCAATTTAATGAAATCTAAATGAGCTTGTAATTCATCATCTGTGGGTTGTAACACCTTTAAATTCTGCGAAAAATTGACCGCACTTTGAATATCTTGAACATTGGCGCTAGCTTGGATAATCGAACTATCCGAATGCTCTTCATCAAATAGACTGGTTTGACCGCCAGTCATGGACAAATAAACGTCGGCTAAAATCTCCGCATCCAGTAACGCGCCGTGGAGTGTACGTTTGCTGTTATCAATGCCTAAACGATCACACAACGCATCTAAGCTGTTACGTTTCCCAGGATACATTTGGCGAGCCATTTGCAACGTATCGGTCACCAGGCAAATGTCGGTCGTTTTGATATCTAACCCAAGTTTACGGAATTCATAGTCCATAAAGCCCACGTCGAAGGGCGCGTTGTGAATAAGCAGTTCGGCTCCACGAATGTATTCAATAAAGTCTTGTGCAATCGTTTTGAAATCCGGTTTATCCGCCAGCATTTCATCCGTAATGCCATGAACTTTAATGGCATCGGGATCAACCAAACGATCCGGCTTAATATAAATATGGAAATTATTGCCCGTATATTTACGGTTAATCATTTCCACCGCGCCAATTTCAATAATGCAATGTCCTTCGTAATGCGCACCAATTTGGTTCATACCAGTGGTTTCAGTATCCAGTACAATTTGGCGATCCGGATTTATCATTGTTCTACCTATCTGTTTCCTTTAAAATACTGCCTATTTTACACAAGCTCGAATTAGTTATGCAAAAACAGATTGAAATTTTTACGGATGGATCTTGCCTAGGCAATCCGGGAGCCGGTGGCATAGGGATTGTCCTGCGCTATAAACAGCACGAAAAACATATTTCAAAAGGGTATTTCAAAACCACCAATAATCGCATGGAATTACGGGCAGTGATTGAGGCTTTAAATAGCTTAAAAGAGCCTTGCCATGTGACGCTTTATAGCGATAGCCAATATATGAAAAATGGCATCACACAATGGATTTACAATTGGAAGAAAAACAATTGGAAAGCGAGTACGGGCAAAGCGGTAAAAAATCAGGATTTATGGAGTGCGTTAGATCAGGCAATTCAAACCCATAACATTAATTGGCAGTGGGTGAAAGGCCATTCAGGACATCGAGAAAATGAAATTTGTGATGAATTAGCCAAACAAGGCGCAGAAAACCCAACTTTCGAAGATATCGGTTACGAAGGGTAGTCTGCACCTTATTTTAAAGTGCGGTTATTCTTGATAACGAATTAAACCTTCCTGCTGTGTGGTGGTAATTAATGTGCCATCTGCAGCAAAAATTTGTCCCCTCGCTAAACCTCGTCCCGCAAAAGCATTGTTACTTTCAATGGCATGTAAGTGCCAATTATTTAAATTGAAAGGGCGGTGGAACCAAATACTATGGTCGATTGTAGCTACTTTCATCCCTTTTTGTAAAAAGCCTTTCCCATGTGGGTGAAGTGCGGTCAAAATACAGTGAAAATCAGAAAAATACGCTAAGAGACATTGTTGCGTCTGCAAATCTAATGGTGCCTCTCCATTGGTTTTAAACCAAGCATATTGTTCGGGGGGGAGTTCTCGACCATCAAATGGATTGTTCAAATATCGGCTATGAATCTGAAATGGTCGTTCTTGGGCAAATTTTTCACTCAAGCTTTCAGGCAAAGTTTGCGCCACTTTTAACATGATTTCGTGTTCATCAATACATTGCTCAGGGCCTGGTACTTGTGGCATAGCGGATTGATGATCGAAACCTTCTTCAGGTACTTGAAATGAGGCGGTGACGTGGCAAATCACATTTTTATGCTGAATCGCTTTTACGCGTAATGCAGAGAAGTTGCGCCCTTCTCGTAAGGTTTCTACATCGTAAATAATCGGATATTGACTGTCGCCAGGTGCTAAAAAGTAAGCATGGCAAGAATGGAGAATGCGTTCAGGTGGCGCAACTTGCATCGCGGCAGAAAGAGATTGAGCGACTACTTGACCGCCAAACACTTGACGAAAACCTAAGTCTTCACAGGCTCCGCGAAAGATAAGATCATCAATTTTTTCTAATTTTAACAATTCGATGAGCTGATTTAATTTATCTGACATTGTTTTTTCCTTTTATAAATACAAAAAGACCGCATAGTTATGCGGTCTGAAGCGTTTTTATACGTTAAAGCGGAAGTGCATGACATCACCATCTTGAACGATGTAGTCTTTACCTTCTAAGCGCCATTTACCTGCTTCTTTTGCTCCGTTTTCACCTTTGAATTGGATGAAGTCATCGTAAGCAATCACTTCTGCACGGATGAAGCCTTTTTCAAAGTCAGTGTGAATTACGGCTGCTGCTTTAGGGGCGGTTGCATCAACAGAAACCGTCCATGCGCGCACTTCTTTCACTCCCGCAGTGAAGTAGGTTTGAAGATTTAATAAGGCATAACCCGCACGAATTACACGGTTTAAGCCTGGTTCTTCAATACCAAGATCTTGTAAGAATTCGATTTTTTCATCATCATCAAGTTCAGCAATTTCTGCTTCAATCGCCGCACATACAGGCACCACAACAGAGCCTTCTTTTTCAGCAAATTCACGTACTTTGTCTAAATATGGGTTGTTTTCAAAACCGTCTTCATTTACGTTCGCAATGTACATAGTTGGTTTTAATGTAAGGAAGTTGTAGCTTTTAATTGCTAATAACTCATCTTTATCTAACTCAACAGAACGAATCATGCCTGCTTCAGAAAGTACAGGAAGAATTTTTTCCATCACAGACAGCTCAAATTTTGCGTCTTTATCGCCACCTTTTGCACGTTTTTGTAAACGTTGGATTGCACGTTCGCAGCTATCTAAGTCAGCAAGGGCTAATTCAGTATTGATGGTTTCGATATCGCTTAATGGGTCGATTTTACCCGCAACGTGCACGATGTCATCATTTTCAAAACAACGAACAACATGGCCAATGGCGTCCGTTTCACGGATATTCGCTAGGAATTTATTCCCTAAGCCTTCACCTTTACTTGCACCCGCAACCAAACCAGCGATATCCACAAATTCCATGGTGGTGGGCAACACACGTTCAGGTTTAACAATTTCCGCTAACGCATCTAAACGCGGATCCGGCATTGGTACCACGCCAGTATTCGGTTCGATGGTACAGAACGGATAGTTTGCCGCTTCGATACCGGCTTTGGTTAATGCATTAAAAAGGGTAGATTTACCGACGTTTGGCAAACCAACGATACCACATTTAAATCCCATGATGTTTTCCTTATTGTGAGCGTAAGTACGGTTAAAATTTATGGTGTTTTTTCACCGCACTTTTGAGTTAAATTTTAAAACTGTTTAAGCGATTGGTGGCTTTCACCATGCCTTCTTTGAAAAGCAATTCAATGCAATCGGTGGCTTCGTCTAACGCTTTATCGAGTGCTTCTCTTTCTGCTGGCGCGGGTTTGTTAAGCACAAAACCTGAAACTAAATCACGGTGTCCAGGATGGCCAATGCCAATGCGTAAACGATAGAAATTGTTGCTGTTACCAAGCTGAGCCACGATATCTTTTAAACCATTGTGTCCGCCATGTCCGCCACCTTGTTTTAATTTTACGGTGCCCGGTGGTAAATCTAATTCATCGTGTAGCACTAAAATTTCTTCTGGTTTGATGCGATAAAAATTAGCAAGTGCCCCCACGGCTTTTCCGCTTAAATTCATAAACGTGGTTGGTACTAAAAAACGGACTTCTTTGCCATTAATTAACGTTTTTCCTACATAACCGAAGAATTTATTTTCTGCATTAAGCGAAACATTAAAGCGACGAGCCAAACGCTCAATCAGCCATTCACCTGCATTGTGGCGGGTTTCTGCATATTTATCGCCAGGGTTTCCCAGCCCCACGATGAGTTTAATTTCAGACATAGTTTTCTGCTTGAATAAAAATAGTGGCGTATTGTAGCGAAAAAGGGCTAATTTCTCAATCTATAAGGCTAAGACTAAAACGCCCGAGAGAATTAATAGACTTCCCATAACTAATTTCATACTTAAGGGTTCGCCTAACAATACCACTCCTAAAATAATGGCAATCACGACACTGAGTTTATCAATAGGCGCAACCCAAGAGGCGGGCGCCATTTGCAACGCACGATAATAACAAAGCCAAGATAGACCCGTAGCAACACCGGAAAGAATTAAAAAGGTGAGTGGTTTTGCGGCAATATGTTGTGGCAGTTGCCATTCATTGCGGGCACTAATGATGCCAGCTGTGACCAGTAAAACCACAATTGTACGGATAAAGGTCGCGAGATTGCTGTTAATGCCTTCAACCCCTAATTTTCCTAAAATAGCGGTAAGCCCAGCGAAAAAGGCTGAACCAATGGCAAAAAATACCCAATTCATGGTGAACTCCTGATTTTATCGTTAATATTGACCGCACTTTTCCGCTATAATAACGGAAAACTCATCAAGACAGAATAAGACATGAACCAAATTAATATTGAAATCGCTTATGCTTTGCCAGATCGTTATTATTTAAAATCCTTCAAAGTGGATGAAGGCACGATGATCCAAACGGCTATTTTGCAATCAGGCATTTTACAACAGTTTACCGAGATTGATTTGCGCGAGAATAAAGTCGGGATTTATTCCCGTCCTGCAAAATTAACGGATCAATTAAAAGATGGTGATCGTATTGAAATTTATCGTCCATTGTTAGCGGATCCTAAAGAAATTCGTCGTAAACGTGCAGCAGAACAAGCCAAAGCCGCACAAGAAAAAGCCCAACAAGAAAAACAGGAAAAGGAGTAAAAAAATGACCGCACTTTCCAAACAATATTGTCTGCCTGATGGCATTACCCCTGAAATTTTCCTGCGTGATTATTGGCAGAAAAAACCATTGATTATTCGTAATGGTTTGCCTGAAATTGTGGGGCAATTTGAGCCTGACGATATTATCGAATTAGCACAAGGCGAAGAGGTGACCGCGCGTTTAGTCAAAACTTTTTCAGATGATAATTGGAAAGTGTTTTTCAGTCCGTTATCTGAAGAAGATTTTGCGGATGTACCGGAGAAATGGTCAGTGCTCGTCCAAAACTTAGAGCAATGGAGTACAGAACTTGGACAGCTTTGGAATAAATTTGGCTTTATCCCACAATGGCAACGCGACGATATTATGGTGTCCTATGCACCTAAGGGTGGTTCTGTTGGTAAGCATTATGACGAATATGATGTGTTCTTGGTGCAAGGCTATGGTCATCGTCGCTGGCAGTTAGGCAAATGGTGTGATTCTTCCACAGAATTCAAACCGAATCAGCCGATTCGTATTTTCGATGATATGGGCGATTTGGTGATTGATGAAGTGATGAATCCAGGCGATATTCTTTATATTCCGGCTCGTATGTCACATTATGGTGTGGCAGAAGATGATTGTTTGACCTTTTCTTTTGGTTTGCGTTACCCGAATTTAGCAGACATTTTTGATAACGTGAACAAAGCGTTTTGTCATCAAGATCCTGAATTGAATTTAAGCGAATTCCAATTACCGTTACGCTTAACGCAATCAGAGCAAAGTACAGGCAAATTGGCGGATGAAAATATTCAGGCAATGAAAAAACAATTTTTAGTGAAATTGGCGGAGTCTGAAGCATTTGATACATTATTCAAACAAGCAGTAGCAGGCACAGTGAGCTCACGTCGCTATGAAATGTTGGTATCCGATGAGATGTCCGATCCTGACGAAGTGCGGTCAATTTTAGAAGAGGAACAAGGTGTGTTAATGCAGGACAATAACTGCAAATTACTTTACACCGAAAATCCGCTCCGCATTTATGCGAATGGCGAATGGTTAGATGAAGTGAATGTTATTGAAGCGGAAGTGTTGAAACGTCTTTCTGATGGTGAAGCGCTAGATTGGGCATTCTTAAATAATTTAGTGAATGATACAGAAGATCCTGAAAGTACAATGGAATTATTGCTTGATTCGATTTGTAACTGGCTAGATGATGGTTGGGTGTTGATTGAATAATGTCTGAAAACATTTACTCCGTTTCCCAGCTTAACAGCGCTGCTCGCCAAATGTTGGAAGGGCATTTTTCACAGATTTGGCTCACCGGTGAAATTTCCAATTTCACCCAACCGGTGTCGGGACATTGGTATTTGACCTTAAAAGATGAGAATGCCCAAGTGCGTGGCGCGATGTTCCGCATGAAAAATTTGCGGGTGGGATTTCGTCCGCAAAATGGTATGCAGGTCTTGGTGCGGGCAAATGTCAGTTTATATGAGCCTCGTGGTGATTATCAGCTGATTATTGAATCCATGCACCCTGCTGGCGAAGGATTATTGCAACAGCAATTTGAAGCGCTCAAAATGAAATTGGCGGCTGAAGGGTTGTTTGCACAAAACTTAAAGAAAAGCTTACCGGAATTTGCTAAAGCAGTAGGTATTGTGACCTCTTCGACTGGTGCCGCGTTGCAAGATATTCTGCATATTTTGGCTCGCCGAGATCCCAGTTTAAAAGTGGTGATTTACCCAACGGCAGTGCAAGGAAAAGAAGCAACGGCTGAAATCGTCCAAATGATTGAACTCGCTAATGCGCGTCAAGAAGTGGATGTATTGATCGTCGGTCGAGGTGGTGGTTCCTTAGAAGATCTTTGGTGCTTTAATGAAGAAGAAGTGGCACGTGCGATTTTCCGTTCTAATTTACCGATTATCAGTGCAGTCGGTCACGAAACGGATGTTACCATCACCGATTTTGTGGCTGATTTACGTGCGCCAACACCCTCTGCAGCGGCAGAGTTAGTGAGTCGCAATCAGCAGGAATTACTTCAACAGTTAGCCTATAAACAACAGCGTTTGGAGATGGCGTTAGATCGTATTTTTAGTCATCAACAACAACGTTTACAACAGTTACGTTTACGTCTGCAAAATCAACATCCGCAAAATCAATTATTGATGCAGAAAGCCAGAACAGAACAATTACATCATCGTTTAGTTTTGGCAATGCATCGCCAAGTGGATAAAACGCAACAAAAATTGACCGCACTTTCAGCGCGCTTAAAACAAAATCCGTTGCCTTATCGCTTACAAAAACAATCTCAATATTTAGCCCAGTTAAAAGTGCGGTTAAATTTAGGGGCGAATCGTCAAGTCACGGAACGTCAAAATAAGTTGGCAACATTGTGTGGTAAGTTAGATGGATTAAGCCCATTAAAAGTATTGGCACGAGGATATTCCATTGCAGAGGATGATAAAGGACATGCTATTGTGAGTGTGAAGCAAGTCAAAACAGGCGACACCATTAAAACGAAGGTGGCAGATGGGGAGATAACCAGCCGCGTTTGTTAATTTAAATAAATTTTTAATGTAAACCTATGATGAATAAGAAATCATCATAGGTTTTCTTTTTTTGTGACCAGCTTCAAAGTTTCGACAAAAAAATAGAGGGTTCAGTTTTTTTTATTTTTTTATGGGAGTATTATGCGACCTCGATACTAGGAGAGTAATGATGTCAGAAATTCAACAGTTTAGTCAGCATGATATAGAAGTTCTTAATGAAGAAACTGTTTATAAAGGTTTTTTTACACTTAAGAAAGTACAGTTTAAACATAAGCTTTTTGCCGGTGGCGAAAGTGGCGTTGTGACACGTGAATTATTAGTCAAAGGTGCCGCTTCTGCAGTGATTGCTTACGATCCGGAAGAAGATGCAGTGGTTTTAGTTGAGCAAGTACGTATTGGTGCATATCAACCTGAATCAGCTCGTTCCCCTTGGTTATTAGAATTGATCGCCGGGATGGTCGAAGAAGGTGAACAACCTGAAGAAGTGGCTTTGCGTGAAAGTGAAGAGGAAGCAGGAGTATCCGTTCAAGATCTCACACATTGTTTAAGCGTGTGGGATAGCCCGGGTGGTGTCGTCGAACGTATTCATTTGTTTGTCGGTCGAGTAGATAGCTCAAAAGCCAAGGGACTTCATGGTTTAGCTGAAGAAAATGAAGACATCCGTGTTCATGTGGTGAAACGTGAGCAAGCCTATCAATGGATGTGTAATGGCAAAATTGATAATGGCATTGCAGTAATGGGCTTGCAATGGCTTCAATTAAATTACGCCCAATTGCAGCAACGCTGGCAATAGGAGTCCCATGAACAATACATTTGAATACGAACCCGCGAGTGAAATTGTTAAATTATTACAAATTACCGATCCTCATTTATTTAAGGATACAAGCAAAGATTTATTAGGCATCAATACACACGAAAGCTTTTCTCAGGTGTTAAAAGAAATTCAGTCTGAGTCTTTTGAGTACGATGTCGTGCTTGCAACGGGAGATTTGGTACAAGATAGTAGCGACGAAGGCTATTTACGATTTGTTGAAATGGTTAAACCGTTAAATAAATGGGTATTTTGGCTTCCGGGTAACCATGATTTCCAACCCAAAATGGTCGAACATTTAAGCCAACCGCCGATTAACGCGTCAAAACATTTACTTTTAGGTAAATATTGGCAAGTGATTTTGTTAGATAGCCAAGTTTCCGGTGTGCCTCATGGTGAATTAAGTGCTTACCAATTAGATTGGTTAAAAACAAAATTAGCGGAAAATCCAGCGCGTCATAGCTTAGTCGTCTTACATCATCATTTATTACCAACGAATTCAGCATGGCTTGATCAGCATAACTTGCGTAATGCACATGGCTTCTCAGCCGTTCTTACTCAATTCAACAATGTAAAAGGGATTTTATACGGGCATATTCATCAACAGGTTGATGGCTATTGGCAGGGTTATCAAACCATGGCAACGCCAGCGACTTGTATTCAATTTAAGCCGGATAGCAATCATTTTGCGTTAGATACCTTACAACCAGGCTGGCGTGAAATTGAGCTATACCCAGATGGACGAATTGAAACGAGAGTAAAACGAATCAAACAAAAAACATTCCTACCGAATATGGAGGAAGAAGGATACTAAACAAAGTGCGGTTAAAATTAAGGTGATTTTAACCGCACTTTTTCTATACCGAAATGGGTAAAAGTCCATTTTACACTAGCCAGAATTCCCACAAATCTGTACAATAGCCGACCGATTTTATCTTTTTACTAATCTTTATTTTTAAGCAATATGACGCAAAAATTACATATTAAAACATGGGGCTGTCAGATGAATGAATACGATTCATCAAAAATGGCCGATCTTCTTTTAAATACACATGGTTTGGAATTGACAGATATTCCAGAAGAAGCAGATGTGTTACTTCTTAACACCTGTTCTATCCGTGAAAAAGCCCAAGAAAAAGTGTTCCATCAGTTAGGTCGTTGGAAAGAATTAAAAAAACAAAATCCAAACCTAGTCATCGGTGTGGGCGGTTGTGTGGCTTCACAAGAAGGTGAGCATATTCGTCATCGTGCACCTTATGTGGATATCGTATTTGGTCCGCAAACTTTACATCGTTTGCCTGAAATGATTAATCAAATCCGTGGCGGTAAAAGTTCGGTGGTGGATGTCAGTTTCCCTGAGATTGAGAAATTTGACCGTTTACCGGAACCTCGTGCAGAAGGCCCAACCGCGTTTGTGTCTATTATGGAAGGCTGTAATAAATATTGTACTTACTGCGTGGTGCCTTATACTCGTGGTGAAGAAGTGAGCCGCCCTGTTGATGATGTATTATTTGAAATTGCACAGTTGGCCGATCAAGGTGTACGTGAAATCAATTTATTAGGCCAAAACGTAAATGCGTATCGTGGCCCAACATTTGATGGCGGTATCTGTACATTTGCGGAATTATTGCGCTTAGTGGCATCTATTGACGGTATCGACCGTTTACGTTTTACCACCAGCCACCCAATCGAATTTACTGACGATATTATTGACGTGTATCGCGACACGCCTGAGTTGGTAGACTTCGTACACTTACCAGTACAAGCAGGTTCTGATCGTATTTTAACCATGATGAAACGTGGTCATACGGCGTTAGAATATAAATCGATCATTCGTAAATTACGTGCGGTGCGTCCAAATATTCAAATCAGCTCAGATTTTATTGTGGGCTTCCCAGGTGAAACTAATGAAGAGTTTGAACAAACAATGAACCTGATCGCACAAGTGAATTTTGATATGAGCTTTAGCTTTATCTATTCCGCGCGTCCAGGTACACCTGCAGCAGACATGCCAGATGATGTCACTGAAGAAGAGAAAAAACAACGTCTCTATCTTTTACAAGAACGTATCAACCAACAAGCAGCGCAATATAGCCGTCGTATGCTTGGTACAGAGCAACGTGTATTGGTAGAAGGGCCGTCTAAGAAAGATATTATGGAATTAACAGGACGTACTGAAAACAATCGTATTGTGAATTTCCAAGGCTCACCAGATATGATTGGTAAGTTTGTCGATATCAAGATTACTGATGTTTATACTAACTCCCTACGTGGTGAAGTAGTGCGTACAGAAGATCAAATGGGATTACGTATTGCACAATCACCACAAGAGGTGATGAACCGAACTCGTAAAGAAGATGAATTAGGCGTAGGACGTTATCACGGCTAATCATTTTAGAATATAGATAAGTAACCGTACGAAAGTGCGGTTATTTTTTTATATGTTTTTAGAAAAAGAGAGTAGGAAAGTCTTTATCCTAAATTTTAGGCATAAAAAAACACCCGTTAAGGTGCTGATTTAAAGTGGTGGGTCGTGAAGGATTCGAACCTTCGACCAACGGATTAAAAGTCCGCTGCTCTACCGACTGAGCTAACGACCCACTGGTATGATTTTGAAATGGTGCCCGAAGCCAGACTTGAACTGGCACGCCTCGAAAGGCGAGGGATTTTAAATCCCTTGTGTCTACCGATTCCACCACTCGGGCAAATTGGAGCGGGAAACGAGGCTCGAACTCGCGACCCCGACCTTGGCAAGGTCGTGCTCTACCAACTGAGCTATTCCCGCGTTTGCTTGTTGCCAAACAACGGGGCGTATTTTACGGATTTATCTCATGGTGTCAAATAAAATTCGTAAAAAAATTTTTTGATTGATTAAAAATAATTCAAAAACAAAAGGTGCGATTAAAATAACCGCACCTTTTATTTAAAATTTAGCCAATTCTATAATTCAATGTTATCTAACAAGCTGCCTTTCGCTGCTTTCAAGTATTGGAGCATTGACCACACTGTTAAAATCGCCGCCAAGTAGAGTAGTATGATTGCCAATGTTTCCATATAAACGTTATATCGCCAGAGTAATCCACCTAAAGCTAGCATTTGAGAGGTGGTTTTTACTTTTCCCAGCCATGAAACAGCCACTTTATTACGTTCACCCAACTCAGCCATCCATTCACGTAAAGCAGAGATAATGATTTCACGTGAAATCATAATAATCGCAGGGATGGTAATCCAGAAAGAATGTTGATATTCCACAATTAATACAAGTGCAGTAATAACCATTACTTTATCAGCTACAGGATCAAGGAAAGCACCAAAACGGGTTGTTTGTTTTAATTTTCGAGCAAGATAGCCATCAAACCAGTCGGTGACACCTGCGATAAAGAAAATCAGAGTAGTAATAAAAGGCGCAGAAGGGATAGGCAAATAAAACGCCAAGACGAAGAATGGGATTAAAATCACTCTGAGAATCGTCAGGAAAATGGGAATATTATATTTCATAAAAATAACCGCACTTTGGTTAAAGATACGTTCATTTTAAAGGATCTACAAAAATAAAAAAAGCCACTTAATGTGGCTTTTTCTTAAAAATTAAAGTTTGTCAGCGTTTTGTTTCAAGTATTTAGCAACACCTTCAGGGCTGTCTTTCATACCTTCTTTGCCTTTTTCCCATTGAGCTGGGCAAACTTCACCGTGTTCTTCGTGGAATTGTAACGCATCTACCATACGTAACATTTCATCGATGTTACGACCTAATGGTAAGTCGTTTACGATTTGGTGACGAACAACACCGTTTTTGTCGATTAAGAATGAAGCACGTAATGCCACACCTTCTTCTGGATGTTCAATACCGTATGCTTTAGCGATTTCGTGTTTAACGTCAGCTGCTAATGCATATTTAACTGCACCGATACCGCCGTTTTCAGTTGGGGTATTACGCCATGCATTGTGAGTGAATTCTGAGTCGATAGATACACCAACAACTTCAACACCACGTTTTTTGAATTCTTCATAACGGTGGTCGAATGCGATTAATTCAGATGGGCAAACGAAAGTAAAGTCTAATGGGTAGAAGAATAATACCGCAGCTTTACCATTAACGTGTTTTTTGAAATTGAAGTTGTTAACGATTTCACCATTGCCTAAAACTGCAGAGGAAGTAAAATCTGGAGCTTGACGAGTTACTAATACCATAGTCATAATTCCTATATAAATGTTAATAAAAATTTTGCTAACGCAAAAACTCGGTTAGTATTCTAAAAAAATTGACCGCACTTTAACAGCTGTTTTTATCTATTGAATTAATTAATATTGTCTAAGTTACAGGTGAAATATATGTCAGAACATCATACTTTATCAACCACACTGGTTCATGCCGGACGTAAAAAACGTTTTACCCAAGGGGCGGTAAACCCGGTGGTCCAACGTGCATCTTCTTTAGTATTTGACACTATTGCAGATAAAAAACATTGCACAAAAAATCGTTATAAGGGGGAGCTTTTCTACGGACGTCGTGGCACGCTAACACACTTTGCGCTTCAAGATTTAATGTGTGAAATGGAAGGTGGAGCGGGCTGCTATCTTTATCCCTGTGGTGCCGCAGCGGTAACCAATGCTATTTTATCATTTGTAGAAACGGGCGATCACGTTTTAATGACAGGTGCGGCGTATGAGCCAACACAAGATTTTTGCAATGTGATTTTGAAAAAAATGCATATTGATACGACCTATTATGATCCAATGATAGGTACTGATATTGCGAAACTTGTGCAGCCAAACACGAAAGTCTTATTTTTAGAGTCACCAAGTTCTTTAACAATGGAAGTACCTGATATTCCCGCGATTGTTAAAGCCGTTCGAGCCGTGAGCCCTGAAATCGTCATTATGATCGATAATACATGGGCGGGGGGCGTACTATTCAAAGCGTTAGAACACGGTATTGATATCTCTATTCAAGCAGGAACCAAATATTTAGTGGGGCATTCTGATATTATGATCGGTACAGCCGTGGCTAATACTCGAACTTGGGATAAATTGCGCGAGCATTCCTATTTAATGGGACAAATGGTTGATGCCGATTCCGCTTATACGACAGCGCGAGGCATTCGCACTTTAGGTGTACGATTAAAACAACATCATGAAAGTAGTTTAAAAGTGGCCAAATGGTTAAGTGAACAACCACAAGTGAAAGCAGTTTATCATCCAGCATTACCAAGCTGCCCAGGTCATGAAAACTTTAAACGTGATTTTACGGGTGCAAGCGGTTTATTCTCTTTTGAATTACATAAGCGTTTAAATGACGAAGAGCTTTCAGCCTTTATGGATAACTTTGAACTGTTCACGATGGCTTATTCTTGGGGCGGGTTTGAATCGCTCATTTTATGTAATCAACCAGAAGAAATTGCGAAAATTCGCCCGGGTATTGAACGTAAATTAACGGGCTCATTAATTCGTCTGCATATTGGATTTGAAGACACGGATGAATTAATTGCCGATCTTCAAGCGGGCTTTGACCGAATCAAATAAGAAAGAGGGCTGTTTATGTAAACAGCCCTTATTTACTCAATCTTTGAGTTGATTTATCATAGTCAGCATTTTTAGCAACTAGAGAAGAACAATGAAACATATTCATATTTTAGGCATCTGCGGGACCTTTATGGGGGGTGTTGCGATGATTGCCAAACAAATGGGCTATAAAGTAACGGGTTCCGATACCAATGTTTACCCGCCAATGAGCACTTTTTTACAAGAGCAGGGTATTGAAATTATTCCTAATTATGATGTGGCTCAACTTCAGCCTGCACCCGATATGGTGATTGTTGGCAATGCCATGAAACGTGGTAATCCTTGCGTGGAATATGTTTTAGATAATGCGTTGCCTTATACATCAGGCCCGCAATGGTTACACGACCATTTGTTGCGTAATCGTTGGGTATTGGCGGTTTCAGGTACACATGGTAAAACCACAACAACGGGCATGTTGACTTGGATTTTAGAACAAAATGGGCTAAAACCAGGTTTCCTAATCGGTGGTATTGCGGGAAATTTTGGTACGTCAGCGCGTTTAGGGGAAAGTGAGTTTTTCGTGATTGAAGCGGATGAATATGATACAGCGTTCTTTGATAAACGTTCTAAATTTGTGCATTACAATCCGAAAACCTTAATTATTAACAATATTAGCTTCGATCATGCTGACATCTTCGATGATCTTCGCGCGATCCAGCGTCAATTCCATCATATGATCAGAACTATTCCTTCTACAGGACGCGTTCTTTCTTTTGCAGATGAGCAAAGCGTGAAAGAAACCCTCAATATGGGGTGTTGGTCAGAACAACAATTTATCGGTAAAGATAAAGAATGGTTTGCGGAACGTATTACCAATGATTGTTCTGAATTTGCCGTATTCCATCAAGGTCAAAAAGTTGCAGAAGTGAAATGGAATATTGTTGGGCAGCACAATATGCACAATGCTTTAATGGCGATTGCGGCGGCTTACCATGCAGGTGTGAAAATTGAAGATGCATGTCATGCATTAGGCAGCTTTATCAATGCAAAACGTCGTTTAGAAGTGAAGGGCGAAGTAAACGGTATTACAGTTTATGATGACTTCGCTCACCATCCGGAAGCCATTCTTGCGACACTTACGGCGTTACGTGACAAAGTAGGTGGTGGCGTACGTATTCTTGCCGTATTAGAGCCTCGTTCAAACACCATGAAAATGGGCGTGCATAAAGATGAAATTGCACCAGCACTTGGGCGTGCTGATGCAGTGTTTATGTTACAACCAGATAATATTCCGTGGGACGTAGCTGAAATTGCGGGACAATGTGTTCAACCTGCATATTACACGGGAAATCTCGATAAATTGGTGGATATGATTGTATCTGAAGCAAAACCAACGGATCACATTCTTGTGATGTCAAATGGTAGCTTTGGCGGTATTCATCAAAAGATTTTAGAGCGATTAAACTAATCTTAGTTTCAAGTGCGGTTAAAAATGAGGGTGTTTTTGATCGCACTTTTTATCATCAAACATAAGGAAATCACATGGCTGATCCACATATTCAATCTCCAATGGATGTTTGGGATAAACTCACCGTCATTATTTATCGCACAGGCTTTGTCATTGCGGCATTTAGCATCTTGGCTTTAACATGGTATCCTCAATCGGCTCAAATTGCCGTATTAATTGCAGCAACTTGCTGTGCATCATCGCTTCATATTTATTTAAAGCATTTCCGCTTAACATTTCAATTTGCTACGTGGCTTGCACTCTTATGTGCACTTTTAGGTTGGCATGAATTAGCGTTAGGTGGTGCATTAGTCACACTGGGCGGTTTATGTTTTAAAGAATATTTCTGTTTTAGAGTACCACTATTAAATTTACAACCTGCATTTGTCGCCGCACTTTGGTTTGCTTGGGTACTTGAAGGGGGGGGGATTGCTCGAATTTTATCGTTGATTGTCGGTGGATTATTATTGATTCTTGCGGTTCAAAAATGGCGAATGCCATTGCACTTTGATATTGGCGATAAGACAAAGTATCAAATCTAATAAGATTGATAGATAAAGGCATAATGTTTCACGACATTGTGCTTTTTTATTTCGATTAAATTTACCTTTATCTAAAAATGAAAAAAGCACCGAAATTTCGGTGCTTTGTAATTTGGTTGCGGGGGCCGGATTTGAACCGACGGCCTTCGGGTTATGAGCCCGACGAGCTACCAAGCTGCTCCACCCCGCGTCTGATGGCGCGTAATATACTCGTTTCAAAAATTATTGCAAGATTTAAACTGAATTTGACTTTCTGTTTGTTAAGAAAATAAACAATGTGAATATTAATTAATCATTTTATGAAATAGTGCTAGTCCTAAAAGGGAATTTTTGATAGCGTATGCAACTTTGTATTAGTTAGTTTAATTTAGGAAAATAAGAATGAAATTTCGTCAAAATCTCGCTGTAAAAATTCTCTCTATAATGGCGGCAGTTTCGGTGCTTGCGTCATGTGGTTCCGCACCAAGTAAAGTCTCTTCAAAAAATAATTCTAGCTTGCCGCGTACTGCGACAGGCGACGATCCACAAAAATTCGGAGCAAAGTATATTGGACGTAGTTATCAACAATCTATTTTAAGTCCAGTGGCATTCGTGGAGAACAAAAGTGCGGTCGTCAACCAAGGTGATTTTTTAACGCAGCTTTCTAACGTACGTGGCTACTCAAGCTCAATTACCAATCGCTTTGCCGCGAATTATGGAAAAATTACAAACTGGGTACTTGCAGGGGCTAATGTGAATGAATTAGCACAATATGGCATTAATCCTCAAATTATGAAAGGTTTTGATGGTTATCAAAACGTCTTGATGACGGGTTATTATTCGCCGGTTATTCATGCTCGCCGTACAGCACAAGGCAAATACCAATACCCAATTTATGCGATGCCAAGTTATAAACGTTATAGCCGTGCGGAAATTTACAATGGCGCATTGGCAGGAAAAGGCTTAGAGCTTGCGTATAGTGATTCAATGATGGATAACTTCTTACTTGGTGTACAAGGTAGTGGTTATGTGGATTACGGCGATGGAAATTTAAATTATTTAGCTTATGCAGGTCAAAATGGTTATAAATATCAAGCAGTTGGTCGCTTGTTAGTAGAAGATGGTGAAATTCCAAAAGAAAAAATGTCTATTCAAGCGATTCGTGAATGGGGTAAAGCAAACCCATCTCGTGTACAGGAATTGTTAGAGCGTAACCCATCTTATGTTTTCTTTAAAAACGATCCGACAGGAAAAGTGAAAGGTTCTGCTGGTGTGCCTTTAGTACCTATGGCTTCTGTGGCTTCTGATCGCAATGTCATTCCTTCTGGTACCGTATTATTGGTTGAAGTACCAGATATTGATAACAACGGTAACTGGACTGGCTCACACAAATTACACTTAATGGTAGCGCTTGATGTGGGCGGTGCGGTAAACGGCCACCACTTTGACTTATACCGTGGTATTGGCGATCAAGCAGGTCACATCGCGGGTTTATCAAAACATTATGGACGTGTTTGGGTACTACAATAATGGCTCGTGTCGATAACTACGAACAACGTTTTGGCGGCATTGGTCGCCTTTATACAGCAGAAGGCTTGGCGCGTTTGCGTAAGGCTCATGTGTGCGTCATTGGTATTGGTGGCGTAGGTTCGTGGGTGGTGGAAGCGCTTGCGCGAAGTGGCGTAGGGCGGATCACCATGATTGATATGGATGATATTTGTGTCACCAATATTAATCGTCAGCTTCCTGCATTAAGCGGCAATATTGGCAAGCTTAAAACGGAAGTGATGGCAGAGCGCGTTAATCTGATTAACCCAGAATGTGTGGTGAATATTATCGATGATTTCATTTCACCGGATAATCAAGCAGAATATTTAAATCGCGGCTATGATTATGTCATTGATGCCATTGATAATGTGAAAACCAAAGCGGCGATGATTGCCTATTGCAAGTGTAATAAAATCAAGATTATTACTATTGGTGGCGCAGGTGGTCAGACAGATCCATCCAAAATCCAAATTGCTGATTTAAGCAAAACGATCCAAGATCCATTATTGGCGAAAGTGCGGTCAGTTTTACGTAAGGATTTTAATTTTACCCAAAATCCACAACGTAAGTTCGCAGTTGATGCGGTGTTTTCCAGTCAGCCTCTGATTTTCCCTAAAATGAGCGAGGGCTGTGAAGTATCAGCCACCATGAATTGTGCAAATGGCTTTGGTGCAGCAACCATGATCACCGCAACCTTTGGATTCTTTGCCGTTTCTAGGGTAATCGATAAGTTATTAAAATAAAGAAATGAAGCAACGTGAAAACGTTGCTTTTTCTTTATGAATAAAAGTATTTAATAAGATGAAGAAATATCACTTTATTTTTTTAATTTGAAATGTTGCAATTTTATCAAAAAAGCGTAGTCTATGTTGGCTTTGAGAATAATTCCCAATAAAAGTAAGGAAACAAAAATGAAACAAGTATTAAAAATGAGTGCAATTTCTACCGCACTTTTAACGCTTCCAATGATGGCAAATGCAGATGTATTGGCATCCGTAAAACCCCTTGGTTTTATTACATCGTCTATTGCTAATGGTGTAACGGATACGCAAATTTTAGTGCCTGCTGGTGCTTCTCCTCATGATTACAGCTTAAAACTTTCAGATGTGCAAAAAGTGAAATCTGCGGATTTAGTGCTTTGGGTTGGTGAAGATATTGACGCTTTCTTAGCAAAACCAATTAGCCAAATTGATAGCAAAAAAGTCATCAATATTTCTGAGATACCTGAAATTAAACCGCTTTTAAGTAAAGTTCATCATGAGCATTATCATGAAGATGATGAGCACGAGCATGGCCACAGCCATGATCATAAACACGAACATGGACACGACCATAAACATGGGCATGGACACGACCATAAACATGAGCATGGACACGATCATAAACACGAACATGCTCATGAGCATCACGATCACCATCATGATGTAGATGAAAATGGTTTAAGTGTAAACTGGCATTTATGGTATTCACCAGAGATTAGCCAAATTGTGGCACAGAAAGTGGCGGATAAATTAACAGAACAATATCCGGATAAAAAAGAGCTCATCGCGAAAAACTTAGCCGATTTTAACCGCACTTTGACTGAGCAAAGCGATAAGATCAAAGCACAATTAGCGCCACTTAAAGATAAAGGCTTCTTTGTGTTCCATGATGCTTATAGCTATTTCAATGATGCTTATGGTTTAAATCAAACCGGTTATTTCACCATTAATCCATTAGTGGCACCAGGTGCAAAAACCATTGCTCACATCAAAGAAGAAATTGAAGAACATCGTGTAAATTGTCTTTTTGCTGAACCTCAATTCACACCAAAAGTAATTGATTCTCTTGCTCAAAGTACAAAAGTTAACGTAGGTCGTTTAGATCCTATTGGCGATAACGTACAGCTTGGTCCAAATTCCTATGCGAATTTCCTTCAAGCTACCGCTGATAGCTATGCTCAATGTTTAAGTAAATAATCAAAAATCTTCCCCCCTTCCCCCCTCTTTATAAAAGAGGGGGGAATATTCTTGAAATCTCCCCAAATTTAACCGCACTTTCGTGCTATAATCCGCCCAATTTTTCCCTATCGAGAAAACCCATGAAACAATTATTTGCCACAACTGCCCGTGGTTTTGAAGAACTCTTAAAAGTCGAACTGACAGAGCTTGGTGCAACGGAATGTAAAATTGCACAAGGCGGCGTACATTTTCAGGCTGATGATGAAGCACTTTATCACAGTTTATTATGGTCACGTTTAGCTTCACGTATTTTGTTACCGATTGTAAATGGCAAGGTATATAGTGATTTAGACTTGTATTCAATTGTGACAGGGCAAGATTGGTTAAGTTATTTTGATGAGAAAGCCACATTTTTTGTTGATTTCAACGGGACAAACCAAGAAATTCGCCATACCCAATTTGGTGCGATGCGTGTGAAAGATGCCATTGTGGATTATTTTGAACGTCAAGGGAAAGCGCGTCCAAATGTGGATAAAAACTATCCAGATATTCAAATTCATGCTTATTTGAATAAAGAAGAGCTTGTAGTTTCACTCGATTTAAGTGGTGAAGCATTACATTTACGAGGTTATCGCGAAGATACAGGCCAAGCGCCTTTACGTGAAACCTTAGCTGCCGCGATTGTGCTTCGTTCAGGTTGGAAAAAAGGGACACCTTTAGTGGATCCAATGTGCGGTTCGGGCACCTTGCTAATTGAAGCCGCGCAGATGGAAGCACAAATAGCCCCGCAATTACATCGTTTACATTGGGGCTTTGATTGCTGGAAAGGGCATAATCAAGATGTTTGGGATAAAGTGAAAGCAGAAGCAATGCAGCAAGCTGAAACTTATTTTAATCAAAATCCAAAATCGCATTTTTATGGTTTCGATCTCGATCATCGTGTACTTAAAAAAGCACAAAAGAATGCACAAAATGCAGGTGTGGCACATTTAATTCAGTGGAAACAAGGTGATGTTGCCGCATTAAAAAATCCAAGTCCAGATGAAGTGGGAACGGTGATTTGTAACCCGCCTTACGGTGAACGTTTAGGCACAACTCCTGCTTTGATTGCCCTATATTCAGTCTTTGGACAACGTCTTAAAAATGAATTTGGTGGTTGGAATGCGTCGATTTTCAGTAGTGAATCTACGTTGCTTGATTGCTTGCGTATGCGTTCTCATCGTCAATTTAAAGCGAAAAATGGCCCATTAGATTGTGTTCAGAAGAATTATCAAATTTCAGAACGCAAAGAAAGTGCGGCTGAAAATCCGCTTGAATTTGAGCGCACTTCAACGGTAGCGGTGGATTTTGCGAATCGTTTGCAGAAAAATATCAAGAAAATTGAAAAATGGGCGAAGCAGCAAGGTCTTGATGCGTATCGTTTATATGATGCTGATTTACCGGAATATAACGTAGCGGTGGATCGCTATGGTGATCATATCGTGGTGCAAGAGTATGCCGCACCGAAAAATATTGATGAAAACAAAGCGCGTCAACGTTTATTGGATGCAGTGACTGCAACCTTGCAAGTCACTGGTATTGAAACCAATAAACTGATTTTGAAAGTGCGTCAAAAACAAAAAGGCACGAATCAATATGAAAAATTGGCCAATAAAGGCGAATATTTTTATGTTAATGAATACGGCGCTCAGCTTTGGGTGAATCTAACGGATTACTTGGATACAGGATTATTCTTAGATCATCGTTTAACCCGTAAAATGCTTGGTGAAATGGCAAAAGGCAAAGACTTCCTTAATCTTTTTGCTTATACCGGTTCGGCTACGGTGCATGCGGCATTAGGTGGGGCAAAATCGACGACGACCGTGGATATGTCGAATACCTATTTAAATTGGGCAGAACAAAACTTGATTTTAAATGATATCGAAGGCAAGCAGCACAAGCTCATTCAGGCAGATTGTTTGCAGTGGTTAGAGAAATGTGATCGCCAGTTTGATTTAATTTTCGTGGATCCGCCAACATTCTCGAATTCTAAACGTATGGAAGACAGTTGGGATGTACAACGAGATCACATCAAATTAATGCGTAATCTCAAACGTATTTTACGCCCTAACGGCACCATCGTGTTCTCGAACAATAAACGTGGTTTTAAAATGGATTTTGAGGCGTTAGATGAATTAGGATTAAGTGCGGTCGAAATTTCAGCGAAAACCTTACCGCTTGATTTTGAGCGAAATAAACAAATCCACAACTGCTGGGTTGTGACAATGAAAGCCTAATAAAAAGCCCGATAATGATTTATCGGGCTTTTTTATTATTCAACTTCTTTTTGTTTCTCTTTTTCTGAATCATCATGAAGAAGGGTTTCGACCGCGGCTTCATCATTGATATCATCTTCTTTTTCTAAGATTTCAGCCGTTTCTTCATTTAATGCTTCAGCATCAGAATGTGGTTTGATGAAGGGTTTAGGCATCCAATATTTTCGGATGATGTCCGTTGAGAAACCATGTAAAACTTCTTCATTCAACCGTTCTTGATCTAAATAACGAACTTCCGCAATGATTTCATCTGCTTCAATTTTATTTACACCTAATTGCACTAAGGTTGCATGACTGAGCGTGAGGGCAGACTCAAAGGTCTCACGTACAATAAAGTCCACATCTTTCTTAATAAGATTTACTGTCGTTTTACGGTCATAAGTTCGAGCCAAAATTGGGAGTTTCGGATAAGCATCTTTTAGATTCTCAACAATATTTTCAATACGTTGGGTATCGTTAATCCCGATGACGACACATTTGGCTTTTTCAATACCGGCAGCGCGTAATACATCAAGACGAATACCGTCACCGTAATAGACTTTAAAACCGAATTTCGCTGCTGCACGAATGTTTTCGATATTGCGGTCAATCACCGAGACGTTAATACCTCGAACAAGAAGCGATTGACACACGATTTGGCTGAAACGACCAAAACCAATCACGAGCACGCTATCTTCTAAATCTACAATTGGATCGAGATCGCTAGTATCGACTTTTTCCTCTTGATTCGCTGATTTGCGTTGGTTAATTTTACGCATTAATAAGCCAATCAATGGTGAGAATAACATTGAGATAATCACCGCAGCGGTAAAGGTTGCATTTTGATCTTTTGTCATAACCCCTGCAGTGGTTGCGGCAGAGAAGAGTACGAATGCAAATTCACCACCGTGTGCCATAATGGTCATTCGCCCAACAGATTCAGTGCGGTCCAATTTTGTAATACGTGCCACGGTATAAACGGCTAAGGCTTTGCCGATGATGTAAAGGCATACGATACCTAACAACCAAACCGCATCATTGAAGACTAAACTGAGGTCAAGCGACATTCCCACGCCCATAAAGAAGAGACCGAGCAATAAACCACGGAATGGTTCAATATCGGCTTCTAATTGGTGGCGGAATGCGGATTCTGAAAGCATTACACCCGCAACGAATGCACCCATCGCCATTGAAAGGCCACTCGCTTCCATGGCTAATGCTGCACCTAACACCACAAGTAATGCGGCAGCTGTCATCATTTCGCGAATATGAGCTTTGGAAATCAAACGGAAAATTGGGTTCATTAACCATTTACCCGCAACCACTAAACCGACAACAGCACCGAGTGCAATAGCAATAGATGTCCAGTTGGTTTGATGTTCAATATGTTTGGTTTCAGGCGTTAAAAAGGCAATAGAAGCCAATAATGGCACAATGGATAAATCTTCAAAAATTAAGGTAGAAATAACTCGTTGGCCTTTTGGTGTGTTCGTAATCCCGCGTTCTTCTAATACCTGCATCACAATAGCGGTGGAAGAAAGGGTAAAGCCCATACCCGCAATAAATGCGACTTCTTTAGGAAGATTTAAAATATAGATACCAGCAAAGGTAAGCAGAACGCCACATAGCCCGACTTGCAGAAAGCCTCGTCCAAAGATCGCTTTTCGCATGGCCCATAAACGTTCTGGATGCATCTCTAAACCGATGATGAATAAGAACATCACCACGCCAAGTTCAGCCATATGCAGAATCGATTCGGCATCTTTCACTACGCCGAACACGGAAGGACCAATTAAACAGCCAGCCACTAAATAGCCCAACACGCTACCTAAGCCAATACGCTTAAAAAGCGGCACGATAGTGACACTGGTAGCAAGCAGGACAACAGTTTTAATTAATTCAGGGCTGACGACATTCGACATAGGGCAAAAAACCTTAGTAAAAACAGGGAGTATGAGAAGAAAGTTGACTTGTATTCTAGCTTTTTTTCACTAAATAAAAAACACAGAAAAGCAAGAAATTGGTATAATTTACAAAAACTTTACACGCATAAAAATGGTCAGTTTTTTGACCGCACTTTAGAGGTACTATGACATTACAATTCAATATGGTCGCGTTGTTATTGGTTTTCTTAATTGTTTTAGGTTTAATTAGCCAAAATAGCGCGATTACCATCTCAGCCGCCGTGCTGTTAATCATGCAGCAAACCTTATTATCCAAATACATTCCTATACTCGAACAATACGGTGTCAAAATCGGGATCATCATTTTAACGATTGGTGTCCTAGCGCCGTTAGTGTCGGGAAAAATCCAACTGCCCGATCTCAGTTCATTTTTAAACTGGAAAATGGGCGTGTCGATTGCAACGGGAATATTCGTCGCATGGCTCGCGGGGAAAGGCGTGCCATTAATGAGTGAACAACCTGTTTTAGTCACAGGGTTATTAATTGGTACGATTATTGGTGTGTCTTTCTTAGGCGGTATTCCGGTGGGACCTCTAATCGCCGCAGGGATTTTAGCGGTATTAATAGGAAAATTTTAAATGAAAAACAAATGGTTATTTATCGCGGGATTAAGCGGTTTTTTGTGTGTGGCGATTGGTGCTTTTGCGGCACATGGATTAAGCAAGGTTTTAGAACCTAAAGAATTAGCGTGGATTGAAACGGGTGTGAAATATCAAATGTTCCATACCATTGCGATTTTAGCGATTGGCATTTTGCAATTATGCCGTGAAGCATTGGTTGCAAACAAAATAGTTAATCTTGCTGCAGGGACTTGGGCGTATGGCATTCTTCTTTTTAGTGGCAGCCTTTATGCACTTGCGCTTGGTGCAGGCAAGTTCCTCGTTTGGGTGACACCGATTGGAGGCACGTTATTTTTAATTGGTTGGCTTTGCTTGGCTTACGGTGGTTTTAAAAGTAAATCAGTATGAAGAACAAATCAGTCAAACGTGAATTAAATCCGATACAACAATCTCTCTTTTCGAAGCTCAAGGATATCATGCTGGTGGCTCAACGTCGTTTATCCGCCCGTATTCATGGTATTGGAAAAATTAAAAGCCAAGAGGCTCAACAAGCTGTTGCCGCTGAAATCCAGCTGCAGATTGAACAGGCTCAATTACGTGTAGAAAATCGTAAAAGTGCGGTCAAAAATCCGATTGTTTTTCCAGAGAGTTTGCCGGTTAGTCAACGCAAAGCTGAAATTCAAAAACTGCTTTCTGAACATCAGGTTATTGTGGTGGCAGGGGAAACCGGTTCAGGTAAAACCACCCAATTGCCGAAAATGTGTTTGGAGTTAGGTTTCGGCAATTTAGGCATGATTGGTCATACTCAACCTCGTCGTATTGCTGCACGCTCTGTGGCGGCGCGTATTGCGGAAGAACTGGAAACGGAGCTTGGCGGTTTAGTTGGTTATAAGGTTCGTTTTAACGATCAAATCAGTGATGATACGCAAATCAAGTTGATGACCGACGGGATCCTGTTAGCAGAAATTCAAAACGATCGTTTCCTCAATCAATATTCTTGTTTGATTATTGATGAAGCCCACGAACGCAGCCTGAACAACGATTTTATTCTCGGTTACTTGAAACAGCTTTTACCACGTCGTCGTGATTTAAAACTCATCATCACTTCTGCGACTATTGATGTGGAACGGTTTTCCAAACATTTCAACAATGCCCCGATTATCGAAGTCTCAGGCAGAACTTATCCTGTTGAAGTGCGTTATCGTCCCGTAGTGGAAGAAGACGATCAAGATCAGCTACAAGGCATTCTTAATGCGGTGGATGAATTGCAAGCGGAAGGTCGGGGCGATATCTTGATCTTTATGAACGGTGAGCGTGAAATTCGCGATACCGCCGAAGCTTTACAAAAACAAAATCTAAAACACACGGAAATTCTACCGCTCTTTGCACGCTTGTCTGCGCAAGAACAGAATAAAATTTTCCATCCGAGCGGATTAAATCGCATCGTGTTGGCGACAAACGTCGCAGAAACCTCATTGACCGTGCCGGGCATTAAATATGTGATTGACCCAGGTACTGCGCGAATTTCCCGTTATAGCTATCGCACCAAAGTACAACGTTTACCGATAGAACCCATTTCACAGGCATCTGCGAATCAGCGTAAAGGACGTTGTGGTCGTGTGAGCGAAGGGATTTGTATTCGTTTATATTCGGAAGAGGATTTTAATTCTCGTCCAGAGTTTACCGATCCTGAAATTCTGCGCACCAATTTAGCCTCTGTTATTTTGCAAATGACAGCATTGGGTTTGGACGATATTGAAGTCTTCCCATTTGTGGATGCGCCGGATAAACGCCATATTCAAGATGGGATAAAACTGTTGGAAGAATTGGGTGCGTTTGAACTGATTCGCACAAAATCAGGCGAGAAACGTCAATTAACGGCAGTAGGCCGTCAATTAGCTCAACTCCCTGTGGATCCTCGTTTAGCGAAGATGTTGCTGACCGCTGTCTCACAAGGTGCGTTACATGAAGTGATGATTATTGTCGCTGCTTTATCCATTCAAGATCCTCGCGAACGACCACAAGAAAAACAACAGGCCTCCGATGAAAAACATCGTCGTTTTGCCGATAAAAAATCAGATTTCTTGGCTTTCCTCAATCTTTGGCGTTATCTGCAAGAACAACAAAAAGAATTGAGTAAAAACCAATTTCGTCGCCAATGCCAAAAGGATTTCTTAAATTATTTACGTATTCGCGAATGGCAGGATATTTATCATCAAATTCGTTTAACCGTGCGTGAAATGGGCTTGCCGATTAATTCGGAACAAGCAGAATATCAGCAAATTCATACCGCACTTTTAAGCGGCTTGCTTTCTCATATCGGTTTAAAAGAAGCGGAGAAACACCAATATCTTGGTGCACGTAATGCCCATTTTGCAATTTTCCCCAATTCTGTGCTTTTCAAAAAACAACCGAAATGGGTGATGGCGGCAGAGTTAGTGGAAACCTCCAAACTTTGGGGGCGTATGGTGGCGGAAATCGAGCCAGAATGGATCGAGCCACTTGCCGAGCATCTAATTAAAAAATCCTATTCGGAACCGCGTTGGTCGAAATCTCGTGGCGCTGTTATTGCCGATGAAAAAGTCACGCTTTACGGTGTGCCGATTGTGGCTGCGCGACCAGTGAATTACGGTGCTATTGATCCGACGGTAAGCCGTGAGATCTTTATTCAATCTGCCTTAGTGGAAGGGGATTGGAATACCAAACATAAATTCTTCAAAGAAAATCAACGACTCGTTCGAGAAGTAGAGGAATTAGAACACAAAAGCCGCCGCCGCGATATTTTGGTGGATGACCGCACGCTTTTTGAATTTTACGATCAGCGTATTGGTACAGAAGTGGTCTCTCAAAAACATTTTGATACGTGGTGGAAAAAGGCGCAGCAAAAAGATCCTGAATTGCTTAATTTTGAACGTTCATTCTTGATTAATGATGATGCGGAACAAGTGAGCAAGTTGGATTTCCCGAATTTCTGGCATCAAGGCAATTTAAAACTCAAATTAACTTATCAATTTGAACCGGGTACCGATGCGGACGGCGTGACGGTTCATATTCCGTTGCCATTACTCAACCAGGTGGAAATGACGGGTTTTGATTGGCAAATTCCAGGCTTGCGTGAAGAGTTGGTGATTGCGCTGATTAAATCTCTGCCGAAATCTTATCGCCGTAATTTTGTGCCTGCACCTAATTATGCCCAAGCCTTTTTAAGCCGAGCTGTGCCATTGGAAAAACCGTTATTAGATACGCTGATTTATGAATTGCGTCGTATGACGGGCGTTACCGTAGAAGCGGAACATTGGAATTGGGAACAAATTCCAAGCCATTTGAAAATGACGTTCCGCGTGGTGGATGAAAACGGCAAGAAAATCGTGGAATCCATGAATTTGGATGAGCTGAAATTCAACTTAAAAGATCGTGTGCAGGAAAGTATTTCTGCTGTAGCAGATGATGGTATTGAGCAAAGCGGATTGCATATTTGGAGCTTTGCAGATTTACCACAATGTTACGAACAAAAACAACGAGGTTTTAGCGTCAAAGCGTTCCCAGCCATTGTAGATGAAAAAGATGCGGTTGGTATCAAACTGTTTGAAACAGAGTTTGAGCAAGCAGTAGCAATGCAACAAGGTTTACGTCGCTTGTTGTTGCTCAATGTACCGTCACCGATTAAATATCTGCATGAAAAATTGCCGAATAAAGCCAAATTAGGACTGTATTTTACCCCGTTCGGTCGCGTGTTGGATTTGATTGATGACTGTATCGCTTGTGCGGTGGATAAGCTGATTACCGATTTTGGCGGGTTTGTATGGGATGAAGCAGGTTTTGAAAAATTGCGTGATTTCGTTCGAGAAAACCTTAACGAAGTAACCGTGGATATTGCGCAGAAAGTAGAACAAATCCTATCTCTCAATCACGCCTTAAACCAACGTTTAAAAGGCAAAATGGATTTCACCATGGCCTTTGCGTTTTCTGATATTAAGGCGCAATTAAGCGGGCTGATTTATCCAGGTTTTGTGCAAAAGAGCGGTTATGATCGCCTACCGGATTTACAGCGCTATCTGCAAGCCGTTGATAAACGTATTGATAAATTAGCTCAAGATGTAAATCGCGATCGTGCGGCGATGCTACGCGTGGAACAGGTACAACAGGCTTACCAACAATTGCTGGCTAAACTGCCTAAATCGAAACCGATTTCTGATGAAGTGGCGGAAATTCGCTATATGATTGAGGAATTGCGAGTGAGCTTATTTGCGCAGCAGTTAGGCACGAAGTATCAGGTGTCGGATAAGCGGATTTTGAATGTAATTAGTAGCATTTGATTTTAAGGTGATTAATTATATGATTGATTTTATTTCTCAGAATTTTATCTCTATTACTCCTATAGTTATATCGCTATTTGCCCTATATTTTTCTATAAAGGCATACAAACATAATGTTTTTAATTCTAAAGTTCAAAGCTATTATCAAAAAGCCTCATATCGTGTTTTTTTAGTTAAAATTAGTTTTTGGGATAAATTATGGGATAACTATAGTTTCAAAGTAAAACTACATAATTCTCTTTTTTCTGATAGTTATCCCTTTCCTTATAAAATTTGTATAACTCCTAATATAGGTGGAATAGCTAGAGCACAGACATTTGATCTTATTACTACAGGGAAAACACTCGGAATAGATAGAACACTTCCAAGTATTCTAAATAAGTTTAAAAAATTTGACACCCTTCATAAAGGATATGCCTATCATCAAAATTTATCGTTTATAGAATCTGACAAATACCCTTATTTTTGTTTTTATAATGAAGAATTAAGAGAGTTTAGTCGCTATCATTTTTGTATTGAAATTACTGATTTTAATAATAATTCTGAAGTGTGGTATGTTGGTTTTTCTCTGGTTGTAAATAGAGATAAAGATATGAAAGTAACAGATTATGAATTTAAAGATATTAATATTGTATCTCCTAAAGATATAATTAAAAATCTATATAGAATATTATCTTTTAATAAAGGTTTAGATGAGATAAAAAAAGAGAAGGATTTTGATAAGGCTAAATATGATTTACAGCTTTTTGAAATGAAAACATATTTTTTGTTTCTGAAAAATATTAAAAGTAGTTTATAGTATTAAACTCAAATAGTTTTATAAGCTCCATATTATAATATAGTTGCTTACTATTTTTTATATGCTTAAAAATTTACTCATTGAGCAATAGTTATGTGTGAGTAGCTAATTTTAGAAGTGCGGTCATTTTTCTAAACATTTTCAAATCTTAAAAAACATCCCCAAAACCAACCGCACTTTCTCTCCAAAATCCTTAAGGTGAGTTTGCCTTTGGCACCGCATTGCCGGTTTCGATTTTTGTGATTTTAGGGATTGCTGTAGCACACTTCTTCTGGCAGCGTTATTTAGATTAAAAAGAAGGGCTGATAGTGAATATCAGCCCTTTTATTTTGATTTAAGTGCGGTCAATTTTCTCGCTGTTTCTGATTTTATGCATTTGATGATTTTCAAAGGCTTTCACCAAATCTGCGACTTTTTCGCCTTTCGGTAAAACCAAATCTTGTGCGATATCATTAAGCGGCACAATCACAAATTCTCGGTTTTTCATATCGTAATGAGGCACGGTTAAGCGTTCATTTTGAATGATTTGATCACCGTAAAGCAGGATATCTAGATCCAGTGTACGCTCACCCCAACGACGTAAACGCACGCGACCTTGTTCATTTTCGATGCGTTGTAATTCATCGAGCAAGGCTAAAGGTGGGCGAGTGGTTTCAATCATCGCTACCGCATTCACATAATCCGGTTGATCTTGCGGACCTAATGGTTTGCTTTGATAAAACCCGCTGACAGATTTTAATTCGGTATTAGGCAGCGAAGAAATTGCCTCTAATGCCGAATTTAATTGAGCTGTAGGCGTATTTAAATTGCTGCCAAGGGCGATATACACTTGAACCATTAGTTAGCCGCCTTAGGTTTACGTCTGCGGTAATATTTTTTCTTTGGTGCAGGATGCAATTTTTGCTGCTCTTGAACCAACTGGCGACGTTGTTCTTGATTGCTGAGTTGGTACTCATGCCACCATTTTGCCAATTCAACGGTTTCGCCACCTTCCACTTCAGCACGCATCGCCAATAAATCAAAGGCCGCACGGAATTTTTGATGTTCCATCGTGCGTGCAGGGTGAGAACCGGTGCGTTTAAGCAATTGTAATTGCAACATCCAAATATCACGAATAACGGATGTATGACGACGAGGTGCGGCTAATGATCGGCATAATTGGTCAAGCACTTCATTTCCCGCAAGGGCATAAGCATCATGATTGTTTAAACCACCTTCATTTTTCAGTACATCTACTTTTTCGCGTAATGGATACCAGAAGAATGCCGCAAATAAAAAGGCTGGATTGATACGCAATTTATCGGCAATGCGTTCATCAGTTGAATTTAACGAAGTTAAAATCATGCGCTCCGCAAGGCTGTCTTCTTTTTCGGTGAAATAAGGCGTTAAGCTCGGGAAAAGCTGTTCAAATAAGCCATATTGACGAAGCAATTTATAGGTTTTTACGCCATTGCCAGACTGCAATAATTTTAAGCTTTCATCGAATAAACGCGCTGGTGGAATATTTTTCAGCAATGGTGCAAGCTCACGAATTGGCTGTTCACTTGGTTTTTCCAAGAACATATCCAATTTCGCCATAAAGCGCACAGAGCGTAACATACGCACAGGATCTTCTTGATAACGGGTAACCGGATCGCCAATCAGACGTAATTTCCCGTTTTTCAGGTCATCAATTCCGTTGAAGTAATCACGCAACGTATTATCTTGCGGATTGTAGTAAAGGGCGTTTACAGTGAAATCACGGCGTTCAGCATCTTGCTCAATGGTGCCATACACGTTATCACGCAGTAACATTCCTTCATCGCTTTGTTTGGCTTGATTTTCGCTGCGCGCATCCGAATGGCTAGCACGGAATGTGGCCACTTCGATCACATCGCGTCCAAACATAATATGCGCAAGACGGAAACGACGACCAACTAAGCGGCATTGGCGTTGGAATACTGCCTGAATTTGGTCTGGACGAGCGTTTGTTGCCACATCAAAATCTTTTGGATGTTTACCTAATAATAAATCACGCAAACACCCCCCAACGATATAAGCTTCGTAACCTTGTCGTTGCAATTTTTCTACCACAGTAATGGCATTACGGCTAAACATACGTGGATTAATGCCAAAATGAGAGGCTTTCACGCTATGTTTGTCGTAACGAGACGCTTGTGTGTTGGTTTTTTTATGGTGAGAAGAGGACGGGGCGATCTTGGGTTGTGAACGCTCTGTTTTTGAAACGTTAGATTTTTTGCTTTTTGGCGCCGTTTTGGGAACGGGCGAATTTATATTGGTTTCGGTTTCTTTTTTAGTTTTTTTACCAAATAAATTTTTTATATAAGTAAGAATAATTTACTCCATTCTCTATGTTCAATGCGCATTTGATAAAAACACGAAAAGTGCGGTTGTTTTTGACCGCACTTTTGGTTGGGTTATTTGAATAAATTAACCCGCCACTTGTTTTTCACGAATTTCAGCAAGAGTTTTGCAATCGATACAAAGATCAGCAGTAGGGCGTGCTTCTAAACGACGAATGCCAATTTCTTCGCCACAAGAATCACAATAACCGAAATCATCGGTATCTAATTTTTTCAATGTGTATTCAATCTTTTTCATTAATTTACGTTCACGATCGCGGTTACGTAATTCAAGACTGAATTCTTCTTCTTGCGTCGCACGGTCAGCCGGATCAGGGAAGTTTGATGCTTCATCTTGCATGTGAGCAACTGTTCTTGATGCTTCTTCCACAATTTGCTCGTGCCACGCAGTTAAAATTTTTCTGAAATGAAGAATTTGATCTTCATTCATATATTCTTCACCTTTTTTAGGTTGATAAGGCTTAACACCAGCCAAATCCAGCAAACTTAGAGAGGCCTTAGACATAGATAACTCCTAATTATGTTACAGACTTTTTATGACATCCTGTCTTGTTTTAGTTTGTTCAGAGCAACTAAAAATAGCTGACATTAGAACCCTGTTATTTTAAGGGCGATATAAATAGCAGAACTTCACCTATTTAGCAAATAAATTTAGTCTAGAAATTTCAAATTTGCGATCGTGATCGCAAAAAACGACATATTCATTTGCATATCTACAAGCTTAAGGTTAGCTTGCCTTATTTTTCGCTATAAATAACACTTAAAATGAAAATCACGCTATTTCAACTGTGCATGATGTTTATTGTTTCTGCCTTATCCTTGCTTGTAGTACCTGATTTTTTACTGTTTACCTGGCAACGAGCAGGGCTGGGCATTTTATTGCTGGTTATGACCACACTTTGTTCCCATTGGTTCAATTATTTTAAAGCTAGAAATTTTTGCATGAGCGGTATCTTGTTTTTGCTTACTTTGGCTTATGCGCATTCACCTGCTTTATCGTTATTGGGACAAGCAGAGAAAATTTCAAGTTTACCAAATAAAATCACCTTAGATCTTTATATCTCAGAAATTCTTCATCAACAAGATTATCAAACGTTGGTTGCAAGAACGTCATTATTTGATGGGAAAGAACAACAGATTTTTATTAATTGGAAAGCGCCGGAAAAGCCACAAGTAGGTGAAATTTGGCGGGCTGATGTAAAACTTCGACCTATTTCTGCAAGACTTAATCATGGGGGATTTGATCGACAGCAATGGTATTTTTCCAAAAGGATTATTGCCGTTGGAAATGTGAAAAGTGCGGTCAAAATGAGCGAAGATTTTTCTTACCGCACACATTTTCTACAGACTAGCCTCAATCAGACAGAGGGGCTTTCTTTGCAAGGCTTGCTTATTGCATTGGCATTTGGTGAGCGGGCTTGGTTAGATAATAAAACATGGCTGATTTACCAACAAACGAATACGGCACATTTGATTGCCATTTCAGGGCTCCATATTGGTTTAGCAATGGGAATAGGCTTTTTCTTTGCTCGATTCTTGCAACTCGCACTGCCTACACGCTTTATTTCACCCTGGTTTCCACTTTGCTTTGGTGTGTTGATTGCTTTAGGTTATGCCTATTTAGCCGGATTTAGTTTACCGACCTTCCGTGCAATGATGGCATTGCTTTTTATTGCAATCCTTCAATTTTCGCGACGATATTACACGCCTTCGAAAATGCTTTGTTTGGTCGTGGCATTTCTGCTTTTTTGTGATCCACTTATGCCACTTTCGGTTAGCTTTTGGCTTTCAGTTGGTGCTGTTACCTGCCTGATTGTATGGTACCGATATGTTCCCTTATCAATAATCGAGTGGCAACATCAAAAATTATCCCGCAAAGTGCGGTGGATTTTGGGCTTGTTTCATTTGCAACTTGGGCTGCTGATTTTATTCACGCCTATTCAACTTTTCTTTTTTAATGGCTTTGCGTTAAATGGATTCTTGGCGAATTTAATCGCAGTGCCCTTGTATAGTTTCTTACTGGTACCCTTGATTCTCTTTGCAGTGTTAACGAATGGCGCATTTTCTTCTTGGCATCTTTCAAATACGATTGCTCAAGGTATTACGCAATTTCTCAGTGTTTTCCAAGGCTCGTATGTTCCGATTTCGATTAATTTATCCCTCATTCTGACCGCACTTTTAAGCCTTGTTTTTGGCGGAATGTTATATGGTTTGTATTTTGCATCTCAAAGGAAAACAAAAAACACACCGCTAAAATCAAGTCGATTTTTCACATTAAACAGCACAAAAATCTTATCGTCAGAAGCTTATAAACAAGCTCTTTTAGGTGTTATTCTTATTTCTAGTTTTTGTATTGGTACTCTTGGGTATCGATATATCACGAAACCCAAATGGCAGTTAGATACGTTAGATGTGGGACAAGGTTTAGCAACCTTAATTGTAAAAGAAGGGAAAGGCGTGTTGTATGATACGGGGCCCGCTTGGCAGAGTGGAATAGGTGGCTCTTCTATGGCGGAATTAGAAATATTGCCTTATCTTCAACGGGAAGGGATTGAACTTGAAACCTTGATTTTAAGCCATGATGATAATGACCATTCAGGCGGTGCTAAAACGATTTTAACCGCATACTCAGAGATTGAGCTGATTACACCTTCTCGCAAAAGCTATGGCGAAATGCACCGCACTTTTTGTCTTCAGGGGAAACAATGGCAGTGGCGAGGACTTGATTTTAAAATTCTTTCACCAATGCAAATTACAGACAGGGCGGAAAATCCGCAATCTTGCGTAATTTTACTAACGGATGGGCAGTATCAGATCCTTTTAACTGGTGATGCTGATGTGGCGACAGAAAGATCTTTTGCTGAAAACCTCGGCAAGATTAACGTGTTACAGGTGGGGCATCATGGTAGTAAAACTTCAACAGGCGAGTTTTTACTGGGACAGACAAAACCGGATATAGCCTTAATTTCAAGTGGACGATGGAATGCGTGGAATTTTCCTCATCCAACCGTGATTGAACGGTTAAATCGTTATCAAAGTGCGGTCGAAAATACCGCTATTTCAGGTCATATAAGGTTAAATTTTACTGAAAAGGGCATTGAAATTGAAAAAGCGAGAGGAGATTTTTCACCTTGGTTTGCCCGTGTAATTGGATTATCCCCGAAATAACAGGTACAATGCAGCCAATTTTTTTAAGATAATTGATGTAAGAATAAGCTATGCAAGATAAAGATTTCTCAACCACACAAACTTTTAAGCGTTTATGGCCGATGATTTCACCGTTTAAATCAGGCTTATTAGTCGCCGCTTTTGCTTTAATTTTTAATGCTTTGGCAGATTCAGGTTTGATTTATATGCTTAAGCCTTTGCTTGATGATGGTTTCGGAAAAGCCGATCATTCTTTCTTGAAAATGATGGCATTTGTTGTCGTTGGTATGATTATATTGCGTGGGGTTACCAACTTTGTCTCTACTTATTGCTTGGCGTGGGTATCCGGTAAAGTAGTGATGATTATGCGCCGCCGTTTGTTTAAACATTTAATGTTTATGCCAGTGAGCTTCTTTGATCGTAATTCAACAGGTAAATTGCTTTCTCGTATTACCTACGATTCAGAAATGATAGCGAACTCTTCATCTAGTTCATTAGTGACGATTGTTCGCGAAGGAGCCTATTTAATTTCGTTGCTTGTTGTGATGTTCTATACTAGTTGGGAATTAACACTTGTACTTTTCGTGATTGGGCCGATTATTGCAGTGCTGATTCGCATGGTATCTAAGATTTTCCGTAAGCTTAGTAAAAACATGCAAGATTCCATGGGGGAATTGACCTCTGCAACGGAACAAATGCTAAAAGGGCATAAAGTGGTGCTGTCTTTTGGTGGACAATTAGTTGAAGAAGAGCGTTTCGATAAAGTCAGTAACGATATGCGTCGCAAAGGTATGAAGATGGTGACTGCTGATGCGATTTCAGATCCAGTTGTGCAAGTAATTGCTTCTTTGGCGTTGGCAGCAGTGCTTTACTTAGCAACGACACCATTAATTGCTGATGATAATTTAACTGCGGGTTCTTTCACGGTGGTCTTTTCTTCCATGTTAGCGATGATGCGTCCGTTAAAATCTTTGACGAATGTGAACTCACAGTTCCAACGTGGCATGGCAGCGTGTCAGACATTATTTGCCATCTTAGATTTGGAAACAGAGAAAGATAATGGCACGTATAAAGCAGAACCTGCAAAAGGTGATTTAGAATTTAAAAATGTGAGTTTTGCTTATGAGGGTAAAGAAGAGAAAGCCTTAAATAATATCTCTTTTTATGTGCCTGCAGGCAAAACTGTGGCTTTAGTGGGGCGTTCAGGTTCGGGAAAATCAACGATTGCTAATTTGGTGACGCGTTTCTACGATATTGACGAAGGCGAAATTTTATTAGATGGCGTAAGAATTCAAGATTATCGTTTATCTAATTTACGTGAGAATTGTTCTGTCGTTTCTCAACAAGTACATTTATTTAACGATACGATTGCCAATAATATTGCTTACGCGGCAGAAGATAAATACACGCGTGAACAAATTATTGAAGCTGCAAAAGCAGCTTACGCCCTGGAGTTTATCGAGAAACTTCCACAAGGTTTTGATACCGTTATTGGTGAGAATGGTGCAACTCTTTCAGGTGGCCAACGTCAGCGTTTAGCGATTGCTCGTGCATTACTACGTAATTCACCGGTCTTAATTTTAGATGAAGCTACATCGGCATTAGATACAGAATCTGAACGAGCGATTCAGTCAGCATTAGAAGAACTGAAAAAAGATCGTACAGTATTGGTGATTGCACATCGTTTATCAACCATTGAAAATGCCGATGAAATCTTAGTCATTGAGCACGGTGAAATTAAAGAACGTGGTACGCATCAAGATTTGTTAGCGCTTGATGGCGCGTATAAACAATTACACAGTATGCAGTTTAGCGGATAAAATAATAAGGGCGAACCAATGTGTTCGCCCAAAATCAATATAGGATAAATGAAATGCCTTTTTGGTACTCTAATTCAAAGCTTGCTTGGTTGCTTCTTCCTTTTTCACTGCTATTTTGGTTGATTAGCCAAATTCGCCTAGCACTATTTTCCTTGAATATCTTATCCTCTTATAAATCTCCAAAACCGGTCATTATTGTCGGTAATCTTTCTGTGGGCGGAAATGGTAAAACGCCTGTTGTGGTGTGGTTAGTTGAAGAGTTGCAAAAACAAGGATTGCGTGTAGGTGTGATTTCTCGTGGCTATGGTAGCCAATCTAAAACCTATCCTTTACTTGTTACGCCTGAAACCGATCCCGTTCAAGGGGGCGATGAACCTGTTTTAATTGCCAAAAGAACAGGTGTGCCTGTGGTGATTTCACCGAATCGTCAGCAAGCTATCGAATTACTTTTGAAAACACAGGATTGCGATCTGATTATTTCGGATGATGGATTACAACATTATAAGTTGCAGCGTGATATTGAAATTGTGGTGATGGACGCAGAACGTGCTTTAGGGAACGGCTTTGTTTTGCCGGCAGGGCCTTTGCGTGAATTACCAAGTCGTTTAAAAAATGTGGACTTTGTGATTACCAATGGTGGAAAAAACGCTTATTCTGATGCGGTTATGACGCTCGTTCCTCACTATGCGATTAATTTAGTGACGGCTGAAAAACGCTTGTTAAGTGAATTTACTCAAGGTTCAGCCATCGCGGGAATTGGCAACCCCCAACGTTTTTTCATGATGTTGGAAAATTTAAATATTCGTTTAGCCAATACGAAAGCTTTTCAAGATCATCAACATTTTGAGCCACAATTATTAGAAAAACTCGCTGAAAATCAACCGCTCTTTATGACGGAAAAGGATGCCGTAAAATGCCACGCTTTTGCTAAAGAGAATTGGTGGTATGTTCCCGTTGATGCAGAGATTGTAGAGACTGAAAATCAAGGCCAAAAACTTCCACAATTGTGGGAAAAAATTCGTCATTTGGTTTAACTTATTCGAGTGAAATATGCGTGAGAAACTCAATCCTCGATTATTAGACGTGATCGCTTGCCCGCGATGTTTGGCAAGATTGAAATACGATCAAGAAAATCAACGGCTCATTTGCCCTTTTGAGCAAGTAGCGTATCCTATTGAAAACGGCGTGCCTGTATTGTTGGCAGAAAAAGCCGAAACATTGAAAGAATAAGGAATGATTATGTCATTTACAGTTATTATCCCTGCTCGTTTTGCATCGAGCCGCTTACCGGGTAAACCTCTAGCCGATATTGCCGGTAACCCCATGATTCAACATGTTTTTGAAAAGGCTCAGCAATCAGGGGCGAGTCGAGTAATTATTGCCACAGATAACGAACAAGTTGAAAAAGCAGCAAAAGCTTTTGGGGCAGAAGTTTGCATGACATCAGAAGCGCATAATTCTGGTACGGAACGTTTAGCAGAAGTCGTGAGTAAACTCGGAATTGCTGATGATGAAATTATTGTAAACATCCAAGGGGATGAACCGTTAATCCCCCCCGTTATTGTGAGTCAAGTAGCAGAAAATTTAGCGAAATTTAATGTGAATATGGCGACACTTGCGGTAAAAATTCATGAAGCGGAAGAGTTATTTAATCCAAATGCCGTGAAAGTCGTCACAGATAAAGATGGCTACGTTTTATATTTCTCTCGTTCAGTGATTCCTTACGATCGTGATCAATTTATGCAATTAGAAGACACTTCAAAAGCACAACTGGCTAATGCGTATCTTCGTCATATCGGTATTTATGCTTACCGTGCGGGCTTTATTAAACAATATGTGCAATGGGTACCAACACAATTAGAAAACTTAGAGAAGTTAGAGCAACTCCGTGTATTATGGTACGGTGAGCGTATTCATGTGGAATTGGCGAAAGAAGTTCCAGCTGTTGGTGTGGATACAGCAGAAGATTTAGAAAAAGTGCGGTCAATTTTGGCGTAGTTTTTACTGATGTTTGATTCCAAGAAGTTTCTCTCAGACGTTTCTCATGAACCTGGTGTTTATCGTATGTATGACGATAAAGATCAGGTTATTTATGTGGGCAAAGCGAAAGATCTTAAAAAGCGCCTTTCCAGCTATTTTCGAAAAAACTTAAGCAGCAAAAAAACAGAAGCCTTGGTGTCGTCAATTCATCATATCGACACAACCATTACCTCTTCTGAAACAGAAGCATTATTGCTTGAGCATAACTTTATTAAACTTTATCAACCTCGTTATAATGTGTTATTGCGAGATGATAAATCCTATCCTTTTATTTTATTGACGAAAGAACGTCATCCTCGTATTACTTCTTATCGTGGAACGAAAAAAATTGCAGGTGAGTATTTCGGGCCTTATCCTCATGCGGGGGCAGTGCGTGAAACCTTGTCGTTAATGCAAAAATTATTCCCTGTTCGTCAATGTGAAAATTCGGTTTATAACAATCGTTCCCGCCCTTGTTTGCAATATCAAATCGGGCGTTGCTCAGCACCTTGTGTGCCAGGTTATGTGACTGATGAGGAATATAACCAACAAGTTGAATTAGCACGATTATTTTTGCAAGGGAAAGATCAGCAAGTATTAGATTATCTCATTGGTAAAATGGAACAAGCGAGCCGAGACTTAGATTTTGAAGGTGCGGCACGTTATCGTGACCAAATTCAAGCGGTTCGTGCGGTTATCGAAAAACAATTCGTATCTAATGAACGTTTGGACGATATGGATATTATGTCCATTGCGTATCAGCACGGTTTAGCTTGTGTTCAGGTGATGTTTATTCGTCAAGGTAAAGTATTAGGCAATCGCAGTTATTTTCCGAAAGTGCCTGCTAATACAGATTTATCCGAGTTAACGGCAACGTTTGTTGGGCAGTTTTATTTGCAAGGCCATCAAGGCAGAAGTATCCCTAATAGTATTATTGTGGATCATAAATTAGATGAAAAAGCGGAGCTTGAAGCCTTATTAACTGAACAAGCTGGCCGAAAAGTGGTGATACAGGAATCCGCTAAAGGCGATAAAGGTAAATATCTACAACTAGCGCAAATTAATGCTAAAGCGGCGTTAGCGACCCAACTCAAACAATCTTCTCGAATGCACGAGCGTTATCAAGCCCTTTGCGAATTGCTCGATATGCCTGAAATTAAACGTATGGAATGTTTTGATATTAGCCATACGATGGGAAATCAAACCGTGGCATCTTGCGTGGTATTTAATCAAGAAGGTCCACTGAAATCAGATTATCGCCGTTTTAATATTGAAGGCATTACAGGTGGTGATGACTATGCAGCGATGGAGCAAGCCTTAAAGAAACGTTATGACCGCGATCTTGATGAAGATAAAATCCCCGATATTATTTTTATTGATGGTGGTAAAGGGCAGCTTAACCGTGCCTTAGAGGTTTTTCATCATCTCAACGTAAAATGGGATAAAAATCGACCGCACTTAATTGGTGTGGCAAAAGGTGTGGATCGTCGAGCAGGACAAGAGGTGTTGATTATCAGCAAACAAGATCGTGAGATTCATTTGCCGGATGATAGCCTTGCACTGCATTTAATCCAACATATTCGAGATGAAAGCCATAATCATGCGATTAGCAGTCATCGTCAAAAACGCCAAAAAGCCTTTACCCAAAGCGGATTGGAAACCATTGAAGGGGTAGGCGCTAAACGACGTCAAGCCTTGTTGAAATATTTAGGTGGATTGCAAGGTGTCAAAAATGCCACATTGGATGAGATCGCATCAGTACCCGGTATTTCTAAAGCCTTAGCAGAAAAGATTTTCGAGACCTTAAAAAGTTAGGAAAAATCTTGATTTTCTAGGCAAACTGTCTATTATTTCAACCTTTCGGATTTTATATAGGAACATATTATGTTTGAATGGCTTGTTGATCCTGAAGCATGGATTTCATTGCTTACTTTGACCGCACTTGAAATCGTCTTGGGTATCGATAACATTATTTTTATTAGTATTTTAGTGGGACGTTTACCCGCGAATCAACGCCAATCTGGTCGTATTATCGGTCTTGGGTTAGCGATGATTACCCGTATTGTACTTCTTGTTTCCCTTTCTTGGATGATGAAATTAACGGAGCCGTTGTTCACGTTAGTCGGTCAGGAAATTTCGGGTCGCGATTTGATTTTATTCCTTGGGGGCTTATTCCTAATTGTGAAAAGTACAGGCGAAATTAAAGAGGCGATGCATCCAGAAGCACATCATGAAGAAGAGAATAACAAGAAGAAAGTCAGTTATTTGGGCGTATTAATCCAAATTGCGATTTTAGATATCGTATTTTCTTTAGACTCAGTAATTACCGCAGTAGGGATGGCAAATCACCTTCCAGTAATGATTTTGGCAATTATGATTGCAGTAGGTGTGATGATGTTTGCGGCGAAACCAATTGGTGATTTTGTTGATACCCATCCGACATTGAAGATTTTAGCCTTAGCATTCTTAATTTTAGTTGGAGTAAGTTTAATTGCCGAAAGCTTGGATATTCATATTCCAAAAGGCTACATTTACTTTGCAATGGGCTTCTCAGCTGTAGTTGAAATGCTCAACATCAAGATGCGAAAATCACTTGGTCACTAAATCATATAAAAAGGCGGAACAATATGTTCCGCCTTTTTTAGTCATTGTAGAATACCCCCTTCCCATACAAATACATGGTGACTTGTTCACCTGTATGGTATTCGTTGATAAGATCTTCATTGATATTCAGCTCATAACCGCCAACATCAATACAAATATTGATCGCTCGTCCTCTTGATTCAATCCGTTTAATCTCACCATTAAAAGAAACGGTCGGATCTTGGATTTTTTTCGCAAGAGAGAATTGCTCAGGGCGGAATAAAACCTTCCCTTGCGTATGACCATTTCCTTTATTTTCTACAGCAACCTCACCTAATTGACAGATCGCGATGGCATCATTTTTTAACGTTGCAGGGAAAATAATACTTTCTCCGATAAATGTTGCGATGGATAAATGCTGCGGTGACCAATACAGTGTTTTAGGTGTCGCAATTTGGAGAATTTTTCCTTCTTGAATCACTGCGATTTTGTCTGCATGACATAGTGCTTCATCACGATCATGGGTCACAAATACGGCAGAGGAACCACTTTCTCTTAATACTTGTAACATATCGTAACGAATTTGATTTCTAAGATGCTCATCTAACGCACTAAATGGCTCATCAAACAAGATTAATTCAGGGCTTGGTGCAAGCGCTCGAGCAAGTGCGACACGTTGCTGTTGACCTCCAGAAAGCTGATGGGGGAAACGATCAGCTAAGCTGCTAATACCCGTGAGTTTCATCACTTCCTGTATGCGTTGTTTTTCCTCTTCGGTTTTTCCTTTACCATCGCCTAAGCCATAAGCAATATTGCGGTAAACATTTAAATGAGGAAATAACACACCTTCTTGTACCACATAGCCTAATTTGCGTTGCTGAGTTGGCACATTGAGGTTTTCTTTAAAAATAGGTTGATTCTTTAACCAAATCTCACCGCTTGTAGGTTGTTCAAAACCAGCAATACTACGCAATAAGGTGGTTTTTCCACAACCGGATGCACCGAGAAGAAACAGAATTTCACCTTTCTCTAATTGCAGAGAGATATTGTGTAGAACCTGGTGCCCATTAAAGGATTTATTCAAATTTTTAATGTCGAGTAATGTTGTCATTTTTATCTTCTCGTTATTTAAAACCGTATCGTTTCAGTAAAAATACAGGAATGCCTGAAAATAGCACTAACATAATGGCATAAGGCGTTGCTGCCGCATATTGTGCATCAGAGGTATATTCCCACACCGCGGTTGAAAGTGTTTTAATGTCATTTGGTGTCAGCAATAGGGTTGCAGTGAGCTCTTTCATTAAGTTTAAAAAAACTAAAGCAAAGGCGGCAGCAATCCCAGGTAACATAGCGGGGATGACTAAGGTACGGAAAATATAAAAGTTGCTACGCCCTAAGCTTTGCCCCACCTTTTCGATGTTATCAGACATCTGTTCAAGCGATCCTCGTAAGGTCGTTTGAGCCATTGGAAGATAAAGCATAAAGTAGGCGACCACGACCATCGCAAAGGTTTGATAAAATGAATACGCATAGTTGATGGTAAAGAAAACCAACGATAATGCGATCACGAGCCCCGGTACTGCATGAAGTAGATAAGGGATGCGATCAAGCCAAATTGTTAATTTACTGCGATAGCGCACCGCCGCCCATACTAATGGCAAGGCACAAATAACTGTAAGCGATGCACCCAGTGTTGATATGGTGAGTGAGTTTGTGAAGGCGGTAAAAAATTCCCGAAAATCGACCGCACTTTCAATGGAGTTTCCTACTTTTAGCCAATAAATCAGCATGGTAATTGGCACCCCAATACTGAGCACAAAAATGGTTGTAAAGAAACTCACGACTAAAATTTGTTTTCCAACAGAGAGCGTTTTTAATGGATAGGGGCGTATTACGCCTTTGCCACTTTGATAGAGTGTTTGCGTGCCTCTAAAACGAATCTCGCCCATCACAACAAGGATACAAATCACCATTAACACACCAGAAAGTAAAGCGGCAGTGTTGTTATTAAAGGCCATTTCATATTCTTGGAAAATGGCTGTAGTGAAGGTTTGATAATTTAAAATAGAAACCGCACCGAACTCCACTAACATATGAAGCGCAATTAATAATACGCTGCTACCGATGGCAGGTTTGAGTTGCGGAAAAATCGCATGCCAGAATGTATAAGCTTGGCTTTTCGCCAATGAAAGGCTCACTTCTTCTAAAGATCGGTCGAGTCTTTTCAAGGTTGCAGCGACAGGGAGATAAGCAAGCGGAAAAGAACTCAGCGTCATAATACCAATGGTTCCCCAGAAGCCTTCCACTCTAAAGGTGAGACTGATCCAGGTAAAACAGCTGACAAATGCAGGAATACAAAGCGGAAGCGTCATGGCAACTTGGAAAAAGCCTTTTCCCCAAAAGCGATAACGTTCTAATAAAAATGCACATAGTGTGCCGAGAATAATGGCAAAAAGCGTGACAAATACCATTAAAAGTAGCGTATTACTGAGCAATTCCCACATTCTTGGGCGCCAAAGTAGCTCAATACTACGAGCCAATCCAACATCCGCAGCTCGTTCAATAACATATAAAAAAGGGAGTAATAATGGCAAACTAATCAGCACGATTAAGGCAATAAGCCAGCGAGGAGGGCGATTAGACACAAAAAATCCTTTGAAAATATCAGTGTAGAGTAAGTAGAGTAAATAACAGAAGGGCGTGTATTACACGCCCTATATTACATAGCATAGCAAACTAAACTTATTTCAAACCAGCTTCTTCAATAAGTTTGTTTGCGTTGTCTTTGTCTTCAGAAGTCGTTGCAGAAACAACAGGTGCTTCTAATTTCGCATAAGGTTCCATGTTAAATGGGGAAACCACATCAGAGCGAAGTGGGTATTCTGCACGTACAGAAACAAATGCTTCTTGCCCTTCTTTACTTGCTAAGAAATCAACGAATTTTTTCGCTTCTTCTTTATTTTTAGATCCTTTTAATACCGCTGCACCAGAATAAGTTACTAATGCACCGGGATCTTGATGACGAATAAAGTAAAGACGCGTTTTGAGGTTATCAGCACCTTTTTCTTTCGCGAGTGCATACCAGTAATAGTTGTTGATTAACGCTGCTGGTACTTCGCCATTTTCAACCGCTTGAAGAGCAACGCTGTTTTTCGCATAAAGTTTACCGTTTTCTTTTAAGCCTTTTAACCATTTAAGAGCGGCATCTTTACCTTTTAATTTGGTAATCGCAACAACTTGCTCTAAGAATGCGCCTGAAGTTGGAACGTAACCAATTTTATCTTTCCATTTTGGTGTTGCATAATCTAACACGGATTTTTCCATGTCTTTTTCAGATAATTTAGTGTGATCGTAAACCACTACTCGAGAACGACCGCTTAATGCGACCCAGTCTTTTTTCGGTGCAACAGGAACGCCCTTGTGTGCAGTTTGTTTAATAGTATCTGCAGAAAGCGGTTCTAATAAGCCTGCATCAGACAGGGCAGCGAAAGGTGCAGTTTGTTCAGAAAAGAATACGTCAGCAGGGGTTTTATCGCCCTCTTCTTTTAATTGACCTGCAAGTTGATCGCTTTTTGCACTGTTTAAGGTCACTTTAATACCCGTTGCTTTTGTAAACGCATCGGCAACGGCTTTTGCACCTTCTTTATGTTGTCCGTTGTAAACGGTAATATCTGCAGAAGCGAAGCCTGCAAATGCCATTAAGCCAGTAAGGGCGGCAATTTGAAAATGTTTAATTTTCATAAAAACTCCTTTATATTATCGGGGGAAGGGAAATATAGCTAATTCTCTGAAAACAAGAATTGTCCCATTGTAATATACTTAAAACAGATAATGCAAATAATTATCAAATATTTTATTTATATCAAAATTTTATATTTCATGCTATTTTCTTACTTTGTTACTTATTAATCTTTTTACATAATGTAGAGCAAACATCTTGAGTAGGAACGGATATGAACATTCAGCAAATCATTAAACAACATCATCTAGAACTCTTATTCCAGCAAGGCACTTTTGGGATTGAAAAGGAAAGTCAACGGGTGCATTCGGATGGTTCAATAGTGACATCATCGCACCCCAAAGCCTTTGGTAATCGTCGTTTCCACCCTTACATTCAAACAGATTTTGCAGAAAGTCAGTTGGAATTAGTGACTCCTCCGATGAAAAAATTAGAGGATACATTGCGTTGGCTTTCTGCTATTCATGAAGTAACTTTGCGAACTTTACCGGAGAATGAATTTATTTTTCCTTTCAGTATGCCTGCGGGGTTACCGCCAGAGGAGCACATTAAGGTCGCACAATTAGATAATCATGAAGATGTGGCTTATCGTGAGCATTTAGTCCAGTCTTACGGTAAATATAAGCAAATGGTCTGTGGTATTCATTACAATTTTCAAATTGACCCTAAATTTATTGAAGCCTTATTTCATGCACAAAATGAAACACAAAGTGCGGTTGATTTTCAAAATGATTTTTACCTAAAAATAGCGAAGAACTTCTTACGTTATCAATGGATTTTGCTTTATTTGTTTTCTGCGACACCAACGGTAGAGGAAAAATATTTCAGAGGCAATTCACCCCTTAAACCGCATCAATATGTGCGGAGTTTACGTTCAGGGAAATATGGTTATGTGAATAATCCGAAGATCCACGTCTCTTATGACAGTTTGCAAGAGTATGTTGAGACCTTAGAACACTGGGTGAAATCGGGTGATTTGATTGCGGAAAAAGAATTTTACTCAAGTGTACGCTTGCGTGGTGCTAAAAAAGCACGAGATTTACTTGAAAAAGGAATTCAATATTTAGAATTCCGTTTGTTTGATCTCAATCCGTTTGCACCTTACGGAATAGAGCTTGATGATGCGAAATTCATTCATTATTTTATTTTGTTAATGGCATGGCTTGAAGATACGGCTGATCAAGAGGGCGTAGAATTAGGTAAAGCACGTCTTGCAGAGGTAGCATGGGAAGACCCAAGACAGCAAAGTGTTTATGCGGTAGAAGGGGAATTAGTCCTCCTTGAAATGCTCAAAATGCTTGAGCAACTCAATGTAAGTGATGAGATAAAAACGATTGTTAAAGACAAATTAGGGCAATTTGCGGATCCAAGCCAAACGCTTTGTGCAAAAGTGGTCGCGGCAATTGAACAGGTCGGTAGTTATCAACAATTAGGTGCTGATATCGCGCAATCCAATAAAGCAAAAGCCTTTGAACGTTTTTATGCATTAAGTGCGTTTGATAATATGGAACTGTCCACACAGGCGTTATTATTTGATGCAATTCAAAAAGGATTAAAGGTTGAGATTTTAGATGAACGCGATCAATTTCTCAGTCTTCAATTTGGCGACCATTTGGAATATGTGAAAAACGGTAATATGACTTCTCACGATAGCTATATTTCCCCACTCATCATGGAAAATAAAGTGGTGACAAAGAAAGTGTTAGCGAAAGCCGGATTTAATGTACCTCAAAGTATCGAGTTTACCGATGTGAAAAGTGCGGTCGAAAATTTCCCACTTTTTGAAAATCGAGCTGTCGTGATTAAGCCAAAATCAACGAATTTTGGTTTAGGGATCAGTATTTTCCAACAAGGTGTAACGGATAGAGAGGATTTTGCAAAAGCAGTAGAAATTGCTTTCCGTGAAGATAAAGAGATCATGGTTGAAGATTATCTACAAGGCACCGAATACCGTTTCTTTGTGTTAGGCGATCAAACGTTAGCCGTCTTATTACGTGTTCCAGCAAATGTAATTGGAGATGGTGTACATACTGTTGCTGAATTAGTTGCCGCTAAAAATGATCATCCTTTACGGGGCGATGGCAGTCGTACGCCATTGAAAAAAATAGCATTGGGGGATATTGAGCAGTTGCAGCTTAAGGAGCAAGGATTAACCGTGAATTCTATTCCTGCAAAAGATCAACTTGTTCAATTACGTGCGAATTCTAATATTAGTACAGGCGGTGATTCTATTGATATGACGGATGAAATGCATGCCAGTTACAAAGAAATTGCGGTCGGGATTAGCAAGGCAATGGGGGCGGCAGTTTGTGGTGTAGATTTAATTATTCCTGATTTGAAACAGCCGGCAGAACCGAGTTTACATTCGTGGGGTGTGATTGAGGCAAACTTTAATCCTATGATGATGATGCATATTTTCCCATTTAGTGGACAATCTCGACGATTGACAATGAATGTGATTAAGATGCTTTTTCCTGAATTGCCTTAATTTAGTTATCGGGCTTCATCAGTTGGTGAAGCCCGTTTTACATTCATCGTAATTAGGCTAAAATGGAAACAGTATTCACAATTCTAAAATGAAATTTAATGACAACTTTTACCTTAGAACCTCAAGAAAATGATCGTCTGCAATCCCTTTGCGGTGCATTCGATGAAAATATCAAACTGATTGAAAAAGAATTTAACCTCAATATTTCCCGCAATAATTTTACTTTCACGGTGAAATCTAACGATGAAAGTCCGAAATCTCATCATGAGCAATTAATTGAGCGTGCGGCTAAATTAATCCAGGCATTATATGTAGAGACAGCACCAATTAAGGGGAAAGTGAAAGAACTTGATTTGGAAGATGTGCATATTGCCTTGCAAGAGAGCAGAATGTTATCGCAAGAAGGCAGTGAGTCACACAGTGAAAATCACGTCTATAGCACCACAATTAAAACCAAGCGAGGTTTGATTAAACCGCGTGGTGAAAATCAAATTCAGTATTTACATAATATTCTTACGCACGATATTAGTTTTGGGATTGGACCTGCTGGAACAGGGAAAACTTTTTTAGCCGTAGCAGCGGCTGTAGAGGCATTAGAACGCCAAGAAATTCGTCGCATTTTGCTGACTCGCCCTGCCGTAGAGGCTGGCGAAAAACTAGGTTTCCTGCCGGGTGATTTAGGACAAAAAATTGAACCTTATTTACGACCACTTTATGATGCATTATTTGAAATGTTAGGCTTTGAACGGGTACAAAAATTGATGGAGCGAAATGTCATTGAAATTGCCCCATTAGCTTATATGCGTGGACGCACACTCAATGACAGCTTTATCATTCTAGATGAAAGCCAAAATACGACAGTCGAACAAATGAAAATGTTTTTGACCCGTATTGGTTTTAATTCCAAAGCCGTGATTACAGGGGATGTGACTCAAATCGATTTACCACGTAGTACAAAATCAGGTTTACGCCACGCCATGGAAGTATTAAGTAAGGTGTCGGAATTGAGCTTTAACTACTTTGAGAGTAAAGATATTGTACGACATCCTGTGGTGGCAAAAGTGGTACAAGCTTACGAAGAATGGGAAGCTCAAGATGAAATTCGTCGCCAAGAAATCGCAGCGCAGCGTCGAGCTGAACGTGAACAAAAAGTGCGGTCAGAAAATGAAACGAATTTAGGAGAATAACATGGGCAATATGATTATCGATTTGCAACTGGCCTGTGAAAATACAGAAGGCTTGCCATCAGAAGCGCAAATTCTGCAATGGGCAACCGCCGCAGTGCAACCAGAAAGTAATAATGTGGAAATGACGGTGCGCATTGTGGATGAAGCAGAAAGCCATGACTTGAATTTGACTTATCGTGGAAAAGATCGTCCAACCAATGTATTGTCTTTCCCTTTTGAATGTCCTGATGAAGTGGAATTACCGCTGTTGGGCGATTTGGTGATTTGTCGCCAGGTAGTAGAACGCGAAGCTATCGAGCAAGAAAAGCCTTTAATGGCACATTGGGCGCATATGATTGTGCATGGTAGCTTACATTTGCTGGGTTACGATCATATTGAAGATGATGAAGCCGAAGAAATGGAAAGTTTAGAAACTGAAATTATGCAGGGTTTGGGCTTTGCTGACCCTTACCTTTCCGAAAAATAATGACGATTTGGAGCTATTATGTATAAAGCCGTATTCAGTGATTTTGATGGTACCTTATTAACTTCCGATCATCGAATTTCGCCTAAAACCTTAGATGCACTTCAACGCATTACAAAACAAGGTATTCCATTTACACCCATTTCTGCTCGTTCGCCGCTGGGTATTTGGCCTTATGCGAAACTCATTGAAAATTACAACATCATTGTGGCATTTAGTGGCGCCTTGATTTTAGATAAAAACGCTACGCCTATTTATTCAGTACAAATTGATCCCGCTGATATTCAAGTCATTAATCAAGTATTAGCAGACCATCCTGCGTTGGGTGTGAATTATTATACTTATGATGATTGCGTTGCTCGAGATTTAGATAATAAATGGGTGATTTATGAACGTAGCGTAACTGGTATTCAGATTGATCCTTATGATGAAAGTGCGGTCTATTCTCCGCATAAAATTCAAATTATTGGTGAAACGGATGAAGTGATTGGTATCGAGCAAATTTTGAAAGAGAAATTCCCGCATTTAAGCATTTGCCGTTCTCATGCGAATTTCCTTGAAGTGATGCATAAGTCAGCGACAAAAGGTAATGCAGTACGTTTTCTCGAAGATTACTTCCATGTGAAGATGGAAGAATGTGTTGCTTTCGGCGATAACTTTAACGATTTAGATATGTTAGAAAGCGTGGGATTAGGCGTTGCAATGGGCAATGCACCGGATGAGATTAAACAGGCCGCCAATCGCGTCACTGCTTCGCATAATGATGATGGAATAGCATTGATATTGAACGAAATCTTTCCTGAATAAATAAAAAGGCGCTTTCTATGAAAAAAGCGCCTTATTCATTATAGTGCGGCTAGCGCAGCTTCATAATTTGGCTCATCTTTAATTTCAGACACCAATTCACTATGTAACACGTTATTGTTTTCATCTAAGACAATCACTGAACGAGCAATCAAACCCGCGATTGGACCAGTTGTGATGTTGACCCCTAAGTTTTCATGGACTTCTTTATGACGGAAAGTAGAAAGCGTTTCTACGTTCTCAATACCTTCCGCACCGCAGAATCGTGCTTGTGCAAAAGGTAAATCAGCTGAAATGCAAAGTACCACAGCATTTTTTAAATTAGCTGCTTGTTGATTGAATTTGCGAACCGAAGTTGCACATACACCTGTATCAATACTTGGAAAAATATTTAAAACTTTGCGTTTTCCAGCATAAGTATCAAGCGTGACGTCAGCGAGTTCTTTATTGGTTAGCGTAAGTGCGGTCACTTTCTCTCCTTTTTTGGGAAAGTTGCCGCTTACTTCAATGGGATTACCCATCATTGTTACTTGGGTCATAAATGCTCCTATTTTTCATTTCCTAAATTAAGCACTTTTTTAAGTGCAGTAAAAAACTTGTCATTTTCTTGTGGTAAGCCAATGCTGATGCGCAAGTGATTTGGCATGCCATAACCTGCAATTGGGCGTACAATCACGCCTTCATGTAATAATGCATCATAAATTGGTGCGGCAGGTTGTTTAAAATCAATGGTAATAAAATTACCTTTAGACGGAATAAAGTCTAATCCATATTGTTGGCAGAAGGCCTCATAACGTTTCATTTCTTGGCGGTTGTTCTCAGCCACTTTTTCGACAAAGGCATCATCGTTCATCACTGCAATTGCACTAGTCAAAGCAAGACTATTACAGTTAAACGGTTGACGAACACGGTTTAATAAGTCTGCGATTTCAGGATTAGAGACTGCGTAGCCAATACGCAAACCCGCAAGTCCATAAGCTTTTGATAGAGAGCGTGAAACGATAAGGTTCGGGTATTTTTCCAGTAATGCAAAAGAATTAACGCGTTCGCTTGGATGAGTAAATTCAGTATAAGCTTCATCTAGTACTACAATCATATTTTCAGGTACTTTGGACAAGAAAGCGTCCAATTCTGCTTCCGTTAAGAAATTCCCCGTTGGGTTGTTTGGATTGGCAATAAAAATTAGCTTGGTTTTATCTGAAAGTGCGGTCAAAAATCCATTTAAATCATGTCCCCAATTCTTAGCGGGAATTTCTTTCGCAACGGCATTAATGGCTTTTGTCACTAAAGGGTAAACAATAAAAGCATATTGTGAATAAATCACTTCATCATGCTCAGCCGCAAAGGTGTGGGCAAAGAGTTCTAATAAATCATTAGAACCATTACCAAGGGTGATTTGGTTTGGTTGCACACCAAATTTTTTCGCAATAGCCGCTTTAAGTTCAAAAGCATTCGCATCAGGGTAGCGCGTTAAATGATCAAGTTGGGTTTGAATGGCTTTTTTCGCACTTTCAGGAAAACCGAAAGGGTTTTCATTTGAGGCAAGTTTAACGATATTAGTAATACCCAATTCACGTTCGAGTTCTTCGATTGGTTTTCCAGCTTGGTAAGGTGAAAGAGATTTCACGCCTTGATTGGCGACGTTGATGTATTGCATATGCTTTCCTTATAAAAACGAGCGGGCTTTTCAGCCCGCACGTTGAGTTTAATAAATCAGATAATTAGCTATTTTCAGCTTCAAATTTTTTCATGAATTCAATGAGCGCTTGTACGCCTTCTAATGGCATCGCGTTATAGATAGAGGCGCGCATACCACCTAGCACTTTATGACCTTTTAAAGCTTGAAGACCGGCAGCTGTCGATTCTGTAACAAATTTAGCATCAAGTTCAGGATTGCCTGTCACAAATGTGACATTCATGGTTGAACGGTTTTCTTTAGCCACTACGTTACGATAGAGTTTGCTACTATCAATGTAGTCATAAAGGGTTTGTGCTTTCGCGGCGTTACGTTTTGCAATTTCTTTTAAGCCACCAATCGCTTGAATGTGTTTGAAAACTAATGAACAGAGATACCACGCAAATGTTGGTGGGGTATTGATCATGGAGTCAGCATCACGTTGTGTGGCGTAATTCCAAATAGATGGGGTTGCTTGGCGAGCATGACCAATCAAATCATCACGAATAATCACGAGCGTAATCCCTGCAGGACCAAGGTTTTTTTGCGCACCCGCATAAATGACACCAAATTTGCTAATATCAATTTCACGAGAAAGGATATTAGATGACATATCTGCCACGAGAACAGCATTGCCCACATTTGGTACATCAAAAATCTCTACACCACTGATGGTTTCATTTGGGCAATAGTGAACATAATCGTATTGTTCCGCAATGTCACTGAAATCAAGGTTGGTAATGCGTGTGTGATCACCATTTTCTACAATGGTAATTTCATCAATTTCAGCAAAGTTACGCGCTTCTTTAGCCGCAGTTGCAGACCAGTGGCCGCTATTTAAGTAAAGCGCTTTGCCTTTCTCACCGATTAAGTTCATCGGTAATGCCGCAAATTGACCACGAGCCCCACCTTGTAGGAATAACACACGATAGTTATCTGGAATGTGATACACCTCACGTAAATCTTTTTCTGCTTGAGCAATCAATTCCATAAAATATTTGCCACGGTGACTGACTTCCATTACCGATACACCTTGACCAAGCCAGTTGGTTAGCTCTGCTTGTGCTTTTTGTAGGACCTCAGGAAAAATCATGGCTGGACCAGCGCTAAAATTAAAGACTTTTGACATTGTGTTTCCTTATTTTATTTTGAATGGATTCTTCATTTTTACCACTACCGAATAGGATAATCAACTAAATCAAACAGTTTTTTGATCTAATCCATCAATTTAAATTTAAGCTTTTGACGGGGACGAAAAAAAAGGCTACATTACTCGAAGTTTGTTTTTAACTTTGAGAGAGTCGATCATGGGAAATGTAAGTAAATCCTTCCAAGAAGTATTAGAGTATGTGCGTTTGTATCGTTTAAAAAATAAACTTAAACGCGATATTGAAGACAACAACCGCAAAATTCGTGATAACCAAAAACGTGTCTTATTATTAGATAACTTAAATCAATATATTCGTGATGATATGAGCATTGAAGATGTTCGTGCGATTATCGAAAATATGCGTGATGACTATGAAGGTCGTGTGGATGAGTACAACATTCGTAATGCGGAACTTTCAACTTTACGCCGTGAAACGAGTAATAAGATGAAAGAACAGAAAAAAGCGCACGCGAAATTAGTGAAAGATTCATCAAATAAAATCACATTATAAACCCTCAAAATAAATGACCGCACTTCGATAAAGTGCGGTCATTTTTTATGGTGTTTTTAGGATGAACTATAAATGATTAAACATCATAAGTGCCCATCACCACAGCTTGATCTAGAATATGCCCTTGCATCGCAAAATATAGATCATTAAAACGGAATCCCGGTTTGAGGTTTAGTTTGGTATCGAGTGCATACACAATAAGCTCATAACGGTGTAAACAGTTTGGTGGTGCCATACCGCCATAGAATGAGGCTTCTTCAATATCAAATTGACCTAATTTACTCGCCCAAGTGTTTGCACCCTGCATATAATCTGTTGCGGTTTGGCTTTCATTTTCGTGGATAACTGTA